>NZ_JBBCQM010000001.1:0-553238 GCF_037150015.1 Asaia sp. VD9 | reverse complement strand
CATCTCCCCTGCCTTCTCCTCCCCCCCCCCCCCACCCCCCCCCCCGCCCCCCCCCCCCCCCCCCCCCCCCCCCCCCCTCCCCACCCCCCCCGCCAGACACAAACCCCGGGCTGGCGCGGGGGGGGGGGGGGGTGGCGCCGGGGGGGACAGCCCGGGGGCCAGGGAGAGAGCAGGCCGCGTGGGGGGGGGGGGGGGGGGGGGGGGGGGGGGGGCTATCAGCCCCGCGTATAATCCGCTTTTTCCCTCGTTTCCGCACTGAGCAGGGCCGCGCTCTCTTCATCGAGAATGACAGTGCATCGATCGTGCAGGCGGATGGCTGACGCGCTGACTTCAGGGCCTACCTCTCCCTCGAGCGCCTTTGCGATGATACTGGCCTTGGCGTCTCCCAGCGCCAGAAGCAGCAATTCCCGGGCCTCGAGGATCGTTCCCACGCCCATCGTCAGGGCTTCGGCTGGAACCTGCGCCGGATCTCCACCAAACATGGCGGCATTCTGCTGCCGGGTTCTCTCATTGAGGGATACGCAGCGTGTGCGCGTATCGAAGGGCGAAGGAGGCTCATTGAAGCCGATATGACCGGTATCGCCAATCCCGAGCAGTTGCAGGTCGATTCCGTCATGCTGCTGAATGGCATTTTCATATGCAACGCATTCGGCCGCGAGATCAGAGGCCACGCCGTCAGGCAGGTAGGTTGAACGAGGGTCGATATTGATGTGCGAGAAGAGCAGGTCGCGCATGTAGTAGTGATAGGAGCGCGTGTCCTCGGCACGGAGGCCAACATATTCATCGAGATTGAAGGTTGTCGTTCGCGAGAAGTCCAGCCCCTGATTGTCGTGCAGGTGGCGAAGATGCCCATACACGCCCTCCATGGTGCGACCAGTGGCAAGGCCGAGTACAGGCTTGGGGAGGGCATTCATCAACGTGGCGATTTCGTTCGCGGCGAGTCTCGTGGCGGAATGCTGGTCCGGCATGATGATAAGGCGCATGGGCAGGCGTAATCCCGTCAGGTTTGAGTCATGATCCGGCTTCAAAAAAGCGGTGTTGATCCTGCACTTAGGAACTCCGACTTAGTTTTTCGACATAAATTAAGGGTATAGTGTATCTAGATAATATTTTCGTTCATTAACAATGACTTGAGCCGATAAACTGCCCTTGAGGCGGACAGGGCAATTAGTTTTTAGAATAAACTATTGCGCCAGTGTAATCACCCGTCTAACGTCCGGGAAATACGATAGATCGATGCGATACAAAAACGAAAATCACTGTATCCATCATTCTATACAACCTTAAATCTGTCCGGCAGGAGTAGACCATGCGGCATCTGAGACGTGATCTCCTTCTTTTCTGTTCCGCTATCGCAACGAACTATGCCCTGTCGGCCCCTGCTGCTGAGGCGGCGTCACCGCATCAGCGCCTTGCTGGGCATCATGGCGCACAAACGCATACAGGTTCTTCCCCCTCGCAGGGTTCGGTGCAGACCAAACCAGGTATGGGAACCCCTACGCATAGGAAGGCGAATAGCGCTACCGAGGGCTCAGTGCTTGGTCCGAACCCCCAGGCCGAGGAAATCTCGGTGCGTTCTGCCGGTCGTCACGCGGATGGCACCAGTAACACGACAGCAGGCGGCGGCTTGATGCCCCGTCAGACGGCGCCGCGATCACAGAGTGGCGTGACGCGTGATTTCATCGCCAAGCAGGCACCGACTGGCAATATCTCTTCGATGATCGCCACTCTGCCGGGCGTCGTCTACGCCAATCAAAGCCCGCTCGCGACAGCGGGCGATAACATCACCATGCGTGGCATGAACCAGAGTCAGATCGGGTATCTGTTCGAGGGGGCACCTCTGGCAGATCCGATCAATTACGAGCCTTATACGGCCATGCTGGTCGATACGGAGAATCTGGGCTCTGTCACGGTTTCTCAGGGCTCACCCGATCTGAATGCGCCCACGTTCAACGCGGTAGGTGGCCAGATATCGGCAACGGCGATGAACCCCGCCCATAAATATGGCGGCTTCATCAATCTGATGGGGGGCAACAAGAGCGCGAACAAGGAATTCTTGCGTCTGGATACCGGAGATATCGGGAATACTGACATACGCGGTTTCATGTCCTTTTCCCATCAGTCCAATAACAACTGGCGCGGCCCCGGTGGTCTCAAGCGCTACCATGTCGATTCGAAGTTCGTGAAAGAATGGGGCGATGCCAATTCGGTCACAGCGGTTTTTGGATATAATCGTCAGGAGCAGACCCCTTTTCGAGCACCAAGCGCTGCGCAGTGGAAGCAATGGGGAGAGGGGCTAAGTTACAGCGATCATTACACGCCGGGCGATGCCAATTACTACAAGCTCCAATTGAGCAACCTGAATTCGCTCGATGTCGTGGTCCCGACCCATTTCACGCTCGCCCGTGGGCTGAAGCTGAGCGTGACCCCCTATTATGTGCATCAATACGGCCCGGCTGTGGGGGGCGAGAATATTCCTGCGTCTGGCGGTACGTTCGGCACTCAGGTTTATGGCGATTTGAACCAGCCCTATGTTACCAATGGCAAGGTCACGACCGTGGCTGTCGATCCGTGGAACCAGAAGGTGGGGGCGGTCAATACATCGCTGGACTGGACCTCGGGGCATAACACCCTCTCAGGCGGCTACTGGTATTCCTACGCCATGCATGAGGAGCACTCCACCTTCGCGACGGTCGATTTTTCAGGCAAGGCAGCCAATTCCTATGGGGCTTATGGCATTCGCGTACCGGGGGGCGATCTGCTGAGCGGGTATAACCTGAACTTCATGCAGCAGATCAATGCCCTCTTCATTGCCGATACGCTCAAGCTTCTGAATAACAAACTGACTCTGAGCGCCGGGTTCCGAACGGTCATGGTCTCGCGTCAGGGGACGAATGACGTGCCGGGCGCCGATCCCTACAAGACCGTGCGCAATTATTTCGCGCCGCTTCCGCAGCTTGCGGTCAGCTACGCCCTGACCTCCAAGGATCAGATCTATATCAATGGCACGACGTCCTTTCGGGCGCCCGCTTCGGTACAGGCCTATAGCCAGATTTTCGATCCGAATGCAGTGGGTGCCACCTCACAGCCTGGCAATCTGAATGGCGAATATGGCATTGGAGAGGAAATTGGCTACCGCCATAACGGGACGCTCATTCATTTCCAGGTTTCGGCCTTTAATATGAACCTGACAAATCATCAGGTCAGTTCGACCGCCTATATCCCGGGGACCAATACGCTCGTCTCGATGCCCATCAATGTGGGGGGGGAAACGATCCGAGGTATTCAGGGCGAGTTCGGTCTGAAGCCCTGGCACCATATCAGCCCCTATGTGTCGGCCCAGTATCTGCATGCCACGACGGATAACAATCTGCCTGTTTCGGCTACCAATGCGGCGGGGCAATCGGTGATCGATTATCTGCCAACTTCGGGCAAGACGATGGTGGCGAGCCCCCATGTTACAGCCTCGGTGGGGCTGGCGTATGACGATAACAAGCAATTCTTCGGCAATTTCAGCCTGCGTTATATCAGCTCGCAGTTCTCGACCTTCATGAATGACGAGCGCATCCCGGGTTATGTTCTGTCTGACATCACTCTGGGCTACAGGCTGCCGCGTGTGCCGCATCTGAGCGGGCCGAAAATCCAGCTGAATCTGGTCAATATCGGCAATAACATCTATCGTTCCGCCCCGGCCAGTTTCGTGACGAGCGCCAAGACACGGACCGGGATTTACGGCAACAAGACGAGTGCGGGGGCGCCGCTCTATCTGGTGGGCGGTAATTTTGCCGCGCTGGTTTCCGTATCTACCGGGTTCTGACCCATTCCGGGCGCCATGCCCGGCAGAGCTTGACTCATGGCGGGCGCCCGGAGAATGTCCGGGCGCGTTTCAACGGCTTGAAGACGGGAACAACGTGCAGAAAACCGATATTGTCGCGATCGATGGCGGCGGCACGAAAACACTTCTCCTGCGCGTCCGCCCGGACGGCAGTATTGCCGAGATGCGCAAGGCAGGCGGCTCCAATCCATTCGATGTTCCCGAATGGCGTAGCGTTGTCAGGTCTCTTCTGCAGGATCAGTCGTCGCATATGTGTGCCGCTGCTCTGGGCATGGCGGGTTATGGAGAGAGCCGCCGCCTGAGCCAGGAACTCGCGGCTCTCGTGGCTGGTTTGTGCCCTGTGCCGCATGTCATTCATAATGACGTGGATATGGCCTGCCGTGGCGCATTTCTGAATCAGCCCGGCGTGCTCCTTCTGTCCGGCACGGGCTCGATGGCCTGGGGCCAGGGGAAAGACGGGCAAACGGCGCGCGTGGGCGGTTGGGGCAGTCTTTTCGGTGATGAAGGCAGTGCCTATGCGATCGGTCGCGCCGCGTTGTTTCATCTCGCGCGCGCGCTGGACGGGCGCGAAACCGACGAGAGCGATTATGTCACCCGTTTTGCTGCGCTCAGGGGGTGGCCTGAGGATCATGAGGAATGCGGTGCGGCGCTACTGGAATGGTATGCGACCCTCGATGAGGCCCGCCCGGCCGTGGCGGCACTGGCCATCGACACCGGGAAGCTTGCGGAAATGGGCTGTCCTGTTTCCCTCGGGATCATGGAGCGCGCCGCGCATGATCTTGCCCTGCATGTCCAGGCTTTGCGGAATCGTCTCGCTTTTCCCGATCTCCCCTGGAGCTATGCGGGGGGCACCATGCGCAGCGCGGTCTTGCGCGATGCCATTGCGCATCGATGCGGATTGCCGGTTGATCCTTGCTTGCCGCCTATTGGGGGAGCGGTCATCACCGCTGCTGCTCTGGCCGGTTGGTCCGTCGATTCAGGCTTCGTGGACCGTTTGGGGACCAGCTTTCGGGCTGCCAGCCTGATCTGATCGCGTTCCGGATTTTCGTCCTGTTCCTGCGCCCTTTTCTCTGGAGCGAGGCCACTGGCCGCGCTAGCCTTTACGCCGCTTTGGAGCGGACAGGATAAACCTGCCAGCGCCACCCGAAGCGCCTCGGGCAGGAGTGGAACACCATCATGCGTATGGCTGCGGGGCAATTTGCCGTCTCTGCCGATTGGGAAGATAATCTGGCGCGGGCGACTGCGCTTATTGGGCAGGCGCGCTCCGAGGGCGCGAGGCTGCTCGTGCTTCCGGAGGGTATTCTCGCCCGGGATGCGCAGGATCCCGATCATGTGCTGCGCACGGCGCAGCCTCTGGATGGTCCCTTCATAACCCGGCTCTGCGCAGAGACGCAGGGGATCATGGTCGCCTTTTGCGTCAATGTGCCGGATGGTGAGGGACGATTTTTCAACACGCTTGTCGTGGCGCAGGACGGGCAGCGTCTGGCCTGCTATCGCAAGCTCCATCTTTACGACGCCTTTGCAATGCAGGAATCCCGACTGATCGCGCCGGGTCATGACCTGCCACCCGTTCTTACGCTCGACGGTGTGAGGATTGGCTTCATGACCTGTTACGACGTGCGCTTCCCGGAAGTGGCGCGGTCTCTCGCGCTGCAAGGAGCCGAGGTGATTGTGGTGCCGGCCGCCTGGTTGAAAGGCCCCGGCAAGGAGCGGCACTGGGAAATCATGCTGGCTGCCCGCGCGCTGGAAAATACCTGCTACGTGATCGGGGCGGGGGAATGCGGGACGCAGAATATCGGCAACAGCCTGATGATCGATCCGCTTGGCACCGTGATTGCCGCGAAGGGGTATGCAGCGGGGCTGATCTCTGCCGTATTCGATCCGGCGCATCTGGGCCAGACCCGGCAGGCTCTGCCTGTTTTGCAAAACCGCCGGTTTGCGCCGCCTGTCCTGATTACGCCCTGACTGCCTATGCTCGGGGCACAATTTGACTTCACGGTTATATTTCACGAAGCGGTGACCTCGCGTTGGCTTGAGCCCTGACGCGGGGCAAACCATGCTCTTATCACCCTGAGTGTGAGACATCACAGAAAACGTGTTTTGTGGGGTCGCACAGGTCTGGCGATGCAGTGCCTGCGGCTTCTATGACAGGCAGGAAAAACTGCCGCCTTGTCTGGAAGGGTCGGTATCATGACGGGTTCGAAGGCAGCACCTCCTTTTCGCGAGCGCTATGGCAATTTCATCGGCGGGAAGTGGCGTGAGCCGGTTGCCGGGCAATATGTCGATAATCATTCCCCCGTTGATGGGCGGGTGCTGTGTCAGGTCCCGCATTCCACCCCCGCCGATATCGAACTGGCCCTGGATGCTGCCCATGAGGCGCGTGAAGCCTGGGGCAAGACCTCGGTGGCCGATCGTGCGCTGCTTCTGCTCAAGGCAGCGGATCGCATGGAGGCAAATCTCGACCTGATTGCGCGTGCCGAGACATGGGATAATGGCAAGCCCATCCGCGAGACGCTGAATGCCGATATCCCGCTTGCCATCGATCACTTCCGCTATTTTGCCGGCTGTATCCGCGCGCAGGAGGGAAGCCTTGGCGAGATCAATGACAGCACGGTAGCCTATCACTTTCATGAGCCTCTGGGTGTGGTCGCGCAGATCATCCCGTGGAATTTCCCGATCCTGATGGCGGCCTGGAAGCTCGCCCCCGCGCTTGCTGCCGGGAATTGCGTGGTCATGAAGCCGGCCCAGACAACGCCCGCCAGTATTCTGGTCGTGCTCGATATCATCGGCGATCTGTTTCCGCCCGGTGTGCTGAATATCGTCAATGGTACGGGACGCGATGTGGGAGATGCGCTCGCCAAGAGCCCGCGCATTGCCAAGGTGGCCTTTACCGGTTCGACCGGCGTGGGCAAGACCATCGCCCATGCAGCCGCCGAAAGCCTGATTCCGGCAACGCTGGAACTGGGCGGCAAGTCGCCCAATATCTTCTTCGCCGATGTGATGGACCGCGATGACGGGTTCCTGGACAAGGCGATCGAGGGGTTCGCCATGTTCGCGCTCAATCAGGGGCAGATCTGTTCCTGCCCGAGCCGCGCTCTGGTGCATGAGTCCATCTATGAGCGCTTCATGGAGAAGGTGTTGCCGCGTGTGCGCGCCATCAAGCAGGGAGATCCGCTCGACCCGTCAACGATGATGGGGGCTCAGAACTCACAGATGCAGCAGGACAAGATCCTGTCCTATATTGCCATCGGCAAGGAGGAGGGCGCGCAGCTTCTGACAGGCGGTCACGAGGCGCAGTTGGGGAGCGATCTGAAGGACGGTTTCTACATCGAGCCAACCGTGTTTCGCGGCAATAACAAGATGCGCATTTTCCAGGAGGAGATTTTCGGCCCTGTTCTGGCGGTGACGACCTTCAAGACCGAGGAAGAAGCCTTGGCCATTGCCAATGACACGGAATTCGGTCTGGGTGCGGGTGTATGGAGCCGCGACGCCAATATCTGCTACCGCATGGGGCGCGGTATTCAGGCGGGGCGTGTGTGGATCAATTGCTACCACGCCTATCCCGCCCATGCGGCCTTCGGCGGCTACAAGAAATCGGGCATCGGCCGCGAGACGCACAAGATGCTGCTCGACCACTACCAGCAAACCAAGAACCTGCTGGTCAGCTATAGCGAGACGAAACTCGGTTTCTTCTAAAACGGAGGGGAAGGGGCTTCCGCCCCTTTCCGGGGTGCCGGGTAACACCCCGCCAAGGCACGGGGCATATAAACCCCGCGCCCGACCGTCTTACTTCGACGTATCGGTGTAAAATGCCGAAACGTCACGCGTGAGCGCGGCACGGCTGGCAGGGCGGGTGTAGAGCATATGCCCGCCTTCATAGAGGTGCAGCGCGATGCGATCGGCGCCGACCGGGATATGGTCCTTGGTCCAGCGTGTAGTGCCGAACGGGCAGGCCATGTCGAAATAGCCATTGGCGATGAAGATATGCAGGCTGGGGTCGAGCGCCAGCATCTTGCGCAGAATACCAACCTGATCGGTCAGTTGTGAGCCCGAGCTGGTGAATTTCCAGGCGCCGTTCACTTCCATGCTTAGCAGATCATAGGTGAGGTCGGTCTTGTAGCCGAGCTCATTGGCCAGATAGCCGCTATAGGCATTGCCATAGGCGCGACCGAAACCGGACAGTGTCATTTCCGGACTCTGACCGTTCTCAATGCCATCGGCATAGGGGTCAGGGATCGACTGCGTGAAGTCGTAAATGCCGTACAGGCGGCCATCGCGGCTGCGCACGTCATGCGCGAACGGGTTAGGCTCGCCCATTTCCTTGGTGATGACATCCACCGGCAGGCCCGTGCGGGCGGCGAGATCGGTATAGAATTTCTTCGCGTCATCTCCCTTCGGCGGGGCATTGGCGATGGTGGTCAGATACGGGCCGAGCGCATAGTGATAGGCCTCATCCACCGCCTGCGGCGTCAGCTTGCCGGTTTGGGACAGATGCGAGGCGATGAAGGTGGGCAGCGCCATGGCCGAGGCCATCGGGTTGTTCGTGTTGTCTAGAAACTGCATCTGGATGGCGGGTGAGATCATCACGATGCCATTGACGATAAGGTTCTGCTGCTGCTGCAACGCATCGGCCACCTGTGCCGAGCGAATGCCGCCATAGCTCTCACCCACCAGATAATGCGGCGAGCCCTGACGCCCGTTTTCACCGACCCAGAGCGCAATGGCCTTGGCGAAAGCCTCGCCATCCTTGGTGACGCTGTAAAATTGCTCGGCAGCTTTCTTCGGGTCGGTCGGCTGCGAATAACCCGTGCCCACAGCATCGATGAACACCATGTCGGTGGCGGGCAGCCAGCTATCCGGGTTGTCGGCCAGACGGGCGCGCGCGCCATCTTCCGGATGATCCGCCGGGAATTGCAGCACGCGCGGACCCGCCGCACCGAGATTCAGATAGGCCGTGCCTGCGCCGGGGCCGCCATTGAAGAAGAACGACACCGGGCGCGTCTGGGCATTCGCCCCGTCCTTCGTATAGGCCACATAGAAGACCTTGGCGGAGGGCTTGCCCTCCTTGTCACGCAGCGTGACCGTGCCCGCGTGGGCGGTATAGGCAATGCTCTGCCCGCCTGCGGTCAGATGATGCTTAGTGATAGAATCCGCAGGCAGTAGCGCCGCCAATCCCTCCTTCGGCGCCTCGCTCTTTGCGGGCTCAGCCGCATGAGCGGCGGGAAGAAGGGGCAGGGCGAAGCAGGCCGAAGCCAGCAACGCCGCAACAAGAGTCTTGCGCGACATGCAAAGTCCTTTCGAGTTTGGAACAGTATAACAATCTCGGAAGGGGGTGCAATGTGGGGAAGGGATCAGGGACTACCCTAAAGCCCGCCAAAGGGCGGTCGCCCTTTGGAAACTCCCTTTGAGGCTCGGTCTCCCAGCGGTAGCTTTTGCCTCATGTTGGATATCGAAGTGGTGATGGCAGCTGCTAGAAAGCCGTCATTTCCTGCGACGGCGGCTTCTGATGGAAGGAGGTGTTACCACCCGAACCGATTAATCGGCGCGGAACGTGCAACTGTGTTGGCTTCTTGCCCATCCGCTTCCAGGGATCGAAAATGGTCGCTGAGAAGCTAGGCGCCCTCAGTACCCTATTTTCTTCGCTATTCACCAGTTGGTAGTGCTAACCAACTCGAAGCGCTCAGCCTCGACCGCGTCGTTGAGAGCTTTAAGTTCTGTTATGAGTCCACTATGATCCTCGTCAACCGGATCATATTCCAACACTTTAAGGTTACGATTCTCACGCAGCGAGTATTGACGATCTTTATTAAAGCCGTGGGAGGTTACAAAAAAGTGCGGAGCTTGCTCTTGGTAACGAAAATTTTGGTTTTCAAGTAGCAAATTGATATCTGGGTCCGAAATACCGCAGCCTAAAAATATAAAAGTATGAGTCAACAGCGCTGCATCGAATGCCTGATAAAATGCCGAGTTCTTGATGCGAGCTTGAGAATAGTCTTTTTGGGTGAATATTATATCCGTTGTTGAGTTCAGGTTTCCATGAACTTTGATTATGTATCGTCCGAATCCACGAAGAAACTCCTCAACGTCTTTATCGTAATAGTTTTTAATGATATATGAGCCCCGATGGATGTTATCAGCATGGCGCTCATAAATATCGTCAAAATTGAGTGTAAATACTACCCGGCTATCCAATTTGAGAATCTGTTCGTGAATAGGAGCGGGAGAGTAGCCAGGCTTGGAAAACGTGTCGCGCAAATAGTTTGCCCAGCGAGAATCGTACCGCTTCTTTAGCCACTCACAAGCATGAAGGAAATCGCCCGACGCAAGGGCGTCTTCGATCGCCGCCATGTCCGACTTATCCGGACAATCAGACGCCGCTTGCGCGAGAAAGTCTTTCCATGTTGGAGGCTTTTTGCCGTTGGAACCAGTGGAGTGACGCGAAATGCCACTGCCGATTACTATAACCGCTTTGCGGCGGCTTAGGTCTGGCACGACTTCACTCCAGTCGATGCTCACTGAGTCCGCTCCAAGAACTCAGCGGTCACCTTGCCAAAAATGTCCTGGGCCTCTTTCACCTTGGAAAAATGCGCTCCGACAACGCCATCGCCTGCCGTAAGGGAAAAGATGGGCGCATGACTTGACTGAGACATAGGAACCAAGCTGAACAGGTTCGGAACCGTACCGATCTCGAATGCTCGTCCGTTCAGATGCGTGGCCAGCCCATTGTCGATGATAACTTGGTCAATCTTCTGCCGTATGTTCTCGTAAGCTTGCACGGCTCTCCGCTGACCCTCTCTATCTCGCTTCGCGAGATAGCTTTGGGTTACGTAACCAATAAATTCGGGTCGGGAATATGCTAGATTTGGGATAAGTTCAGGGCGGCGAGTAGTCTTAAGGCCGTTTTCCCACTCTTTCCACCAGCCCTCGATCCACGAGGCTATGTTTTCGAACGCTTTGAGCGAAAAGATGTCGAGAGATACAGGACTAATAAAATAGTCAGCGCTCAGCATGATCGAACGATTTATCGCACCTAGCGACGGGCTGACGTCAAACAGGACATAATCGTAGCTGGACAGCTGCTTCAGGAGTTCTGAGAACGCGAGACTAGTCCTAATGCCTCGCACATCGCCAGCTTTAGCGCTCCCCCAATCGTTTGCGAGCAAATCCTCAGTCAACGCGAGACGAGGATCTCCGGGCAGAACGTCAACCTCAAACCGCGGCGCCTTTCGGACCAGGATTTGATCGCTGTAGCCCTCGCCGAGTGAGAGCGGCTCAAGCATCTTATAGACGGTGAACTCGCCCGGATTTGTATAAAACGAGTGTACGGACTCATCGTCGAAGAAATACTGGGTAGCGTTGCACTGCGGATCAGCGTCAACGACGCACACTTTTTTTCCGTAGTTTCTAGCGATGAAAGCCGCCACGTTACAGAGGAGCGTGGTTTTGCCTACGCCACCTTTGTTATTGAAAAACGCGACTGACTTCACCCGAACCTCCTGACATATTGATCAAGTAATAGACCCTTATTGCTGTCAATGACAATCGGCCACACCGTTATGCTGTGCAATAACGAGAAAGCCAGATTGACGAGCTGCGGCGTGTTGCGACCAAAAAGCTCCCGAATGGGCTTCCAATGACGGTCAAGTGGCGAGGGCTGAGGGTGAGACGACACGGCAGTAGGTTGAATGGATACCATATGCTGTCTCCTTCCACGGCGCCAGTTCAGATATCGCTTCATCCTGGCATGAGAGTACGATGGCTTTCGAGCAGGTCCTGAGCCTACTTGGACGGCCCGGCGCGGGGGGCGACCGACAGCTTCATGACGCTAGATTGGCGGTTCTCGTCAAATCTTGACGTTCGCATCCCTACAGGGGACGGCAACATCTGGTCGGTAGGTGCCAAGAATATGGGCGCAGGCTATGTCTGCATTCGGCTAATCGCCTCCCATTTCTCGACAACCGGTTTACCCATCAAAGCCGACGCAAAGCCATGCAAGTCTTATCGGGATGAAAGGGGTTTCTGCCCCTTTCCGGGGGGCGGGGCAGAGCCCCGCTTTCCCTTACTTCCCCTTCAAATTCGGTGCCAGCATGGTGCGCGGGTCGACCAGTCGGTCGAAATCGGCTTCGCTGACCGCGTTCAGGGCCAAGGCGGCCTCTTTCAGCGTGCAGTCATGGTCCATGGCGTGATGCGCGACTTTTGAGGCTGTGTCGTAGCCAATGGTGGGAGCCAAGGCTGTCACCAGCATGACGGATTCTGCCACATAGCGCTCGATGCGGGCGAGGTTCGGCTTGGTGCCTTCAATCAGGAAGGTGCGGAAGTTCTCGCTGCCGTCATGCAACAGGGTGATGCTCTGCATGATGTTCTGAATGATGAGCGGCTTGTAGACATTCATTTCCAGCAGGCCACCGGCGCCGCCGAAACCCACGGCCACGTCATTGGCCATCACCTGCACGGCCAGCATGGCCAGAGCTTCGGCCTGGGTCGGGTTGACCTTGCCGGGCATGATGGACGAGCCGGGTTCGTTCTCGGGCAGATGCAGCTCGGCAAAACCGGCGCGTGGGCCGCAGGAGAGCAGGCGGATATCGTTCGCGATCTTGTAAAGCGCGCCTGCCGTGGTGCGCAGCGCACCAGAGAAATGCACCAGCGCATCATGCGCGCCTTGCAGGGCGAACTTGTTTTCGCCGCTCATGAAGGCGGCGTCGCTCAGGCGGGCAATTTCGGCACAGGCGCGACCGGCAAAGGGGGCATCGGTATTGATGCCGGTGCCAAGCGCGGTGCCGCCAAGGGCGAGGGGATAGAGACCCTTCTCGGCTTCCTGAATACGGGCGATATTCTCGCGCAGCATTCCGGCATAGCCGTGGAATTCCTGACCCAGCGTGACCGGCACGGCATCCTGCATATGGGTGCGGCCAATCTTGACGATGTCCTTCCACTCTTCGGCCTTGGCCTCGATGGATTCCGCCAGACGGGTCAGGGCCGGGATCAGCCTGCGACGGCTGCCGAGTACGACGGCCACATGCATGGCGGTGGGGAAATTGTCGTTGGACGATTGCGACATGTTGACGTGGTCGTTGGGATGAACCGGGCGCTTGCTGCCCAGAGCCTCGCCGGAAAGCTGGCAGGCGCGGTTCGAGATAACCTCGTTGATGTTCATGTTGAACTGGGTGCCAGAGCCAGTCATCCAGACATGAAGCGGGAACATGTCGGCGTGCTGACCGGCCAAGATTTCATCGCAGACTGTGGTGATCAGCTTGTACTGCGTCTCACCCAGACGGCCGCTCTGATGATTGGCACTCGCGCAGGCACGCTTGACGATGGCATAGGCCTCGATCATCTCGCGCGGCATCAGCTCGCGGCCGATGCTGAAATAGTGAAGCGAGCGCTGCGTTTGCGCGCCCCAGAGCTTGTCGGCCTGAATTTCGATTTCGCCGAGGCCGTCGCTCTCGATCCGTGTATCGCTCATGTCAGATCTTCTCATAAGTACAATAATCGGGCGTCCAGACGATGGACTGGATGCGCTCATGCAGTTCATCGTCGCTGAAGTCAGGACATACGCCATCTTCGCGCGCCTGTCTGGCTGCAGCTTCGGCCACGGCAAGCGCGACTTTTCGCAATTGCGTGACCGGGGGCAGCAGATTGCCATCGGGATTGCTGCGCAGGGGCGACAGCGAGGCAAGGCCGCGCGCGGCAGCCATGAACATGGAGTCCGTCACGCGGGTGGCGCCGGTGGCAAGCAGGCAGAGCCCCAGACCGGGGAAGATATAGGCGTTATTGGTCTGGTCCACCCGGTGGGTACGGCCATGCAGGTCGAGCGGGGGGAAGGGGCTGCCCGTGCTGACCAATGCGCGCTCATCCGACCAGGTCATAATGTCCTCGGGCGTCGCTTCGGAATGTGAGGTGGGATTGGAGAGCGGGAAGATGATCGGGCGTTTACAGTTCTTGGCCATCTCCCGCACGATCTTCTCGCTGAAGAGCCCTTTCACACCGGACACGCCAATCAGGATACTCGCTTGAGTCTCACGCATGACGCTCTCGAAATCGGTCGCGCGATCCTTCCAGTCCTTTCGGGCAAAGAGCGCCTGACCCTCATTCAGCCCCTCGCGTCCATCCAGCAGCAATCCATCCTGATCGAGCATGTAAAAGCGTGAGAGAGCCTCTTCCTCACCGGCGCCCTCATCAAGCATGACCTGAAGCAGGAGCCGCGCAATGCCGACGCCAGCCGAGCCGGCGCCCAGCATGACGATCGTTTCGTCCTTGAGCTTGCCGTCATGGGCCGCATTGGCGCTTAGAATTGCGGCAGTGGTGACGGCGGCTGTTCCCTGAATATCGTCATTGAACGTGCAAAGCCGGTCGCGATAACGCTCCAGAATGGGCGCGGCATTAGCCCCGCTGAAATCTTCCCAATGCAGCACGACATGGGGCCAGCGTGTCTGGACGGCGGTGACGAAACGCTCGATGAACGCGTCGTATTCCGCACCACGAACGCGCTCATGACGCCAGCCGATATAGGCCGGATTTTGCAACAGGTCCTGGTTGTTGGTGCCGGTATCGAGCACGATCGGCAGGGTGTGATCGGGTGAGATCCCCGCACAGGTCGTGTAAAGCGAAAGCTTGCCGATGGGGATGCCCATACCGCCCGCGCCCTGATCCCCGAGGCCAAGAATACGCTCGCCATCGGTCACGACGATCACGCGCACATCGTCATAGGCGGGGTTGGCAAGCACGTCTTCCAGAGAGTCGCGCTCCGGATAACTCAGGAAGAGGCCGCGCGGGCGACGCCAGATCTCGGAAAAACGCTGGCAGGCCTCGCCGACGGTGGGCGTGTAGACCAGAGGCAGCATGGCGTCGATCTTGCGGGTGAGCAGGGCATAGAACAGTGTTTCATTTGTGTCCTGCAATTCCCGCAGATGCACATGGCGTGCAAAGGGCGAGGGCAGGGCATCAAGGAATTTCAGCGCCGCCTCAACCTGTTGGTCGAGGGTCTGTATGGCTCGCGGCAGGAGGCCATGAAGCTCGAACGCGTCGCGCTCTTCGGCAGAAAACGCCAGTCCTTTATTGAGAAAAGGATGATCGAGCAGATCCTGCCCGGTCAGGGCAACGGATAGCGACTTGTTCATGAATGGTCTCCCGGCAGGGTTATGCACGCATTCGTGCCAGTCATCCTGGGCGGGGAGTGAAACACAAGCCCAACTGACGCGCGAGCCCCCCTGACCCGGATGTGATCAACCCGGATGTGATCACGGCCGTTAACGCCTGAGGCGGGGCGCGGGATTTACATCAGCCATGATCGGTATGTGCCGCACGCTGCCCGGCCAGATCGAAAATGCGCGTCATGGCACGCCATTTTGTTCCTTCCGGCGTGCCGGGCAGGCGGCGCTGATAGCGGTCCATTTCCGCCTCCCACTTCCGTACGACAGGGGGAATGACGTCCGACCCGGAAGAGTCGCTCTCGATTTCCGCAATCATGAAAAGGCGGTCCGCGCAGCGCCAGATCTCCATGGCCGCAATGCCGCGATCACGCATATCGGCAAGAATTTCCGGCCAGACCGCGCCTGGGGCATGCCGAGCCTCGTATTCGGCAATCAGCCTTGAATCGGACACGAGGTCCAGTGCGAAGCAGCGGCGTTCAAGGGGCATAACGAGTCTCTCCGGGAGGGTTGCTCTCGGTTATGTGTCATATCACGCCAAGATAACAATGTTAGTGAGACAATCAACAAAGAATAACAGCGAGTCGTCAGTGCGGCTCTTGTGGAGTTCGATGTGACCAGAATTACCTCACTCACCGTCAGGGACATCCGTTTTCCGACCTCAGCCGGTCTTCACGGGTCGGATGCCATGAATCCCGATCCCGATTACTCCGCTGCCTATGTGACTCTGGGCACCGACCGTCCCGATCTTGCTGGCTATGGGCTGACCTTCACCATCGGGCGGGGCAACGATCTGTGCTGCGCGGCCATCAGGGCCCTGGCGCCTCTGGTGATCGGGCTGGAGCTGGAGGCGATCAAACGCGATGCAGCTGCCTTCTGGCGCCATGTAACCTCCGACAGCCAGCTACGGTGGGTCGGGCCTGATAAAGGGATCATGCATCTCGCTACAGGCGCGGTGGTCAACGCGGTATGGGACCTCTGGGCGCGTGACGAGGGCAAGCCGCTCTGGGCCCTGATCGCGGATATGACCCCCGAGCAACTGCTGAGCACTATCGATTTTCGCTATCTCACGGATGTGGTGACCCGGCAGGAGGCGCTCGCTTTGCTGCAGCAGCGGGCGAGAGGGAAAGAGGCACGTCGCACAACTCTGATGCAGGGCGGATACCCTTGTTACACCACCTCGGCCGGATGGCTCGGTTATGACGATGAGCGGCTGCGAACGCTCTGCCAGCAGGCCATGGCGGAGGGATTTTCTCACATCAAGCTCAAGGTCGGGCGGGATCTGCAGGACGATATCCGGCGCGTCACCATCGCGCGTGAGGTGATCGGTCCCGAGCGCCAGCTGATGCTCGATGCCAACCAGGTATGGGAAGTCGACGATGCCATCGCCTGGATGAAGCATCTCGCTTTTGCCAGACCCTGGTTCATTGAGGAGCCAACGAGCCCGGATGATGTTCTGGGTCACGCCAAGATCAGGCGCGGACTGGACGGTATCGCGGTGGCGACGGGCGAGATGTGTCAGAATCGTATTCTGTTCAAACAGTTCATGGAAGCCGGGGCGATCGACGTGGTGCAGATCGATGCCTGCCGCGTCGGCGGGGTCAACGAGGTTCTGGCCATCCTGCTTCTGGCCGCGAAATTCGATCTGCCAGTCTGCCCGCATGCAGGCGGGGTGGGGCTGTGCGAATATGTGCAGCATCTGGCGATGGTCGATTTTCTCTGTTTCTCGGGCACGACTGAAGGGCGGGTGGCCGAGTTCGTCGATCATCTGCACGAGCATTTTGTCACGCCTTGCGTGGTGCGAGGGGGCGCTTATCGCGCGCCAGCGGGGCCGGGATATTCCATCGAGATGCATGCGGAGAGTCTCGCCGCCCATGAATTCGACGCTTGTGTTTCCGCGCAGGGAGGGCGGCCATGAATCTCGATCTGCTGGGCAAGACTTTCCTCGTCACGGGCGGGGGGCAGGGTATCGGTGGGGCCATCACCCATTCTCTTGCCAAGGAGGGGGCTTGCGTTGCCATCATCGCCCGGCGCCCTCCCAGCGCCGGGCTGACAGAGACGCTCCAGGCGATGGGCGCGCGTTATCTCTACGTCCCTTGCGAGCTGCGCGATGATCAGGCCTGCCATGATGCCGTGGCCCATGTGCTTCATGAGTGCGGGGCCATTCACGGGCTCGTCAATAATGCCGGTGCCAATGACAGCGTGGGGCTTGCGGCCAGCACGGCAGAGTTCCTGCGTTCCGTGCAGGACAATCTGGGGCATTATTTCTCGATGGCGCATCATGCTCTGCCTGCGCTCAGAGCGACGCGCGGGGCTATTGTGAATATCTCCTCCAAGACTGCGGTGACAGGGCAGGGCAACACAAGTGGTTATGTGGCTGCCAAGGGTGCGCAGCTTGCGCTGACACGCGAATGGGCCGTGGCCCTGCGTGAGGACGGTATTCGTGTGAATGCCGTCATCCCGGCAGAGGTCATGACCCCCCTTTACGAGAACTGGCTTGCCCAGTGCGATGACCCGCAGACCCGCAAACAGGAAATCGAGGCACGCATCCCGCTTGGCAGGCGTTTCACCGAACCCGAGGAGATAGCGGACACGGTCGTGTTTCTCCTTTCTGAGCGCGCCGCGCACACCACGGGCCAGTTCCTGTTTGTGGATGGGGGCTATGTGCATCTCGATCGGGCGATCGATTGAGTTCTGGCAACGTCCCGCTAGCGGGGAGGACCCTTCTTCATGACCACCAAGCCGCATAACGGCCAATCCCCAACGCCCCCGTCATCCACAAGCCAGACGCCAGCCAGCCAGAACGCCTATCGTGTGGCTATCGCCTTTGTGGTGCTGCTGTTTTTCCTCTGGGGAATGGCGAATAATCTCAATGACATTCTGATTGCCCAGTTCAAGAAAGCCTTCGCCCTGTCTGATTTCGGCACGAGCTTCGTGCAGCAGGTTTTTTATTTCGGCTATTTCCTGTTCTCGCTTCCCGCCGCGCTGCTCATGCAGGGGCGCGGCTACAAGAGCGCCATCATGACCGGGCTGGGATGCTATGGCGTCGGCGCGCTCTTGTTCTATCCTGCAGCAGAATTCGGGCGGTACGAGTTTTTCCTCGTCGCCCTGTTCATCATTGCCGGGGGCCTCGCCTTTCTGGAGACGGCCGCCAATCCGCTCATGACCGAGATAGGCGATCCTGCAGGCGCGGCACGGCGCCTCAACTGGGCACAGGTTGCCAATCCGATCGGCACACTCTTTGGCATTCTGGTCGGAAAATATTTCATTCTCTCCGGCAGGACGCTCGACCCGACAGATCCCGGTTTGACCGAGGCTGCCAAAGCCCTGTTTTACCGGCAGGAGATTCTTTCGGTACGCGGCCCCTATATCGCACTGGGCCTGGTCGTGCTGGGGCTGGCTGTGCTGGCGGCGTTCATACGCTTTCCTCAGGGGCAGCATCATGCGGGAGAGGCGCCGGAGATGAGGCATTTCTGGGGTCTGTTCCGGCGCGCAAGACTCCGCTTCGCCGTGATTGCACAGTTTTTCTATGTGGGCGCGCAGATCGGTGTCTGGAGCTACACCATCCGCTATGCCGAGGCGAACGCCCATATGAACGAGGCCGCCGGGGCCAATGCGTTACTGATCAGCCTTGTGCTGTTCGCGCTCGGGCGCTTTTGCGGCACATCGCTCATGGCGCGCATCAGACCCAATACGATGCTGACATCATTTTCGGCGATGAGCCTGCTACTTGTCTTCTGCGCTTCGGCCCTTTCGGGACATGCCGGGCTCTATTGCCTCGTTCTGGCGAGTTTTTTCCTCTCCATCCAGTTCCCGACGATCTTCGCGCTCGGGGTGGAGGGGCTGGGGCGGGAGCGTCGGCTCGGCGCATCGCTCATCATCATGGCCATTATTGGCGGCGCATTTCTGACCGGGCTGATGGGGCATGTTTCCGATCTGCTGGGCATACGTCTCGCCATGCTCGTGCCGTGCCTGTGCTTTGCCGTGGTCCTGTCCTTCAGCCTGTACGTTCGGAAGGCCGACGTCAGAAGCGCTCACGAACTAACCCTCTGACTTAGGGAGACCCTCATGAAACTCGCCAGACTCGGCCCGATCGGGCAGGAAAAACCAGCGCTCATCGACAGCCACGGGCATGCGCGCGATCTGTCCTCGATCACGCCAGATATTTCGGGTGAGGCCTTGGCAAACGGGCTGACAGCGCGTCTTTCCACCATCGATCCGGCCTCTCTTCCCCTTATTCCCGAGGGAACGCGCATTGGAGCCGCGATATCGGGTGTGGGGAAGTTCATCTGTGTCGGGCTCAACTATCGCGACCACGCCGAAGAATCCGGGATCGCCCCGCCCGATGAACCGGTGCTGTTCATGAAGGCGACGAGCGCGCTTTGCGGCCCGAATGACGCCATCATCATCCCGCTCGGCGCGCAGAAAACCGACTGGGAGGTCGAACTTGGTGTGGTGATCGGCCAGACGGCGCGGCATGTGCCGGTCGAGACGGCGCTCGATCATGTGGCGGGCTATATGGTGATCAATGATCTGTCTGAGCGCGCCTTTCAGCTCGAGCGGGGCGGTCAGTGGGTCAAGGGCAAGAGCTGCGATACTTTCGGCCCGGTCGGGCCCTGGCTCGTCACGACCGATGAAATTCCCGACCCGCAGGCGCTCTCGCTCTGGCTGGAGGTCAACGGGACGCGTCATCAGAACGGACACACACGCAACATGGTGTTCGATGTGGCTTATCTGGTGAGCTATATCAGCCGGTTCATGACCCTCTGCCCCGGCGATATCATCTCGACCGGTACGCCAGCCGGTGTGGGTCTGGGGTTCAACCCTCCCGTATACCTCAAGCCGGGTGACCATATGGTGCTCGGTATCGAGAGCGATACAGGCGTGTCGCTCGGGCGTCAGACACAGAGCTGTCGGGCCTATGGGTCATGAGCCGCCTCGCAGGAAAACGCGCGATCGTCACAGGAGCGGCGCAGGGTATCGGTCGCGCCGCAGCGGAACTCTTTGCTCGTGAAGGGGCCGTTGTTTTCGCGGTAGACAGAAACGGTGAGGCGCTGGCCTCCCTCGCTTCCTGCCAGCCGATCGTGCTCGATCTGCTGCAAGCAGGGGCGATTGCGACAGGCCTGAGCGCGGTCGGGGCGGTCGATATCCTGTTCAACTGCGCGGGGTACGTCGACTCCGGCACGGTGCTCGACACGAGCGATGAAGGGTATCGCCTGTCCTTCGCGCTCAACGTTCACGCCATGGTCGATGTCATTCGCGCCGTTATGCCCCGGATGCTGGAAAATGGCGGATCGATCATCAACATGGCCTCGGTTGCGAGCTCTGTCATCGGCGTGCCCAATCGTTTTGCCTATGGTGCTTCCAAGGCCGCCGTGATCGGGCTGAGCAAATCCATCGCTGTGGATTACGTGTCGCGCGGGATACGCTGCAATGTCATTTGTCCCGGGACAGTGCAATCACCCTCTCTCGATGAGCGGCTTGCCGCGACAGGCGATGCAGAGGCTGCGCGCAAAGCGTTCATCGGTCGTCAGCCAATGGGGCGTATCGGCACAGCGGAGGAAATAGCCGAACTTGCACTCTATCTCGCGAGCGATGCCTCCGCCTACACCACGGGCAGTGTACATGTGATCGATGGGGGCTGGACCGCAGCATGAGCGCGATCGCGCATGGGGAGATTCCTGGTTCGGTCCCGATCAGGCGCGACATTGTCGACGCGCATCAGCATGTATGGTCCCTTTCCAATCCCTTCCATCACTGGCCCGGCGCAGGACAGGGGACGCTCTATCGCGATTATGGCGTGCAGGACTGGGCATCGGTTGCGGAACCGTCGGGCGTTACGTGCAGTGTTCTGGTGCAGGCACAGGAAGACTGGCGTGAAACACTCTGGTTGCTCTCTCTTGCGGCGCATACGCCGACGATTGCCGGGGTGGTTGTCTGGGTCGATCTGGCTGATGCGGAAGCACCGGCGCGCATTGCATGGCTGGCGGCTCAGCCGAAGCTCAAAGGGGTGCGCCCCATGTTGCAGGACATGGCAGATGAGGATTGGCTTTTGTCGTCAGATCTGCGCCCAGCCCTGAACGCCCTCTGCGGTCATGGGCTGCGTCTGGACGCCCTTATCCGCCCGAGACATCTGGATATGCTGCAGCGCTTTCGTCGTGAATGGCCCACATTGAGCCTGGTAATCGATCACGGGGCGAAGCCTGACATGACAGGGAGCGGCTTCGCTTTCTGGCGGGATGCAATGGCGCGGCTCTCGGACCTGGGTGTGGCCTGCAAGCTCTCGGGACTCCACACGGAACTCCCGCCAGGGAGTGATGATTCACGTCTTACGCCGTTTATCGAGACGCTTTTGACCCTCTTCCCCGATCGTCTTCTCTGGGGCAGCGACTGGCCAGTATGCCTCCTCGCGGGCAAAACCTATGGCGAGATCCTCGCTCATGCGCGCGCCATCGTGGGCAGGCTGGCTCCGGTGCGAGCGGGATCGCTCTTTTCTGGAGCGGCTCGGCGCTTCTATGGGCTCGATGGGCCGGGAATTCTGCCCGGCCTCATCAGGATGTGAGCCCGGATCAGGGCGAAGCGGGCAGGTTGGACCAGAGCGTTGCGTTGCCACCGGGGGGCTGGGTAGCCTGATACACACCGCGCGCTACAGCGCGGGACAGGACATCGGCGGCGACGCTGCCCAGATGCGCCACGAGCAAGGCGCGACCTTCCGAAGCGACGGACCGGGTGCCGGTGGCGAGAGCGAAGATCGTATCGCCGTCAAAGGGTGAGTGGATCGGGTGAATGGCCCGGGCGAGCCCGTCCTGCGCCATCATCGCGACACGCTTGAGTTCATCCTGATCGAGAGCAGCGTCGGTAGCGATACAGGCGAGGGTGGTATTGGCGCGTGGATTCGGGTCGAGCTTGGTCCCTGTCCAGTCGTCCGGTGCGACGAGGGAGGGCGAAATGCCCAGTCCGCCGAATTCCTGTCCCTGCTCGAAAGGCGCAGCCCAAAAGCGCCGGTCGTGAGGGGGCGTGACGGCGCCGAGACTGTTCGTGGCCACAATTGCGCCGATCGTATACCCTTCGGGGGTGACCCAGGAGGCAGAGCCGATCCCGCCTTTCAGTCTTCCTGCCATTGCCCCGTATCCGGCTCCTTGCGTGCCTAACGCGACATTTGGTCCCGCCCGACTGACGGCCTCCATGCCGAGTGCGCGGTAAGGCGGTGTCTCACCCCATCTCTTATCGCCTCCATTGTCGAGATCGTAGAGGATCGCGGCAGGGACGATGGGAGATGGCGGAACATCCTTCACGCTGCGCATGGCAAAGCCCCTGCCGCGTGCCCCAAGCCAGGCCGCTACGCCGTCAGCGGCGGCCAGCCCGTAGACAGAGCCGCCGGAAAGAGTGAGTGCATCGATACGGTGCACCAGATTCCAGCTGTTGAGCGCGTCGGTTTCACGGGTTCCGGGGCCGCCGCCGCGCACGTCGACAGCACAGGGACAGGGTGAGTCTGGCAGGATGACCGTCACGCCGGTTCGTACCTGGCTGTCTTGCGCCTGACCCACGCGAAGTCCGCTTACGTCGGTCAGGCTGTTTTTGTCTCCTACGCGTCCTCTTGCCGTCGCAAAAGCAGGGCTGCGTATCATGCCCAACGCGGCCCCCGTCATCAGACTTGAGCGAATAAAGCTACGACGAAGCATGGGGCGTCCAGTCTCTGAGGGGAACGACGCAGGCAGCATGCCATAAAGGCAGTGCAGACGGGAGCCAGCATCCGATTGAGGGTGAAGTCTGCTGATATTACCTGACTGGACGGCTCATAACGCGAGAAGCGCCTGAATCCCGGTGAGGGGATCAGACGCTTCCTGCAGCGTGTCTCTATTTTCGGGAGGAAGCGATGTCAGAGCCGCGTCGGTGTTTCGACTGGGGTGACCGACGTGCCGACCCGAACCGCGCTCAGATATAGTGTTCGCTGAGGGGAGCAAATCCGTTGAAGCCGGTGGAACAATAGGTGGTGACATAGGCTCCGGTGGTCAGAAGCTCGATGCGATCGCCCGAGCTCAGCGCATGAGGCAGTTGTACGCGGTTCTTCTCATACATGATGTCGACACCATCACAGCTCGGACCGGCCACGACCGTCTCGCCCGTTGCCAGCCCGTCATGGGGCGTGCGGAAGCGATAGCGGATGGCTTCACCTTCGGTCTCGGCAAGGCCGCCGAAACGTCCGATATCGAGATAGACCCAACGCGGATCGCTTTCCTTGCCGCCGCGACGGCTGACAAGCACGACCTCGGTCGAAACGACACCGGCCTCGGCCACCATGAAGCGACCGGGCTCGATCAGCATCTGCGGCAGGGCATTACCAAAATGCTCCGTCATCGCGCGTCCGATCGCGAGACCGAACTGTTCGATCTCGGGAATGTCGTCACGGTAACGCACGGGGAAACCACCACCGAGATTGACCATCTTGAGGTCGATTCCCGCCGCCGAGAGGTCGGTGAACAGCATGGCAACCTTGGCGATCGCTGCCTCATACGCCGCTGTGCTGGTCTGCTGGCTGCCCACATGAAAGGACAGGCCATAGGGTTCCAGACCCAGCTCGACCGACTTCAGCAGCAGGTCCCTGGCATGAGATACGGTGGTGCCGAACTTGCGCGATAGAGGCCAGTCAGCGCCTTCATTCTCGACCGCGAGGCGGCAAAAAACGCGAGAACCGGGCGCATGCTCGGCCAGCTTGGCCAGTTCCTCTTCGCTGTCGAACACGAACAGGTCGACGCCGAGGCCGAAAGCCTCGCGGATGGACGAGACTTTCTTGACCGTGTTGCCGAACGAAATCTGGCTGGCCTGCGCACCGGCATCAAGGCACTGATGGATCTCGCCGATGGAGGCTGCGTCGAAAGACGAGCCGAGACGCACCAGACGCTCGAGAATCGGCGCGGCAGGATTGGCCTTCACGGCATAATAGATGTGAGCGAGCGGCAGAGCGTCACGCAGGGCGTGGTAGCGCTCTTCCACATGGTCGACATCGACGACGAGGCAGGGGGTTGCCGGCTGCTGTTCGGCAAGATAGCGGACGATTTTCGGAGTCATGAGTCACTCCTCCCGAAATCCGCCCGGAGCTGCACGGGCGGGTTTGTTGCGAAACGGTCGAACGGACCGGCGATCAGGACGAGGCTGGTTGCTCGAAAATGAGCAGGATCAGCCCGATTGCCAGAACGCTTGACGTCGTTGCGTAACCTACAGAGGGCCAGTGGCACGTGCGTTGCTGCGTGGGGCGCATATGGGACCAAACCCCCCCTGTTGCAACTAAAAAATTGATGGTGTCTTTTTTTTCTTCGACCAGGGCGAAGTTGTGGCCCTGAAACGCTATACGCAGTGCAACGTTTCGGGAGTCTGAGCGTCATGATGGGGCAGTCTCCCTTTTCGTTTCGGGGCTGCGCGGGCAATAAAGAGCCCGCCTGACCCCAGGCAGAGCCTGAACCGCCTCAAGGGCGCCGAAGTGGCATGAACAAGGAGATCTTTGTGGACGAGTCCCCGACATCGGATAGTCAGGCCCGAAAAATTGCCCTTGAATCGGGTGGTGCCGTCGATGCGTCGAGACCGTCTGAGTCTCCGGCGAAGATCGCCGCCGAGACACCCCTTGCCGAGGAGGCGATGGGGCGCGAGGCACCCGGTACCGGCGCCAAAAGCCCTATCCATATGCCTCTGGGCGGGTGGAAGCTTGTCCTGCGTCAGACACTGAGTAATCTCGGATCGAGTCAGACCAGCCTCTCGGCTGCGGGATGCGCGTTCTACGCCACGCTTTCCCTGTTCCCGGCCATCTCATCGCTGATCTCGCTCTACGGGCTGATCTTCGATCTGCAGACTGTGGAACCCCAGCTGAATGTCCTGCGCAATTTGCTGCCCGCGACCGCTTTCGAGCTCATCGCCTCGCAGATCCATACGCTGATCGCCCAGCCCCATGCCTCGCTCACGGTTGGACTGATTTTCTCGACAGCCATCGCCCTCTGGTCAGCCTCGGCGAGCACCAAATCGGTTCTTTCAGCGCTCAACCTTGCCTATGACGTTCTGGAGACGCGCGGTTTCTTCCGCTTCCAGTTTCTCGCGCTTGGGGTCACGTTTGGAGCTGTGGTGGGGGCCTGCATGACGCTGGCGCTCATGGTCGCTTTCCCGGCATTGATCGACTACATGCCAGACCTGCTCAACCGGTTCGGTCTGCGCAATCTGCCGCCCGAAATCCTGTATCTTACCGATTACCTCATGAGCTACAGCACCCGCTATATCGTCCATTTCGGCGCACCTGCCTTGATGCTGCTCTTCGTGTTCATCGCAGTGACGCTTCTGTTCCGCTATGGCCCCTGCCGTGACAAGCCGGATTGGCGATGGATCGTTCCGGGCTCCCTGGTGGCCACGCTTCTCTGGGTGCTGACCTCGCTCGCTTTCTCTTATTACGTCAGTCATTTCGCCAGCTACGGCTCGACCTACGGCCCGCTAGGTGCTGTTGCCGCGATCATGATGTGGTTCTTCGTCGGCACCTATGTCGTGCTGTTCGGGGCCGAGTTGAATGCCGGGCTCGAGGATCGCATGAAGGGGTTCAACCCTAAGGTGCCAGGTGTCACGCGAGTGCAGGAGGGCAGCGAGCCCACGGTTGCAGTCGCCTCGGAAAGCTAGGTGCTGGTAATCGACTGTCAGGCCATAAAAAAGGGCGTGTGGCCAATGGCCCACGCCCTTTTTTTTGTATCTCGCTCCGAAGAAGAAGTGACGTAGGAGCGGTTTACTTGTGGTGATGCACACGGCGCGTAGGGGCTGCTCGGCGCGCATGAGGCTTCACGACCGGAGTGACAGCATCGAGGGCTTGCTCGTTGGTGTCCTCAGCTTCCGCCTCGGCCACTTCAAGCGGCTGGTCTTCCTTGATGGCGGTATCGGCCGGGATAGGGGCGATCTTCACGTGAGCCGTACCACTGCCCAGCATACCGATTTCTGCTGCAGCTGCGTGAGAGAGATCGATGATGCGGCTGTTGAATGGTCCGCGATCATTGACGGTCACGATGACCGAACGACCCGTATCTTCGTTCTCGACCAGAACCTTGGAGCCCATGGGCAGGGTAGGATGCGCGGCCGTCAGGGCCTGGCCGTCCAGCCGCTCGCCGCTGCTGGTTCGATGACCGGCGAGGCGACGGCCATACCAGCTGGCTACGCCATGCTCAGACCATGAGAGCACATTATGGCTGGCTAGAGCGATACGATGGGCACGCTTGGCGAGCGCAAGGCGCACCGAGGAGGCCCAGGGGGCGTTCTCAGCGCTGGGTTCGGTCACGATCGTGGTCTGGGGCGCGGCCTGCGAGGCCGTGGCCGCGTGGGCGCCATGCTTCGGTGCGAATGCCGTGCAAAGCAGAGCGAGACCCCCGATTCGGGCGCGGAGACGCATCTTGCATCGTTCCGTGGAACTGAATGTCAGTTTTCTGCTTCTAGAAGATGTCACGACAGCTTGCAGCCTTTTGCCCAGTTACTCCGAACGAACGAATGCCCCGACGATCCGGGGCGGCGAACGACGTGTGTATCACAGCCTGCCACGATTGCGAAATCGTGATGCCCGAACCTGCGCGAAAGAACCCTCAGAAGCGCATGAGACGGGCGAGAGGCTGTCTCATGCGGGGCACAGAAGCCTAGAAACGCGGCAGGAATGAGGCGTAAACCCTCTGCGCCATGCGGGAAGGCTTTTACGGCCCATGCGAAAGTGCTACGGGCTCCTTTCATGATTCGCCCGATGATTGCCGTGCTGAACGGCCCCAACCTCAACATGCTCGGAATGCGCCAGCCGGAAATATACGGCCATGCGACACTGGACGACCTTGAACAGGTTTGCATCCAGGCCGCCGAGCAGCTCGATGTCGCCATCGATTTTCGCCAGACGAATATCGAAGGGGAACTGGTTTCCTGGATTCAGGAATGCCGGGGAAGGGCGCGTGGTATCGTGATCAATCCGGCGGCCTATGGTCACACATCCATCGCATTGCTCGATGCGCTGCTCGCCACGGGCCTGCCGACGGTGGAGGTTCACATCTCCAACATCCATCGCCGCGATGCCTTTCGCCATCACACCTATACCTCCCAGGCCGCTATTGGCGTAATCTGCGGGTTTGGCGTGCGTGGCTATGCCATGGCATTGCGTGCACTCTATGACATGATCGAAGACGAGGACGAACGATGAGCCGTATGCTCGTGGACGCGGATGCCATCCGGGCATTGGCCGATATTCTGACTGAAACCGGACTGACCGAGATCGAGGTCGCGGAAAAGGACAGTCGCATTCGTGTGGCACGCAATGCCGGCGGCCAGGTGGTTCATGCCGTTGGCCCGGCACCCGCTGCTGCGGCGCCTGTTGCCGCACCTGCTCCGGCAGCTGCCCCGGTCGACGCTGCCAACCATCCTGGCGCTGTCAACAGCCCGATGGTCGGTATTGCCTATCTGGCACCCGATCCGTCGGCTCCCCCCTTCGTGCAGGAAGGCCAGGCTGTGACGGCCGGTCAGACCCTGATGCTGATCGAGGCGATGAAGACCTTCAATCAGATCAAGGCGCCGCGCGGCGGCACCCTGAAGCGTCTTCTGGTTTCCAGCGGTGACCCGGTTGAATTCGGCGAAGCGCTCGCCATCATCGAATAAGCATTACTGACTGAGTCTGGAACCCGATGTTTTCCAAGATCCTGATCGCCAATCGCGGCGAAATCGCGCTTCGCATCCTGCGCGCCTGCCGTGAACTGGGCATAGCGACGGTTGCCGTGCATTCAACGGCCGATGCCGATGCCATGCATGTCCGACTGGCGGATGAGGCGGTCTGCATCGGGCCGCCCTCTTCACGTGACTCCTATCTGAACGTGGCTGCCATTCTTTCGGCCGCCACGATCACCGGGGCCGAAGCCATCCATCCTGGTTATGGCTTCCTTTCCGAGAATGCCGATTTTGCCGAGACGGTCGAGGAGCACGGCTTCGTGTTCATCGGCCCTACCGCCCATCATATCCGCACGATGGGTGACAAGATCATGGCCAAGACTACCATGCGCGAGCTTGGCGTGCCGCTTGTGCCGGGTTCGGATGGTGCCTTGCGCGATCTGGCCGCGGCGCGCGAAGTCGCCGCCAAGGTTGGTTATCCCGTGCTGATCAAGGCTGCCGCTGGCGGCGGCGGTCGTGGCATGAAGGTGGCACAGACCGAGGACGAGATCGAGGAAGCCTGGTCGGTCGCCCGTACCGAGGCCCGCGCGGCATTCGGAAATGACGAGGTCTATCTCGAGAAATATCTCGACAAGCCGCGTCATATCGAACTGCAGATCATGGCCGACACGCATGGCAATGTCGTGCATTTCGGCGAGCGTGACTGCTCGCTGCAGCGTCGTCACCAGAAGCTTCTGGAAGAAGCTGGATCGCCCGTGCTCTCGGCTGGAGAGCGCGATGCGATCGGGGCGACTGCAACGGCGGCGCTCAAAAAGATGGGCTACCGCAATGCCGGTACGCTGGAATTCCTGTATCAGGACGGCCAGTTCTGCTTCATCGAGATGAACACGCGTCTTCAGGTCGAGCATCCCGTGACCGAAATGGTGTGCGATGTCGATCTGGTTCGTGAGCAGATCCGCGTGGCAGCCGGTCAGGCGCTCGGCTATGAGCAGTCGGACATCACCTTCAGTGGTCATGCCATCGAATGCCGCATCAATGCGGAAGATCCTGAAACCTTCATGCCGAATCCCGGCACGATCAAGGTCTTTCATGCACCGGGTGGTCTGGGTGTGCGTATCGACAGCGCCATCTATGCCGGGTATCGCGTTCCGCCCTATTATGACAGTATGATCGCCAAGCTGATCGTCCATGCCCCGACACGTGCCGAGGCGATCGCACGCATGATGCGGGCTCTGGACGAATGCGTGGTGGATGGTGTGAAGACGGTCATTCCGCTGCACCGCAAGATCCTTGCCGATCCGCAGTTCCAGAAGGGTGACTACACGATCCACTGGCTCGAGAAGTTCGTCGACTCTCTCAAGAAATAAGAACACTGCACAAGGAATCTCTTCCGATGCCGGTCTGCGTTGAAACCTTCGTTCTCACCTGCCGCTCGGGGAGCGTCCCCGCTATCGTGGGCGCCCTTGAGGCGCCCCTCGTGGGTCGCGCTGGATTTCTGGGCTGCTGGACCACCGATCTCGGTGCTCTGAACGAAATTGTCGTTCTTTTCAGCCAGACTCCTCAGGATATCGTCTGGCCCGACCATGCGGCGGGCGTCGAGCGTATAGACCGTCAGCGCTGGACACTGATCGGTGGGACGCAGCCAGCTCCGGGTGCGTTCGGGGGCGCCTATGAATGGCGTGTCTATGATATCCTGCCAGGCCGCGAAGCAGAAGTGACGGCGCTGATGGAAGGCGCACTCCCAGCGCGCTCGGCCGTCTCACCAGCCTATCTCGTCATGACTTCGAGCGATGGTGTGTCGCGTCTGGCCCATGCCTGGCCGTATGCCGATCTTGCGGAGCGCGCAGCCAGGCGCAAACAGGCGGTTGAAACAGGCGCCTGGCCGCCCAAGGGTATTCTTCCGCTCCTGGGCGCCATGAAGAGTGCTATCCTCGTGCCTGTAGGTTATTCCCCCAGCTGCTGAGCAGGCCAGGCACGACGCCACCTGGCGCCCGGAGCCTGGCGCAGCGCCCTGGATGCCTCTTATCGGAACCCGAAGCCCTCCGCATGGATGCCTCAGCGGACGGTCGTATCAATGCGGTTTTGCCTCCGCCGTGCCGTTGAAAGCTTCGGGCGCCATGGGGGCAATCGGGTGTTGGTCCAGCAAGGTGTTAAGTGTCTCGAGTGCCTTGTCGAGCTGTTGATCCTGACCGTTGAAGGTGGCGACAGGCATGTTTTCCACCGTGATGTCAGGCTCGACGCCGTGATTTTCGACCAGCCAATGGCCTTTCATGTCGAAATAGGGACGCTCCGCCGTCCGGGGCAGACCGTTATCGGCCAGACGATCGGTATCGGACAGCCAGACGCCCGCGCCAGCAGTACGCACACCGATGAGAGGGCCTAGACCGAGGGATTTGGCTCCCTGGGAGAAGGTTTCTCCGTCGGAATAGGTGAAGGCGTCGCACAGCACGACAAGATGCCCGCGGAAAGTCTGCTGCATGTTGCCCTGAGGCGCCTTGCCATGATCGGACCAGAACATCCACACCTTGCGCAGCAACTCCGACAGGACCCATGAATCGATATTCCCGCCCAGATTGCGACGCACATCGATCACGAGGCCGTCTTTTTCGGTCTGGCTGAAAAAATCGCGCGTGAAACGAGCGATGTCGTCCTTGCCCATGGCGCGCAGATGCACGTAGCCGATCCGTCCATGGCTGGCATCGGCAACATAGCGCGCGCGCTCGTTTTCCCAGGCCTGCAGGCGCAAGGACGCATCCTGTTTGGCGCCGATTGCCGTCGTGACAATCTGGAACTGGCGGTCCTTGCGCTTGAGGGTGAGAAGGATCTGACGATTGGCCTGGTTGGCGAGAAGGGCGGTCAGATCGGGCTGGTCGGCGAGGCTCTGTCCGTTCAGGGCAATGATCAGGTCACCGGGGCGAGCATCGACATCTGGTGCTGCCAGCGGCGAGCGATCATCGGGCAGATCGGGGTCACCCTCATAGATGCGATCGATCAGGAATCCGCCTGGCTGACGGGTCAGATGAGCGCCAAGGCTCGCAATCAGGACCGCGTTGTCGCGCTCGGGGGTTTGCGGCGCGCGAAGCTGGGAATGAAGCGCATTGAGTTCGCCCATCATCTGGCCGAGCAGATCGTCCAGATCGGAGCGATCGCCGACGCGTGACAAGAGCGGGCGATAGCGTTCACGGGTTGCGTTCCAGTCCACCCCGTGCAGCGCGGGGTCATAGAAATGATCGCGATGCAGGCGCCAGGCATCGTTGAACATATCCTGCCATTCGGCCCCCGGGTCGACCCGCAGGCGGAAGCCGTCGAGTGTCACCGTGGTATTGGCGCCACTCACGCCACTCATCGAGCCCGTGGCGGGTACGAGCTGGATCTTGGGGCGCGCATCCTCCTTGCCGGAGACAAGCATGAGTGTCTTGCCATCCGGGGTAAGGGACATGTCGCGCAATCCCGTCGCGAAATCACTGGGCTTGATTTCGCCCGGCTCGATCTTGATCGCACGAAGCGTCAGGTCGTCATCCTTGCTGACCGGCTGATCGGGTTTGTGAGCCAGAACGTACAGCGTGTCAGGGCCCACCGCGATCTTGCTGAATGTTCCTGCCGGAAAAAGAAGCTGGTAGAGGCGGTTCGGCAGGTTCTCGACATCGAGGATGGCGGCAGGCTTCTTGCCAACCGATTTTCCTGGCGCATCGGTCGTCTTTGCCGGTGCGGGCGGTAGGAGTTCGGTGACCGGGGCAAAGGGAAAACGTCCGTCCTTTTGCAGCGCGAGGGCGAAAACCCCCGTGCGCTGCGTAAACACAGGGGCAGGCGCACGGTCGCCCCATGGGCTTCCGTTGTTCAGGCTGAAATGCCTGTCGGAAAGAAACCACAGGAAATGCCCGTCCGGGCTGAAACTGGGCGCATAGGATTCATAATCGGGAGTGGTCGCCCAGAGTGTCGTGCCGGTATCGAGCGCATAGAGCGCGATCTGACGGCGTATGTTCTCTCCCCGGGCCCTGACGAAAGTGAGTAGGCGTCCGTCATGCGACCAGGCAAGGGAATCATATTCGCTCTGTCCGTCCAGACGCGCATCGTCGATCAGCTTGTCGGTATGAGTGGAGAGATCAAGGAGATACAGATGCCCTGAAAGATCAGTATGGGCGATATGGCCGCCATCGGGTGAGACCCAGAGGCCTGTCGGTTCTCCCTTGGTGCCATGGGTGAGCTGTGTTCCCTCGCTGCCACCGGCAGCAGGAAAAGCCCAGAGTTCTGATTCCCCGCCCTTGTCGCTGAAGGCATAGAGCGTCTTGCCATCGGGGGAGAGCGCAGCATGACGCAGGCGTGTGGTCGGTGCCGTAGCCAGGGTGATGCGACGCAAGGGGCCGGGTGCGGCTAGCACGGCGTGGCCTCGGATGGTCAGGGCCACCTGTTTGCCGTTCTGGGCCAGGGCGATATCCGTGAGGAAGGGATAGGGATTGTCCAGCCAGAGCGGGCGGCGGGCGGCACGATCACTCGCAATCTCGACAGGGATGAGGGTTTCCGATCCGGTCTCGAGGTCGAGATGATACAGATCCGCGCCGAGTTGGTAGACAATATCATGGCCGCTCAGACTGGCCTCGCGCACGCCGAAATCGTCGTGATGGGTCAGGGCGTGTCCCTCTGTCCCGTCCAGCGCATAGCTCCAGAGATTATCCCGCCCGTCACGGTCGCTGATCACGATCAGCCTGTCTTTCCAGAGCATGGGGCGCCGCATATTGGCGTCTGTGGGGCCGATCCGCTCTGCCTCGACCCCGCCCTTGAGCTTGTAGCGCCAGAGCTGGGCCATCGCGCCGCCGCGATAGAGCCGCAAATGATCGTGGCTCACCGCCGTACCGAAACGCACGAAGTAGATCCACTGGCCGTCGGGGCTCAGGGTGGCGTCATTGGCATCTGCCAGCGGATAGACCCGGCGTGTTCCGCTGACCGGATGAATGGCGACGACAATATGGCTCAGCCCGGGGCCGGTTGGCGGGGCGGTGCTGTACAGAATGCCCGCCTTGCGGTCCCAACCAATGGGTGTGACGCTCTGATTCTCATAGGTCACGCGCTTTGGCGTGCCGCCCTCGATGGGCATGACGTAAAGCTCGGTCGGGCCGTCGTAATTGGCCAGGAAGGCGACCTGCTTGCCATCGGGCGAGAGAATGGGGTGCGGGTCGGTGCCGATGGGTGCGGTGAGGCGGCTGGCGGGGCCTCCCTGCAGGCCGACGCTCCAGACTGATTGCTCTGCGTCGAACACGACCTGCGTGCCGGAAAGCGCCGGCTCGCGCAGATAGCCCGGTGCGGCCTGTGCCGTCAGAGGCGCCAAGGCGAGAAGGGCGACACTGGCGAGGAGCGGGGAGAAACGCATGAGCACCTTCCGGATAAGACACGAGACCCGTTAGAGAACGGGGAGAGGGCAGATGGCAAGCCCTGCCGGTGTTTTGGCGCCGGGACTTACGCGGCTTCAGCGCGCCTGTTCGGGCACGCTCCACGGAGTTTGACTACGAGGCACCAGACGGAAGCCTCCCTCCTGGCCCTTCAGGTGGTTGCGGCCTTCAGGCCGGCGCCAGCAGCGAGCGGGCAAAGAGGAAGCGCAAGGGCAAGGAAAGCCCCCAGAAAGTCGAGTTCCGTGGCAAAGCTCCGCCCGTTGGTCGCCGCATCGGCGGCGGCGGCACCGAAGATCAGCACCGGCGTTGCCAGAGGAAGCACGAGCAAGGGCAGCAGGACGCCGCCCCGCCGCGCACCCAGGACGAGCCCAGCCGCCATGCCGCCCAGAAGGGAGAGCAGCACCGTGCCCAGAGCCAGCCCAGCCAGAATGGGCGGTATATCCGCAGGAGTTCCGCCGAGCATCAGCGTCAGGGGTACGGTGGCCATCAAGAGTGGTAAGCCGGTGGTCAGCCAATGCGCGAAGATTTTCGCCAGAGCGAGCAGGCCGGGAGGCAGGCCGAGCATCAGGAGATGATCAAGTGCCCCGTCTTCCAATTCGGCTCCGAAAACACGATCCAGAGGTAGCAGGCTGGCCAGAAGGGCACAGACCCAGATGATACCGGGGGCCAGGCGATGCAGCATTGCGGGGGAGGGACCAAGCGCGAGTGGAAACAGGCTGCCGCAGAGCAGGAAAAAGAGCAGGGCCGCGAGAGTGTCTGACCCGTGACGCACTGCCAGACGCAACTCGCGTCTGACCAGAGCGAGAAACGCACTTCCGATCATGACAGGCTTTCAGAGGGATTGAGGGCGAGGCTGCGCGCATCGGGCAGAGGAAGAGGTACATGGGTTGTGGCGACGATCATCCCACCCGCGGCACGATGTGCCGCCATGAGGGTGCCGAGCCGGGCGATCGCGCGCTGATCGAGGCCGAGGCTCGGCTCATCAAGCAACCATAGCCGCGCGTGGCGCAGCAGGATGCGGGCGAGAGCCCCACGCCTCTTTTGGCCGGCAGAAAGCAGCCTGGCGGGGAGGTCGGCAAGATCGAGCAGATCGAGAGCATTCAGCGCCCTTTCCATATCGCTCCCGAAAAGCCTCGCTTCCAGCGTGAGATTCTCCCGTAGGGTCAATCCGGGTTTGAGCGCATCTGCGTGGCCGAGATAGGCGATATCCAGTGCCTGCTCGGGGTCATGCCCGTCGCGACCGCCCATCGTGAGGCGGCCTCCCTGGAGAGGACAGAGCCCGGCCAGAACGCGCAGCAGCGTCGATTTGCCCGAACCGTTTGGTCCCGTCAGCAGCAAAGCCTCACCGGCAGACAGCGCGAGGCTTGTTCCGTCCAGAACAAGGCGCATCCCGCGAATCACGGTTACGTCATGCAAGACGAGCCAGGGTGCATGAGACGAGGGAAAACCTGACATTGTGCGGAAATAACATCTTCCTGAGAGAGTTTCATTCGACTCTGTGCGAATAAGGGTCGAGACTGTATAGAAGGGCCGGCCCGCAAGGGCCAGTTGACAAGGCAGCCAGTTGACAAGGCAGGAGGACAAGCCATGAGAACCGTTGGACGGGATTCCCTGGGCGTGATGCGGGATCTGGAGGTTGATGGCCGGAAGTACCGCATATTTTCCCTGCCTGAGGCGGCGAGCAAGCTGGGCAATCTGTCCCGCCTGCCGGTCAGCCTCAAGGTCCTGCTCGAAAACGTGCTCCGCTTCGAAGACGGGCTGAGCTACCGCACGGAAGATGCGCAGGCCATTGTCGACTGGACTGCGAAGGGCCACTCGGATCAGGAAGTGCCCTTCAAACCGGCGCGTATCCTCATGCAGGATTTCACGGGCGTTCCCGCCGTGGTCGATCTCGCCGCCATGCGCGATGGCATCATTGCCCTCGATGGTGACCCGGAGAAGGTGAACCCGCTGGTGCCGGTCGATCTCGTGATCGATCACTCGGTCATGGTCGATGTGGCGGGCAGCGCCGATGCGCTGGAGCGCAATGTCGAGATCGAGTTCGAGCGCAATGGCGAGCGTTACGCCTTTCTGCGCTGGGGCCAGGGCGCGTTCGAGAACTTCCGCGTCGTACCGCCGGGTGCAGGTATCTGCCACCAGGTGAACCTCGAATATCTGGCGCAGGCCGTCTGGACCGGTACGGTCGATGGCAAGGACTATGCCTATCCGGATACGCTCTATGGCACGGACAGCCACACCACCATGGTGAATGGTATGGGTGTGCTCGGGTGGGGTGTGGGCGGCATCGAGGCCGAGGCCGCGATGCTCGGCCAGCCGATCGCCATGCTGATCCCGGATGTGATCGGCGTGCGTCTGGATGGCATGCTTCCTGAGGGGGCTACCGCGACCGATCTGGTGCTGACCATCACCGAAATGCTGCGCGCCGAAGGCGTGGTCGGCAAATTCGTGGAATTCTTCGGCCCCGCCCTCGATCATCTGCCGGTGGCCGATCGTTCGACCATCGCCAATATGGCCCCGGAATATGGTGCGACCTGCGGGTTCTTCCCGGTCGATGCGCTGACGCTGGACTATCTGCACCAGACGGGCCGCGACGAGCATCGCATTCGCCTCACAGAAGCCTATCTGCGTGCCCAGGGCATGTTCCGCGATGCCGACACCCCCGAGCCCGTATTCTCGAAGGTGCTGTCGCTCGATCTGTCGACCATCATCCCCTCGCTGGCGGGCCCCAAGCGTCCTCAGGACCGCGTCGCGCTGACCGATGCGACCTCGGCTTTCGAAGAAGCCCTGACCACCACACTGGGCGTCAAGCCCGATGACGTGCGTAAGCGCGCCATCGTGGCCGGTTCGGATTACGATATCGGTCATGGCGATGTGGTGATTGCGGCCATCACCTCCTGCACCAACACCTCCAACCCGGCCGTTCTCGTGGCAGCTGGTCTGGTGGCGCGCAAGGCCCGTGCCCTCGGCCTCAAGCCCAAGCCCTGGGTCAAGACGTCGCTGGCGCCCGGCTCGCAGGTGGTGACGGATTATCTCGACAAGGCCGGACTCAGCGCCGATCTTGACGCGCTTGGCTTCGAGACGGTCGGCTATGGCTGCACGACCTGCATTGGTAATTCGGGCCCCATCGCCCAGCCGATCGTGGATGCGATCGAGGGGAATGGCCTTGTCGCTACGTCGGTATTGTCGGGTAATCGTAACTTCGAAGGGCGTATCTCGCCCAACGTGCGTGCCAATTATCTCGCCAGCCCGCCGCTCGTGGTGGCCTATGCGCTACTTGGTACGCTGCGCAAGGATATCACGAAAGAGCCGCTTGGTATCTCGACAGAGGGCAAGGAGATCTTTCTGCGCGATATCTGGCCCAGCAATGAAGAGATTGCGGCGCTCATCAAGTCCTCCGTCACGCGTGAGAGCTTTGTAGAGCGTTATGGCAGCATCTCGAAGGGGACGAAGCAGTGGCAGGCTCTGGCCGTCGCCAGCGATGCCCGTACTTTCGCCTGGTCGGATAGCTCGACCTACATCCAGAAGCCGCCCTATTTCGAAGGGCTGACCAAGGAGCCGGGCGAGACACATGACATCGAGAATGCCCGTATTCTTGCGCTGTTGGGCGATAACATCACGACCGACCATATCTCTCCGGCAGGCGCCATCAAGCCGTCTTCACCGGCAGGCAAATTCCTGAGCGAGCATCAGGTATCGGTGGCCGATTACAACTCCTACGGATCGCGCCGTGGCAATGACCGCGTGATGGTGCGTGGCACCTTTGCCAATATCCGTATCCGCAACGAGATGCTGCCCGGTGTCGAAGGCGGCATGTCGAGATATCTGCCCGACGGGACCGTCGCATCGATCTATGACGTCGCACATCGCTACCAGCAGGATGGCACGCCGCTGGTCGTGATCGGCGGCCGCGAATACGGCATGGGCTCGTCGCGCGACTGGGCGGCCAAGGGTACGAACCTGCTGGGCATCAAGGCCGTGATCGCTGAGAGCTTCGAGCGTATCCATCGTTCCAATCTCGTGGGCATGGGCGTTCTGCCTCTGACCTTTCGCGAGGGCACGACCCGCAAGACGCTGGGACTGGATGGGACCGAAACGATCACCCTGGGTGGGCTCGATTCCATTACGCCACGGATGACCGTGCCGATGACCATCACCCGCGCCAGCGGCGAGACCGAGCAGGTCGAGCTTCTCTGCCGCATCGATACGCTTGATGAAGTCGCCTATTACAGGCATGGAGGAATTCTTCCTTATGTCCTGCGCGGGATGACCGAAACTGACTGATCACGCCGAGACCGTTCTCGACGCCAGAAACATCACCAAGAGCTTTGAGCGACATGTCGTGCTTCACGACATGTCGCTTCGCGTTAAGCGCGGTGATCTGATTTCCATCATTGGCCCCTCGGGCTGCGGCAAATCGACCTTTCTCCGCTGTCTGAACTTCCTGGAAATTCCCGATTCCGGATCGATTCGCATCCGGGATGTCGAAATCGAAAAGAGCGATGGCCAGGGCTGGAACCGGGCCCAGGAGCGTCGCGCTCACAAGCTGCGCGCCCATGTGGGTATGGTTTTCCAGTCTTTCAATCTGTTTCCGCATCGCACCGTGCTCGATAACGTCATGATGGCGCCGCGCGCCGTTAAGAAAATTTCTCCCGCCGAGAGTGAGCCTCTGGCACGCAGCCTTCTGGCCAAAGTCGGTCTGGAAGGTCTGGCGGGGCGCTATCCTGGAACCCTTTCGGGGGGGCAGCAGCAGCGTGCCGCCATTGCCCGGGCATTGGCCATGAAACCAGCCGTGATGCTGTATGACGAGCCGACCTCGGCGCTCGACCCGGAACTGGCCGAGGAGGTTCTTCAGGTCATGCGACGCCTGGATGAAGAGGGGATGACGCAGATCGTGGTGACCCATGACATGCGCTTTGCCCGCGCCGCCTCGGATCGTGTTCTCTATGTAGAGGGGGGCAGGATCATCGAGAGCGGCGATCCCGAAGAGCTGTTTGCTGCTCCCGAAGATCAGAGAACGCGTCGTTTTCTGAGGTCTCTCCTGTGAGCGCAGGTCTGACCGCCCGCATGAGGCTGCTCATCCTGCTTTGCGTCGCGCTCTTTCTCCCCGGTCCCCGCGCCTTTGCGGCTCCGCCATCAGCCGTGCATGAATTGAGCTGGGCGTCGGATGGCGAAGCCAATGTGCCTTATGTGTTTCATGATCCTGCCGATACGACCCGACTTGAGGGGTTCGAGTTCGACCTGGTCCAGGAAATCGCCCGACGTCTGGGGCGAGAGGCACGTTTCGTCCAGAATGACTGGGACGGGCTGATACCGGGTTTGCAGCGCGGCATGTACGATATGGTGGTTGATGGCATCGAGATGACGCCCGACCATTTGCAGGCGGCCTTGTTTTCGCGTCCCTATTACGTCACCGGTGATCGTATCGTGGTGCGTCGCGATCGTCAGGAGTTGAACAGCTTCAGCGCGCTGCGTGGTCATGTGGTCGGGACGATCAAGGAAACGCTCGCCGAGCGCCTGTTGCAACGGGAACCGAGTATCAGCGTGCGCTCGTACGAGGAGGAGACCTACGCCTTCTCCGATCTGCGCAACGGGCGGCTGGATGCCTTGCTGCTGGATGGTCCTATCGCGCTCTATTATGCAGGTGTGACCGATGATCTTGTGATCGTAGGCGATCCGATAGGCCAGACACGGTACGGGATTGCCTTTCGCCAGGGCAATCTGGCCCTTCATGATGCGGTTGACCGTACTCTGGGCGAGATGATGCAGGATGGTACCCTGCAGGATATCCTCGGACGCTGGAATCTCTGGACGCCCGAGATGGCCCAGATGACGGGCGATCATACGCAGCGCCATGTCGCGCCAACGCAATGGCTGCGCTACCGCGACGCCATGCGCAGTCAGACGGGCTGGATGGGGCAGATGCGGCGCTATGTGGGGTTTCTGCCGATCATTGCCGAGGCCGCGGGACTGACGCTCGTGGTTTCCGCCCTGGCCATGGTGCTGGCCGTCAGCCTGGGCCTTCTTCTGGCCCTAGGTCGCCATTACGGCCCGGGTCTCGTTCGGGGCGCCTGCGGGCTGTACATTGAAATCGTCCGTGGAACGCCACTGCTCATCCAGGTATTGTTCATTTTTTATGGCTTGCCGGGACTTGGTATCAAGCTCTCACCGTTCTTTGCCGGTGTTCTCGCGCTCGGCCTGAACTACGCTGCCTATGAAGCCGAGAATTATCGGGCGGGCTTGTCTTCGGTGCCCAGAGGGCAGATGGAGGCCGCGATTGCCCTCAACATGACCCATGGGCAGGCAGTGCGGCTCGTGATCATTCCGCAGGCTTTTCGTACCGTGCTGCCTGTCATGACCAACGATTTCATTGCCCTGCTGAAGGATTCCTCGCTCGTCAGCGTCATCACCCTGACCGAGCTGACCAAGACCTATATCCGCCTGTCCTCAACCTACTACGATTACATCGGTACGGGGCTGCTGATCGGGGCGGCTTACCTGCTGCTCGGTCTGCCTTTCGTTCGCTTCGCGCGCCATGTGGAGCGCAAGCTGGGCCAGAGCGTCAGGCGCTCCGGTCACCACTGACGGGCAATGTAACAAAGCAAGGGGCGGTCTGGGGCACGAACGGCGATATCTTCGCGGGAGACGAGGCATTCGGAGCGGGTCATGACTTTCCATCACGCGCGCTTGCGGGCTTCTTCATGGCGATGAGCGCGTAGAGATAACTCACAGCGACCGCTGCTGCGATTGCCGGCTGCCGGGCCCAGTCTGGCGTCAGAAGATAAGCGGCGTAGCATAGGGCAGCGCGCAGAATGAAATGGATGAGCCCAGCCCGATCATCCGCACCCCACCCATGAGGCACCCAGACAATCCCGGCATAGAGGCCTACGCCCAGCATGAGCAGGCTTGGATCATGCGCTGCTATCCCGGCCAGGATTGCGAAGGGGATGAGCAGTCCCGTAACGGTGATGCAATTCATGAAAAGCTGGGTAATGGGGTTGTGGCGCGCGCTCCTCTGAAGGCTGGGAGCGCCGAACATCCTGTCAAGAATGATCGACAGGGGGAGTGGGATGGCTGCGACGATCAGGCAGGCATAATAGGGCAGTCGAGGGCCGAGTCCGTAGCTCGCTAGCGCGAGGCCCGCCCAGGCGAGAAACCCTGCGACCGGCATGGACTGGCTGCAACTTGCCAGATAACGCCTGCGCAAGATGTCGAGCGGTAGGCCGGGCTCATCGCAAGATAAAGACTTCATGAGTGTCAGATCCTGTCCGTATTGCAGGACAGGATGGCAGAAGATGTTGAGATAGAGGCAATAAAAGCGGCAACGCGAGTGGTTTTTTTTGGAGGAATTCTTTTGGCGCGTCTGATCGTGTGCATTGGTGGGAGCCCATTCAGCATGGGCAACGGATGCCGCCTCCCCAGTCGCGCCCAATCCGAGGCTTTTACAACAAAAAGGCCTTATTGCGGTGGTGCCGCTGGATCACGAGACAACTCGACTGGCACGGGGGTTGTCGTGGTATCCTGCGTCATGTAGCGCCTGAGCAACGGTATCCACTGGTTAAGCCACCGATCTGTCTTGCGTACGAAGGTGTCTGCGCTCGGTACCTGAGCAAGGGTCGCCTTATCCCAATAGGGTTGGGGAGCAAGAAGCTGCACCGTCCCGGTCTTCGTCGGGGAAAGCAGATAGGTGACAGCGGAGGTGCCCTTGTTGCTATCCATTGCCCCGCTGCTCTGAATCCAGTTGGCGACGATGAAGAGCGAAGGCATGGGAAAGCCGAGGGCCGAGAGACGCTTGAACGCGAGCTGGATCAGTTCGTCAGACGAGATGACGCCGTTGGGTCCCATGACCGCGTTGGCGACGAAGGCGCATTCACTACGACCGTCAGCGCGATCAGCGAATATCTGCGCGCTGTAATTGCGGTCGTCATGGCAGTGGCTGGTGGCCTGCTGCACGATGTCGATAGGCAATTGCTCGGTGGCTGTGCGAGCCACGATGACGCCTGTGACGACCCCGCGATCGGTTCTGACCAGGATATTGATCAGCATCTGCCCACCGGGCCCGTACTGACCTGTCAGCACGGGATGCCAGATTCCGGCAGGCAGCGGCAGGGTGTGACCGCCAAACGGGATCGAACCGACCATGGCGGTTGTGATATCCGGGGCGATTAGGCGATTTGTCCCGTTGTCAGGCGCATCCTGTTGTCCAGGGTTTCCCTGCGGGGCAGAAGCGCTTCCGTCCGCAGAGGCCTGAGCCTGAGGCAACGCTGTGCCTGCGGGAGGCTGCATACCCGGTATCCGGCTTAACCAAGGTGCTTTAGCAAGCATCCAGGGCATTGGAAAAAGCAAGCCAAGAACTGTGAAGACGATCATCACGTAGATTGTGAGTCGCCAGACAGGCGCCCGGCGCCACAAGCGGGGAAAAGCTGACACTGTTTTTATGGTCCCGATTGCGATCAGGGGCTCAGGCGAGCTGTAAGGGATTTGCTGTCATCGGCGATCTCGGCCTTGACCCCGTCATTTCCCATGACGAGGCGGACAAGCTTCGCATCGTTCTGGCGCGCGAGAATCAGGCTCTCGCTCACCATATCCTCGATGGAGCGAACAAGATCACGGGCGGAAGCCCCGGCACCGAGCTTTTGCTGCCGCTGCATGAGCTGGAACAGGAGATAGGCGTCGATGCCACCCGCCTCGACATTGAGGCCATAGCCCTTGATCATGGCTTCAATCTCAAGGGCGGCTACACGCGCCAGATCAAGATCGCGCAACTGGCGGAAGACGAAGATGCGGTCGAGACGGTTCAGCACCTCAGGCGCAAAGCCGGCCTTGCGCAGGGCCTCTGTCGATTCCGCGCGCATACGATCAGCGTCGTCATGAAGTCGATCTGCGATTTCTGTCAGGGCCTCGGTGGCAATATTCGAGGTCAGCATGAAGATGGCGCGGGTTGTGGAGATCTGAGCGCCGGTGGAAGCCTCGGTAACATGGCCATCATTCCATGCTGTAAGGAACTTCTTGAAGACGTCGGGATGCGCCTTTTCGATCTCGTCCAGCAGAACGATGGCATCGGGCTTTTCCTGCAGCCCTCCAGTGAGTTTGCCAAAACTGTCGGAGCCCACATAGCCTTTAGGTGAACCGAAGAGCATGGTGGCAGCGTGCGGGCTCGACATCTGGGTCATGTCGAAATGCAGGAGGGGCCGCTCCATCTGGCGCGCAATCTGCTTTGCGAGGTAGGTCTTACCTGTCCCTGGTGGCCCCGCCAGCAGGAAGATCCCGACGGGCTTGTTGCGGACTGTCAGCGCCAGACGTCGACGCAACTGCTGCGAAATGTCCTCGCAGACCTGATCCTGCCCCACCACCTTCGCGCGCAGGCCGGCGGCAAGTTCTTCGGCGTTAATCGCGACCTCCTTCTGCTCTTGGGCCAGAAGCTCCTCGAGAGCGACGCGGTTTGTGAGGCGGGCGAGAATATCCATGACAAAGCCTTTGCGACGACGAAGTCCCTTGCGGGCCAATTTTGCGGAACGAACTTCGTAAAGGAGGCCGGAAACAGTGAGGAAAACTGCGAACCCCGCAACAGGAAGGTAGGCGTCTCTCGCCCAGGAGAGAAAGCGAATCAGCATCCCACCGGAGAGATGGAGCGAGACGGCAGCCTGAATGCTCGCGAGGATCAGGAAGATAACCATCATCACGGGCATGAGACGGTTTAGGGCGGGCAGCAGGGCTTTCATTGTACGATAACGTCCAGGACAATCTGCTGGTTGAGGCTCGTAAAGAGCGGCAGGATCTGCGGTCCGAGGGTGGTCAGGATACCCGTTCCCAGACCTCCTGTCGGCGGTGGGGTCAGGGGATCGATCGTGACTTCTCCAGCCAGGTAGATTGGCAGAACGACCGATTGCAGATCAGGTTTGAGCACCAAGTTCTGCCTCAATCCACCTGAGGTGATGGCAACCGACTGTCCGATGGCGCCGGAAACCTGCGCAATCGGCATGCGGACGAGGCGCATACGTCTATTTTTAACCGCAGCCAGGATCTGGGCGCGCTGTTGCTCGTCAAAACCGGTCGAGGCGAGCGCTGATGCAGCCTTGTCCGTCGGGACGAGCGCGAATTGCGTGTCGAAATGCATGGCATCCGGACGGATCTGAGGCTCCGCATTAGGTTGCTCTGCCTGCATTGCAGAGGTGAGAGAAGACGATGGCGGCGCTGAAGTAGAAGATGATTTGTTCCATATGACGCCGCCCAGACACGCAGCCATGACGGCGGTCGCCATCACAAGCTTGGGGGTCAGGCTCATACGCTCATTGTCGGATTGTCGGACAGAGTTACCCGACCCGTCGAGAAGCGGTTTGAGTTGTGGCTCGGGGGTGTCGTTCATTGGGTCAAGTGTGACAGGATTAGAAGCGTCTGGGCAAGAGGCGTGTTACATGATGAGTGTAATCAAGAGTTACGCTTTCGCGGTGACGCCATGGGGCGTGGTTCGCGGGTTCGAAGAGTGGCGTATGCTGCGAGTCTTGCATCTGACCGGACATTGGCCTACACAGCCGGTATTCCTTTCATCTTTCGTCTTATCGGGGGGTGGCCTTGACCGGCCGCCTTTTTTGTCTTGGCCATAGAAATTCCCAGCCTGAACGGTCTTGAAGCGCGCATCGCGCAGCAGATCGAGCCGACCCTGACCGATCTCGGTTACGAGCTCGTGCGCCTGAGCGTGCTGGGCCGCGAGACGCCTACCATCCAGATCATGGCGGATCGCGCCGATGGGTCGCTTATCGGCATCGAGGATTGCGAGCAGATCAGCCACGCCGTCGGTGCTGTGCTGGATGTGGACGATCCGATTCCGGGCGCCTGGACGCTTGAGGTTTCCTCCGCCGGGATCGATCGCCCCCTGACGCGCCTCAAGGACTGGGACCGGTTTGCCGGCCATCTGGTTAAGGCCGAACTGGATCTGCCTCTCAACGGACGCAAGCGTTTCTCCGGTATCATTACCGGCACGCGCGAGAATTCTGCCGTAATCCGCCTGGACGACGGCGAGGAAGCCGTTCTTCCGGTTGACACCATTCGCAAGGCGCGCCTCGTCCTGACTGATGCCCTGATCGAGGCCAGTGCCGCCATGATGGGCATTGCGTCCGAGGAAGAAGGGGCAGAAGAAGAGGAAGCGCCGCGTCGCAAGACGCCGAGGCTCAACCCGGCCAAGCCTGGCAAGGGCACGAAGCCGGGGCGCAAGACACACTGATCTGGCGCACCGAGTTCCGGTAGGCCCATAACTGGACATACCGAGTTTACCGCTTATTCCGTTTCTGCTGGTCTGCGCGGCATCGCGCTCCGTATTTGAGGATTTCGTCTGATGGACACCTCCGTTACCCGTCCTGAGCTGCTTCTGGTGGCAGACGCTGTTTCGCGTGAAAAGAACATCGATCGTGAAGAAGTGCTGGAGGCGATGGAGCAGGCCATCCAGAAGGCAGGGCGCGCCAAATATGGCCATGAGAAGGATATCCGCGCGACGATCGATCGCCGCTCCGGCGAGGTGCGTCTCTCGCGCTGGACCGAAGTGGTCGAGACGGTCGAGAATGAGGATACCCAGATCCCGCTCACCATTGCTGTAAAGTTCCAACCCGAAATCAAGCTTGGCGAGCATCTGGTCGACCCGCTGCCGCCCATCGATTTCGGGCGTATCGCCGCCCAGACCGCCAAGCAGGTCATCGTGCAGCGCGTGCGCGAATATGAGCGCAAGAAGCAGTACAACGAGTTCAAGGACCGCGTGGGCGAGATCGTCAACGGCACGGTCAAGCGCACGGAATACGGTAACCTCATGGTCGAGATCGGCCATACCGAGGCGCTGCTGCGTCGTGACGAGCTGATCCCGCGCGAGTCTTTCCGCAATTCCGATCGCGTGCGCGCCTATATCTATGACGTGCGCGACGAGACACGCGGCCCGCAGATCTTCCTGAGCCGCACCCACCCCGCCTTCCTGGCCAAACTGTTCGCGCAGGAAGTGCCTGAGATCTACGACGGTATCATCGAGATCAAGGCTGTTGCCCGTGATCCCGGATCGCGTGCCAAGATGGCCGTCGTGTCCAAGGACGCCTCGATTGACCCGGTCGGCGCCTGCGTTGGTATGCGCGGCTCCCGTGTTCAGGCGGTTGTGGCCGAGCTGCAAGGCGAGAAGATCGACATCATCCCCTGGAGCCCGCAGGCCGCCACCTTCGTGGTGAACGCCCTGGCCCCCGCAGAAGTGACCAAGGTGGTCATGGATGAAGAGGCCGGTCGCGTGGAAGTGGTTGTTCCGAACGAACAGCTCTCCCTGGCAATCGGTCGTCGTGGCCAGAACGTACGTCTGGCCAGCCAGCTCACGCGCTGGGATATCGATATCCTGACTGAAGCCGAGGAATCGGAACGTCGTCAGGAAGAATTCCGCAAGCGCACCCAGCTCTTCGTCGATGCGCTTGATGTCGATGACGTGATCGCAGGCCTGCTCGTCACCGAGGGCTTTCACACCATCGAGGAGCTGGCCTACGCCGATCCCGATGAACTGCATGCGATCGAAGGGTTCGATGAGAGCGTGGCAGAAGAGCTGATGCGCCGTGCCGAGGAATTCCTCGTGCAGAAGGAGCAGGAGCTGGATGACAAGCGTCGCGGATTGGGGGTCGAGGATTCGATTGCCGAGCTGGGCGTCTTCACCAATGCCATGCTGGTCACGCTGGGTGAGAAGGGCGTGAAAACCCTCGACGATCTGGCTGATCTGGCTGGCGATGAACTTGTCGAAATGCTGGGCAGTGACAATATAGACGAAGATGCTGCCAATGAGATCATCATGGCAGCACGTGCCCACTGGTTCGACGGTGAGCAGGCCGAGGAAGCCCCCGAGGAAGGGGAGGCTTCCGACGTCTGAGCTCCACGAAACACGCACACCGAGTCCCGACTCTGAAACCGATGTCGATCTGATCGAACTCGATGACGAGAAGGGGCCGCAGCGGCGCTGCATCGTGACCCGCAAGAGCGGAAATCCCGATGGAATGCTGCGTTTTGTCATCGCGCCGGATGGTACGGTCGTCCCCGATCTGGCGGTAAAGCTGCCAGGGCGGGGAATCTGGTTGAGCGCCAACCGGGATGTGCTAGAAACCGCGCGGACGCGTCATCTGTTCTCCAGAGCAGCGCGTCAGCCGGTAAAGGTGCCTGAGGATATTGCGCAGGTACTGGTTTCAGGAATAGAAGCGCGGCTGGTGCAGGGGCTGGGGCTCGCGCGCCGGGCCGGTCAGGCTCTCTGTGGGTTTGTTAAGTGTCGCGAATGGATTGCCGCCGGCAAGGCAGGGCTGGTGATCCAGGGATCGGGCGGAAGCCCGGATGAGTTGCGGCGTCTGATATCGGGAAACAACAAGCTTCCGGTACTGACGTTACCGGCCCAGATGCTCGCGACGGCATTCGGGCGGGAACATGCGGTCTATGTTGTGATAGCGCCCGGGGCGCTGGCGCAGCGTCTGATGGCTGAGCATGAACGATTTTTGGGGCTGACCGATGGGTTGGTTCCTGAGCCGCACCAGGGGCGGCTCGGACGGGAACAGGCAGGTATATGAGCGAAGGCAACGAACGGAACCAGGGCACTCAGGCTCAGGGCGGTCAGACAGATGGCCAGAATGTCCAGGATCAGGGCGCCCAGGCTCAGGGTGACCAGGGTAAGGGACGTCTGTCCCTGCGTCCGGGCGGGCGCATGGAACTCGGGCGGACGGTAGACGCAGGCTCTGTGCGTCAGAGCTTCAGCCACGGCCGCTCGAAGGTGGTCCAGGTGGAAGTGCGCAAGAAGCGCGAGACAACTGAGCGCAAGGACGGCCGTGGTGCCGCGGGCGGTCGTGGCGGTCGTGCGGGTGCAGGTCGTGCCCTGACCCCGGCTGAACTCGCGATCCGCCAGCGTGTGCTCGAAGAGCAGCGCAAGGAAGCAGCCCGCGAGGCCGCGCGTCTCGAAGAGGAAAAGATTCGCATTCTCTCCGCTGCCGAAGAGGCAAAGCGTGAAGAGGAGGCCCGTGCCGAAGCCGCGGCTCGCGAGGTCGAAGCGATCCGTGAAGCGGAAGAGCACGAAAAACAGATGGCCGCTGCTGCCGAGGATCAGGCAAAGCAGGAAGCGCTGGAAGAGCAGCGCAAGGCGCGTGCCGCTGAGCGCGAGCGTGAAGAGGCTGCCCGACGTGCGCCGCTCGAAGCGGCCGATACCGCCCGTCGTACCGGTGGCGTCCAGCTTGCCGCTCCGATGGAGCGTCTGCGGCCGCTGGCTGAACGCGCTGTCATGGCACCGCGTCCCGTCACGCCCAAGCCTGCGCCTGCATCGGGTTCGGCTGCGCCCGCGCCGCGTAACGAGACGCTGCATCTGCGTCGTGGCGGTGCCGGAACGGGTACCGAGACGGAAGATGACCGCCGCGCTGGTCCGCGCCGTGCTCCTGCCGCACCGCCGCGTCGTGGTGCCCCTGCGGCTCCAAAGAAGAGCGGGGATTCCCGTCGTTCCGGCCGTATCGACGTGCGCGCCGCAATCGAGGGAGACGACGACAAGACACGTTCGCTCGCTTCGGTTCGCCGTCAGCGTGATCGTGAGCGCCGCCAGGCCGAACTCGAGCGCCTGCGCGCGGATCAGGTCCGCGTGGTGCGTGACGTGATCCTGCCGGAATCCATCACGGTGGCTGAACTTGCCAACCGTATGGCGCTGCGTCAGGCCGAAGTGGTCAAGGCGCTCATGAAGATGGGTGTGATGGCTACGGCCACGCAGCTCATCGATGCCGACACGGCCGAACTGGTCATCAGCGAATTCGGCCATCGTGTCCGCCGCGTTGCCGAAAGCGACGTTGAGCTGGGCATCGAGGGTGTGGAAGATCGCGAGGAAGATCTCGTGACACGCGCTCCGGTCGTGACCGTCATGGGCCATGTTGACCACGGCAAGACCTCGTTGCTCGACGCGCTGCGCACCACGGATGTGGCCGCGGGCGAAGCCGGTGGCATTACCCAGCATATCGGCGCCTATCAGGTCACCGTGCCCAGCGGTGCGAAGATCACCTTTGTCGACACGCCGGGTCACGAAGCCTTCACGTCGATGCGCGCCCGCGGTGCTTCGGTCACCGATGTGGTCGTGCTCGTGGTGGCTGCCGATGACGGTGTGATGCCGCAGACGATCGAGGCCATCAAGCATGCCAAGGCTGCCGATGCCCCGATCATCGTGGCGATCAACAAGATGGACAAGCCGGGTGCCAACCCCGACCGTGTGCGTCAGGCTCTGCTGAGCCATGAGATCGTGGTCGAAGCCCTTGGCGGCGACGTGCAGGATGTCGAGGTTTCGGCGCTCAAGCGTACCGGGCTGGACAAGTTGGAAGAGGCTATTCTGCTTCAGGCGGAAGTCCTTGATCTCAAGGCTAATCCAAACCGTGTTGCCGAAGGCTCGGTCATCGAAAGCCGTCTGGATCGCGGTCGCGGTCCGGTGGCGACGGTGCTGGTCCAGAAGGGCACGCTCAACCGTTCCGACATCGTCGTTGCGGGGGCCGAATGGGGCCGCGTGCGAGCCATGCTGGACGACAAGGGACGCCAGCTCAAGGATGCCGGTCCGTCCATGCCGGTCGAGCTTCTGGGTATCACGGGCGTTCCCGGCGCTGGCGAGCCTTTTGTGGTCGTCGAGAACGAGAACCGCGCTCGCGAGATCTGCGAGTTCCGTCAGCGCAAGCAGAAGGACAAGATGGCAGCAGGCCGCGCCGCCGCGCGTGGCACGCTCGACCAGATGTTGGCCCGCATCCAGGCGGGTGAGCAGAAGGAAGTCGCGCTGCTCATCAAGGCCGATGTGCAGGGCTCTGCCGAGGCGATCGAGGCATCGGTGCTCAAGCTCGAGCATGAAGAGGTTCGCATTCGCGTGCTGAACGCTTCTGTCGGCCAGATCACCGAGAGCGACATTCAGCTGGCCAAGGCATCGAACGCCATCATCGTGGCCTTCAACGTCCGCGCCACCACGCAGGCCCGTGAAATGGCCCAGCGTGAGGATGTGGATATCCGCTACTACTCGATCATCTATCAGGTGACCGACGACGTGGAGCAGCTGGTCAAGGGCAAGGTTGCACCCAAGCATCGCGAGAAGTTCCTCGGTTACGCCGAGATCCGTCAGGTCTTCAATATCACGAAGGTCGGCAAGGTCGCGGGTTGCTATGTCACCGAGGGCGTGGTCAAGCGTGGCTGTGGCGTGCGTCTGCTGCGTGACAACGTGGTGATCCATGAAGGTGATCTGAGCCAGCTCAAGCGCTTCAAGGACGACGTCAAGGAAGTTGCACGCAACTATGAGTGCGGTCTCTCCTTCGCCGGCTACAACGACCTGCGCGAAGGCGACATGGTCGAGTGCTTCGAAATGGAAGTCATCCCTGCATGAGGGGTTCGCGTTCCAAGGTGCCGGGCTTTTCAGGGCCCGGCGACGCGGGTGGCCCGTCACAGCGTCAGTTGAGAATGTCTGAAGAGGTCCGCCGCGTCCTCTCGGATCTTTTCACCCGCACCGAGTTCCGTGACCCGGAGCTCGCCGGTGTGCATGTGACGGTCACGGAAGTGCGTATCTCCCCCGATTTCCGCCACGCGACAGCTTTCGTCAGCCGTCTGGGGCGCAGCGATATCGAGGAGGTTATGCCCGCGCTCAAGCGTGTTGCACCGTTCCTGCGTACAGGTCTCTCCAAGACCCTGCGTTCGCGCATCGTGCCGGAAATTCATTTCCAGCCCGACACCGCGCTCGAACATGCGATGGACATGGATGCGCTGATGCGCACACCCGAAGTCCGTCGCGATCTCGATTCCGAAGACTGAGTGGAGCGACCCGTCATGGGACGCAGAAAAGGGCAGGAAATCGACGGCTGGCTGGTCGTCGACAAGGACCTGCATATCGGTTCGACCGATGTGGTGAACAAGGCGCGTCGCATGTTCGATGCCAGGAAGGCCGGACATGGCGGTACGCTCGACCCTCTGGCGACGGGTATTCTCCCGGTCGCCTTCGGTCAGGCCACGAAGACAATCCCCTATATCATGGATGCGACGAAGCGTTATCGCTTCACGCTGTTCCTTGGTGAATCCCGAACGACGGATGATCGTGAAGGGGAGGTGGTGCTGACAAGCGACCACCGCCCAAGCGACGAGGAATTGCGGGCAGCCTTGCCCGCACTCACCGGCGACATCATGCAGGTGCCCCCCGTTTATTCCGCGCTCAAGGTGGATGGCGAACGGTCTTATGATCTGGCTCGGGCCGGACGGCCGCCCGATTTGCCGCCCCGGCCTGCGCGCGTGGACTCTATCACGCTTGTCGAGCGCCCCGATCGCGATCACGCCGTTTTCGAGGTTCAGTCTGGCAAGGGGGTCTATATGCGCAGTCTGGCCCGCGACATCGCACTGGCCTGTGGCACTGTCGGTCATATCGCCGTTCTGCGTCGGACCAAATGCGGTCCGTTTGATGAGACCCATGCGATAACACTGGACAAGCTGGTTCAAAATGACGACAAGGCCGATGCACTTTCAGCGCTTCTGCGCCCGGTCTCGACCGCGCTGGCCGACATCCCGGCTCTGGCCGTGACCGACGCAGAAGCACAGGCCTTGCGCTATGGACAGAGCCTCGCTTTGTCCGATCGTGCGGATCTGATGCTGACAGCGCAGGATGGTGACGTCCTGCAAGCCCAGGAGGGGGGGTGTCTTGTCGGTTTGTGCCGCGTCCTTGAGGGGCGGTTGAAGCCGATACGGATATTCGAGTCGTTTAAATACGGAGACAGAGATGTCGATTACAGCTGAACGCCGCACGGCGCTGATCGAAGAATACAAGACCAATCCGACCGACACCGGGTCGCCGGAAGTCCAGGTTGCCCTGCTGAGCGAGCGCATCGTCAATCTGACGGGCCATCTGCAAACGCATAAGAAGGACTTCCACTCCCGTCGTGGTCTTCTGATGCTCGTTGGCCAGCGTCGTGGCCTGCTTGACTACCTCAAGCGCAAGGATCAGGGCCGCTACCAGACCCTTATCGAGCGTCTCGGCCTGCGCCGCTAATTACGCTCGGGCGGAGGGTCAAGCCTCCGCCGCCTCCCGTTGCCATTCTGGCGACGGGACTACAGGCTGCGTCACTGGACGCTGAAGCTGGAGACAGAACCGGCCTTCGGCGTTTCAGGCCACATGGTGACAAGCCGGTCCGATCCCGGCCATCCTTGCCATGCCGTCCGAAACGCTGCCAGCCAGTCAGGGCCCGTTCCCTCCGGATCATCGCGCCTCGTGCCAAAGCCCCCTATTCAGGACAGAATGATGTTCAATTACTTCCGCAAGGAAATCGACTGGGCCGGACGCCCGCTCATTCTCGAAACCGGCAAGATCGCCCGCCAGGCCGATGGTGCGGTCGTTGCGACTTACGGCGATACTGTCGTGCTCTGCACGGCCGTGGGCGCCAAGTCGGTCAAGCCAGGACAAGACTTCTTCCCCATGACTGTCAACTATCAGGAAAAGGCCTACGCAGCTGGCCGTATTCCCGGTGGTTTCTTCAAGCGTGAGGGCCGTCCTTCCGAAAGCGAGACGCTGATCTCGCGTCTGATCGACCGTCCCATCCGCCCGCTCTTCCCGGAAAATTTCCGCAATGAAGTGCAGGTCACGGCGACCGTTCTCAGCCATGACATGGAAAATGACCCGGCTCTGGTCGCTCTGATCGGTTGTTCGGCTGCGCTCACCCTGTCTGGCATTCCGTTCTACGGCCCTGTGGGCGTGGCGCGCGTTGCCCGCATCAATGACCAGCTCGTCATCAACCCGACCATTGCAGAGATGAAGGAGAGCGCGCTCGATCTCGTCGTTGCAGGGACGAGCGAGGGCGTACTGATGGTTGAATCCGAAGCCTCCGAGCTTTCGGAAGAGATCATGCTCGAAGCGGTGACCGCCGGTCATGCCGCTTTCCAGCCCGTTATCGATGCGATCATCGATCTGGCCGAGCACGCAGCCAAGCAGCCCTGGGACCTCGAGGGCCCCACCAAGGAGCAGATCGCCCTGCGCAAGCGCGTAGAGAAGATCGGCACCAAGCTGATGGCCGACGCCTACAAGGAAAAGGCCAAGCAGGCTCGTTACGAGAAGATCGCAACCGCCAAGGCACGCATCATCGAAGGTCTGGTCGAGGAAGGCCTGGACGTCGATATGGCGAAGCCGATGCTCAAGGAACTCGAGGCCCAGGTCGTTCGTGGCGCCATCCTGAAGACCGGCATCCGTATCGATGGCCGCGACACCAAGACGGTACGCCCGATTGTGTCCGAGGTCGGCATCCTGCCGCGCGCCCATGGTTCTGCGCTGTTCACCCGTGGCGAAACACAGGCTCTGGTCGTGGCCACGCTTGGCACCACGCAGGATGAGCAGATCATCGACGCGCTTGAGGGCGAATACCGCTCTAACTTCATGCTGCACTACAACTTCCCGCCCTACTCGGTCGGTGAGTGCGGTCGCATGGGCAGCCCGGGTCGCCGCGAGATCGGTCATGGCAAGCTGGCATGGCGTGCACTCCATCCGCTGCTGCCGGGGAAGGATCGCTTCCCTTACACCGTGCGTATCGTGTCTGAGATCACCGAAAGCAACGGGTCGTCCTCGATGGCAACCGTTTGTGGTTCGTCACTCGCGCTGATGGATGCCGGTGTGCCGTTGCCGCGCCCGGTTGCCGGTATCGCCATGGGTCTGATCAAGGAAGATCGTGGCTACGCCGTGCTGTCCGATATTCTCGGTGACGAAGATCACCTTGGGGACATGGACTTCAAGGTAGCGGGTACGGAATCCGGTATCACCGCGCTCCAGATGGACATCAAGATCACCTCGATCACGCCGGAAATCATGAAGGTGGCGCTCGAGCAGGCCCGTGACGGCCGTATTCACATCCTTGGTGAGATGGCGAAGGCCCTCGATGAGGGTCGTGAAGGTGTGTCGCGCAATGCGCCGAAGATCACCACGATGAGCATTGCCAAGGAAAAGATCCGCGACGTGATCGGGTCGGGCGGCAAGGTCATCCGCGAGATCGTCGAGTTCTCCGGTGCCAAGGTCGACATCAATGATGAAGGCGTCATCACCATTGCTGCCTCGAATGACGAGCAGGCCCAGAAGGCCATTGCGCGCATCGAAGGCATTGTGGCGGAGCCGGAAATTGGCCGCATCTATGACGGCAAGGTAGTCAAGACGGCCGATTTCGGCGCGTTCGTGAACTTCCTTGGCCCGCGTGACGGTCTGGTCCACATTTCCGAGCTGACCGACGGGCGCGTGGCCAAGACCACCGACGTCGTCAAGCAGGGTGATGCCGTAAAGGTGAAGGTCGTCGGCTTCGACGATCGCGGTAAGGTCAAGCTGTCGATGCGTGTTGTCGACCAGCAGAGCGGCGCCGATATCTCGGAAAGCGTCGGTACGAAGCCGGCCCGTCCGTCCAGGCAGCGTGACGCTGACTGACCTACCGTTTCAGGAGGAAGGTCCTCGTGGTCCTTCCTCCTTCGGAGTACAACATAGATTATGATGTCGATTGATACCGTCCGTATGGCTGGCCGGGATGTCCTTCCCCTCGTTGAGGGCGGGAAGGGCGTTTCGGTATCGACTGGTATTTCCGCCGGCCATTGGGCCGCTGCCGGTGGCGTCGGGACGGTCTCTGCCGTCAATGCCGACAGTTATGACGAAGACGGCAACCGCATTCCGCAAACCTATTCAGGCCGCACGCGGCGCGAACGGCACGAAGAGCTGATTCGCTACGCCATTGATGGCGGTATCACCCAAGTGCGTATAGCCCGCGAGATTGCGGGGAAGAATGGTATGATCAATGCCAATCTTCTTTGGGAAATGGGCGGTGCAGAGCAGGTCATCGAGGGCATCCTCGAAGGTGCTCCCGGCATGATCGATGGTCTCACCTGCGGTGCGGGCATGCCCTATCGCCTCTCGGAGATCGCGGCGCGCCACAACGTCCATTACTACCCGATTGTCTCCTCCGCACGTGCCTTCAATGCACTCTGGAAACGGGCCTATCACAAGACAGCCGAGCTCCTTGGTGCCGTGGTTTATGAGGACCCTTGGCGCGCGGGTGGCCATAACGGCCTCTCGAACACGGAAAATCCGCTGAAGCCGGAAGATCCCTATCCGCGCGTCGCCGCTCTGCGCAAGGCGATGAACCAGTTCGGTCTCGAGAACGTGCCCATCATTATGGCGGGTGGCGTCTGGTGGCTCGAGGAATGGGCGCACTGGTTCAATAATCCCGAGATCGGGCCGATCGTGTTCCAGTTCGGCACACGTCCGCTCCTGACACAGGAGAGCCCTATTCCCGATGCGTGGAAGCGCCGCCTGCGCCGCCTGCATGAGGGGGATGTGTATCTCAATCGCTTTTCACCCACCGGATTCTATTCATCGGCGGTGAATAACAGCTTCATGCTGAACCTGCGTGGTCGCTCGGAGCGTCAGGTGGCCTATAGCAGCGAGCCCGTGGGTGAGCATGATACGGCCCATGGGATTGGCGCGCGCAAGCGAGAAGTCTGGATGACAGCGACCGATCGCGAGCATGTTCTGGCCTGGGAGGCTGCGGGCTACACCGAAGCCATGCGCACCCCGGACTCCACGCTCGTATTCGTCACACCTGAGGAAAGTCGCATCATCGTGGCCGATCAGGTGGCCTGTATGGGCTGTCTGTCGGAATGCCGCTTCTCCAACTGGAGCCAGCGCGGGCCGAATTATACAAACGGCGCCAAATCCGATCCGCGCTCCTTCTGCATCCAGAAGAGCCTGCAGGATATCGCCCATGCGGATGACAGCCTTGGTATCGAGGCTGCTGATACGCTGGTCGATAATAACCTGATGTTCGGCGGGACCAATGCATGGCGTTTCGGTTCCGATCCGTTCTATGCTGAGGGCTTCACACCGACTGTCCGACAGCTTGTCGAGCAGATCATGACGGGGCGCTGAAAGCCCCGTTCCAGCAAGGGAGCGCTGCGGCATCATGAAGGGGATTTCCCGGGTTTCTTCCTCTCGCCCCTTCGCCGCGCTTCTCACGACCTCCACCAATCATCTCGCCCGCTACGCCATCACGCTGAGCCCGGAACAGCTCAGCCTGTATGAGGGCGGCCGCGCCGCGCTGGTCACGGCGCTGGCCCTCACCCCGTCGCTCTTCTTCGATCAGCCTTTGCTTGCCTGGATCGCTTTTGCCTGTTTCTGGGCCTGCCTGATCGATCCGGGTGGGCCGGATCGCGAGCGGTTTCAGGTTTTGGGTGGATTCACCCTGGCCGGTACGGGGTTGGTCTTCGCGGTCTCGGCCCTGAGCGTGTTCGGAGCCTATGCCACGGTGCCAATGGTCGCGCTTATCGGTCTGGGCTGTGGTCTCGCGCGGGTCTTTTCGCCGGCCGTCATGCAGCTCTGGGCGCTGGCGGGGTGTGCCGCCGTTGCAGCCACGGGCTTTCCGGCATCGCCTGTACAGGCACTCTTCATCGCCGGATTGTTCTTTGCCGGTGGTGCACTGGCCACGCTTTTCTGTCTTGTTCTCTGGCGCCAGCAGCCCTACGGCCCGGCGCGCCGCAGCCTTTCCGCAACCTATTACATTCTCGATCTGATGGCGCGTGAACTCGCAGCCGGGCGGCTGCGGGAGACTGTACATCGTCAGGCCGCTCGCAACGCGATCGAGCGCGCGCGCCTGCTTCTGGTGATGCTCGATGCACGTCACGGCAATCTGCGGCTGAGACGCCGCATGGAGGCAGCCCTTGCGACGGCCGAGCGTGTTTTTACTGCGCTGCTCGCTCTCGAGCATGTGGCGGAGGCAGGCCCTTTGGCGTCAGAGTTGCGCGCGCTGCTCCGGCGCCTCGGCACCGCCTGTCATGAATGCATGCGACAGGCCGCACGGCCCGAGCCAGATTTCAGGATATTGGGTCAACTCGCCCGCACGCTTGACCGTGAGTCCCGCATGGGGGGCGTGGTCAATGCAGGGCCCATCCTCGCCTGTGCCGAGGCCTTCACGCGCATGATCGGTGCATTTGCGCGCCGCCATCAGCAGGAGGAGACGACGCGCGAAGGGCCCCGTCTCACGCTTACCCCCACGATCTGGCATCACGCCTGGCGTCTCTGTCTCGCGCTCAGCCTGACTCAGCTCGTCTGCCTCTATGGCGGAGAGGGGTTTTCCTATTGGGCGCTGATTGCAGCCCTTCTGGTCCTGCAGCCTGCGGGAAATGTCACGCTTGTCCGGAGCATGGAGCGTGTGATCGGCAGCGTGGGAGGCTCTCTCTTGGCGGCGCTCTGTGCGTTCATCCTGCCTGGGAAGGCCGCACTCCTTGGTGTGGCGGTGTTCATGTCACTTGCCGCCATCGCCACGCGCGCCGTCAATTATACCATGCTGGTGTTTTTTCTGACCGGGCTTGTCGTGGTCATTGCCGAGGCCTTGATGCCGGGCGGGGGCATCATCTGGGCGCGGGTGCTCGATAATCTGATAGGCAGCGGCATTGCGCTCCTCTGCGTGCTCATTCTCTGGCCCGACCGCGGCAATACCGATCGGGATCATCTCCTGCGGCGCGCCATGGAGGCACATTGTCGTTATGCCGCGCTCGTTCTGTCAGGGGATGTTCGCCCACAGGATACGGACAAGGCCCAGAGGGAGGCGGGGATGACGAGTATTGCGGCGGAGTTTTCCCAAGGTGGTTTGCCCCTTTTTGGCGGACTGGTCACGCAGTTGCGCGAGCGCGAGGGTCTCAAGACACAGGAGACGTTGAGAGCCCTGAGACGGCTGAGCGGCGAGATTACGCTTTATCGCTTCGACATGCAGAACGGGTTGCGAAAACCCGACCCGCAGGAGGCCGCCCGCTTCGGGCAGTGGCGCGCGGCGCTGCGCAATGGGGGGGAGTTGTCTGGCATAACAAATGCCCTTGGTGACGAGGCGCTCGTGATCCGCCTTGGCAATCGTCGTGGCTGTTCAGATGAGGCAGAGTTCGGACAGGCTGCGGCGCAGAGCAGGGGGGAGAGCCTCGAGGCCTGACACGGCGGCAGAGCTGCCCAGATCGCCTGGCGCGTCCTCGGACTTGAGATAACGCCAGCCTTGAAAGGGGCGCATGGCTCTTGGCTGAACGGGAATGATCTCGTCATTGACCAGAATATGGGTGCCGAGCTGGCCGTCCGGCCGGGTGAAGGGCCTGAACCCCATGATGGGCTGGCGGCACAGGACCAGCCCCCCCATGACCCGATAGAGCGAGCCCTGACCTGCAATCTCGTCTGCCTGTTTCGGCATGGTCCGGGTACGGATGACGCCATATCCGTCAACGCGCTCGCCGCGCTGCATCCAGGCGGCGAGTTCATCGAGCGTGGTGCAGCCCACCACGAGTTTGATCATGTTCAGCAAGAGTCAGTGTTTTCCCTCGAAGCCCTGCGCCCACCCGGCATAAAGCTTCTTGAAACGTTCGACATCGATGGCCTGGACGATACGCACCTTGCGTACGCCCATCGCCTTGGGGGCGAGGCTGTCCGGCCAGACATAAGCGTGACCATAGCCGATACCCTTGCCTGTCTCGACGTCCATATAGGCATCTTGCGCCTTGGTGATCAGGCTCGGCTCGGCGGCAACCGCGCTCGTGACTTCGTCCCACATCGCCAGAGGCACGTAGTATTTCACAAGGTACTCCGTGACCGGGCTCTTATGGGCCTTGGCGATGGCTCCAACCTCGTCTTTCGTCAGCATGACGTCATTCGAGACATTCGCGATTGACGTGATCCGCGACCATGGCGCCGTCAGGGTAATATGAGCGGCCTCGGGATCGAAGATCAGGTTGAAATCCGATCCATTATCCGCGTTACCCGTCACGGACATCATCGACAGATCGAGATAGCCTCCCATGAAGATGAGTTGCTTTGCCGTGCTGGCAAAGCTGGGATCGAGCCTGATGGCCAGCGCCAGATTGGTCATCGGGCCGGCTTCGATGATCGTCACCTGATGGGGATGGGCATGGACCTGCTGGATCATGAACAGCGCAGCAGGTACGCCCTGTGGCTGCAGGCTCGGCTTGCCGTCCGGGGTGTCTGCAACGGCGGGCTGGGTATCGGGCGTCTTCTCCATCGATCCAAGCCCGCCCCATGCCCCTTTCCAGGGCAGGGTACCGAATTGCTGTTCCCGCAGACGGGTGAGCGCGACCGTATTGATCAAAGGTTGCGTTGCGCCGTCATAGACGGGCACGTCGCGATGGCCGGAAATTTCCAGAAAGCGGCGGATACGGGCGCTTTCGGCATTTTCCCAATCATCTCCGGCTACGACTGTCAGCCCAAGGACCTTCAGCTTCGGATTGTTCAGCAATGGCAGCACAGACTGGATATTCGAGCCGCCCGGGCCCAGATAATCGTTGTCGGCGATAACGAGTTCGGGTCCGGCATTCGCCTGAGCCGCATGCGACCCGATGGTGAGGGCGGCGAGCGCCAGGCTGGCAAGGAAACGACGCATGGAAGGCTCTTACTCCGGAAAGGCGGGTTGGTTCCCACCAAACACATACTGGTAGGATTGCGCAGGGCTGAAAAGATCGCCCGGGCTCACGACATCACGAAAGGCCTGAATTTTTCGCCAAGAAGGCGCTGGGTCGCTGAAGCAAAGAGTTCCACACAGGGTCTGGCCTGACCGCAAAAATTACGGGGGGGGGGAGAAGAGCGTCTGGAAGGGGCTGCCTGGAGTAAGGTTGATCAGGTGCAGCTCGACCCTGATTTCCGGGTTATCTATCTGGCGTTTGCCGGACTGCCGGACTGCCGTCTCGGCTGTCTGGGGCCATCCAGGTCAGGACGCTCAAAGAACCAGAGCGCCCAGAAGGGCCTCGAGCCGGACGCGCCCTTCATCCGTAGCGATCAATCGAGTGTCATCCAGAGTGAGGTAGCCCTCCTCGCATGCGGCTTCGAGAATGAACGAGTTCACGCTCTCCCTCAGCACTCGCCCCGTGCGGGTGGTGAACCAACCGAGATCGATCCCTTCGCGGAGGCGTAACCCCATCAGTAAGGCCTCGCGCGCACGCTCCTCGTTCGAGAGCGGGGTTTCCTCTGTTGAGCCACTGCCGCGTTGTTCCACGCGTTCCGCCCAGATCTCGGGCGCACGGTGGCGGCGCGTGGCGAGCAGCGTGTCACCCAACGTGAGTCTTCCATGGGCTCCCGGGCCGATGCCGATATAATCCTGATAGCGCCAATAGGTCAGGTTGTGACGGCTCTCGGCACCCTGGCGCGCATAATTCGAGATCTCGTAGTCGCGCATCCCGAATTCCCCGGCTATTTCCGCGGTCTTCTCGTAAAGACGCGCCGCGTCGTCCTCTTTCGGGAGGACAAAGCGACCCTGACGATGCAGGGATTCGAATTTCGTCCCTTGTTCGATGGTGAGCTGGTAGAGCGAGAGATGATCCGAGGCGAGGGCGAGCGCCGCACGCAACTCGGCCTCCCAGGCACTCAGGCTCTGTCCGGGGCGCGCATAGATAAGATCAAAAGAGAGGCGCGGGAAAAGCGTGCGCGCTGTTTCCAGAGCCTGAATCGCCTGGGATGCCGAATGCTCGCGGCCCAGGAAACGTAGGGAGTCTTCCTCCAGACTCTGGATGCCGAGCGAAATCCGGTTGACCCCGGCCTCGGCAAAGGCGGCAAGCTTTGCTCTTTCGACGCTGGTCGGGTTGGCTTCGAGCGTGATTTCAAGATCGGGAGCAACGTCGAAATGACGTCTCGCGTCCTCGATCAGCTGCGCGACAGTCTCAGGGCGCATGAGCGAGGGAGTTCCCCCGCCGAAAAAGATCGAGCGCAGAGTGCGCCGCCCGGCGCGCGCGGCGTCATGGGCGAGTTCCTGACGCAGGGCAGCCGTGAAGCGCTCATGGGGAATGACGTCGCGGACATGGGAATTGAAGTCGCAATACGGGCATTTGGCCAGACAGAATGGCCAATGTACGTAGAGAGAAAGCGGAGGCGCTGCGCTCAGATCGCGATCCTCACGCCCAGCTCGACCACGCGATCCGGCGGAATACGGAAGAATTCCGTGCTTGGCACGGCGTTACGCACCATCACCAGGAAGAGCCACATACGCCAGATGGAGAGTTTTGGCAGGGTCGAGCGCACGACCAGTTCACGTGATACGAAATAGGAAGCCTGGATCGCGTCAAATTCGACCCCTGCGGCATTCAGCTCCGAGAGTGCCTTCGGGAGATTGGGCATCTCCATGAAGCCATAGCGTACGATCACCCGATGGATGTTCGGCGCCAATTCCTGCACCATGGCGCGGTGGCCACGCTCGGCTTCGGGCTGATCGAGGTTCTGCACAGTCACAAACAGGACGTGATCGTGCAGAACCTTGTTATGCTTGAGGTTGTGCAGCAGGCAGGTCGGTACTGTGTCGGGATTGGCTGTCAGGAATACCGCCATGCCGGGGACGCGCACGGTGCGCGATTGCGGCAGCCTGGCGAGGAATGAGGCCATGGGCAGCGAGTCCGCAAGCTGACGCGCGCGTATCAGGCTGCGTCCCCGGGCCCAGGTGGTCATGAGAATGGTGGCCGACACGCCGATGGCGAGCGGCACCCAACCCCCATCGGGAATTTTCAGCACATTCGCGGCAAAGAACGTGCCGTCACTGAGCAGGAAGAACCCGAAAACCAGCCCCGCAAGCGGTGCGCTCCAGTTGAAGACGCGACGGAACACCACCATGGCCAGAACGGCGGTGCACATGAAGGTGCCGGTCACGGCAATGCCATAGGCTGCGGCAAGAGCCGAGGAAGAGCGGAAGGAGAGCACCAGCAGGATCGACCCGAGCGCCAGTACCCAGTTGAAGACGGGCAGGTAGATCTGGGCCTCTTCTTCGGCATTGGTATGCGTGATCCGCATACGCGGCAGATAACCGAGCTGTATGAGCTGGCGGCAGAGCGAAAATCCACCCGATATTCCGGCCTGGCTTGCAATCACGGTGGCCATGGTGGCGAGAAGCAGGAGCGGGATCTGCGCCCACCCGGGAGCGAGATGATAGAACGGGTTTTGCAGCGCTGCCGGATCGCGCAGCAGCAGCGCTCCCTGGCCGAGGTAATTCAACGTCAGGGAGGGGAGGACGAAGAACAGCCACGCATAGCGGATGGGCGCGCGTCCGAAATGCCCCATATCGGCGTAAAGCGCCTCGGCCCCTGTTACGGACAGTACAACGGACCCCAGCGCGATGAAGGCGAGCCAGCCGTGATACAGCACGAATTGCGCCGCGTAATACGGTGACAGCGCCATGAGGATGCCTGGCGTCTGCATGATCGAATGGACGCCCATGACGGCAAGCGTCAGGAACCAGATCATCATGATCGGACCGAAAGCGCGGCCGATCTTGCCCGTACCGAGTGCCTGGGCGCTGAACAGCGCGATCAGAATGATGATGGCGACAGGGATGATGATATGGGAGGCGGATGGGACCGAGACTTCGATACCCTCGATGGCCGAAAGCACTGAAACGGCGGGGGTAATGATGCCATCGCCGAAGAAGAGGCAGGCGCCCCCGATACCGACAATGCCGAAGAACCAGCGATACTGGGGCGATTTGCACACGCGCTGCGCCAGAGACATCAGCGCGATGATCCCACCCTCGCCATCATGATCGGCGCGCATGACGAGCATGACATATTTGATGGTGACGACCAGCATCAGAGCCCAGAAGATGAGGCTTTCGATGCCCATGATCTCCCAGCTTTCGGCCGGATGACGAATGGAGCCCACAATCTGCACCGACGCCTGAAAGGCATAGAGCGGGCTCGTGCCGATATCGCCATAGACGACCCCAAGCACGCCCAGCAGACCGGCCAGACCGACCGGTGCCTTCTTGTGCAGGTCTTCAGCCGCGCCGAACTCACGGATCGAGCCCTGTCCGGCGGTCGCCGTCTTCGCAGCCGGGGCTGCTGCGGCGTTGGTCGAACCTGGCTGACCGTCAGGCCTGTCTGTCATTTCTGTTCCAACTCATGGCAAGCGGCAGGGGTGGAGCGCCGGGGGTAGTTGCGACGGCAAGCACAATAGGTGGCACACACAGATGTGAGCGATCACTGACATAAACTTTGCCATACGATCATTACTCGCGTGACCGCAAGCATCGCATCGTTGAAATCAGAGCGCCGGGCGGTGGCCGAAGATGGCGGTGCCCACCCGCACCAGCGTGGCGCCATGCGCTATGGCTGTCTCGAAGTCAGCCGACATCCCCATCGAACAATCGATTAATTTATGTTCATGTGCGAGCGCGGCCAGAAAGGCGAAATGCGCGGTCGGGTCCTCGTCCTCGGGCGGAATGCACATGACCCCCTTCACGACCTCGCCGAAACGTGCCTTGCACAATGCGATGAACGCTCCGGCTTCCTCTCGCGCCACGCCGGATTTTTGAGCTTCGTCGCCCGTGTTGACCTGGATGAACAGATCCGGAAGGCGCCCTAGCCTGTCTGATGCCCGTGAAAGAGCATCGACCAGGGCAGGGCGATCGACTGACTCGATGACGTCTGCCAGTCGGCAGGCCTCCTGCGCCTTGTTGGTCTGTAATCCGCCGATGATATGCAGACGCAGATCAGGCCAGCGTTCACGCAGAGCGGGGAATTTCTCTTTCGCTTCCTGAACGCGGTTCTCCCCGAAAAGCCGTTGGCCCGCTTCCAGTGCCTGCTCGACGGCGGCTGCCGGGTGGAACTTGCTGACCGCTACCAGTTTTACGCTCTCCGGGGGGCGTCCGGCCGCGACACTGGCCTGCGTGATCCGGGCGCGAATCTGGTCCAGGCGGGAAGAAAGCGTGTCATCTGACATGGCCGGTTCCATAACTTGTTGTGGTTCGAGTGCGAGAAGGGGTAGCGCGGCGCTTCGCGAAATGCCATTGGCAAGGCAATGTCCAAAGCACCTTCTCAGATTCCCGCCGATCCGACACGCGATCTGGCCTTTGATATTCTCTGCGGTGTCGTCGAGCATCGACGCATGCTGGAGACGACGCTCGACCGCAGCATGTTGACCGATCCGCGCGATCGCGCCAGCGCGCATCGGCTCGCCGCGACCGTGCTGCGACACATGGGGAGCATGACCGAACTGCTCCAGCCCCTGCTGCGGCGTGAGCCTCCGACGCCGGTGCGTTGCGCCCTGCTTATGGGCGTGGCGCAGCTGCGTCATCTCGAAACCCCTCCGCATGCAGCGGTCGGCACGATTGTCTCGTTGTTGCGCCGCCGGGGACTGGCGCCCTTTGCCGGGCTGGCCAATGCCGTGCTGCGTCGCGTCGCGCGTGATGGCGACGAACTGGCCGAAGGTCTGGATGCGGATCGCCTGGACGTGCCGGCGTGGCTCTGGACGGCCTGGGGACACAGGGCGCGCGATATCGCCGCCGGCCTGCATCGTGAGGCACCGATCGACCTGACGCTGCGCCCGGGTGCCACCGCGCCCGAAGGCGGCGAGACACTGCCCAATGGCAGCGTGCGTTTTGCGCCCGGTACGCGCGTGACCGAGCTGGAGGGGTTCGATCAGGGGGCGTTCTGGGTGCAGGATGCGGCCGCCACTATGCCGGCGCGACTGCTGGGTATCCAGCCCGGCCAGAGCGTGATTGATCTCTGCGCGGCGCCGGGCGGCAAGACGGCGCAGCTGGCGGTGGCCGGGGCCAAGGTGATTGCGGTCGAGCGGGAAGAAACGCGCGCAAGGCGTCTGAAGCAGAATTTGGAACGTCTCGATCTCGAGGCGAGTGTCGTGGTGGCGGATGCTCTGGTCTGGCAGCCAGAGGACAAGGCCGATGCCGTTCTACTGGATGCGCCCTGCTCAGCCACAGGCACGCTACGCCGTCATCCGGATGTGCTCTGGGTCAAGCGCCCGCGCGACGTTCTGGCGCTTGCGAAGGATCAGGACAAGCTGATCGATGCGGCTGGCGCCATGCTCAAGCCGGGCGGCGTGATGCTCTATGCCGTCTGCTCGCTTCAGGATGAGGAAGGTCCCCAGCGTGTGGCTGCGGCGCTCAAGCGCGGCTGGGCGCTCGAGCCATTCACGGCGGAAGAGCTCGCCTCCATGCCGGAAGCCCTCACGAAACAGGGAACATTCCGCACGCATCCCGGCATGTGGGCCGAGCGCGGTGGCATGGATGGATTTTTTGCGGCAAGGCTGCGCAAGACCAGCTGAAACAGATCGGCTCACCAGAGAGAAGGTAGGATTATGCCCCAGTTGAAGACGCCCCTGATTGCACCGAGCATTCTCAGCGCCGATTTCGCGCGGATGGGAGAGGAAGTCGAGGCCGTGGTGCGCGATGGGGCCGACTGGCTGCATCTCGATGTGATGGATGGGCATTTCGTCCCGAACATGACTTTTGGCCCGGGCATGGTGGCGGCCCTGCGCAACCGGACAGACAAGCCTTTCGATGTTCATCTGATGATCGAGCCGGCCGATGCCTTCATCGAGGCTTTTGCGAAGGCGGGAGCCGACCATATCCATGTGCATGTGGAGAACAACCCGCATGTGCATCGGACGCTGCAGCACATCCGTGCCCTGGGCAAGAAGCCCGGCATCGCCATTTGTCCCGGTACGCCCCCTGAGGCACTCGACTATCTGCTCGATCTGGTGGACATTATTCTGGTCATGACGGTCAACCCGGGGTTCGGCGGTCAGAAATTTCTCGAAAGCCAGGTGCCCAAGATCCGCAAGCTTCGACAGATGGCCGACGCCACGGGTCGTGATATCCGTATCGGGGTCGATGGCGGTATCGATCTCGCCACAGCTCCCCTCGCGACGGGTGCCGGTGCGGATATGATGGTCGCAGGGACTTCCATCTACGGCCAAGACGACTATGCTGCAGCGATCACATCTCTGAGACAGGCGGGGAGCCTGTCCTGATCATCTGACCAAGGGGATCCTACCGGCATGTTCGGACGCTGGGCGCGTGAAGCTCGTCTTTCATTTGCCCGGCTTCCATCGAGCGTGCCGGGTATTGCCCGCGCGCCCGATCGCCCCGTTCATGCCATACGCGATATCTGGCCGGGCAATCCGGATCATGGCGCGCGTCTTGTCAGCGGAATTGCACGGTTCGAGGGGCGGAATATTCCGCTCCGTGCGCATGACTGGGAATATGCCGATCTCGCAGGGCCGGTGCGCGACTGGCTACAGGGCTTCACCTGGTTGCGCGATCTGCGTGCTCTGGGCAGCGATGAAGCCCGACTCTATGCACGATCCATCGTCGCGAGCTGGCTGGACCAGCCTCCAATCGACCCGCTCGTCCTCAACGCTCCGGCAGCGGGAGCGCGTCTGGCGTCATGGCTGGGGCATTTCGATTTTTATGGGGCTTCGGCCAGTGAGGCTTTTCGCCAGAGCGTGATGGACCGTATTCTGGTCGAGGGCAGGCTGATTTCGATCATGCTGCCCTTGCCGGAACAGGGCTGGAAGAACTTCACCGCACTCAAGGGCTTGCTGGCTGTGGCTGTGGCCATTCCCTCCCAGACCGGATTTCTGCATCGCTTCCATCGTTTCCTGGAGCAGGAACTCGATCGTCAGATCCTGCCTGATGGCTCGCTGCGCGAACGTAGTCCGCAGGCCCAGATGGAAGCGGCGCGCGAACTGGCCGAGATCAACGTTTTCATGCGCATGGCGCAGCTTGATCCGTCCGAGCGTGTGCAGGGTGCCCTTGCACGGGTCTGCCCCGTTCTGCGCGCGCTGCGCCATGGCGATGGCGGCCTGGCGTTGTTCAACGGAAGCAAGGAGCAGGATGACCGTCAGATCGACCGGATCATCCAGTACGGCGCGCGACAGAGATTATTGGCCGCCTCCATGCCCGATGGCGGCTTCTGGCGTATTGCAGCAGGCAAGGCTCTGCTCTTTGTCGATGGCGCAGCACCGCCTGCGACCGGTTATGATCAGAGTGCCCATGCGGGTGCGCTTGCACTTGAGTTTTCCCATGGTCGGCAAAGGCTCTTCGTTAATTGCGGTGGCGCAGCCAGCGGCTCCTGGAAGCGCGCGCTGCGCGAGACGGCGGCTCATTCCTCGGCTGTGATCGAACAGACCTCCTGTTGCGATTTCGACCCTGCGGGAAGCATTGCCAGACGCCCGGCTCATGTCACTCTTACCCATCAGACCCAGGATGGGGCGCATTGGCTCGATGGGCAGCATGATGGTTGGTATCCGGGCTTTGGTGCGAGCTGGCGTCGTCGCCTTTATCTCGGCCCATCGGGAGAAGATCTGCGCGGTGAGGAATGTGTGGATGGCGAGCGCCGCGTTGCGTTTGCGTTGCGCTTCCATCTGCATCCCACTGTGCAGGCCGAGCTGGCGCCGGATGGGGACGAGGTGCTGATGCATGCGGGTGGTATGATCTGGCGCTTCAGGCAGGAGGGAGGTTTGCTCTCTCTTGAGAAAAGTGTCTATGCGGGGGGTGATAAGCCCGTGCCCTCCCTCCAGATCGTTGTCCGCCCCGCCTCTTTGCGCGCGCCTCTTCCCGTCCAGGCGGATCCTGACGCCGATGACCCAGTGGTTGCGCACGAGGCGGCCGATTTCGAGAACGGCTCGGAGCCGCTGGGAGGCGCAGAAGGGGCTGAACAGGGTTCCTCCGCCGCAGATTCTGACATCTCCTCCCCGGAAAACCAGACAGATGATGCCGGGGAGCCGGCCTCGGGGCCGGGATCCGCTGGCAACGATGCCGGTTCGACGAGGCTATCTGCCCCGGCCAAACCCATCGAGCCGCTGCCTGCGCGTCAGGTGATACAATGGGTGATGGAGCGTGTACCGGAATGAGCAAGAGGCGATCGCGCAGAATAGGAACCTCGCCGGGCGACACTCTGCTGCCGAATGAGGGGCCTCGGCGCATTCTGGAAATCACCAATGTCGATTTCTCGATGCGGCAATTCCTGCATCCACTCATGCGTGCCCTGCGCGATGCCGGCCATGTGGTCGAGGGCGGTTGTGCCGAGGGGCCGCATCTTGCGGTCCTTCGTGCGGATGATTTCGTCGTCCATCCCCTGCCAATGGCGCGGTCCTTCTCACCTGTCGCGCAGATACGCGCCCTGATTGCCCTGATCAGGCTGATTCGGCGTACCCGGCCTGATCTTGTTCATGGGCATATGCCTATCAGCGGATTTCTGGCGCGGCTGGCCGCGTGGTGGTGTGATGTGCCGTGCATCGCCTATACCTGCCACGGCTTCCTGTTCAACCAGCCGGGCAAGCGTCGACGTCGACTCCTGTCATTTCTGGTCGAATGGCTCGCAGGTCAGATCACTGATCGCTACATGACTGTCTCGCAGGAAGAGGCTCGGGATGCACGCCGACTGCGCATTCATCCCTGGCCGGAAGCTGTGGGGAATGGACGCGATCCTGCGCTCTACCGCCCCGATGCTGACGCCCGTCAGGCGATGCGTCGTGAACTCGGACTCTCTGACGAGGCCGTGGTGGTCATCGCCGTCTCCCGTCTGGTGCGGCATAAGGGATATCCGGAATTACTGCGGGCCATGGAGTATGTGCCCGACGCTGTGCTGGTGATCGTGGGCGAAGGTCTCGCTTCGGATCATGGCGACAGGATGGAGGCCGAGTTCGCCCATGCGGCTCTGGTACTGGGCGATCGGTTGAAAATGCTCGGTTACCGCGAGGACACGGCGCGATTGCTCGCCGGGGCCGATATCTTCGTGCTGCCGAGCCATTTCGAGGGGTTGCCGATGTCAGTCATCGAGGCGATGCTGACAGGGTTACCCGTAATTGCCAGCGCGATACGTGGCCCCAGAGAACAGGTCGTGGAGGGAGAAACAGGATTTCTCGTCCCGCCTGGGTTCGCAGCTCCTCTGGGCGAGGCGCTGGTTCAGCTTGTCCGCAATCCTTCGCTTCGGTCTGCGATGGGCATGGCCGGACGCGAGAGGGCCAAAAGTCTCTATGCCGAAAATCGTGTCCTGGCGCGTGTGGTGGCGCTGTTGGATTGATCAGAGCCAGCCATTCTGGCGGGCGATACGGCTGGCTTCGACGCGGTTGCGCGCGCCGATCTTCTGTATGATATCCGAAAAGCAGTTGCGCAACGTGCCGGGAGACAGATCGAAAACCGAGGCGATCTGTTCGCTTGACTGACCGGACTCGACCAGCCGCAAGATGGCCCGGTCGCGTGGGTTCAGCGGATCATGGCTCGCATCCCATACCTGCTGGGCAAGACTCGGCGCTATGGCCCGACCGCCACGGCCGATATTGCGCAGCGCATCGCTCAGCTCCGCGATAGGGGCATCCTTGAGAAGATAGCCCCGCACGCCGGCATTCAGCGCACGCTTGAGATAACCAGCCCGCGCGAAGGTGGTCACGATGACCACAACCGTATGGGCACGCATGGTATGAAGCGCTTCTGCCAGTTCGATCCCGCTCATTTCTGGCATTTCGATGTCTGTCAGAACGATGTCGGGTCTGTGTGCCCTGACCAGAGTCAAAGCCTCCTGACCGTCGCGTGCCTTGCCCACGATCTCGAAATCAGGCTCGAGCGCAAGCAGCGCCGCAAACGCGTCGAGAAGCATGACCTGGTCTTCAGCGACAACGAGGCGCAGCTTTTGCCTCATGATGCGTCTCCGAGCGTAATGACGAGCGTCGTTCCATCCGGGCGATGAAGGATGGACAAGGTGCCATCGATCTCGGCCAGACGCGCGCGTACGCCGCTTATACCATTTCCTTCCCGAAATGACAGGATGTTTTCAGAGGCTGAGTCGCGAGCGTGGTAATCGGAAACCTCGAGCTGTGCCGGGCCTGAGGGCGTATTTTGGAACCTGATCTGGCAAGAGGCCGCCTTGGCATGACGCAGGATGTTCGTGAGGCTCTCTCTCAGGGCCATTGCCAGAACCCCCTCGCTGCGCGCCGGCATGAGCGCACGCTCCCCCGAGATCTCCGTGCGTATGCCCGCCTTGGTCAGGGCATCGACCCCGGCACTCAGTTCCTGTGCCAGTCCGGTGACCCGCATGGCTGTGACAGCCAGGCGCGTTTCGGCCAAGGCTTGCCGGGCCTTGAGGCCAATCTCTGCAATCTCCTTGTCTGCCATCTCGGGAGCATGGGGGAGGTGACGTTGGGCAAGCTCCGATTTCAGCGCAATCAGGGTCAGGGAGTGACCCAGCGTGTCGTGCAGATCCCGGGCGAAGCGCTCCCGCTCGGCAATCAGGGTCAGCGCCCTTATCTCGTTCTGCGCTGCGGAGAGTGCCTCGTTCTGACGATGAAGATCCATCGACAGACGCATCGTAACGAAGGTTCCGACCGCGACGATGAGCGTTATCAGGCCGCCGATCACCTCTTCCCGAACCGCCCAGGCGATCAGGATATAGGCGGCGAGTATGGCACCGAGTAGGGTAAAACTGCGTGGGCGTCGAGTGATCGCGCCGCAGGTTGCCGCGGCCGAGATGAAGAACACCCCCCAATATCCCTGGAAGGGGATGAGGGCAGCGCCAATTGCGGCATAGGCGAATGCGCGTATCTCGATGGCCGGACTCAATTTGCCGGGGAGTAATGGCAAGGTGAGGAAGACGATCACCCCGGTGATGAAGGCGATGCCCCCCCAGGGGGGAATCCCGCGCGCGAGCCATGGTAGCGGATAGAGCAGCAGATAGATGGCGAAGGTACTGCGCCGGAAGACGAGGCTTGCCCTCTTCATGGTGCGGCCCTCCCGGGAGCGGTCAGGGTTTCGACCCCCGTGCTCTCCTCGAGGCTCGTGCGATCCGGAAGGTCTGTCGGATAGGTGCTGCGTAACAGGCGCATGACCGCACCGAGCCAGCAGGAAAGCGCCGTACCCAGCCCCGCGACCGCCAGATGATAGGGAGGGGGCAGGGGTAGCGAGCCAAGCGTGATGATCATGATGGCCATGCCCGTTGCCAGGTGAACCGGCTCGTTCATGGCCCGACCGAGAGGCAGATAGGAGCCGCCAATGATCATTCCGGCCGCAATGATCATCAGATCGGGGCGGTGCAGCATGCCAGTGATCGTCCCGGCAAGAAACAGGAGAATGGTCCGTGCGCGCCTTGCCCGCTTGGCCAGCGCGTGATCGATTACGATCTCGGGCCGGGCGAGAGCGAGATCACGGGTGAGAAAACCCCAGGCCAGCGGCGCGCTGATGATCCCGATTGCCGCCAGTGAGTAGCTGGGTGAAACGGAGAGGGCCGAGAGACCGCGTGAAGCCCAGATCGCAGCGAAGGCGAGGCCTGTCAGATCGGTCGCAGCGTAGCGCAGCAGGTGCTTGCGGGGTGAGGCAGGTGTCATAGCGAGGCTCCCATGATCAGGACATCATGGAGCGATCATGGGGCAGCGCCAGCCCGGAAAGAAGTGTGCGTCGTCACGCCCTGATTCTGACGCGACGTGACATTTTGTTCAGCTGCGCAGGAGGTAGCTCGCCAATCGCTTCTGTCTGCACCGCATTCGGCGTTTGTCCGGAACGGGCGCGTCAGACCGGTTGAAGTTCATCCCGCCAGGGTTCCATAAGGAAACGGCGGCAGGGAGCCCTCACGGAGCTCCCTGCCATAGGCATTCGCGGTGCATCGCAGCTTCAGACGGGTCGAATCAGGAGGTGGCGCTTCTTTCCCGAAGAGAGCTTGAGCGCGCCCTCAACGAGATCCGAGATGCCGATTACCTGGTTCTCGTCCTGAATCGCGCGATCATTGAGGCGCGCCCCGCCGCCACGGATCAGACGACGTGCCTCGCTATTCGTGGCGACCAGACCTGATTCGCCGAATAGACGAAAGGCCGGAATACCTGCTTCCAGATCGGCACGGGGAAGATCGCGCGACGGCAGATCCGCAGCGAGGCTGCCTGCCTCGAAAGCCTGTCGTGCTGTCTCCGCCGCTGCAAGGGCGGCGTCGCGACCATGGCAGATTGCGGTGGCTTCGGTGGCGAGGATTTTCTTGGCCTCGTTGATTTCGGCCCCTTCAAGGGCACCCAGCCGCTCGCATTCCTCGACAGGCAGATCGGTGAAGAACTTGAGGAAGCGTCCTACATCGGCATCCTCCGTGTTGCGCCAGAACTGCCAGTACTCAAATACGGGTAGTTTTTCGGCGCTCACCCAGGTGGCTCCCTTTGCCGACTTCCCCATCTTGACGCCGGAAGCGGTGGTAACGAGCGGGGTAGTCAAGCCAAAAACCTGCTTGCCATCTGTCCGCCGTGCCAGATCGATCCCTGCCACGATGTTCCCCCACTGATCAGAGCCTCCCATCTGCAGGACGGCACCATGGCGCCGATTCAACTCGCGGAAATCATAGGACTGGAGAATGGAGTAGTTGAACTCCAGAAAGGTCAGTCCCTGTTCGCGGTCCAGACGCTGCTTCACGCTGTCGAAAGAGAGCATGCGGCTGATGGAGAAATGGACGCCCACATCCTGGAGCAGTTCAATATAGGAGAGGCGGTCCAGCCAGTCGGCATTATTGACCAGCATGGCATCGCTGGCGCCTGTGCCAAAGCTCAGGAACTGGCGCAGGCTGATCTCGATCCCGGACAGGTTATGCGCGAGCTTTTCGGGGCTCATCAGGGCGCGTGCCTCGTCACGAAAGGACGGATCGCCGATCTTGGCCGTGCCGCCCCCCATGAGCGCGATTGGGCGATGGCCATGTTTCTGCATCAGGCGCAGCATCATGATCGAGAGCGCATTGCCCACATGCAGCGAGTCTGCAGTGGGGTCAAAGCCGATATAGCCTGTTACAATGCCCGCCAGCATCGCCTCATCGAGGGCGACCAGGTCGGTACACTGGAAAATATAGCCCCGAGCGTCAGCCTCTTTCAGGAAGGGACTTTTCAGCACGTATTCAGCCATATCGGTTTCATCCACTCAAATCGGGTTGGCTCGGCGTGAGATCACGCTCTGGGCAAAACCCCGTCTCATCGAATTGACCCACGCATGCTTCCTTGAAGCGAGTTGGGCGCATAGGGAGTTGACTGCCGTTCGGTTCCTTGCGGCAGGGGGCGTGCTCTAGCATGAAATTGGGGGAAAGCCGACCTGTCGCCGAAGGCGCGCCCCAATAATTCCACCCAGGATAACAAAAAAGGCGGGGACAGCCCCCGCCTTTTCTGCATTTCGTCTGGCCCGGTTCCGCTCCGGGGAGTCGGGATCGTCTCTTAGTCGGCGGCAATCGCAAGAACGCGACGATTACGCATGACCGTCACATGATCTTCCAGAGCAAACGCCACCTTATCGGCTTCGCTGGCAAAAATATGGTTCGCACCTTCGAAGACGCGGTAATCGACTTCCACGTTCTTCTGGGTGTTCAGTTTGTCCACTAGCTTGCGAATGCCGGGCTCGGGAGCCATGTCGTCCTTGTCGCCTGCGATCATGAGTCCACCACAAGGGCAGGGGGCGAGAAAGCCGAAATCATAGTCATTGGCGGGGGGCGCAACGCTGATCCAGCCACTGATTTCAGGGCGACGCATGAGCAGCTGCATCCCCACGAAAGCACCAAAGGAATACCCCGCAATCCAGAGCTCGTTCGAGTTCGGATTGACCATCTGCATCCAGTCGAGCGCCGCGGCTGCGTCGGAGATCTCGCCGATACCGCCATCATAGCGGCCCTGCGACCGTCCGACGCCACGCGAGTTGTAGCGCATGACAGAGAAACCCATTTTCTCGAACGACCGGTACATCGTGTAGGTGATGCGGTTGTTCATGGTGCCGCCATGAAGCGGATGCGGATGCAGGACCAGAGCGAGCGGCGCATTGGGCTCGTCAGAATGGTGGTAGCGACCCTCCAACCGGCCATCGGGGCCGGCGAACATGACTTCTGGCATCAAAATGCTTCCGAATTGACCTCCTGCTGGCGGAAACAAGCCGCAGGAGAGACGTGTTTTTATTGGGAAATCGGACCTGCTCCAATGTCAGGAACCTGCACAGGGGCAGGCGGTCCCGGGGGGATCAGGTCAGGAAGAACGGCGAGGAAGCGTCAGCCGTGTCGCACCGTGCGCGCTGGTATGGGGGGAGCGGCTGGCCGAGCGTGAAAACCACGAAGGGATTCGACAGGCGTTGAAACGCACATGGACTGGCTCCTCGACGATGAGGGGATATCGAGTGGATATTCCCTGACGCGGCGTGGGCTCGGTCGGACTGCCCAAAAGGCCTCCCATGACGGGGGCACCACGCCATCATTGGCGGAGTGTATAACGAGGCTGAAGGGTAAAATTCCACAGAAATCGTCAGGGGGCATCATTTCGCGATTCTGCGCTTTTGACTTGCACTCCCTCGAATCAGGCCGATTTATAGGCGCATGACGGTTTATCTCGACGCCAATGCTACCGAAATTATGCGTGATGAGGCCATGGCCGCCATGGTGGACGCGCTCAGTCTGGCTGGTAATCCGTCATCCGTTCATGGGCCGGGTCGCATCGCGCGACGTGCGCTCGAGGCGGCGCGCGACCAGGTCGGTCGGTTCTGGGAAGCCGGGCCGGAGCAGGTGATCTTCACCTCGGGGGGCACGGAGGCAAATAGTCTGGCCATCCATGCTTTTGGCGCGGGGCGTCGTCTGCTTGTCGGTGCAACGGAACATGACGCAGTCCGTATGGCCGCGAATGAGGTTGTGACTCTGCCTGTTCTGGCTGATGGCCGTTTATGCCTTGAAACTCTCGAGGCTCAGCTCAGGCAGGACGGTCATGCGCTGGTTTGTGTCATGGCGGCCAATAACGAGACCGGTATCCGTCACCCTGTTGAGGCTGTGCAGGCGCTATGCGCCCGTCACGGGGCCCTGCTTCATGTCGATGCGGTGCAGATTGCCGGGCGTGTGCCTTTCAGTGTCGAGGGGCTAACCAGCCTCGCTGTCTCCGGGCACAAGGCAGGGGGCAGCAAGGGAGCGGGGGCGCTCATTCTGGGAGCCGAGGGTCATGTCGCCCCCATGATGCGCGGAGGAGGGCAGGAGCGCGGAAGACGGGGGGGCACCCAGGCACTCCCTGCTATCGTGAGCATGGCTGCCGCGTTCGAGGCCGCAGGGGCACAGGACTGGAGCCCGGTCGCGGCGCTGCGCGATCGCATCGACAATGCCGCCCTGGCGTGCGGCGCGCGTGTCACTGGAGACAGGCTGGCGGCCCGTCTGCCCAACACAACCTCCCTGATACTGCCCGGCGTTTCTGCCCAGACACAGCTGATGATGCTGGATCTGGCCGGATATGCTGTTTCGACCGGGTCGGCCTGTTCGTCAGGGAAGGTCACGGCCTCTCACGTCCTCGAAGCGATGGGGCTGGGTGCGGTGGCGGCCAATGCCATCCGGGTTTCGCTGCCCTGGAATATCGATGAGGCGGCGATCGAGGGTTTCATCGTGGCTTATCAGGCCATGGCTGCCCGGCTGGGAAAGAATGCGGCATGATCTATCTCGATAACCAGGCAACGACACGTTGCGACCCGGATGTGCTGGCCAGGATGCTCCCCTGGTTCAGCGAGGATTTCGGCAATCCGCATAGTGAAGGCCATGCGGCAGGTCATCGCGCAGCCGAGGCTGTGGAAACCGCGCGGGAAGAAGTGGCCGCGCTGATCGGGGCAATGCCGCGTGAGGTCGTTTTCACCTCCGGCGCGACCGAGGCCAATAATCTGGCGATCAAGGGGGCGGCGCGCTTTCTGGCGCGGCAGGACAGCCCGAGGAAGCGCCTGATCACCGTAGCGACCGAGCATAAATGCGTCCTCGAATCGGTACGGGAACTGGCAAATGAAGGGTTCGACCCCGTCATCTTGCCCGTCTCGTCCAGCGGTCTTCTCGATCAGGCGCATCTGGCGAAGGCCCTCGAGACGCCGACGGCACTCGTCAGCGTCATGACCGCCAATAACGAGACCGGGGTCATTCAGGATATTTCTGCCCTATCGGCCATGGCTCGCCAGGCCGGGGCGCTGTTCCACACCGACGCTGCCCAGGCGGCGGGCAAGATGGCGCTGACTTGTGAGGGCGTCGATCTCATGTCGCTCTCGGCGCATAAGTTCTACGGCCCGAAGGGAGTTGGTGCGCTCTATGTCAGGCATCGCCCCCGCGCGCGGCTCCTGCCGCTCTTCTCTGGTGGTGGTCAGGAGCGCGGGCTGCGCTCGGGCACATTGCCCACCCCGCTCATCGTGGGATTTGGACGCGCCGCCCAGCTGGCCCGAGCCAGCCTTGAGGAGGAACAGGTGCGGCTGCGATCCCTGCGCGGAACGTTGCTCGAAGGGCTCGAGACGCTGTTTCCCGGTATCGGCGTCAATGCGGAGTCAGCGCCAAGGCTCGCTGGCGCGCTTAATCTGATCTTCCCGCCAGGCTATCTGGCGCGGGACGTCATGGCTGCTCTACCGAAGGTGGCGCTTTCAACGGGCTCGGCTTGTACCTCTGCAGAGGTGTCCCCTTCTTATGTTCTGACGGCCATGGGGCTCGAAGCAAAAGACGCTGCACGATGCTTGCGTCTGTCTCTCGGACGCTTTACCTCCACGCCCGAGATCGTGCAGGCACTCAGGCAATTCGAGGGCGCTGCGCGCAAGGCCTATAAGGCTGCGTAACGAACAAGCAGGGTAACAAGAACATGCCACATATGATTTTCGTCGAGCAGGACGGGTCGCGCAAGGAAGTCGATGCCCCGGTCGGCCTGTCGGTCCTCGAGATTGCCCATAAGCATGATATCGAACTCGAGGGAGCCTGCGAGGGCTCGCTAGCCTGTGCGACCTGCCATGTAGTGGTCGATCCGGAATGGGCGGACAAGCTCTCGGCGCCGACGGATGACGAGGAAGACATGCTCGATCTCGCATTCGGTCTCGAAAAAACTTCCCGTCTCGGGTGTCAGATCGTTATGACAGACGCGCTGGATGGTCTGGTTGTGCGTCTGCCCAAGACGTCCTGACCTCCGCCTGACGCTTTTTCCAGAATAAGAGAGATCTCATGCGTATCCTTGTTGCCATGTCGGGAGGCGTGGACAGTTCTGTTGTGGCCGCATTGCTGAAACAGGAAGGGCATGAGGTCATTGGTGCGACGCTGCAGCTTTATGACCACGGTCAGGCCGTGTCGAAGCCAGGCGCATGCTGTGCCGGGCGCGACATCCTCGATGCGCGTGCTGTCGCCGATCGGCTGGATATCCCCCATTACGTGATCAATGCGGAAGACCGTTTCCGCAGTAGCGTCATGGCGAGCTTTGCCGATAGTTACGCGCGTGGCGAAACGCCTGTGCCCTGCGTCGCCTGTAATCAGGGGGTGAAGTTCACTGACCTGTTGGCCATGGCACGCGATCTGGGCTGCGAGGCAATGGCGACTGGCCATTACGTCCGTCGCCTCGAAGGGGAGGGGCGTGCCGAACTGCATCGACCGTCCGATGTCTCACGTGACCAGTCCTGGTTCCTCTTCGCGACCACCCAGGATCAGCTTGATTATCTGCGCTTCCCTCTGGGGGACATGCCGAACAAGGATGCCGTGCGCCGGAAGGCCGAGGAGTTTGGCCTGGCTATCGCGGCCAAGCCCGACAGCCAGGATATCTGCTTCGTGCCGTCAGGTACGTATGCTTCGGTCGTCGAGAAGCTGCGCCCTGAGATCCATGGATCGGGCGAGATCGTGGATGAAACAGGCCGCGTGCTTGGCCAGCATGAGGGCATTGCCCGTTACACTGTCGGGCAGAGCAAGCGCCTGGGCGACATTCATACCAAGGATGGGCGCCGCCAGATCGTCAAGCGTATCGACGCCACGACGCGCCGCATCATCGTCGGCCCAAAGGATAATGCCGGGAAGCTCGAATTTTCCCTGCGGGACATGAACTGGCTGATCGACCCGTCATCTGAAGGCGTGCGCTGCCACGTTCAGATCCGAGCCCGCGAGATCACCCGGGAGGCCTGGGTCTATCCTCTTGCCGGGGGGGCGCGCGTAGTATTGGATGAGGCGGCCATGCCCGCGCCGGGTCAGGCCTGCGTGCTGTATCAGGGCAGCCGCGTTCTGGGCGGGGGCTTCATCCTTTCCTGAGGGGAGCCGGGTCTTATGAACCGTCTTGTCATTGGTACGCGCCGCTATTCTTCCTGGTCCCTGCGTGGCTGGCTTGCCGTGCGCGCAGCGGGGCTCGATGTGCCGGATCATGTGATCGCGCTGCGCGGTGGCGGTCAGACCACCGAAATCCACGACGTTTCCCCAAACGGGCTCGTTCCTTTTCTCGAACATGACGGGGCGCAGATCTGGGAAAGCCTCGCGATTTGCGAGTATTGCGCCGAGTTCGCTCCGAGCCTCTGGCCCGAGGAGCGCAAGGCGCGCGCCCATGCACGCAGCATCGCTTCAGAGATGCACTCCGGGTTTCGTGCCCTGCGTCAGGCCCTGCCCATGAATCTTGGCCGCGAGGGGCGCGCGCTGCCTGAGATGAATGCCGAGGTGCTCAGGGATATTGCCCGTATCGATGCGCTTTGGGTCGATACATTGGCGCGTTTCGGCGGGGAAGGGCCCTATCTGTTCGGGACCGTTCTGGGTAATGCGGACATCATGTTCGCTCCGGTCGTTTCCCGTTTCGCGTCCTATGCGGTGGCGCTCTCCCCGCGGGCAGCGTGTTATCGGGATGCTGTGCTCGCTCATCCGCTCATGAAGGAATGGACGGCCCTTGCAGCCGCAGAGCCCGCGTCCTGGCGTCTCGATCCTTATGAGTCACTAGGCTAATTTTGTACGATCAGCCGAACGACGCCGCCTGATACCGCCCGATCGGGCGGTATCGACGCAGTATGGCAATGCAGCGGCCAGATCAGGCGCAACGCCGACAAGAAAAACGCGCACGCCGATCAATAACGCGTCGCACGCCTCCTATGTCAGGCTTTGGGAAAAAAATTCAAAGTTCATAATACAGGATTATTGTTCTCTACCGCATAGGTGCAAAGACAATGCGGTTATGTCATTTTCATTACACAGATAGGATTTATAGAGTTTCGAGCTTTATTCAGTCCTTTCGCTGCGGTTTATGGCAAATCGGGCTTGGCTTATCAGCCCTGCCCTTGTATAAGCCGCGCCAAACCAGCCATACCGTTTTGCTCAGGATACGGGTTTGGGCCTGTGTCCTTCTCAGGGCGTCTTGCGGAGCGGCAAGGTTCAAGCGATTTGCGTTAAGGACAGACGTGCATGATCACGCTCCCCCCGGATTATCGGCCCTCTGACGAAGAAGAGTTCATGAATCCGCTCCAGGTGGAGTTCTTCAGACAGAAATTGCTCCGCTGGCGCAATGATCTGCTCAAGGAAGCCAATCTGACGCTCGCCAGTCTCTCGGAAGGGGGGATACACGAGGCCGATGTGACCGACCGCGCCAGCGTCGAGACCGATCGTGCGCTGGAACTGAGGACGCGTGATCGCGCCCGCAAGCTCATCGGCAAGATCAATCTCGCGCTGCAGCGCGTCGAAAACGGGTCATACGGTTACTGCGAGGAAACGGGCGAGCCGATCGGCCTGCGGCGTCTTGAGGCGCGTCCGATCGCAACCATGTCGATCGAGGCGCAGGAGCGTCATGAGCGCATGGAAAAAATTCATCGCGACGACTGATTCTTTTACAAAAAAAAGCGCTTTCGGGGCTTGCAGCTTTCAGGCTGAGAAGCTACGAAGCGCTCCAGTTGCTGCTGTAGCTCAGTGGTAGAGCACTCCCTTGGTAAGGGAGAGGTCGCGAGTTCAATCCTCGCTAGCAGCACCACGATTTTCCTGACAATTCGATTGAGACGCTTGAGCGATTTTTCGGCCTCCGGGACGAGAAAGTGTTTCAGTGATTGTGTCCTCAGCGGAGCAGCCGTGCTACGGATCTGCTCGTTCGACACCCTCTCATGGGCTCAAGCCATCAGAGCGAGCCAGGCGATCATGCCAGAGCGCGGTTCGTTTCATGCGCTAGTGCGTCTGCCCGGACGGGCCACAGCGCGGCGCCGTGATCGTGGTGTGCACATCCGACTCTCCGAACAGCACCGTATTGAGAGGCGAAACCCCAAACCCATACCGGCCCGGCCCGGCCCAATCGCGCCCGGCGCGGAGGTGAACAAGCAACGATGGGCGGAGCACGTTATGCCCGTTCTCGATGGCGTCCTTGATCCATTGGGTGATGGCCTTGGCCGCGCGGCTTAGTGCTTCATCGGATGTGTCTCCTCCCGTGAAGTAGCCAGGCAGATCAGGCACAATCGCGCCGAATGCCCGAGTTTTCGAGCCCATCTCGATGACGACTGGAGAGGTTATGCACGTCTCCAGTCACTGGCTATATGCGCCGGGCTCGTTCTTTCCCTGCGCGCGAGAGGTTCACGCCGCGTCCTCCCTTTCCACGACCAGTCTGGGTCAAGAGAGGGGGGCAGGACCGTCCGTCTTCTGTCAGGTGTCGACCTCAGGCGGAGGCTTTTTCGCCAGACCGAAGCCGGGTATTCGCCAACCGATCATGGCGAGCCGTGCGGTCTGATAGATCGGTGGCGCGAGGAAAAGGCCGCCTGCAAGATAGCCTGTCATGGAGATCGCCGGAACTGTCGGGTTCAGCGCTGCGGCGATCACGGCAGCGATCATGCTGGCTACAAGGATCATGATTGCCGAGACGAGACCGACGATGCGGGCCTGGATGAGACTCTCGCCTTGCCTGTCATCCGCCCGGGCAATGAACGCGGAGAGGCTGTTCATAACGAGGCTCAACCATATCAGGGGCGGAAACAAGGCGAAAATCGGAACGCTGATGAAACCGATCGGGCATCGCAGGAATAGAAAGGCGTCGAGTGCGAGAAAGAGCCACGCGATACTGGTCGAGAGGCGCAGATCACAGCGCAGCGGAGCTTTGCTCTCGGTGTCGAGGCTCTGGTCCAGCGCAAGCGCTTTTGCGACGGGCTTCACAAGCAAGTCGAGAGTGGCGCCTAGGGAACGCGAAGATTGTTGCGCCCAAGGGGATGGCTGCCGGGTCATGACGCGTTCCCAGATGGAAGAGCGCGTCGGATGAGTGTCCGGAAATAGTTGAGCAAAAACATCTGTTCATCCTCCTGGAGGCAAGTACAGCGGGTCTTTGGCAAATATTCAGGCGTGAGTTCCTGCGATCATAAACAAGATGATCATCGCCCTGGCGATAGCACGATGCAGCGGGCAAGACATGATCGTTTATCGGCACCTCATCCTGATGCGGCTGTCGGGCAGTTGCAATTTTTTTCTCTGCTGGTCGGAATCTGGAGCGCTTGCGCGAAGGCGCCGCGGGCCTGGAGGGTCCGATATCTCCCCGCGCCTCTGTATCAAGGGCCATTGGATGGTCCAATTCCGGACTGTCTATTCGAGGGGCGCGTGTACTCCCGGACTTCGGTCCTGCATCTTTCAGAAAAGCGACACATACCCCTGTTTTTCAGAAGGGACTTCCGTGAAACCCTCCCTCGAACATACCGTTTAACGCCGATGTGATGCCCTCCGGCAGTCACCGGAGATGAGAGAGTGAAGCAACGCGACGACTGGCACCTGACCGATGCGCTAGATTACGAACATGGGCGTGGTGACCCGTTTGCAGCGGCCGTGCGTGCCACGCGTATGCCCATGGTGATTACCGATCCGCATCAGGATGATAATCCCATTGTCTTCTGCAATGTCGCTTTCCAGGAACTGACTGGCTACGACCGCGAAGAAATCATGGGTAAGAATTGCCGTTTCCTGCAGGGGCCGAAAACTGATCCTGCCTCCGTCGCGCAGGTTCGTGCGGCCATCGAGCAAGGCCACGATATTGATGTCGATCTGTTGAATTATCGAAAGGATGGATCGATATTCTGGAACGCGCTCTATCTGTCTCCGGTCCGAGACGCTGCGGGCGCGATACGTTTCTTTTTTGCCTCTCAGCTTAATGTGACGGAGCGCGTCGAGGCGCAGCAGATCATCAATCAGCAAAAGGCCCTCGTGGAGCGCGAGGTCGAACGTCGCACGGCCGATTTGCGTGACGCGCTTGAGGCCAAGACGATCTTGCTCCATGAGGTCGATCACCGGGTCAAGAACAACCTGACCATGATCGGCTCGCTCTTGCGCTTGCAGGCCCGCAGCATCGATGACCCGGCCATCGTGGCGAAGCTCGACAGTATGCTCGAACGCGTGGACGCACTGGCAGTCGTTCATCGCCAACTCTATCAGTCCGATGACATTGCGACCTTCGATATTGGAATGTTTGCCGAAAGTCTGGCTCGGGATGTCATTGGGTCGAGCGGTCGCAATGATATTGAGCTGGCGCTTCGGACGCGCTCGCTAATGGTCGATTCGGCGTATGCTTCGGCGCTTGGATTGATTCTGAACGAGATCCTGACCAACGCGATCAAACACGGTTTCGCCGATGGAAGATCCGGAATTCTCGCGCTTTTCGCGGGGGAGGAAAAAGGGCAGGGCACAATCAGGATTTGCGACGATGGACCGGGGATGCCCGCTGTCAGGCGTACGAAAAGTATTGGCGCGGCACTGATCACAAGGCTCGTTCGTCAGGTTCAGGCTCAGGTGAGATGGAGCGATAATGCGCCAGGGACCTGTGTGACGATCACCTTTCCCAAAAGCGAGATGCCTTGATGGCCGCGCCTCTGGATGTGCTGATCGTGGAGGATGAGATGATCATCGCCATGGATATGGAGGCCCTCATCGTGGATTGCGGCCATGAGGTGGTGGGGGCAGCGGTCTCGCTTCAGGAGGTCGAGGCCCTGCCAGCGGATCTCAATCCACAACTCGCGTTGGTTGATCTCCATCTGGCGCAGGGATCGAACGGTTTCGAGGTGTGCGAACATATCAAGGAGCGCTGGCCCGAAGCGCTTATCGTGTTCATGACCGCCAATGTTTCAAAGATACCGGAAGATTACTCAGGGGCGCATGGCGTAATCGCGAAGCCGTTCTCCCATGCTGGCGTCGTCAGCGCGCTGCGCTACCTTTCTGAGGGTGTATTTGATCCACCCCCTTCGGTCCCCAGACCATCCAGCCTTCGAACCTCGGAGCATTTGCGCCGCCGTTGGTGCCTGGGCTGAGACCTACCCAGGCACAAAGGCGAGACGATGCAGCACCGTCTCGCCCGAGTGCATCCGATCAGAGAATGCCGCCGGAAATGGGTAGCGTGACACCCGTGATGTAGCTCGAATCCTCGCTGAGCAGAAAAGCGACTGTGCCTGGTATCTCCTCGATATCGCCCAGACGACGCATGGGCACGCCGGCAACCATTTCCTTCTTCACCGTCTCGGGATTGGTGGAGAAATACTGGGTGTTGGTTGCCGCCTGCAATTCGGTCTGGCGATCCCACATGAAGCCCGGCCCCATCAGGGCAGGAGCGATACCGTTGACGCGGATATTATGCGGGGCGAGATCCTTGGACGCCACCTGCGTCAATCCGACCACTCCAAATTTCGACGATCCATAGGCGCCCATATTCGGAGGGCCCTGCAGCCCGGCCATGCTGGCAGTATTGACAATGCTGCCACTACGACGAGCCACCATGCGGCGCGATACGGCACGTAGAACATGGAAGGCGCCCACGAGATCGATATCCACCACACGCTGGAAGTCCTCCACAGGGTATTCGTGGATCGGGGCAAAAGCCCCCTGATAGCCGGCATTGTTGAAGAGCAGGTCGATTGGGCCGATAGTCTTCTCAGCGTAGTCGATAGCCTCTTCGACGCTGGTGTAATTGGTTACGTCGCAAACGACGGTCTTTACCTTGACCCCGTGCTCGGCAAGCGAGCTGGCGGCAGTATCGAGCTTGCCTTGATCCAGATCCAGCAGCACGACATGACTGCCTTCCTTTGCAAGGCGACGCGCGACGGCGAGCCCGATATTGCCTGCGGCCCCCGTCACGAGCGCCGTTTTTCCGGCGAAGCGTTTCTTGTCACTCATCGGTCTTGTTCCTTGCGGGATGCGGCAGGAAAATCCAGCCATTCCCTTAAAACGGGCCTCCCCTTCCAACCAGGAGAGGGGGGCTTTTCTACCCTATCGATACCACATTGCGGGTAACTTCGCATTGCTATGCATCAAAGGGTTTTAAGCATACCGCCATCGACGAAATAGGAAGATCCTACGCTGTAGGAGGCTTTGTCCGAGCACAGGAATACGAAGAAATTCGCCAGCTCTTCAGGTGTGCCGAAGCGTTTGATCGGGGCGTGTTCATCGGCTACGGATTGGAGATAGGCTTCCCAGTCACCGCCGCTTTCGCTGGTAAGCTGCTTGGCGGTCTTGATCCAGTCCGGCGTCAGGATCAGGCCCGGATTGACGCAGTTGACGCGGATATTATCCTTGATCACCTCGGTCGACAGGGTCTTGGAGAACATCATCAGGGCGGATTTCGTGACGTTGTAGATCGGCTCATACCACAAGGGCTGGGCAGCGCAGATCGACGCATTATGGATGATGGCACCGCCACCGCGCTTCTTCATGCCGGGCACCAGACCGCGGGCAAGACGAATGGCGGCCATGACGTGCAGGTCCCAATAGAGCTGCCATTTTTCGTCTGTGGCTTCCATGATGGTCTCGTTGGACCCGGTGCCTGCATTGTTGATCAGAATATCGGCGCCACCGAACGCGGCCTCGGTCTGGTCGATGATCGCCTGAACCCCCTCGAGCGTTGCGACATCGGCGGCGACGGGCAGGCAGCGCACGCCATGCGTCTCGGCAAGATTTGTGGAAGCCTCGTCCAGTCGCGCCTTGTCACGGGCGACCATCACGATATGCGCCCCTTCGCGGGCAAGCCCCTCAGCGACGGCGAGCCCGATACCGACGCTCCCGCCAGTGATGACCGCGACCTTGTCCTTGAGACCCAAATCCATAGCATTTACTCCTGTCAGTTGGACGCCCCTGCTCAAGGTGAGCCGGGTCGGGAAGCGAGACTGAACGAGGGAATGATCCGGCGAGGAAGAGGGGAGGTGGCTCAAATTCCGGTGTGGTCGGACACGCTATGGTGAGATGCCCGCTTCCCCATCTGAGGGGGCAGGGATCTCGTTCTCTTTGATGTTCTCTTCAGTCGGGGCGGATCGATCGCCCTTGCTTCTGAATGAAGGAGGCACTGTGCGGTCAGTCCTCGACGTATCGATGGGCATGGGTCATCTGTGAAGCTGGGTCCATCGTTCTTCGGGAGGAATTCACAATGAAAGCATCACGCGCAATCTCCGGGTATGTCTGTCTAGGCTGTGTGGTTGCTCTGACCCTCGTGGGCTGTGACGCAGGGGGTGGCTCCCCGCCCTCGGTCGCTATGGCCAATCCCGCCTCGGTTTATTGCAAGCAACAGGAAGGGAAGCTCGAGATCAGGCATGAGAAGGAGGGAGATGTCGGGTACTGCCACCTTGCTTATGGGCGCGTCGTTGAGGAGTGGGTGCTGTATCGCGCAGCCCATAAGCAGACCACGACAGCGGCCTCAAAATAGTCATCATGAAGGGTGAGAGGCGGGGAAGGCACAGTCTGACTAGCGTGGTTGTGAACTGATGAAGTGAACAGCCTGGTCCGCTATCCGTTCTTTTGCGGGTGAGAGAGTTGCTTGGTGCACTCAGCCTGCCTCTCGATCACTGCGCCGCGCGCGATAATAACGCGTCCGGACCCGAACGTCGCAAGACCATATTTCAGCCCAGGAAAAGGGGATAGTCATGCCCGCCCATATCCTGCCGGATCACCTTGTCTCAACGCCGCAAACCCCGGTTCGAGGGGTGATTCTTGCCTTGGGAGGGGTGCTGGCGGACTCCGACCCGGCTCTCGCAGAGCGCTCATCGGGCCGGACGCCCGCGCTTGAAGCGGGCGTCCTGTCACTGTTCGACTTGCTGGATAAGCGCCACGTGCCACGGGCCATACTGACGTGCGATGAGGGCGCGGGGAGCCGTGCGGCCTTTGCGGCGAAAGCGCTCGCAGACCGGTTCGATGTCCTGATCAGGTATGACAGATCCAATAGTGTCGCATCGATCGGCGAAGCATTGAACGAGGCGGCTCGGCGCATTGGCGTCGCGCCCGAGCTTTGTCTTTTTGTCGCCTCATCTGAAGCGGAGGTCCGAGCGGCCCTGTTGATTGGCCTGCGCGTGATACGGGTTGGCGCAGAGGACAGTCAGGTGGCTCACGTCAAATCCGGGTTGGGCGAAGTCGAGGAGGGCGCTTTCGCAATGAAGGATACGCGCGACATGCTGGCTGTCGTCTCGGATCATGCAATCGCCTGTGACTATCTCACCCGCTATGCCCGGTAACGAGACACTCTGTTTTCTTGTTGAGTGCGCGCGCCTGCTCAGAACCGTTCCACGGCGCAGGGAGATGACGGCCAGGCTACCGATAATTCACGTGTTCATTGCGAAACCGCAAGGCTACCGGCACGCTCTCTGTTCAAGTTGATGGAAGGTCCAGTTCGGACAAACTGTGCCCAGCTCTTCTCCTTTGCTTTAGGCATTTCGATTATAGATCCGGACAGACAAGTAAGAACTAGAACTCTGCTGCGGGTCCATAAGTCTTTTCCAGTATCGTCATGTGTTTGTCATATGAGCGCGCAATCAAGTGGCATATAGCTGATAAACATGGGGGGTGTTATCCATGAGGATATTCATGTGATTGATCCCTAATAGAGCGCGTGATGCTCTCTCCTCCCCTTTTTTGACATTATTTGTCTTTTTTTCCTTGCAATTGGCTCGCCCATGCCTATTTTAGGGTCATACACACGATTTCGTGATTGCCCAAACCCTGAGTGCAGGACGTGCTGATCGGCGCGCGCACGCAACGAGAGAGGACAATGTCATGACCGTAGCACCCTCACACGCTACTGATATCCCCGCTGCCCTGCGTGAAGATGGCGCCCTTAAGCTCGTCATTTTCGACTGTGATGGCGTCCTTGTGGATGGAGAGCATCTTTCCACCGCCAAGATGGCGGAGGAGGCCCGTAATTACGGCTGGAACCTCTCGAACGAGGAAGCACACAAGATTTTCACCGGTGGTGAGCTCGTCAAGATTGGCGAGCGCATCGGACGCGAGACCGGTAAGGAAATGCCAGCGAACTGGGACATGATGATGCAGGACCGCATTGTCAAAATGATGGAAACCGAAGCCGAGACGATCGACGGTGCCCATGACATGCTACAGCGTGTGCATGATCTCGGCTTGCCGATCCGTATCGGCTCGAACTCCTCCGGCGCGGAAATGGAAGCCAAATTCTCGAGCACCGGCCTCGACGAATTGCTCGAGGAAGAGCGTATCCATTCCGGCCGTGATCTCGACATGCCAAAGCCGCGCCCTGATCTCTATCTGCACGCTGCCGAGCTTGAAGGCGTAGGGCCCGAACATTGCATCGTGCTGGAGGACTCTGACACGGGCGCTGAAGCCGCGCGTCGCGCGGGAATGGCCTGTGTGCTGCTGCGCGATCTCAGCAAGCCTGCCCCGTCCTGGCCTGGATTGCTGCGCATCGGCCATCTGTCGGAATTCCCCGGTATCCTCAAGCAGATCCTGGATGTTCAGAGCGCGCGCAATCCGGTTGCGGCCTGATCTGCGTAGAAAGGAACACCCCAAAAGCCGCCCCTCGCCGGGCGGTTTTTTTTATGCATCGGTCCTTCGGTTGGGAGGCAACATCGTGCCCTGCTGTCGCGTTCGGCCTGTTCACTCAAAGGCTCTCGCATGGGCGAGGCCTGCTCAAGGCAAGGACAGGCATCATGTCGGCAAAGGACTTCAAGAAAGGTGACGATGTCACCTGGAAGACGAGCAATGGCGAGACCGAGGGGCAGGTGGTCAAGACGGTGACCAAGCCCATGAAGATCAAAAGCAATGAGATCAAGGCCTCGAAGGACAACCCCAAGATCCTGGTCGAAAGCGACAAGACGGGGGCAAAGGCCGCCCATAAGCCTGACACGTTGCACAAGAAATGAGCGCCGCTTCCAAAGGGTTTCCGCTTCACCCGATTGGGACGGATTCCCGTCGCCGAACCGGTTCTTTGATCGGTGCATCGGGCCTGGCTGTGCTGGGCCTGGTGATCTTGGCCGGAACCCCTCATGCGCGGGCGCAAACCGTGGGAGGGGCGCCGAGCGGGTTAGCCCCGACCCAATGCGACAACCAGAAGTTTCTGTCAGATCAGGCAGGATTCATGCAGACGGGACCCACACGCGTGGATCTGCCCGAGCATATCTGCGGGCAGGTGGTCTCCGTTGCGCGGCGTTCGCGCAGGACACGCAGTGGGGTGCATGGTTACTTCATCCTGCAAACTGCGCCCGGTCACAGCATCCGTATCGTCTCGGATCTGGACAGGATGAATGCACCGAACTGGCCTTGGGTGAAGCCGGGCGATCAGGTGGACGTCGTCGGGCGCTATTATTTCGATTCAGAGCGAAGCCAAGGCATAGACTGGACGCACCATGGTACGGGGCGTCACTGGGCACTCCCCGGTTTCGTGCAGGTCAACGGCACACGCTACGAATGAGAAAAGGCGGTGGGGTAACCCACCGCCTTTTTCGTGCCGTACTGACTAAGCGCCTCAATTGTCGCTGGTTGCCTCCGATTTCTCATCGGAGTCTTCCTCTCCACTCTTGGGGGCGGAGGGGGTGACTTCGAGGAAATCGAAATGCAGGGCGTTATCCTTGAGACCGATGCGTACTGCACCGCCATTGGCCAGAGCGCCAAACAGAAGCTCTTCCGCCAGGGGCTTCTTGATCGTGTCCTGAATGACACGTCCAAGTGGGCGTGCGCCGTAATGGCGGTCATAACCACGCTCTGCCAGCCATTCCTTGGCCGCCGAGGTGATCTCGATGGTCACATGACGATCTGCGAGCTGCGCCTCAAGCTGAAGCACGAATTTTTCGACGACACGGCCAACGGTCTCTGGCGTCAGATTGGCGAACGGGATGATCGCGTCCAGACGGTTGCGGAACTCGGGGGTGAAAAGACGCTTGATCGCATCCTCATCCTCGCCCACGCGGTCCGTCCGTCCAAAGCCCACTGCCTCCTTGCTCAGATCGGCGGCGCCCGCATTGGTCGTCATGATCAGGATCACATTGCGGAAGTCGATCGTCTTGCCGTTGTGGTCCGTCAGACGGCCGTGATCCATGACCTGGAGCAGGATGTTGTAGAGCTCCGGATGCGCCTTCTCGATTTCATCGAGCAGCAGCACGGCGTGAGGGTGCTGGTCGATGGCATCGGTGAGCAAGCCGCCCTGATCGAACCCGACATAACCCGGCGGGGCACCGATCAGGCGTGAAATGGAGTGACGCTCCATATATTCGGACATATCGAAGCGGATCAGCTCGACGCCGAGAGAGGCCGCAAGCTGCTTGGCCACCTCGGTCTTGCCCACGCCCGTCGGGCCGGAGAAAAGGTAATTGCCGATCGGTTTTTCCGGATCGCGCAGACCAGCCCGGGCCAGCTTGATGGCCGAGCTGAGGGCTTCGATGGCCCGATCCTGACCGAACACCATGTTCTTGAGGTCGCGCGACAGCAGGCGCAGGGTCTCGCGGTCATCGGTCGAAACCGATTTGGGCGGAATGCGCGCAATCTTCGCGACGATTTCCTCGATATCCTTGAGTGTCACCGTCTTGCGACGCTTGCTTTCGGGTAGAAGCATGCGGGATGCCCCGGCCTCGTCGATGATATCGATCGCCTTGTCCGGCAGCTTGCGGTCATGCATGTATTTTGCCGACAGCTCGACGGCCGCCTTCAGCGCGTCATCGGTGTAACGCACCTTGTGATGACGCTCGTAATTACCCTTCAACCCGCGCAGGATCTTGATCGTGTCGCTGATTGAGGGCTCCGGTACATCGATCTTCTGGAAGCGCCGGACCAGAGCGCGATCTTTCTCGAAATGCTGGCGGTATTCCTTGTAGGTGGTCGAGCCGATGCAACGCAGCGTGCCTGCAGCCAGCGCCGGCTTGAGCAAATTCGATGCGTCCATAGCGCCGCCGGAGGTTGCGCCTGCACCGATCACGGTATGGATCTCGTCAATGAACAGAATGGCGCCTGGCGTCTGGTCGAGTTCGGTCACGACGGCCTTGAGACGTTCCTCGAAGTCACCGCGGTAGCGGGTTCCCGCAAGGAGCGCGCCCATGTCGAGAGAGAAGATCGTCGCATCGAGCAACACTTCAGGCACATCGCCCTCGACGATGCGCTTGGCCAGGCCTTCGGCGATAGCGGTCTTGCCCACCCCCGGATCGCCGACATAGAGCGGGTTATTCTTGGTACGGCGGCAGAGGATCTGGATCGTACGCTCGACCTCGCCGTCACGGCCGATCAGCGGATCGATCTTGCCTTCTTCGGCGCGCTTGTTCAGATCGACGCAATAAGCCGCGAGGGCTTCCTGCGGCTTGGCGGCTTTGCCCTGCTTTTCCTCGCGCTCACCCTCTTCCTTGTCGCGCGACCCGGTTGGGGTGCGGCGGCTGGAGCGGTCAGGCGCCTTTGCAATGCCATGCGAGATGAAATTGACCGCATCGAGGCGCGTCATGTCCTGCAATTGCAGGAAATAGACAGCATGGCTCTCGCGCTCGGCAAACAGGGCGACGAGCACGTTGGCACCCGTCACTTCATCGCGGCCGGTAGATTGTACGTGAATCGCCGCGCGCTGGATCACGCGCTGGAAGGCCGCAGTCGGTTTGGGTTCAGTGGGGCGGTCCGAGGCCAGCCCAGCCAGATCCTTGTCCAGAAACTCCGTCAGGTCGGCACGCAGTTTCTCGAGATCGATGCCACACGCCTTGAAAACTGTTACCGAATCGGTGTCTTCGGTCAGGGCAAGAAGCAGATGTTCGAGCGTGGCGTATTCGTGGCGTCGCTCACCAGCCAGGGTGAGGGCGCGATGGAGCGTCTGTTCGAGCATACGAGACAACATGAGGGCGCTCCTTTGGGTCAGGCGTGACGGGCCAACGAGACAGGATGTAAGCAGATCTTGATTTTGTAAAAGGGTCTCATGCGCTGTTTCTGCGCCAGCTTCTGGTCGGGTCTGAGGTTCAGGCCTTCTCGATCATGCATTGCAGCGGATGCTGGTTCTGCCTGGCGAGGTCCATCACCTGCGTTACCTTGCTCTCTGCCACCTCGAAGGTGAAGACGCCGCAAACGCCGACACCCTTTTTGTGGACATTGAGCATGATATTCGTCGCTTCCTCCCGCGACTTCGAGAAAAAGCGCTCGAGCACATGAACGACGAACTCCATCGGGGTATAATCGTCATTCAGCATCAACACCTTGTACATCGCCGGACGGCGCGTCTCGGGTCGGGTCTGGGTCACCACGCTTATGTGCGAGTCGTCTCCGGTGCCATTCTTGCCAGGGGGTTCATCGGGGCCAGAATCCTGCGCGCCGCGTACGAAAAGGGGGACTTCCCGGACGAGAAATGGCGCGCCGGGTGCAACACCAAGCGTTGTGGAGGTTTCAGGAGATGTTGCGCGGGTATCCATGGTCACGACCATATGGGATCGAAATAGGGATCGCAAAGATCTAACAGGCCACAAAGCGGCAAATTACCGGATAAGCCATTCTTTACCTTATTTTTCCCGCAATTGGGTCAGATGATCATGGACGACAGGAAATGTGTCTGTCTATGATGGGAAAACCGCCAGAAATCCGGGGGCACGAGTGACCTACTGCACGCAGTCCGAAAAGAAGAAGAGCCTGTCGAAGGCGAAGCGAACGGGCAAGGCGCGCAAATGGACCGTGTTCACCCGGACCGCTCTCGGCATCGGCCTGAGTGTCGGCATGGTCGCGACGCCCAAGTTGGCTCGTGCCCAGTATGCAGGGCATGTCAGCTCCTATGTTGTCGATGTGAATAGCGGTGCGGTGCTGTCGCAGGTCGACCCCGATCTTCAGCGCTACCCGGCCTCGCTGACCAAGCTGATGACACTCTACATGGCGTTTCGCGCTTTGCGCGCCGGGGATATCACGCCGGACACCGCCGTGCCGGTCTCGATCCACGCCTCTACACAGGCACCCTCCAAGCTTGGCCTCGTTCCGGGTACGCGTTTCACCGTGCAGCAAGCCATTCTAGGCCTGGTCACCAAATCGGCCAATGACGCTGCCTGCGCCCTCGGGGAACTCATCGGTGGGGGCGACGAGGTGCGTTTCGCCAACATGATGACGCAGCAGGCCCGTGCTCTCGGTATGTCCAACACGACATTTCGCAATGCCTCGGGTCTTCCGGACCCCGATCAGGTGACGACCGCGCGTGACCTCTCGATGCTGGCGCAGCATCTGGTTCAGGATTTTCCTGAATACTACCATTACTTCTCGACGCCGATGTTCGCGTTTCACGGCCGCATGATTCCGAACCACAACCCCATGCTCAAGACCTATGCCGGGGCTGATGGCATGAAGACCGGGTATACCGATCTTGCTGGCCATAATCTCATCACCTCCGCCATGCGCAGTAATGTGCGGCTGGTCGGTGTGGTGCTGGGCGCACGGTCGAACCCGCAGCGTAATGCCATGATGGCCTCGATCCTCGATCAGGGCTTTGCGGCTGAGGGCGTAGCGCCCATGGCCCCGCTCCACCCTCCCGTGGTGCTGGCTCGGAATGCACGTCGTCACGGTCATGTGGCTGGAGGATCGAGCGCAGTGTTCGAGGTGGCCGAGGCACCTACGGGGCCGCGCCGCTATCAGCCCGTCGGCCATGGCGCGAAGCGTCACAGTGTCGCCTCAGCCAAGCTGCGCATGGCCACATCGCGTCATGTCGTTTCGACCAAGAAGACATCACGTCACCAGAAGGGCTAATGAGCCAGGGCTGAATAGCCTGGCTTTTGGGGGTGGCACGGAAAAACCGCGCCATTAGCCTTGCTCCTTGCGCTGTCAAAGCGCATTTTCACTCATCTCCGATAATTAGAGACAATGAGTGGAGGCAGGAACAGGGCATGGATAGTATGGCGCATGATCACGGTATCACCATCTACACCGAAGAGGATTTCGTCGGTCTGAGAAAAGCGGGTCAGCTTGCCGCCGCGACTCTCGACATGATCACGCCTCATGTGGTGCCGGGCGCCAAGACAGATGACCTTAACCGCCTTATTCACGCGTTTACCCTGGATCACGGAGCGATTCCTGCGCCGCTGAATTATCGCGGCTTCCCCAAATCCTGCTGTATCTCGATCAATCATGTCGTTTGTCATGGTATTCCGGGTGAGCGCTGCCTGAAGGATGGGGATATCGTCAATATCGATGTGACCTCGATCCTGGAGGGCTGGTACGGCGATACGTCGCGTATGTATCTGGTGGGCAATGTCCCCAAGAAGGCTGTCAATCTCGTTGAGGCAACGTACAAGGCGCTGATGCTCGGCATCGCAGAGGTGGCGCCGGGCAAGACGCTTGGCGATGTCGGTCATGCAATCCAGAGCTTTGCGGAAGGCAAGCGGCTTTCGGTCGTGCGTGATTTCTGTGGTCATGGCATCGGGCGCGAATTCCATGCCGAGCCGCAGGTCGTGCATTACGGTACTCCAGGCAAGGGATTGAAGCTGCGCGAGGGAATGGTCTTTACCATCGAGCCCATGCTCAATCTGGGCAAGGAAGGCACAAAGACGCTCGAAGATGGATGGACAGCCGTTACGCGCGACCGCTCTCTCTCTGCACAGTTCGAACATATGCTTGCCGTAACAAGCGATGGATGCGAGATTTTCACGCTATCGCCCGCTGGCTTTACGAAGCCGCCTTACGTCTGAAGCTGATTGCTTCTGCCTGATCTGCAAGGAACGATCCACGTGAAGCATGTCTGCATCCGGACGGCAGCCCTGTCGCTCCTCCTCGCTGGAGTTTCCCTGCCGAGTCTCGCCTCGGCAGCTCCTGCATCTGCGGCATCCCCCGCTCCCATGCCCTTCGACCCTCTTGCTTTCGGGACGGTCAATCCTGAGCTCAAGCCGGTCAAACCCGTCATGGGCACGCGCGGCATGGTGGTTTCGGCCCAGCATCTTGCCTCCGAGGCGGGCCGCAAGATCATGGCATCAGGCGGTAACGCGGCCGATGCCGCCGTTGCGGTAGGCTACGCGCTTGCAGTGGTCTATCCGGCCGCCGGTAATATCGGCGGCGGCGGTTTCATGACCCTGCGCCTGCCGGATGGCAAGACAACCTTCATCGATTTTCGCGAGCGCGCGCCTCAGGCCGCGACACCCACCATGTATCAGGACGCGCAGGGCAAGGTGGATGCGAAAGCCTCCATCGAGGGCTGGCGCGCCGTAGGTGTTCCGGGCACGGTCGCGGGCCTGGACGAAATTCATCGTCGCTGGGGCAAGCTGAGCCGCGCCAGGGTGATGGCGCCCGCCATCGAACTGGCCGAGAAGGGGTTCGTGATTGGCCAGGGCGATGCGGATCTGCTGCACACCAGCACCGACGCCTTCCGCAAGGACCCGCACGCTGCAAAAATCTTTCTGCGCCCTGATGGCACGCCGCTTCAGCCGGGGGACCGACTGATTCAGACCGAACTGGCCCGCACATTGCGCAGCATCGCGAGCAAGGGGCCGGATGTCTTCTATAAGGGGGATATCGCCCAGCGCGTGGTGGCGGCCAGCCAGAGCAATGGCGGCATCCTGACCCTTGCGGATTTCGCTGCCTATCATCCGCGTGAATTTGCGCCGATTCATTGCCAGTATCGCGGCTATGATATCGACACCGCCCCTCCGCCGAGTGGGGGAGGCGTCGCGCTGTGCGAGATGCTCGATATCCTCTCGGGCTATGACATGAAGCAACTCGGACTGAGAAGCGTCGCGGGGGTGCAGCGTCAGGTTGAGGCCATGCGTCACACCTATTCCGATCGTCGCGATCTGGGCGATCCGGATTTCGTCAAGAATCCCGTGGCTCATTTGATCGACCCGGGTTACGCAGCTGAAATCCGCAAGGGTATTCCCCTGGATCACGCCCTGAACTCCGATGCGCTCGTCGCCGGTGCTGCTTTGCCAGGTGCCACGCAGGCACAGCCAGCCGCAGATCGTGAAAAGCACGAGACGACCCAGTTCTCCGTGGCGGATCGTTCAGGATTTGCCATTTCGGCCACCTACACGCTCAATGGCTGGTTCGGGGCTGGGGTGATTGGCGGCGATACGGGCTTCTTTCTCAATGACGAGATGGATGATTTTGCCGCCAAGCCGGGCAGCGCGAACATGTTCGGCATTGTCGGATCGGAGGCGAACGCTATCGCGCCGGGCAAGACGCCGCTTTCTTCCATGGCCCCCACCATCATTTCCCATGGGGGCAAGCCCTTCATGGTGATCGGCAGTCCGGGCGGCTCACGCATCCCCACCATCGTGTTGTCCGTGGTGCTTGGCGTAATCGATGGCGGGCTCGATATCCAGCAGGCCGTCGATCTGCCGCGACTCCATGAGCAGTGGAAGCCCTCCGCCATCGAACTCGAGCCGCGCGCGCTCAGTACGGACGTCATGCAGCAGCTTCAGCTCGAGGGATACACACTCTCGCCGCATCGCCCCTGGGGCGTGGCGGAAGGGATCCTCTTCGGGCGTCCCTCTGTGGCGGCCCCCACAACCGGCAAGCTCTATGGCGGCTGGGATCGTCGTCATGAGGGTGGCGGAGCGAGCGGATTGTAAAAAACCTGATTCTGCCTCTTGCGTAGCAGAGGCAGAATGGTGTTAACCCTGCACCGGGAGGTCGGCCTTGGACGGACGGCTTGCGAACCCGGTCAGGTCCGGAAGGAAGCAGCCGCAGTGAGTTTTGTACGGGTCATGTGTTCGGCCTCCCACCCTCTGAAGCAGCCGGTCGCGCCACGCGCCTCATGACGCCCTCAGACCCCCCTCCTCATGACGATGAAATTCCGCTCCCCCCCGCCGAGGCAGGAGGGTTTTTCGATGAGCCCCCTGTAGCCCCGTCGACGCCGACGCCTGCTGCTCCTGCCAAGGCGACATCCGAGCGGAGCGGGCCATATCGCGTCCTCGCGCGCAAATACCGTCCCCAGCATTTTGATGACCTGATCGGACAGGATGCGACGGTACGTATCCTGCGTCGCGCTTTTCAGCTCGGGCGTGTGGCGCATGCCTTCATGCTCACCGGCGTGCGTGGCGTAGGCAAGACCACCACGGCCCGTATCATTGCGCGTGCACTGAACTGCATCGGGACAGACGGGCAGGGCGGCCCCACGGCCGATCCTTGCGGCGTCTGCGCCAATTGCACGGCGATTCTGGCAGACCGTCATCCTGACGTGCTGGAAATGGACGCCGCCTCGCGTACCGGCGTGGACGATATTCGTGAAATCATCGAGGCGACGCGATTCCGCCCGATGCAGGGGCGTATGAAGGTCTTCATCATCGATGAGGTCCATATGCTCTCGCGCAATGCGTTCAATGCATTGCTCAAGACGCTGGAAGAGCCCCCTGAACAGGTCACGTTCATTTTCGCGACCACCGAATTGCGCAAGGTACCGGTTACCGTGCTGTCGCGCTGCCAGCGTTTCGATCTGCGTCGCGTGCCGCAGGAAATGCTGATGCAGCATTTCGCCGGGATTGCGGAGAAGGAAGCGGTCGCGTTTTCTGAAGAAGCGCTTTCTCTCATTGCACGGGCTGCGGATGGTTCGGTGCGCGACGGTCTCTCGCTGCTCGATCAGGCGATTGCGCAAGGCGAGGGCGAAGGCGCTGCGCAGATCGAAGCGCCGATGGTCAGCGCCATGCTGGGACTGGCCGATCGTCAGCTCGTTTTCGACCTGTTCGAAGTACTCATGCAGGGCAAGGCCGACGAGGCGCTGTCCATCTCGGGGCAGGCCTACGCGCAGGGAGCCGATCTCGGTATCCTGCTGGCAGATCTGCTCGACCTGATTCATGTGATTTCGCGCCTCAAGGCGATTCCGGCGTTGCGTCACAGCCGTGAACTCCCTGAGGCCGAGCGCGATCGTGGGGCGTCTCTTGCAGACCGCCTGCCCAATGCCGAGCTCGGTCGTGCCTGGCAGATCCTGCTGAAGGGCATTCAGGAAGTCGAACAGGCCCCGGATCGTCGTGCTGCTGCCGAGATGGTGCTCATCCGCCTTTGCTATGCGAGCACCCTGCCCACGCCCGATCGTGTGGCGCGGATGGTCCTTCAGATGCCCGTCGAGGAGCGCGCATCCGATCCGTCCAGCGTCGGCGGTGAGGCTATACAGGGCGGTACTTCCTTGGGCTCGAACGGCGCGTCTTCGGTTTCCGGCCCTTACGCTGCTGCGCAGCACGGGGGAGATACCGGGGGGGATGATCGCCCCCGCGCAGCGCTGCGGCTCGTGGCCAATGGCGGCGTTGCTTACGATCCCGTGACCTCCGCACCGGCGCAGGCTCTGGCACCTACCCCTATACTGGTTCCTGTCCCGCCGGTCCCCGAGGGAGAGACATCCGAAGCTCCGCCACCCCCTTTGAGGTCATGGCGGGAGATGGTTGCTTTCGTGGCGCGCCAGTCCGAAGCCATGCTGCATGGGACATTGCGTCACTCCGCCCATCTCGTGCGCTTCGAGCCGCCTTACGTGGCTTTGCGCATGGCGCGCGGCACGCCGCCCCGTATCGAGACGCGTCTTCAGGCCTTGCTGGAGAAAACCTATCCCGGCCAATGGCATGTCGAAGCCTCGCAGGAAGAAGGCGAACCGACACTCGATGAACAGGGCGCCGAGATTGTGGCGCTTCGGCGTGAAGAGCTTCACGCCCACCCTCTGCTGCGCGCCATTCTTGATGTGTTTCCCGATGCTCGTGTCGGCGAGCCCAAGGATCTTTCGCTCGATGAGTATGGACTTCCCCCTGAGGAGCTGGAGGAACCGGCGAGCTGGACAGCAGAACCCGCCGCGCCGGATCTGGACTTTGCCCCGCTGGATGCCGATCTGATGGATGACGATGACTGGCACGATTTCGGTGGCGGCTCCTCTTTCTGATTAGAAGGAAATGAACAGATGAAAAATCTTGCCGGTCTCATGAAGCAGGCCTCCCAGATGCAGTCGCGCATGGAAGAGGTGCAGAACACGCTCAACGCCCTCACTGTTGAAGGGTCGTCGGGGGCGGGTCTGGTCAGCGTGACGCTGAGTGGCAAGGGCGATATGCGGGCGCTGCGCATCGATCCCAAGCTCGCCGATCCGAATGAGGTCGAGATGCTTCAGGATCTGATCGTAGCTGCTTTCGCCGATGCGCGGAGCAAGGTCGAGGCCGCCAATGCCGAGGAAATGCGCAAGGTGACTGGCGGGATCGATCTGCCTGCTGGGCTGAAATTCCCGTTCTGATCACCCCGGACAGGAGGCAGCAGCCATGATGGGTGGTGGGGATGTTGAAAGGCTGATCCAGCTATTGTCCCGCCTGCCCGGGCTGGGGCCGCGCTCGGCGCGTCGCGCGGCACTCACCCTCCTGCGCGCCCCCCAGACACGGCTTCTGCCTCTGGCCCAAGCCATGGAGCAGGCGGCCCAATCAGTACGAACATGCTCCGTCTGCGGCACGCTCGACAGTAGCGATCCCTGCTCTATCTGCGCCGATCCATCGCGGGATCACGGGTTGATCTGCGTGGTCGAAACCGTGGGGGATCTCTGGGCGCTCGAGCGCTCTCGTCTGCATCCGGGGACCTATCAGGTTTTAGGCGGTGTGCTCTCGGCGCTTTCCGGGATCGGTCCCGAGGACCTTAATACGGCTTCCCTCCTGTCTCGCGTGTCTTCGGGTGAGGTGCGCGAGGTCATTCTGGCGCTGGGAGCCACGGTCGAGGGGGCGAGCACCGCGCACTGGCTCCAGGAGAAACTGGCGGCCCATGAGGTGACCGTCACGCGTGTGGGTCATGGTGTGCCGATCGGAGGCGCATTGGACGTGCTTGATGACGGGACCTTGGCCGCAGCGCTTTCAGCACGGCGTCCGGCCCTATGAAATCTGCTTCACCATTCGCGCCTGTGCCGTCTGATATCCCACGCGTCGCGTTGATCACAGGGGGCGCGCGTCGCATCGGGCGTGCGCTGGTCGAGGCGCTTGCCCATGAGGGCTTTGCCATTGCGCTGCATTGCCGCAGCCATGCCGATGAGGCGCGTGCGCTTCTGGCCACTCTCGATGTGACTGGTTGTGTGCTTGAGGCCGATCTGATGCGGGAGCACGAGACAGCCCGTCTGGTGAGCGATGCGACAAAAGCGCTTGGACCGATCGGCGTGCTGATCAACAACGCCTCCGCTTTCGAACGCGACGAATGGCAGGATGTGACGCGTGATTCCTGGGACCGTCATCTCGAAACCAATCTGCGTGCCCCGTTCATCCTGATGCAGGAATTCGCCCGCGCCTTGCCGGAAGACGCTCGGGGCTTGATTCTCAACCTGCTCGACCAGCGTGTCTGGAATCTCACCCCTCATTTCGTCAGCTATACCCTCTCCAAGGCGGGGCTCTGGACTCTGACCCAGACCATGGCGCTCGCGCTCGCGCCACGCATACGGGTCAATGCCATCGGCCCCGGTCCGGTTCTGCCCGCCATTGGACAAAGTCAGGAGCATTTCGAGGCGATGCGTCTCAGTGCACCGCTCCAGACCGGCGCCGACCCGCAGGAAATCGTCACAGCCGCGACAGCTTTATTGCGAATGCCTTCAGTAACCGGGCAGATGATTGCGCTCGATGGCGGCCAGCACTTACAATGGCGCGCTTGATCAAGAAAAAGAGGCGTACAGGGCGAGATGGCATCGATGACCTGCCGGATGGCAGATGGTGAGCGCATGACCTGCACCATTTCCCGCGTTGTAACCCATCATCGGACACTGATCTCTCTCGACCCGCAGACTCGCGAAATGGCGCATCTGGCTCCCGGGGCTGTACCGAGCCAGACGATTGCCATGCGCTGGTCCGGCCATCCGGACTTTGCGCTGCTCATCGGTTATGACGGTGACTGGCCGACAGAGGCATCGGAGGTCCAGCGAGGGGGCTGGAGTCCCGCCTTTCGAGCCTGCACCGTGATCGATTTCGGCGAGGGTCGCCACGCACTCAAGCCATATCGTGGCCCGCGACTGCTCAGCGCGGAAGAGGGCACCGGCCGGATATACGATAACCGCGAACTCATTTCCGATTGGGAGCTTTTCCTCTTCGATCCTGTGAGCCATTCCGAAAGCCCGTTTCCCGGTGACCTGGCCGAGCACGGTGCCCAGCTTCTGGGCGCTCTGGATAAGCCGCAGGAACTGGCGGGCGCTCTGGCGGCCTGTCCTCCCTCCTTGCAGCCGCCTCTCCTTGAGATGCTTTGCGACATGCTCTCGACCGAGAGCGGTCAGGCGTTCGCGTCTCTTTTCGTCACCGATCTCGATATGCCGGGAAATGCGTGCGCCCGGTATTGTTCCTCGATCCTGGCGACCTTGCCGGAGCCTGAATGGATACGCGACGGCTTCAGAAACCTGCATCAGTGGCAAAACGGGTATGCCGCCCCGATCCGATCTGCCGATGCCCGTTATGATTTTCTGGGCTTTGGCGCCAACACGATAGCCTACGGCCATTACAGTTTCGGCGCGCGTCTGCTCGCGATGGCGCGTCAGGCTGTCAGGCCGGGCAAGACCCTGGCGCTTCTCGCAACGGCCCGGGATGAAGGCCTTTATCTGATCGAGTGGATTGCGCACCACCGTCGCATAGGCGTCGAGCAGTTCTTCATCTATACCAACAACCTGACGGATGGATCGGACGTGCTTCTGAGCCGTCTTGCCGAAGCGGGCGAGATCATCTGGATCGATAACACGGGCGCCTCGCCTGAGCGGATCAATATGCAGGACAAGGCGTATCATCACGCCTTGATGCTGATCCCCGATTTGCTGGACTATCGCTGGTGCCTCGTGGTGGACCTGGATGAAATGGTCCTTCCCGCTGCGGGTTTCGACTACAAGCTGCCACCCCTCCTTGCTGCCCGTGAACGCGAGGGGGCGGAGGTCGTGACACTGTCCTGGCGCGTGTTTGGCGCTAATCGTCGTCTGGTATGGGCGCCTGGCCTGTCATCAGAGCGCTTTGTGGAAACCGAGCCGAATCCGTTGGTGAAAGCCGTCTTCAGAACCAGCCATTTCTCCGGGGCCTCGCCCCATCATCCACTCACGCGAGACCGCCGCACGGTTTCCTACATGACGATCGATGGTGAGAAGCATAGCTCGGGAGATCCCGGTGATCACGATCGCAGCTTCTCAGTCAAACCTACGATCAATGGCCGGATTTGCCATTATCATGTGCGCTCGCTGGAAGAATATGTCTGGAAATTCGCCCGGGGCGAGAATGACGGCAAGGGTGTCCTGATCGACAAAAGCTTCCGGTACAATACGCCTGCGATCTTCGAGATATTCCTCAACCGTCTCGAGAGCTCGGGCGGTCAGCCTGCCTTGCCGCTGGTTGAGGATATACAGCGCGGCGTGAGACAACTCATGCGCCTCCCCGGTGTGCAGGATGCCTGCGAGCAGATCGTGCAGCGATTCAAGGCGCAGATACGGGACTTCGTCGAGCAAAGTGATCAGATCATGCAATGCGACGATCGTATCGACAGCGATGTGCGGGCGCGATGGGCGGCTCTGGTAGAGATGTGGCGTGAAGGGGCGACAACGGTCTGAAAACCTCCCGGTCGTCGGTGTCTTTCAGTCGCTGGTATCCTTGAACCGGGCGAACCCGGCGATCAGGTAGTTTTCCTCGACAAGTGAAAAGGGCATCTGGTCGCTCTGGCGGGTGAGCATGGCCGTGTTGCGGAGCAATATGCCTGGGGGGAGTCCTTCAGAGACGCTCGACAGCGGCACGCGAGTGAAGTGCAACGGGGCCACCACCCGGCCGAATGGAATATCGGTCGTCTGGAGCTGATGATTCATTTCCGGTGTGAGGCGTTCCGGCACATACCAGTTCCAGGCATCCGACAGCACGAGCGTTCCACATTGCAGGCTCACATGCCGGGCGAGTAGCGTTTCGTGCGCACCCAGATGGAACGTAGCGCCGAGAAGGGCCGGGGGCGTGCGGTCATTCTGGTCCGGCTGGGCAATCGCCGTGACGGGAACGCCCGGAGCGATGCGCGCGCAATAGACCTGCAGCACACGGGTCGCGCTGTGCTGACTGGCCAGCGCGTGTTTCAGGTGAGCGGCTGTCTCGGCGAGGGCAGGAGAGGAGGCCATGCTCCAAAGAAAAAAGCCGGTCAGACCGGCTTTTCTCAGGGACATCAGTTTTCGTTATCGTCGTTGTCGGTGGTGACTTCGATCTCGGAACCGAGATCATCATCGTCATCATCGAGATCTGACGCATCTTCCATCACGTCATCATCGCCATCATCATCCGCATCGAGATCGACATCGATATCATCTTCGTCGCTCTTGGGATCATTCTTGGTCTGATCTGCGGGGATCTCGCCACCGCGCTTGGGAAGGGGCAGATCGCTGGGCTGTTCTGCGCCACATTTCGGGCAAATCGCGGGAGCGCGATTCAGGTCGTAGAAACGCGCGCCGCAAGAGACGCAAATGCGCTTCAGACCGAGTTCTGGTTTTGCCATGATGACTACCTGTCGATCCTGAACCGGTTGAAAAGGGAAACGGCTTGCGCCGCGAAGCACGGGGCCATGCCAGCTTGCGTTCGTGATGTCAAATGCAAGCTGGGTTTTTGATGTTAAAACCCGCCGGGAATCAGGTCGGGGCGATTGACAGGGACGGGCGCGCATCGGAATGAACGCTATCATGGAACATCATCCTTCTGCCCCTGTCATTCCTCTCTCCGTTGCGCGCAATCCCGGCCCGCTGCGGGGAACGATTCGTGTGCCCGGTGACAAGTCGATCAGTCATCGCGCCCTGATGCTGGCTTCTCTTGCGGAAGGACGTACCGTCGTCACGGGTCTGCTCGAGGGCGAGGACGTGCTGCGCACCGCCGATGCGATGCGCGCGCTTGGCGCCACCATCACGCGTGAAACGGACCGCTGGGTGATCGACGGCAAAGGGGTTGGCGCGCTGGACGAGCCCGCCGATGTACTCGATATGGGAAATTCGGGAACAGCAGCGCGTCTGCTGTCCGGTATTTTGGCTAGCCATCCCATCACGAGCTTCATGACGGGCGATGCATCGCTGCGCGGACGCCCTATGCGTCGTGTGACCCAGCCTCTCTCGGGCAATGGCGCCTGTTTTGCCACGCGTCATGGCGAAAAGCTGCCCATGGCCATCATCGGAACGGGCGATGCGGCGCCGCTCTCCTATTGTCTGCCTGTCGCTTCGGCTCAGGTGAAATCCGCCATCCTGCTGGCCGGTCTGAACGCGCATGGCAAGACGCGTGTGGAAGAGCCGGTAGCGACGCGCGATCACACGGAAAACATGCTGCGTCATTTCGGTGTCGGCGTGGATGTGGGCCTTACGCCTGCGGGCGGCCGCATCATCACCCTGGAAGGCCCGACCCGACTCGTTGCGCGTGACGTGGTCGTGCCTGCCGATCCCTCTTCGGCAGCTTTTCCGATCGTGGCGGCCTCTCTCGTGCCCGGTTCTGAAATCCGTCTGCCGAATGTGGGGCTGAATCCGCTGCGGACAGGTCTGTTCACGACGCTGCGCGAAATGGGCGCGGTTCTCGATATCGAGAATGAGCGTGTCGAGGGGGGCGAACCCGTAGGCGATCTCGTCGTGCGTAGTGCCGCGCTGCGTGGCGTCGATGTGCCCGCCAACAGGGCACCGTCGATGATCGATGAATATCCTGTTCTGGCCGTCGCCTGCGCCTTCGCGACCGGAACCTCGCGTCTGCGTGGCCTTGAAGAACTGCGTGTGAAGGAAAGCGACCGTCTTTCCGCCACTGTGGCGCTGCTCAAGGCCAATGGGGCCACGGTGCGCGTCGAGGGGGATGACATGATCATCGAAGGGCGCGGCAGCGCCGAAGGGCTCGGTGGCGGTCTGGTCGAGACGCGCATGGATCATCGCCTTGCCATGAGTGCCATTGTATTCGGTCTGGCCGCAGAAAAACCGGTCATGGTGGATGATACCGGCTTCATCAATACGAGCTTCCCGGGCTTCGTATCCCTGATGGCGGCTCTTGGGGCAGCGCTCTGATGCGTCTGATCATAGCAGTCGATGGCCCTGCCGCTGCGGGCAAGGGCACATTGGCCAAGGCGCTCGCAGCCTCGCTTGGCTTGCCGCATCTCGATACCGGGCTGCTCTATCGCGCGGTGGCGCGGCAGATGCTGATTGCCGGACTCGATCCCTCTGCCGATGATGGCGAGAAGACTGCACAGAGCCTGCAGCCCGCTGACCTGCTACGAGACGATCTGCGCGTTCCCGAGATCGATCGCGGCGCCAGCTCGGTGGCCACTCAGCCGCCCGTACGCGCCGCTTTGTTGAAGCGGCAGCGTGAGTTCGCCACTGCGAGCGGTGCGGTGATCGATGGGCGCGATATCGGTACGGTCGTGTTTCCCGACGCCGATCTGAAGTTCTTTGTCACGGCCAGTGCCGCGGTGCGCGCTTTGCGGCGTTATCAGCAACTCCATGGCGTCAGTGCGCATGACGAAGCGGCCCTTTCTGCCCTGACGGCTGAAATCGAGGCGCGTGACCGAAAGGATGCAGAGCGGCCGGTTTCCCCGCTGCGTCAGGCGGAGGATGCCGTTCTGGTCGAGACGGATCATCTCGATGCCGAAGCCGTGCTGGCCCAGGCGCTTTCGGTCGTCAGGGCGCGTTTCGGCGCCTGATAATTGCTTCACGGCGCTCGCCGGGGCGGATAGTGCCGTCCCGGTAGCGAGGTTGGCCGAAGCAGTATGCCAAAGCTGTCTCTGTAGTACAGCCTTCACGGCCTGAGGCGTCCACCCGATTTACCCTCCCGAGGGAGGCGCTCGGGTCGGCGTTCTCCCCGAAAACAGGCCTGAAACCGAGGTTTGTGTTGACAAGCACCCCGCTGCGGGTGTCTGACGTCAGCCAGCGTAATGTCCCCTGCGCGCGCCCGCTTCCGGATACTGGTCGGGTCGGTTCTCATCGAAGGCTCATGGGTGGACCAGGATCATGAGCACGTCGTCCGGGCAAGATGCCGGGCGCAGACATTGGCCCGATCATCATGATCGGCCCAGGATTACGAAAACACATGGCTTCAGCCACCAACACCGTCGAAGACTTCGCAGCTCTTCTTGACGAGACCCTCGGCCAGGACACGGGCTTTGACGGCTCCGTCGTTACCGGTCGCGTCATCCGTCTGACGGATGAATATGCGATCGTCGATGTCGGCCTCAAGAGCGAAGGTCGCGTTTCGCTCAAGGAATTCGGACCGCCGGGCGTTGCGCCTGACGTGCGTCCGGGCGACGTGATCGAACTCTATGTCGAGCGCTACGAAGACCGTGACGGCTCCATCGTGCTGTCGCGCGAGAAGGCTCGTCGTGAAGAGGCCTGGACCTCGCTCGAGCGTGCATTCGCCAACAACCAGCGCGTCAACGGCACGATCTATGGTCGCGTCAAGGGCGGCTTCACGGTTGATCTGGGCGGCGCCATGGCGTTCCTTCCGGGCAGCCAGGTCGATATCCGCCCCGTGCGCGATGTCGCTCCGCTCATGGGTCAGCCCCAGCCTTTCCAGATCCTCAAGATGGATCGCGCCCGTGGCAACATCGTTGTCTCGCGTCGTGCCGTTCTTGAAGAGACCCGTGCAGAGCAGCGCTCCGAGCTGATCCAGGGCCTGAAGGAAGGCATGATCCTCGACGGCGTGGTCAAGAACATCACCGATTATGGTGCGTTCGTTGATCTCGGCGGCGTTGACGGCCTTCTGCATGTCACCGACATTGCCTGGAAGCGCATCAACCACCCGTCCGAAGCGCTGCAGATCGGCATGCCGGTTCGCGTTCAGGTCATCCGCTTCAACTCCGACACGCAGCGCATCTCGCTGGGCATGAAGCAGCTTGAGGCTGATCCGTGGGAGAACGTGGCGATCAAGTATCCGCCGGGTGCTCGCTACTCGGGGCGCGTCACGAACATCACCGATTACGGTGCATTCGTTGAGCTCGAGCCGGGCGTCGAAGGTCTGGTGCACGTTTCCGAGATGTCCTGGACGAAGAAGAACGTCCATCCGGGCAAGCTTGTCGCGACCTCGCAGGAAGTCGACGTCATGGTTCTCGACGTGGACAGCGCCAAGCGTCGTATCTCGCTCGGCCTGAAGCAGGTTCAGCGCAACCCGTGGGAGCAGTTCGCCGAAGAGCACAAGGTCGGTTCGACCATCGAAGGCGAAATCCGCAACATCACCGAATTCGGTCTGTTCGTGGGTCTCTCTGCCGATATCGACGGCATGGTGCACATGTCCGATCTTTCCTGGGACGAAGCTGGCGAAGCTGCCATGGCGAAGTTCGAGAAGGGTCAGGTCGTTCAGGCCAAGGTCCTCGACGTGGATCCCGAGAAGGAGCGCATCTCGCTCGGTATCAAGCAGCTCCAGGAAGACCCTGCAGCCGACACGCTGTCGCGCGTCCACAAGGGCGATATCGTGACCTGCGTTGTGACCTCTGTTCAGACCAACGGCATCGAAGTGAAGGTGGACGACGTCCTGACCGGCTTCATCCGTCGCGCCGAACTGGCTCGTGACAAGGCCGAGCAGCGCCCCGAGCGCTTCGCGGTTGGCGAGAAGGTCGATGCGAAGGTCGTGTCTGTCGACCGTGCCTCGCGCAAGCTGGCCCTGACCATCCGTGGCCGTGAGGTCGAGGAAGACAAGGCAGCGATCAACGAGTATGGCTCGTCCGATAGCGGCGCATCGCTTGGCGATATCCTCGGTGCAGCGATCCGTCGCCGCAATACCGAAGTGTAATCGACAGTTAATCTGTTGAAACACTATGAAAGGGCTGCCTCGGCAGCCCTTTTATTTTTTGTGTTCGGTTTGACACGCTACATCATCTGAAAACAGCCTCACGAAGACTTTTAGGTTTCCCGCATTTGGGTTAAAGCCAAGGTAATCGACGGGTCCGGTCACGCCGGTCAGTCACTGAAATCGGCAGGCGGGGTCTACATGGCTGTTATTTACAATACGAACTACACCCATAACCCCAATTCCTATCTGACCCTGGCGGTCGAGAGAGCCGCACGTACCCTGTTCGGCGCCGAACAGATTGTTCTGGCCGATAACATGACCCTGGCGGCAGCAGCGGCTTCAGGTGAGCATGACACGCTGATCTGCATCGATGGACAGCGTATCAATACCCAGCTCATGCGGCGTATCCGCCCGGCCTTCAAGACGATGATCCTCTGGACATTCGAAGATCCCTTCATGCGGGATTTCAATGTCGAGAACTCCCATCTCTTCGATTACGTCTTTACCAACGACCCGTCCTGTGCCGATCATTACAAGGGCAAGGGGCATTATCTGCCCCTGGGGGCAAGCCTTTCCATCCACGAGCGCGAGATCAAGCCTGCCGAGGCGCTGGATTACGACATCTTCTTTGCTGGAACGATGTGGCCCAATCGCGTCGAGACCCTGCGCCGTATCATCGCCGCCTTTCCTCAGGCGCGTCTCAAGCTGATCTGTCCGGGCAATGAATATCTGCCGCCTCTTCCCGCAGATCTGGCGGAGCTGGCGATCCAGCGCCCGGTCAGCCACGAGGCATTCATCGATTTTGCCAATGCGAGCGCGGTCACCCTTACCATGTTCCGCGACTATGCGAGCCATGGTGATGTCAGCCAGGCAACCGCTCCTGGACCGCGTTTCTATGAGCTGGCCCTCGCCGGTGCTGCCCAGGTGGTCGAAGCACCCGAGAGCATGGACACCAAATATTTCGCCGAGGTTGGCGGGACTTTTCTGGCACGTGATATCGATGGCGTGGTCAGTGCCGTCGCGGCTTTGCTGAATGATCGCAATCTGCGTCACGAGGCCGCCTCTGCCGCCCAGAAATCCGTGCTCGAGGGCCATCTTTACGAGCATCGCCTGCGCCGGATTGCCGAGGTAACCCAGGCCAATTTCGGTCGTACCCTGCCTGGAGCGGCCATTGCGCCGCGCCGCCGTCGTCTGCGTGTGCTGATGTGCACCCACTCCACTATTCATGAAGCCGCATGGGGTGGTGTCGAGGTCTATCAGCAGACGCTGTGTTCCATGCTCGGGCGCGAGATCGAATTTTTCTACTGGCTGCGTCGTGGAACCCATTGCCGTCTGACAACCGCCAATGGTCAGGAGGTCGAACGTTACGATGTGCCTGAAGTCGGCTGGATGGACGCCATGTGCGATGGTCCGGAAGAGATGGCGTTCTCAAACGCTATCAGCCAGTACAATTTCGATATCGTCCACTTCCAGCATCTCGGCCATCATGCTCTGTCGCTACCGATCATCGCCAAGGCCTGCGGGGCCGGGGTGGTGTTCTCGGCACATGATTTCTGGCTGATCTCCTCGCGCTACAACCTCCTCAACCAGGATCTTCGTTATATCGAGGATGAAGTGAAATCGGTCGTTGCGAGCGACATCATTCTGAAGGTCGCCGAGAATATCGAATATGGCGGCGAACAGACGCGACGCGCCTTCATCGCGAAGATGCTTCATTCGGTCGATCTGTTCCTGTTCGGGACCAAGCATTCGCGCAACCTGACCCATGAGATCTATCCGATCCTGGATCAGAAGAGCAGCCTCATCCTCGGCATTCCTTCGCCCGAGAACACGATTCCCATCGTGCCCAAGGCCTATGAGCCGCTGGGCGAGCGACCGCTCAAGGTCGCGATCGTGGGCAATTTCCTGCGTACCAAGGGCGCGGATACGATTCTGAACCTGATCGAGATCGCCCATCCCGACCATTTCGAATTCCATATTTTCGGCTATATCCACCCTGAATATGACGCGGTGATCAATGGAAAGCCGCGCCCGAACGTGAAGGTTTACGGGCGTTACACCGCAGGGGACATCGCCGCGCTGCAGGTGGCAGACGTTGCGCTCAACCTGTCGATCTGGCCCGAGACCTATTGCATCTCCCTCTCCGAGGCCTGGCAGAACGGGCTAATCCCCATCGTCACCGATGTCGGCGCGCTGGGTGATCGCGTCGAGGATGGGGTGAACGGCTTCAAGGTGCCTATCGGGCGCGCCAATATGGTGCTTGAGCGCCTGGAACTGCTGCGTTCCTCCGAGGTCATTCGGCGCAAGATCATGGGCGCTATCAGCCCCGCGCTCTGGACCCAGGCTGAAACCTACGCGAACGACATGCGCGAGGTGTATCAGCAGGCGGCTCCCGTACGTGAACTTGGCACGGCCGAGATGCAGATCGATGCCGGTCAGGTACACCTGCTCCCGCATGCGTCCTGGCGTCATCAAGCGCCGCCGCGCCATATTTTCGATCCGCCGACGATTCGCGATCTGACGGTTGAACTGCCAGAGCCCGTGACGGACTGGTTCTCGATCCAGGGAGCCGAATACTACATCGACGATGTCTGTAATTTCGTCCTTGCCGAGAACGAGCCCGAAGATTTCTCCGGTGCCTACGAGTTCCATATCCGAGGCTGGCATGTCCTGCCGGGCGTGAGCTCGGCCGGCTCGATGTATGCGGTGCTGATCGGCGACGAAACGACGCCAATGATCTTCCTGCCCTGCATTCGTGAGGCGCGCGGCGACGTTGTGTCGATCTACCCCAATGCACCTCGCCGCTCGGGCTTTGCCGGTCAGGCGGCCCTGCGTGGTAAATGGTGTGAGGGCGTGTTCCGCGTTGCCCTGGTCAACATCGTCAACGGTGCCGGTGCCTTCATGGTCACCTCCGCCGAGATCACGGTCAAGGATGGGAAGATCAGCGAACTGCGGATCGAGCGCCCATCGAATGATCAGATCATGCTTGATTTCGCGCGTGTTTCCCACGCCGATGGGAATTGGCGTGGTATCAAGCTCAGTGCCTTGCAACGCCGCAGCGGTTTCCACCCCGCCGCTACGGATTTCCAGCATTATATCGACTCGCTGAGCGGATTGATCGGTGATCCGGCTCCGCTGCTGACCGATGATGCCAATCTGTTCATTCGTGGCTGGGGCTTCCTGCGTCACCTTCAACGGGCTGGGACGATGTCGGTGGCTCTGGTGGGCGGTCATCGGGGCGGGGTATTCTTCTTCGCGCTCAATCGCTTCCTGCGTCACGACGTGAAGACGATCTTCGATGATGCACCGCTCTGCGTCGGCTTCGAGGGCTGGCTCTCTCTGGCATCGGGCTATGCCGATGACATGGATGGCCCCTACAGGCTCTGCCTCGTCAACGCGGTGGGTGAGCAGATCGGCATCAAGACGCTGGATATCGTCGTTACGGTCACGGGCGGGATCATTGCCTCGGTAGCCCATGCAGAGGTGACGGACGCGATCGTGCACGAGGTCAATCAGATGATCGAAGCGAGTCTCGTGCCCGAACTGGCCCTCTGAACAGGACGCGGAACCGTCTGATGCAGTATGAGCGCAAACCAAAATGGCGGGTCATCGATGAGGAGTGGTACCTGCGCGAGAACCCGAAGGCGGTTGACGAGATCGATACCAACGGGTTGCGCGGGGCCGAGGAGCATTATGAGACGATCGGCAAGTCCTATGGATTGTCGCCGAACCGCTACTTCGACGAGACGTGGTACAGACAGGCCTATCCCGAGATCTACGCGCAGATCTGCCGCGGAGAGATCGCGTCCGGTTTCGATCACTACTGCAGGAAGGGTTTTGCAACTCATGCGCCTCACTGGCTGTTCTCGGAGGATTATTACCGGTTCCATCACGCGACGCCGGTCATCGCTGCGGTCGCCAATGGGCTTTATGTGAATGGCTACGACCATTTCCTGGAAACGGGCGATGCTGACGGACTGAGCGGTCACTGGTTTCTGGACCCGGGCAGTTTTGCCGCGATCGGTGAGGCGGAGCCGAGTGCATTGCTGGGGGGGCATGGTGCGTTTGACACGCTGATCGTGCATCATCCGGAACTTGCAGATCAGTTCCGCCTGTCGTGGTACTTCGACCCGATCTGGTATGGGCAAACCTATCCCGAGGCGGTTCATGAGGTGGCAGCCGGGCGATATAAGTCACTCTTGCACCATTATCTTGCGAACCAGACCCCCCGTCAGTTCAGTCCGCAATCCTATTTTGACGAGCAGTACTACTGTCGGATCAATGTGGATGTGCTTCCGAGCATCGAAAACGGTACGTTCCGCAACGGCTACGACCATTTCCTGCGCAATGGCGTTTCCGAGGGGCGCAATCCCATCGACGGGATCGAGCTCAAGGTTGTCACGAACCGCCCCCATATCCGCGCGCTGATCGCTGCGGGCGTCCATAACGACACTTTTGCCTGCTGGGTCGCGCAGCGGGTGAGATACGGCACCAGCATCGATCTGCCTCCCCCAGATGAGGCGCAGACCCGGCTTCATTTCGAGGCGGAGGCGCGTATCCTGCTCCGGGCAATGGGGCAGGCCAATCGTCCGGATTTCACCCATGGTGGCGAGCCCGAGCTTTCCGTCATCGTAGTGCTGCATAACAAATTCACGCTGACGATGCAGGCCCTGGCCTCGCTACGGGCCAATTACCCGGGCGCGTTACAGCTCATTCTGGTAGACTCCGCCTCGACGGACGAGACCATCCGGATTGAGCAACACGTGCTCGGTGCCGAGATCCTGCGCTATCGTTACAATATCGGCTATCTTGATGGCTGCAACGCGGCCCTCGAACGCGTGCGTGCGCCCCATCTGCTCTACCTCAATAATGATTTGCGCCTTTTTCCGAACGCGATCCGCAATGCCTTGTCGCGGCTTCAGGCTGCTGAGGATATTGCTGCGGTCGGGGCGAAGCTGGTGCGCAGCAACATGAAGCTGCAGGAGGCGGGGTCGATCGTCTGGCGTGGCGGCGCGACCTATGGCTATCGCCGTGATGACGATCCCAATATTGCCGAAGCGAATTTCGTCAGGGACGTGGATTACTGCTCCGCCGCGTTTCTGCTCGTACGGAGTGGTATCGCGCGGGCTCTGGGCGGGTATGACCCGATCTATCGACCGGCCTATTTCGAGGATACGGATTTCTGCCTACGGATCACGCGCTCGGGGCAGCGTATCGTCTATGATCCGACGGTCATGGTCGAGCATCTCGAATTCGGCAGTTCCGGGACAGCTGGCTCTCACGCACAGATGCAGATCAATCATCGCATCTTCGGGCGGCAGCATCAGGATTATCTGCGGCACAAACTTCCGGCCCATCTGAGCAATGCCGTCCTTGCACGCTCGCCGCGCAGCACGCGTCGTAAGATCCTGTTCATAGAAGATCGCATCCCGTTGCGGTCGCTCGGTTCAGGTTATGTGCGTTCCAACGATCTTGTCTGGGCGATGAGCGCGCTCGGCTATCAGGTTACCGTTTTTCCTGTCCTCCCGCGTGCTGTCACCTATAACGATCTTGCTTCGGATTTCCCCGACGATGTCGAGGTCATGGCACAGAGCGATCTGGCTGATCTTGCCGGCTTCATCGAGGAGCGCGCTGGATATTATGATCTGGTCTGGATCGGGCGCACGCATAACCTGATACGCCTGCTGCCGGTGCTCTCCGAGTTGGGCCGTCATCTCCCCACTGGCAGCATCATTCTGGACACCGAGGTCGTTGCAGCGCCGAGGACGATCGAGAAGGCGCGGTTTCACCCACCGAAGGAGGCGCTTCCGTCTCTGGATGAGATGGTGTTGCGCGAGCTCGAGGCGGCTCATTACTGTCAGCAGATCATTGCGGTGTCTGCACATGATGCCGGGCTCATACGTGGCGCCGGCTATGGCAATGTCAGCATACTCGGCCATTCCATGCCCTTGCGCCCCGATGCGGCCTCTTTTCATGAGCGCAAAGATTTCCTGTTCGTGGGTGCGCTGCATGAGCGCGATGCGCCGAATTTCGATAGCCTCATCTGGCTCATCGAGGATGTATTGCCCGAGCTGGACGAGCATCTCCCCGAGGATGTGAAACTGACCGTCGCGGGATATGTTCACCCAGCTGTGGATACGACGTTGTTACGGGCGTCGAGGCGCGTGAACTGGCTGGGACCGGTCGAGGACCTTTCGGCCCTTTATGCCACGCATCGCATCTTTGTAGCGCCGACGCGCTATGCGAGCGGTCTGCCCTACAAGGTTCATGAGGCCGCGTCATTCGGCCTGCCGGTGGTCGCAACGCGGCTTCTCGCCACGCAGATGGCCTGGCGCGACGGTGCAGAGATCGTCAGTGTCTCGAGTGAGGATCCGATCGCTTTCGCATTTGCGATGGCCGAACTCTACGAGAACGAAGAAAAATGGAAGATGATTCGCAGCGGCGTCTTGCACGCGGTGGAGCGCGACTGCGATCCTGCGCGGTTCAGGACAGCGCTGGGAGCGATTGTTGAAGCCAGCATTGAGCATGCCGGCGGCCATGTCTGAGACAGGATCAATAGTGCGAATGCCGCTATCGGTCGGAATGAAGAACGGATTGAGAAATCATGTCAGCAGTTAAGAAAACCAGAGAAACGCAGGCTGCTGGCAGGACGCAGCGTGTGCTCGTGTGCAGTGGCGGTCGCTACGAGTCCCAAGCCAACGCTCAGATTCGTGAGTCGATCATGGATGGCTGGGCGGAATGCTTCGGCGATGAGAACGTGATTGCCGTGCATATCAGCGGTGCCGCAGCCTCGATCGAGCGCCTGCAACCGACGATCGTCTTCGCTATCGGCTCCTATCTCCCGGAGAGCACCTATTTCGGGGAGGTATGCCGTGAGGCAAAGAAGATCGGTGCCATTACTGTTTTCTGGGCTACAGAAGATCCCTACGAGCAGGATGCGAATTACCGCATCACCGATGATTTCGATGTGGTGTTCTCCTGCGATCGCTGGGGCCATAATTTCTACCAGCGCGAGCGCGTCTATCATCTGCCTCTCGCGGCGAGCCGAAAGCTGCATTACGCGCCGATCGAGGCTGGGGTAGAGAAATCGATCGACGTCTTGTTCTGTGGCGTGGCGTTCACGAGCCGCAAGGATATCGTGCGCAACCTGATGCCGACACTGCGCAACCTGAACGTCAAGATCATCGGTCCGGGCTGGGGTGAGTTTGGTATCGGCTTTTCCGATGCGCGTATCGAGAAAGCTCAGCTGATCGAACTCTACCGCCGCTCCAAGCTCGTTCTGAATCTTGGCCGCTCGCTTCATTTCGAGAACAAGCGCTTCATGATCGCACCCTCCACGCCGGGGCCGCGCACGTTTGAGGCGGCGGCAGCGGGGGCGTTCCAAGTCTTCCATGAAGACACGTACGAACTGCGCCGCTATTTCACGGCCGAAGAGATCCCGACTTTCTCGAACAAGATCGATTTTGACCGTCTCGTGGCGCGCTATATCGACGATACGCCGCTCTGCATCGAAATGGCCCGTCGCGCTCAGGAGCGGACCATGAGTGAGCATACTTACGGTCACCGTATCCGTGCGGCCATCGAGGTCCTGAAGCGTGAGGGGTTCCTCGAGGGCTGAGGCTCTCGGTTTCATGGGCAGGGCGATGAGAGTCCCTGTCCGTGAGCGCGTCTCATGCGCTCGCAAGCGCAAGACGCGCGGAAGAACGCGCGGTGAGTGATCCTGTGATTACCATGGATACCGCATGCTTTGCCGCAGATGCGGCTCAGGAATGCATCCTAAATTACGCTCGTCGATCCGCTGTCGCTGATTATCTTCGCGGTACCGCATTTTCGCGACGGCTGGGACAAGACCGTGCCCATGTGTCTTTCTGCACAGGATATGCTGCCAGGGCGAGTAGGGAAGATGAGCCCCTTACGACAAGGCATAGCGGACTACGTTTTATGCCCTGCCGGATGGGTACAGCCGGATCAATTCCGTCAAGCGGAGGACGAGTCACCTCCGCGCAGATGCCCGCTCGTAGTGAGCGGGCAGAGCCTTAACCACGCACAAGATGATAGTGGCTGCGCAGATCGGCCTCGATCTGATCGGCATGGGTGCCGTCTCGGGCTTCGATCATGATCTCCAGCTCCGCCGTCTGAACCGAAGGCGCAGCGAAGAGACGCTGATGAGATACCTCGATGATATTACCCCCCGCATTACCGATGCGGGTCGAGATGTCAGCCAGAACGCCGGGGCGATCAGGTATCTGCAAGGTGAGCGACAGCAGGCGACCGTCGCGGCGCAGCGCGCGTAGCAGCGTATTGGCGAAGATACGCGTGCCGATATTCCCGCCCGTAATTGGCAGGGCCACACGCTTGCCCTCAAAGATTTCGGGATAGGCCATGACGGCGGCGAGTGCTGCGGCGCCAGCGCCTTCAGAGACCTGCTTCGCCTGCTCGGCCAGATGGGCAATAGCGGATTCCACCTGCAACTCGGTCACGACCAGGACCCGATCCAGGAGTGGGCTGACCGTCTCGAAACAGGTATTGCCAATCTGCATGACGGCGATGCCCTCGGCGATGGTAGAGCCGCCGCGCGCCTGAACCGCTGCTTCGGGGAACGCGGAGAGCGAGGCATGGCTCTCAACCTGGACACCGATGATCTTCGTGTTGGGGCTGAGAGCGGCCGCCGCGATGGCGGAGCCACTGATCAACCCGCCGCCGCCAATGGGCAGAACAAGATAATCGAGCGCCGGACTATCTTCTATCAGCTCGATGGCGAATGTCCCCTGACCGGCCATGACGGCTACGTCATTGAAGGGATGCACCAGAACGAGGCCGTGCTTCTGACGGATCTCTTCGGCGACGAGTGAGGCCTCGGCGAAATCCTCGCCATCGGTCACGACATGAGCGCCCCAGCCGCGTGTGCGTTCCACCTTGGCGGAAGGGGTATGACGGGGCATGACGATGGTGGCATCAATGCCGAGCAGGCTGGCATGACGCGCCACGCCCTGAGAGTGATTGCCCGCCGAGACGGCAATCACGCCGCGCTTTTTCTCATCCGTGCTCAGGAGCGCCAGCTTGTTGGCAGCGCCACGCTCCTTGAACGAGGCCACAGCCTGCAAATTCTCGAGCTTCAGCCAGATATCCGCGCCCGTCATCTTGGAGAGCGCGGCGCAGCGAATGCTGGGCGTACGCATGATATGCGGGGCGATCCGCTCATGAGCGGCAAGGATATCGGCGAAGGAGAGGGTGAGGCTTTCAGACACGGTCTTCTTTTCTTGCTTTGGGGCCGGCCGCCCGAAACAGCCAGACGCCAGCCCGTGCTGATGCTGATCCGCTTATTTGAAAACGACGGTCAGGATCTCATAGCTTTTGTCGCCACCGGGCGTGGGTACGGTCACGCTGTCGCCCACGGATTTGCCAATGAGCGCCTTGGCAAGCGGCGAGGAAACGGAGAGACGGCCAAGCTTGATATCAGCCTCGTGGACGCCCACGATCTGATAGCTGCTTTCCTTGTCGGTTTCCTCATCGACCAGTTCGATATGGGCGCCGAACTTCACCGTATCGCCCGAGAGCTGCGAGGGATCGATGACCTCGGCGGTCGAGATCAGTTCCTCAAGTTCGAGAACGCGTCCTTCGATGAATGACTGGCGGTCGCGTGCAGCGTGGTATTCGGCATTTTCCGAAAGATCGCCATGGGCGCGTGCCTCGGCAATGGCGCGGATGACGGCAGGACGGTCTTCGCTTTTCAGCCGACGCAGTTCATCTTCTAGACGGGTCAAACCTTCACCGGTCATCGGAATCTTCTGCACAGCGCATTCCCCAAAACGAGTTCAGCCCTCGCGCAGCGCCCTGAGACAAGATGTCCCGGGGCCCTGCACGGGGCATGGATGGGCATGAGACAATCCCCGCCCGCAATTTGATCAGATAAATTAGGGCTTCCGGGGCGTGAATTCAAGGCAAGCCTCGGAAGGAGACCCTGTTTTGTACAGAGTTGATCAATGGGGGAAGGGAAACAGGTCTCCGTCCTGAGACCCGTCAGAGGGCGGTTGCCCTTTGGAGATCCTCTACCGGAGGTGGCGATGCAGGAATGCACGGCACCCGTAGAATAAGGATGAGAGGGGCGACCCCCTTTCCGGAGCACGAGGCAGAGCCTCGCCAAACCCCCACCCGGTCAAAAAATCGGGCAGGGGAAAGGGACAAAGCTCCGCCGCCTCAGAAGGCGCGTTTGAAGTAGGATTGAAGCGGCGCCACATCCAGCTCGCCATCCTTGATGGCCGAGATGGCATAGATCGCCGCCCGCGCGCCCGCGAGGGTGGTGAAATGGGGCACACCCCCGAGCAGCGAGGAGCGACGGATATCGAAACTGTCGCGCACGGCCTGGGCGCCCTGAGCGGTGTTGATGACAAGCTGCACGTCACCCGAGCGGATGGCATCGACACAGTTCGGGCGGCCTTCCAGCACCTTGTTCACGCGCTTGACGGGAATACCGGCCTCTTCAAGGCGGGCTGCCGTGCCGCGAGTGGCGAGGATGCTGAAGCCCATCTCGATCAGCTTGCGCCCAAGCGCCTGAAGCTGTGTCTTGTGTCCATCGCGTACCGAGAGCAGCACCGCACCCGCCTGGGGCAGGACCACACCGGCACCAAGCTGCGACTTGGCAAAGGCGCGCTCGAAGCTGCTGTCGAGACCGATGACTTCACCCGTCGAGCGCATTTCCGGCCCGAGAATGGTGTCCGTATCGGCAAAGCGATGGAACGGGAAGACGGCTTCCTTGACGGCCACGTGCGGCGCAATGGCATCGCCATCGAGCTTGAAGCTCGAAAGCTTGGCGCCTGCCATCACGCAGGCGCCAATCTTGGCCACCGGCACGCCGGTCGCCTTGGCGACGAAAGGCACCGTGCGCGAGGCGCGCGGGTTCACCTCGAGCACGAAAACCTCGTGGTCCTTGATGGCGTATTGCACGTTCATCAGACCGACGATGCCCAGCTCACGCGCCATGGCTTCGGTCTGGGCCTTCAGCTCGGTCACAATGGCGGGGGAGAGGGTATAGGGCGGCAGCGAGCAGGCAGAGTCACCGGAATGGATACCGGCTTCCTCGATATGCTCCATCACGCCCGCGACATATACGTCCTGTCCGTCGCAGATGCAGTCCACATCGGCTTCGATGGCGTCGTTTAGATAGCGGTCGAGTAGGATCGGGCCGGAAGAGACCTCGGCCCCGGCCAGAACGAGCGTATTGCGCAGATAGCGCTGGAGCCCTGCCGGATCATAGACGATCTCCATCGCACGGCCGCCCAGCACATAGGACGGACGAACCACGACCGGGTAGCCAACCTTTTCGGCCACGGCTTCGGCTTCACCCGGCGTACGGGCAATGCCGTTTTCGGGCTGACGCAGGCCAAGCTTGCGCAGCAGGGCCTGGAAGCGTTCGCGGTCTTCTGCACGGTCGATGGCGTCAGCCGGGGTGCCGAGCAGCGGAATACCAGCGGCTTCAAGCGCACGCGACAGTTTCAGCGGGGTCTGGCCACCATATTGCACGATGCAGCCCAGAATCTCGCCACCAGCCTGTTCGGTGCGGATGAGAGAGATCACATCTTCATCGGTCAGCGGTTCGAAATAGAGACGGTCCGACGTGTCGTAATCGGTCGAGACAGTCTCGGGGTTGCAGTTGACCATGATGGTCTCGAACCCGGCCTCGCGCAGCGCATAGGCAGCATGCACACAGCAATAATCGAACTCGATACCCTGTCCGATACGGTTCGGGCCACCGCCAAGAATGATGATCTTCTTGCGGTCGGTTGGACGGCTTTCACATTCCGGCACACCGAACCCGCCCTCATAGGTCGAGTAGAGATAGGGTGTGTCGGAGGCGAACTCGCCTGCGCAGGTATCGATGCGCTTATAGGCCGGAGTCACGGCAAGCTTGAGACGGAATGCGGCGACGTCCTCGGCACTCTGGCCCGTCAGACGGGCAAGCTGGCGGTCGGAGAAGCCCTGCGCCTTGATGCGGCGCAGATTGCGGGCATCTTTGGGCAGGCCATTGGCGGCAATCTCGTTCTCGGTGACGATGATATCGTGCAGCTGACGCAGGAACCAGGGCTCGAAGCGGCAGGAAGCATTGATGTCTTCAAGGGACAGCCCGGCGCGCATGGCCTGTGCGGCCATGAGGATACGCTCGGGGCGCGGCTCGGAGAGCGCGGCGCGATAGGCATCGAGCGAGCCGTCGCCCGGGGCTTCGACGGGGTCGAGGCCTGTCAGCCCCGTTTCCATCGAGCGCAGACCCTTCTGCAGGGCTTCGGCGAAGGAGCGACCGACCGACATGGCCTCACCCACCGACTTCATCGAGGTCGAGAGCAGGGCAGGGGCACCGGGGAATTTCTCGAAGGTGAAGCGCGGAATCTTCACCACGACATAGTCGATGGTCGGCTCGAAGCTGGCGGGCGTCGTGCCTGTAATATCGTTGGCGAGCTCGTCCAGCGTGTAGCCCACGGCCAGCTTGGCCGCGATCTTGGCGATGGGGAAACCTGTCGCCTTGGAGGCCAGCGCCGAGGAGCGTGACACGCGCGGATTCATTTCGATGACGACAATACGCCCATCATCGGGATTGATGCCGAACTGCACGTTTGACCCACCCGTCTCGACACCGATCTTGCGCAGACAGGCAATCGAGATGTCGCGGAGCTTCTGATACTCCTTGTCGGTCAGGGTGAGGGCCGGGGCGACGGTGATGGAGTCACCCGTATGCACGCCCATCGGGTCGATATTTTCGATGGAGCAGACGATGATGCAGTTATCCGCCTTGTCGCGGACGACTTCCATCTCGAATTCCTTCCAGCCCAGCACGGATTCCTCGATCAGAACCTCGGTGGTGGGGGAGGCATCGAGACCGCCAGCCACGATCTGGTCGAATTCCTCACGGTTATAGGCAATGCCGCCACCAGCGCCGCCCATGGTGAAGGAGGGGCGGATGATGGCGGGCAGGCCAACTGATTCCAGCGCCGCACGGGCTTCTTCCAGGGTATGGGCGATGGTGCTGCGCGGGGATTCCACGCCGATCTCGTCCATGGCCTCGCGGAATTTCTGACGGTCCTCGGCGCGGTCGATGACTTCGGCATTGGCGCCGATCAGTTCGACATTATGCTTCTTGAGGAAGCCGGACTTGTCGAGCGCCATGGCGGCGTTCAGAGCCGTCTGGCCACCCATCGTCGGCAGAACCGCGTCGGGCTTTTCCTTGAGGATGATGCGTTCGACGAATTCCGGGGTAATCGGCTCGACATAGGTCGCATCGGCCAGACCCGGATCGGTCATGATGGTGGCCGGGTTGGAGTTGATGAGGATGACGCGATAGCCTTCCTCCTTCAGCGCCTTGCAGGCCTGGGTGCCGGAATAGTCAAACTCGCAGGCCTGGCCGATCACGATGGGGCCAGCGCCGATGATGAGGATCGACGAGATATCTGTACGTTTCGGCATGGATCAGGCTGCCTTCTTGTCCATGAGCGCGACGAAGCGCTCGAAGAGATAGAATGAATCGGACGGTCCCGGGCTGGCCTCGGGATGATACTGAACCGAGAAGGCATCGAGCTTGGTGCTACGAATGCCCTCATTCGAGCCGTCGAACAGGCTGGTATGGGTGATGATCACGTCTTCGGGCAGGGATTTGTCATCTACCGCAAAGCCGTGATTCTGGCTGGTGATTTCCACGCGGCCCGAAGCGAGGTCCTTGACTGGCTGGTTCGCGCCGCGATGGCCGCGTTCCAGCTTGTAGGTCTTCGCCCCAAGAGCCTGAGCCAGAAGCTGATGGCCGAGGCAGATGCCGAAGACGGGGATGTCCGCATCCAGCACGCCCTTGATGGCGGGAACCGCGTAGATTCCGGTCGCGGCCGGGTCACCGGGACCATTGGAGAGGAACACGCCCTCGGGGTTGTGGCGCAGGATCTCTTCCGCCGTTGCGGTTGCAGGCACCACGGTCACGTCGCAGCCTGCCGTCACGAGGCAGCGCAGGATGTTGCGCTTGGCGCCATAATCGACAGCCACGACGCGTCGGCGTGTGCTGCGCTCCGTGGCAGGCTTCTGCCAGACGCCCAGCTCCCAGGAATAGCTCTGGGTGCAGGTCACGTCCTTGGCCAGATCCATGCCTTCGAGGCCGGGCCATGAAACGGCTTGGGCGCGCAAGGCACCAAGGTCGAACTGGCCGTCCTTGGGGAAGGCGAGGACGGCGGTCTGGGGGCCGCCATCGCGCAGGCGGCGGGTGATCAGGCGCGTATCGATGCCCGAGATACCGGGCAGGTTCTGGCCGATCATCCACGTGGCGAGGGTCTGAGTCGAGCGCCAGTTGGCGGGCAGGGTCACGTCTTCCTTCACCACAACGCCGCGTGCGGCCACGCGCTGGGCCTCGTCATCCTCGGCATTCGTGCCGACATTGCCGATATGTGGAAAGGTGAAGGTCACGATCTGCCCGGCAAAGGACGGATCGGTGAGCGTCTCCTGATAGCCGCTCATGCCGGTATTGAAGCAGAGCTCGCCAATGGCGGCGCCATCGGTATGGGCGCCAAAGCCGACGCCCCACAAAACGGTGCCATCGGCCAGAACGAGGGCGGCATTCGCGCCTTCAGGGCAGGTATCGGTCACGGTCGGTCTATCCTCCTGAGGCGTCTGCGGATCGAGGTCCGAGAGGGAAATGCCGGGCAGGCGCAGCAGTGCCGCCCAGTGCTTGCCGGGGATGGCGCGCGATTGGCGCCATTTGCGTATGGCCTCGGTGCCGACGCCGGTCAGGCCTGCCAGCGCCTCGGCGCCGCCTGCCTTCTCGATGATCTCTTCGATGTCCATGGCTGTCCTCCCGTCCTTTTCTCTCGGACGCTCGTGGTCTTGGTGCTAGATAGGCGCTTGAGAAGGGAATGGGAAGTTTTTTCCCACTCCTTCAGGTGGCCCGAAATGTGGGAAAAATATTCCCGCGCGCTGAGGGCGAGAATGCGGACTGGCCGTTGCGCCAGAGCCGGGAAAGGAAAGACAATGTCCCTGAGAGAGACGATCTCGAACGACCTGAAGACCGCCATGAAGGCCAAGGAAATGGACCGCGTGGCGCAGATCCGTGGCATCACTGCGCGCATCAAGGACCTTGATGTAGCGGCGCGCGCCAATGGCAAGGAAGTTGGGGATGAGGACATCCTCCCGATGCTGCGCAGCATGATCAAGTCGCGCACCGAATCGGCCACCATGTATCGCGAGGGCGGTCGCCCCGAACTGGCCGAGAAGGAAGAGGCCGAGATCGAGACGATCAAGACCTACCTCCCGCCTGAGATGGACGAGGCGACGCTGAATGCCGAGATCGACGCCGCCATCGCCGAGGCCGGTGCCACCAGCATGAAGGAAATGGGCAAGGTCATGGGCGTGCTCAAGGCAAAGTTCGGCAGCGCGCTCGATATGGGCCGCGTGAATCCCGTCGTCAAAGCCCGCCTCTCCTGAGCGCAGGCTGAAGCATGGCGTTCGATCCCGGTTTTCTGGACGAGCTGCGCGCCCGTACCCCCATCGCGGCGGTGATCGGGCGTCGCACCAAGCTCAGCCGTTCGGGCCGTAACTGGAAGGCCTGTTGCCCCTTCCATGGGGAAAAGACGCCGTCCTTCTATGTCTATGACGATCATTTTCATTGCTTCGGCTGTGGGGTGCATGGCGATGTGATCTCCTTCGTCATGCAGAGCGAGGGGCGCAGCTTTCCCGAGGCGGTCGAGCAACTGGCCAATGAGGCCGGGCTCGACATGCCGCGTCAGGACCCGAGGCAGGAGGCCCGCTCCCGCGAGGCACGCTCTTTGGGCGACGTGCTGGAGGCGGTGCAGAACGTTTATCGTCAGGCGCTTTACGCTCCAGCCGGACGTCAGGCTCTGGCCTATCTGCGTCGTCGCGGCCTGACCGATGCCACGATCGAGCGGTTTGGCCTGGGCTGGGCGGGGGAAGGGCGCGGCGCCCTGCTCGAAGCCCTGCGCGGGCAGGACATCACGGCGGATCAGCTCATGCAGGCCGGGTTGATGCGTGTGGATGAGCATGGCGCACCGAGGGGCGAGCTGTTCTTCTCACGCGTGATGTTTCCCATACGCGACCGCCGCGGCAAGCTGATCTCTTTCGGAGGGCGGACGCTGGGTGATGCCCAGCCCAAATATGTGAACGGCCCCGAGACGGCGCTCTTTTCCAAGCGCCGCGCCCTCTATAATCTGGATCAGGCGCGTAACGCCTTACGTGACCCTGGTCAGACCCTGATCGTGGCCGAAGGCTATATGGATGTCATCTCCCTTGCTCAGGCCGGGTTTGAGGCCGCTGTGGCACCGCTCGGCACCGCGATGGGAGTAGAGCAGCTGGAATTGCTCTGGCGCGAAGCGTCCCATCCCGTTCTCTGTCTCGATGGCGATGCGGCGGGCGCGCGCGCCGCGCTGCGTGTCGCCGAACTGGCATTGCCCCTGCTATCGCCCGAGCGCAGTCTCAAATTCTGTCGCCTCGATCCCAAGGACGACCCGGATAGCCTCATCCGGCGTGATGGGCCTCAGGCCATGCGTCAGGTGATTGAAGGCGCGCGTTCGCTTGCGGATGAGTTGTTCCAGCTCATGCTGTCTGGGGTGCAGCATGACGTGCCCGAACAGCGCGCGGCGCTGAAGAAGCGGCTTGAGGCTTCTGCGGCACTGATTGCAGACAAGGATCTGGCGTCCGAGTATCGACGCGCGCTGATGGATCGTTTTTTTGCCTCCGCCCAGCGCGGCGGCGGGCGGGCTGGCACCGGACGGGGTATGCCGGCGCGGCGCACGTCCGGTCAGGGTGGGGCGGCAGGCGGCGCGCGGCAGAACAGGGCGCGGACAATCGAGGTCGGCAGCGGGGCACTGGAGCGGCTGCGTCTCTTGACCACATTGGTGCTCCGTCATCCCGCCATCCTGCCGCAGATCGAGGATCCCTATGGGCGCCTTGATCTGCCTCATCCTTTGGATGAGTTGCGCGACGCCGTTCTGGACTGGTTCGGAGCGCAGGCAGACACGCATCCCGAGGCCCTCACGTCAGCGGCCTGTCTCGTAGCGCTGGATAATGAGGGGCTCGGTGATGAGGCCCGGGGACTTCTTGAGCGCGGCGTACTCCCCCCGGCTCAGGCGGAAAAGAACGGTCTGTTCAGCCTGGAGCCCATACAGCAGTGGTGGCATTTCTTCGGGCTCGTCAATTTCCCTGCCTTTGTGCGCGAAGTGGAGCAGGACATGCAGGCCGCGCTGGCCAATCCGTCCCTTGAAGGATTGCCTGACGCGCTGCTTGTACGTCTGCGTACCCTCGATCGCCTGCGCCGCGGGGAAGAAGGCGATGAGGATGAGGGATGAACTCTTCCTGAAAGCCTCAAATGTTCAGGGAGCGCGCGCCGATAGATAGGGATAACGGGGAATAACGCGGAGCCCAGCCAAAGGCGCGACTCGAAAAGAGCGACCCCTACCCTTGACTTCGGGGCGCGTATCGCCCACCTGCACGATGCCGAAATTGCTGGCGCTCGCGCTGGTGGATCGCAATTGGAAGAGAGGTCAGCCCTGGGGCTGACGGGCGGGTCGGCGTTCTGTGCTTGCAGAGCGCTGGCCAAGCGCGTTTCTTTCATGGCTGGTTTTATGCGTGGCGTTCGATAGGGCGTGCGGGAGCAGGGAGTAGGGTATGGCGACGAAAGCGGCCACGGGAACGGAGCGGAACGCGCAGGACCAGGACGGCGATACCAATGTCCTCGACACGCAATCCGGTGCGGTCAAGCGGCTCATCGCCAAGGGACGTGAGCGCGGCCATATCACGTTCGACGAGCTGAATGCTGTCCTGCCGCAGGACCAGATGTCTTCTGAGCAGATCGAAGACATCATGGCGATCTTCTCCGAAATGGGAATCCAGGTCGTTGAGAACGAGGAAAACGAGGATTCTGACGAACCCGAGGAGAAATCCGAGGAAAAGGAAGAAGCCGAGGACGCCGAAGAATCCCCAACTGGCAATGTGAGCGAGAGCGCAGGCCGTACCGATGACCCGGTACGCATGTACCTGCGCGAAATGGGCTCGGTCGAGCTGCTGTCGCGCGAGGGCGAAATCGCCATTGCCAAGCGCATCGAAGCCGGTCGCGATGAAATGATCGGCGGGCTGTGCGAGAGCCCGCTGACCTTCCGCGCCATCATCTCCTGGCATGACAAGCTGAAGGAAGGCGAGATGTTGCTGCGCGACATCGTCGATCTGGAGGCCATGCAGGGCGGTCCTTCCGAGGAGGAAACCGCCGAGAACGAGAATGGGGAAGAGAACGAGGATAACCTCGACGAGGAGCCCGCAAACGAGGAAGGCGGCGACCCGGAGAGCTCCGGTCTGTCCCTTTCTGCGCTCGAGGAAAAGCTCAAGCCCGAAATCCTGGCCCATTTCGAGGCGATCGAGCCTCTTTACGATACGCTGCGCGCGCTGCAGGTGCGCCGTATCGAGACCCTAACCAGTGGATCCGAAACCAGCGGCTCTTCCGAGCAGGAGTACGAGAAACTCCGCATGGAACTCGTGAAGATGGTCGAGCAGGTCCATCTCCATAACAACCGCATCGAGGAGCTTGTGACCCAGCTCAAGGTGCAGTTCCAGCGCCTGAACAACCTCGAAGGTCGCATGCTGCGCATGGCGGAAAGCTGCCGCGTATCACGTGACGACTTCCTGCAGAAATATCGCGGCTACGAGCTCGACCCCAACTGGTTGGCCTCCGTCTCGGCACTTTCCGGCAAATCCTGGAAGAATTTCACGACGCGCTATGCCGAGCAGATCATCGATCTGCGTAATCAGGTGGCGGATCTGGCGCATAGCACCGGCTTGCCGGTGGGCGAGTTCCGTCGTGTCTATGCCGTGGTCTCGCGCGGCGAGCGTGATACCACCCGCGCCAAGAAGGAAATGATCGAGGCCAATCTCCGCCTCGTGATCTCGATCGCCAAGAAATACACCAATCGCGGTCTGCAGTTCCTGGATCTGATCCAGGAGGGCAATATCGGCCTGATGAAGGCGGTGGACAAGTTCGAGTATCGTCGCGGCTACAAGTTCTCGACCTATGCGACATGGTGGATCCGTCAGGCCATCACGCGTTCGATTGCCGATCAGGCGCGCACCATCCGTATTCCGGTGCACATGATCGAGACGATCAACAAGCTCGTGCGCACGTCACGTCAGATGCTGCATGAAATAGGTCGCGAGCCCGCGCCTGAGGAACTGGCCGAGAAGCTGGGTATGCCGCTTGAGAAAGTGCGCAAGGTGCTCAAGATCGCCAAGGAGCCGATCTCTCTCGAAACCCCGATCGGTGACGAGGAAGACAGCCATCTGGGTGACTTCATCGAGGACAAGACCGCTGTCATCCCGCTGGATGCCGCGATCCAGACCAATCTGCGCGAGGCGACCACGCGCGTTCTGGCCTCGCTCACCCCGCGTGAGGAACGTGTGTTGCGTATGCGCTTTGGTATTGGCATGAATACCGATCATACGCTGGAAGAAGTCGGGCAGCAGTTCAACGTGACCCGCGAGCGTATCCGCCAGATCGAGGCGAAGGCGCTTCGCAAGCTCAAACATCCGAGCCGCAGCCGCAAGCTGCGGTCCTTCCTCGACGACAACTGATCGGCGGGGTGGCTCATGGAGCCCAGGTTTGAGACAGTACCGGAGCGTCCCACGACCGAAGTCACGGTCGAGGTGACGTTTCTCGAGCGTCTCAGGCCACCGCCATCAGCGCATATAGGCTGGCCCGAGAACTACCGCCTCGAGCGTTGGCATCCCAGTAATGAGGACTATCTGGCGCTGTATCGTCTGGTCGGTGCGCCGCATTGCTGGTGGATGCGGTACATGATGCCTTACGATACCCTGCATCGTATCATCTCCTCGCGACACACCCAGATCTGGCGTCTGCTCGGACCTGAGGGGGTTGCGGGGTTCTTCGAGCTCGATTTGCACAAGCCTGAGACGCCTTATCTGTCCTATCTTGGCCTGGTGCCGGGCGCGCAGGGCAAAGGGCTCGGGCGCAAACTACTTACAGCGGCCATCAGCCATGGCTGGCAGAGGCAGACACGCGTGATGCGGGTCAATACCTGTACCGCCGATCATCCCAACGCGCTGCCGACGTACAAGGCTGCCGGGTTTGTGCCGATCATGGTTGAGGAAGAGCATTGGGCCGTGCCTGATGATCTGGGTCTGACGCTTCCAGCGCATCTTCTCACCCCCAGGATCTAAAATCCTCCGGCTCCCGGTTGGGTCCTGACCAGAACTCAAGTGCGTGCTCATGCAGGCAAATGCAGGAAAACTCTTGCCCCTGCATGAGCGTATGTGCTTTATGCCGCCTTTCCCTGCCGGACGAAGGCATCGTCCCGGCTATACCCGAGCCTTGTGGAAGAGGCGCTGATCCGACCGGTCCCGGTCGAATGGTTGGGTTGAAGCAATCCGAAGGGAGCTCATATGCCGTTGTACGAAAGCGTGCTCATCGCACGTAACGATATCTCGCAGGCGCAGGTCGAAACCCTCGTCGAGCAGATCGAAACCCTCCTCACCCAGGATGGCGGTTCCATCGAGAAGCGCGAGTTCTGGGGCCTGCGTTCGCTCGCCTACCGCATCAAGAAGAACCGCAAGGGCCATTACGTCCTTCTCGGCCTGAATGCCCGCCCGGACCAGATCCGTGAGCTGGAGCGTCAGCTGAGCCTGAACGAAGACGTTCTGCGCGTTCTCACGCTGCGCGTTGAGGAAATCACCCAGGACCCGTCTCCGATCCTGTCCCGCAAGGGCGATGATCGTGGCGATCGCGGCAATTTCCGTGGTGGCAACTCCAAGCCTGCTGGTCGTTTCGACAGCGGCCGTGGCGGCCGTCGTGGCGACGATCGTGAAGAATACCGCGCCCGCGAGGGTGCCGAGATGGATGCGGAGTAATCGCGATGTCTGACGAGAACACCAACGAGATCAACCCGGCCGCCCGTCGCATTGCCGTCGGCGCCCGTCGTCCGTTCTATCGCCGCCGCAAGTCCTGCCCGTTCTCCGGCCCGAACGCGCCGAAGATCGACTACAAGGACGTGCGTCTGCTGAGCCGCTTCCTTTCCGAGCGCGGCAAGATCGTTCCGAGCCGCATCACGGCGGTCTCGGCCAAGAAGCAGCGTGAGCTGGCGCAGGCGATCAAGCGCGCCCGTTTCCTTGCCCTGCTCCCCTACGTGATGAACTGAGGAGACAGGCATGTCACAGACTGAAGTCATCCTGCTGCAGCGCGTTGAGCATCTGGGCCAGATGGGCGATATCGTCCGCGTCAAGCCCGGCTATGCCCGTAACTTCCTGCTGCCCCAGGGCAAGGCGCTTCGCGCCAACGCCCAGAACCGCCAGCGTTTCGAGACCGAGCGCGCACAGCTCGAGGCTCAGAACCTCAAGCGTCGTGAAGAGGCCGAGCGTCTTGCCGAGCGTATGCATGGCCTGAGCGTCGTCATCATCCGTCAGGCTGGTGACAGCGGCAGCCTTTATGGCTCCGTCACGACGCGCGACATCGCGATCGCCGTGACCGCTGCTGGCCTGACCGTCAGCCGCAACCAGGTCGTTCTTGCCGAGCCGATCAAGCTGCTCGGTCTGGTCGAGGCCCGCGTGGCCCTGCACCCGGAAGTGTCGATCCCGGTTACCGTGAACGTTGCCCGTTCGGAAGAAGAAGCCGAACGTCAGGCACGTGGCGAAGCGATCGTCGCTGAAGAGGACGAATATGTCCTCGAAACCGAAGTCGAAGGCGAAGACGCCGCGACCGAAGGTGAAGTCGAAGGCGCAGCCGTCTGAAAAGACGTATCGCTCTGCGATTGACTGCAAAACCCGGCTGCCTCAGGCAGTCGGGTTTTGTTTTATTCGGCCCTGTTGACGATCTCCGGTTTTCCTCGTTCAATTACTTGAACTGACGAAAAAAGAGCGGGATCGACCATGATATTTCTGCTGGACCGGGTTCTGAAGCGATTCATAAGCGCCGGCGCATTTGAGGTCATCCTGCCCAGCGGAGAAAAACGCCTCTATAAAGGCACGCGTCCCGGCCCGAGCGCCGCCATTCATGTCAAGACGGACAAGGCGCTCAGGGCCTTGCTGCTGAATTCAGGTCTCGCTTTTGGTGAGGGCTGGATGGACGGCACGATCGTCTCGGTCGACTGTACGCTCGAGGATGTGTTGAGCGTCCTCATGCTCAATATCCACGACAGTCATCATATGCTCAGTCGCTTCGAGGAAAAGGCCCGTTTTCTCACGCGGTTCTTCAGGCAGTTGAACGGGCAGCGGCGTTCGCGTCGCAATGTCGCGCATCACTATGATCTGAACGGAAAGCTGTACGATCTCTTTCTCGATGAGGACCGTCAGTATTCCTGCGCCTATTTCACGTCAGATGACATGACGCTGGAAGAAGCGCAGCTTGCGAAAAAGCGCCATATTGCCACCAAGCTTCTGCTCGACCGGCCCGGCCTCGATGTGCTGGATATCGGCTGTGGCTGGGGGGGCATGGCGCTGACTCTTGCGCGCGACTACGGAGCCAAGGTGACAGGCATCACGCTCTCCCAGGAGCAGCTGCAGGTGGCGCGTGAACGTGCCCGTGCCGCGGGATTGGAGGGCCTGGTCACGTTCAAGCTGATGGATTACCGAAAGCTCGACAGGCGCTATGATCGTATCGTCTCGGTCGGCATGTTCGAGCATGTCGGGATCGGCCATTACGACACCTATTTCCGCACCGTACGCAAGGCGCTCAAGCCTGACGGCGTGGCTTTGATCCATTCGATAGGGCGCATGGATGAGCCGGGCTCGACCAATCCCTGGATCGATAAGTACATCTTCCCTGGCGGCTATTCTCCGGCCTTGAGCGAGGTTCTGCCCTCGGTCGAGCGTGCAGGTCTCTGGGTGACGGATTGCGAGATCCTGCGTCTGCATTACGCCAAGACGATCAAGCACTGGCGCGCACGCTTCGCCGCAAATCGCGATCAGATCAAGGCGCTTTACGATGAGCGCTTTTGCCGGATGTTCGAATTTTATCTTGTCGGCGCTGAACTCTCCTTTCGTCTGCAGGGGCACATGAATTTCCAGCTTCAGCTCACGCCCGATATCGACGCCGTACCGCTGACCCGGGACTATCTTTGCCAACCCTGAGGTGAAGAGCAGTGAACCGCGCGAGCCCGGGCGGCAAGCGCGTCAGCGACGATCCCAAACAGGCCTAGTCATGATTTGTTAAGAAGAATGAGCTTTCGAAACCGTGACTCACGGTTTCGTTATGTCACATTTCATGTCACGTATTGGCGAATGAGAAACATTCGCAACCCATATCGTGGGGCGATCCTGCCTTGCCCCGGTATCATCCTCATCGCAGCGCTTGGAGCCTTAGCGCCGCCTGATGCTTCGGCGCGCGACGCACCTGTTGAGGAGGATAGCCGGGTTGCCCCAGACAGCGTGGGCCATACCTTGCTTCGCAAGGGTGGCAGGACAGGACGGGTCGCCGCTAGCCTCGCAGGCCAGCGGCGCATGCAGGAGAGCGCCGGGCGAGTGCGTCGGCGCCATGAAGTGCTGACCGTCATCGGTGAGCGCGGAAGCTATGCCGCATCCGACAGCACCATGGGCGATAAGCGTTCCACACCCTTTTTACAGCAGACACAGACAACCAATGTTGTTACCCGTCAGACCCTGGCTGATTTCTCGCCCCAGACGATGGAAGACATGGCCAAATATGTGCCCGGCATGGCGATTGGCAATAATTTTGGCGGGACGCAGGACGCCCTTGTCAAACGTGGCTTCGGAGCGATCGATGACGGATCGATCCTGCGCGATGGCATACGCATGCCCATAGGGCGCAATTATCAAGGCGACACCGCCGAGCGGGTGGAGATACTCAAGGGGCCAGCGTCGCTTTTCTATGGGATGCAAGAGCCGGGCGGCGTGATCAATGTGGTGACAAAAGCGCCCGATTTCAGGCGCTGGGGCGGCGGGTTCGGCACACAGTGGAGTTCACTCGGTGGCGGAAATGGCCATGTCGACGTCACCGGACCGCTTGGGAGGAGGTTCGCTTTCCGCCTGATCGGAAGTTACAGGAACGAGAATTACTGGCGTAATTTCGGCTCCAACAGGCAGATACTCGTGGCCCCGACACTGAGCTGGCGTCAGGAGCGCTGGGATGGCGCGCTAGCCTATGAATTTGTCGATTACAACAATGTCCTCGATCGCGGTGCTGTCTTTATGGGGAATAATCCAATATCAGGCCCGCAAAAGCGTGTGGACGAACCCTGGACCGCTTCTTTCGGCACGCGTCACCTTGTCGCGAGCCATTTAGGCTATCGCCTTGGCGCCCATGACCGCCTGCGTCTGTCTGGTGGGTATAACCGCGACGATTATCACGACAGGCAGGCCGATCCATCGAGCTACTCCCCCCGTACAGGCGTGCTGTTGCGCCGGTATCGTGCCAACGGAGGGACCATCCGTGCGAATGGCAGTGTGGCGCTCGATTATCTGGCCGATCACACGTTATGGCGCATGCGTCACGAACTCACGGCTGGGATCGATTACGAGAACCGCAACCAGAACCAGGGCGCTTTCTACCAGTCGGCCAATCAGGGGGGATTCTTCCCGGCCAATCCGGTCTATGGTGGGCTGGCCCCCGTCGGCCGCGTGAATGCGGCGAACAGCAATCTGCAGCAGAATATCAATTCTGCCTCAGGGTATCTCAAGGACAATATTCACCTGACCAGCAGTCTGATTGCCAGTGGCGGTGTGCGCTATCAGTGGTTCGGGCTGCACTATGGCAGTGGTATTCCATTTGTTCGAACGACCGATGCCTCCTATACGAAACCACTCCCCTTCGCCGCATTGGTGTGGCAGCCGTTCCGGACCCTCTCGTTTTACAGTGATTACTCACAATCCTTCGGGGCTAATCAGCTTTCGGCGGGTAGTGTGCTCGAAGGTGGATACAAACCGACAACCGGACGCGAGTTCGAACTGGGTGGGCGGTATGAGGATCATGGTCTGACCGCCGATGTCGCGCTGTATCATATCCGCAAGAAGAATGTTCTGCAGACGGCAGGGCTCGATGCAGACGGCAACATAGTGCAGCGTCTGACCGGGTTGGCAGGATCGAAAGGGCTTGAGACGAGCTTGAGCGGTGCACTGACTCGCCATTGGAGCGCCATCCTCTCCTATGCCTGGACGGATGCGCGCACGTTGCGCGACACGCCAGCCACCGAGGGGCATCAGTTGATCGGCGTGCCCAGGAACAGTGGCAGCGTCTTCCTGACCTGGAGTGGAAATCTCCCCCGGCGCAGCGTCGGGATGCGCGTTGGCGGGGGCGTTCATCTTGTAGGAACGCGGGCAGCAGCGCTGGACAACAGTTTCCAGGTCCCGGGTTACGGCACAATCGATGCCTTCGCATCCTGGACAGTTCCACGGCTCTTCGCCCGACAGCTGAGCCTTCAGCTCAACGCGGTCAATCTGCTCAATCAGGGATATATCATCGCCCCGACCGGTTCTGCCTATCGTAATAGCTGGGGTCAGGGGCGCAGCTTTGCTGTGGCGACATCAGTGGCATTCTGAACGGGTCACCGCCGCTATGCGGAATAGTGGGATATTTTCGAGGGGGGAGGAGGCAGTCCTCCCCGGCCGGAAACGGATCAGGGCCGGGCGCAGTCCTGGGGAAGGACATGCCCGGTAGTCCGAAACAGGGTGGGCTGCGCCGCTCTGGGAGATGCGCGAGACCCTGTTTTCCGTTACGGCTGCAAACTCAGCTCAGCTTGAGAGCGACTGCCGAGGTCTTGCCGTTGCGTCCAACTTCGGTCTCGTAGGAGAGCGCCTGGCCGTCATTGAGGGAAGTGAGGTTGGCCTTCTCGACCGCCGAGATGTGCACGAACACATCGTCGCCACCGGCATCCGGCTTGATGAAGCCATAGCCCTTGGTGGAGTTGAACCATTTTACGGTGCCTGTTGCCATAACAAGGCTCCTTGATACCATGACGGCCACGCAGAAGAATTATGCGTGCAAACATGCTCCTGCGGGACTGGTCTTGGCGCCACATGCACCCGAACGCCCGGGCAAGAACACCCGTCTTCACCCTGTATGGGCGCTCGCTCGACGCTCTGCAAGCGCCTCGCAGCATCAGTTTTCGCGAGCGACCAGTTTTGCGAGCGTTGCGAACTCCGCGATCGAAAGGGTTTCGGCGCGTCGCGTGGCGAGGATACCAGCTTTTTCGAGCAGGGCTTCCCCCCCGATTGGCCGGAGCGAAGCGCGCAGCATCTTGCGTCTCTGGCCGAAAGCCAGATGGGTGACATGCTCCATGGCCTTGAACAATATCGCAGAGGGCTGCTCGGCATGTGGCACGATGTCGACGACTGCGGAGTCCACCTTGGGCGGGGGCGAGAACGCACCGGGGGGGATTTTCATCACCATGGCGCAGCTTGCGCACCATTGGGCGAGTACGCCCAGACGCCCATAGGCTCCGGTATCCGGCGCCGCACAGATACGTTCGGCTACCTCGAGTTGGAACATGAGCGTCATACGCTCCCAGGAGGCAGCCTGACGCAACCAGCCCACCAGGAGCGGCGTCCCGACGTTGTAAGGGAGATTCGCCACGATCTTGCGGGGTGCCGGGCAGAGCGTGGTGCAATCCAGTGCCATGGCATCGGCCTTGACCAGATTGAGCCGCCCCTCGGCATGGGCCGCAAGCTCATCGAGCAAAGGCCAGGCGCGCTGGTCGATCTCGACCGCATGGACTGCGACGGCCGTGGTATCCAGCAGGGCGCGGGTCAGGCCACCAGGGCCAGGCCCGATCTCGACGACGTGACGTCCCGCCATATCGCCGCCAAGTGCGGCGATTCGGGCCACGATGCCCGGATCGAGAAGAAAATGCTGTCCGAAGGATTTCTTGGCGTCGAGTCCATGTATGCGGATGGAGTCCCGCAGTGAGGGAAGGGTCATCCCTGGCCTGAGGCCTTCTTCCCGTGTGGCTTGGCCGGTGCGGTGTCGTCCTCAACCGCGGGGGTATCGTCCTTTTTGGCCGTGGCCGCCTTGTCGTCCTTTCGCATCTCGATGACCGAGCGGCGTTCCAGATCGCGTTCGAGCTGACGCGAGGCCTGCTCGACGCGCTCGTTCATGAGGCTGTCTGCAATCTCGCTGGGGCTCTGCTGGGCGATATTCTTCTGCCCTTTGGAGCATACGGCGAGCAGCGCGATGCCATCGCTGGAGACGAGCGGACGGCTGGACTGGCCCACAGGCAGATCCGAGAGAACCTGACGCATCTGCGGGTTCAGGCGCTCCAGAACCAGCTGGCCGCCCGGATCAGAGGGATGCTTTTCGCCGATGCTGCGGTTGAGTGCCTCCATGGCGTCACATCCATGAACCGACTGGGCTGCCGACGTCGCCTTCTGGAGAGTCAGCTTCTGCTGATCCGTCGGCTGCTGCGGATTGAGAGGCGAGGAGAAGGGGAAGAAAGCCTGGCGCACGGTGACCATGGTCACGTTCTGATGGCCGATCGTGCGCTTGCCATTGACCGTCACGATGACGTAGCCCCCCGCGACCTTGACCGGATTCGAGATGGCGCCGATGGGCATCTGGCGCACGATCTCGACCACTGGGGGGTCAAGACTGTCTTCCTGTACCCAGCCCATGGTGCCGCCATCAAGCGCGGTCTGGGCCTGCGAGAACTGTGCTGCCACGATCGGGAAGGGGGCACCGTTACGCAGCTGCGTAATGATCGTCTTGGTGAATTCGAGTTCCGTTTCCGAATGGCGTGGATCGGCAACGGGGATGAAGATTTCGCTCACATTGTACTGTGCTCGGCCTTCCTCGGCGCGCAGAGCCTCTTCGCGCTGCGTGATCTCGCGCGCGGTGATGCGGCCGCGGCCCGAGATTTCCTCACGCAGCACCTGCATCCACCCGATCTGCACCCGGATCTGGTCGATCAGCGTGGTGAGCGAAACGCCGTCCTGGGCCAGGCGGTCGCGCAGGGCATTCTTCGGCATGCCGTTGCGCGCTTCGATATTGTTGATGGCCTGGGCAATCTGCTGCGGCTCGACGTTGATGTGACGCTTGAGAATTTCCTGCGTCTTGATGCGTTCATCGACGAGCTGGCGAATGATCTGCGGGCGCAAACGTTGCATCAGGTCGGGGCTGATGTTCAGGCCGGTCGAGAGCGCAAACAGCTTGCCGCGGTTATCGACATCGCGTTCGGTCAGGACCTGCCCGTTGATCGTGCCCAGAATGGCATCCTCAGGCGGGATCGCGGCAGGGGACACGCTGCCATGGCCGGGGTGGGCACGCTGCGCATGATGAGCCGGCGCAGCCTGGGCCGAGAGGGCCGGCAGGGCCAGACAGGTGGCAAAACCCAGAAGCATCGCACGCATCGAGCGGGGCGTCCCGGTATGCGGGACAGCCCGAAGGAAGGGAGCGGAGAAGATCATTGCGCGTCCGTCAGCCATTGATTCCGAAGGTACCGATTGTCTTGAAGGTAAGGTTGAACAGCACGGTCGTGTTGCGCTGCTGACCACCGATCGAGGTATATTGCTTGATCGCAAGGATGTCCAAGCCGAAGCAGTCATTCGAATAGCCGATATCGCCACCGAGACTGACGAACTCGTGGCGCGACAGCGAGCGACGGCCGTAAACCGAGGCGTGGTACTGCTTGTAGGCGGTCGAGAAGCCTGCCGTGACTTCATTGGTCGGGGTGTAATAGACCTGCGCCGGACCACTGACGCGGTAGTTCTCCGCGTAGAAGTAATAGGGCGTGACCGGCTCGTAGATATAGCCTGCATTGACGTGGAAAACCGGCACGCCGACGCTCACAAGCCCTTCGCCATAATCGAATTTCTTGCGCCAGGGATCGTAACGTCCACGGGCGGTCAGATCGAGATATTGATTGGGGCTCACCCGTACACGCGCCACAGGCGAGGAAAGATGGTGCGACAGGCCGGAATAGGGAATGCGGTTCTGGGTGATATGCTGCTGGATGCTTTCACCCACGAGGAAATCAACCGCATGGCCGCGCCACGTCCAGTTGCCGTGCACGCCGACATTACCGCGCAATCCGCCATCGAGGCGGTCCGTACCGGTGTAGCGATTCAGGGAGAAAAGCGTGCTGTCGGTGAATTCGTATTGCAGCGAATCTTCATTCGGGATCATGCGCGTCGCGCTGTTGCCCATATTGGGGGCCGCAATGGCCTGAACGATCGGCTCGATGATCTGCGAGCCATGCCCATGGGCGAAGCTGCGCATGAACGGCCAGTTCATTTTCAGCGCTACAGTCGGGAGGACCCAGCCTGTCGTATGGGTGCCGGTCTCGGTGTAATAGAGCGGTTGTTCCGTGAGATGGCTGGCCTGATAGACCGTCGCATCGACGCGTGCGGTCAGGAGCCAGATCTGCCCCAGAACGTTATGAAAGGGGCGGTTCCAGTTCATCTGGATCTGCCCGCGCTGATCGCGCGTGCCCTGGGGGCGATAGACGTTGAAGTCGTTCGTATTCAGCGAGAATGTGCCGCCCAACGGGTCCGTCTCGGCCTGGAAGGCATAGGTGAAGCGCGGCAGGACGAAAGGCAGGTTCGAGTTGCGGATGACGCCCTGATTCAGCCCCTGATAGAACTGACCGTCGAGACGCGCATAGGAGCCAACGCCGAAGCCGTCGATATAGGCTGTTGAGCTCAGCGTTTCATTGCCGTAACCGGTGATGCGATAGTCGCGCATGTAGTTGGCTGATGAGGCGAGATTCAGGTTTGCCCCTGCGCGCCAGTGCCGGTCGATATCGAATATTGCCGATCCGCGCACATAGCCCTGTATGCCGTTATCATTGGTACCACTGACAGTATTGCCGAACGTGTTGACGTAGCTGCCTTCCTTATGGGTGCTGTAGGCGATGCCGCCCGTCAGGTTCACCTTGCCGAAATTGAGCTGGTTTCGATACTGCCCACTGATCTGGGGCCCGGTGCGGGTCGAGACGAGACCCTGCACGGTCAGATCCTGCTGGTCGTCGATTGCCCAGAAATAGGGAATGGTGAAATAGGTGCCGAGATAGCGGTCATGCGGGTTGATGCCCGGCATGAGGAAGCCGCTCTGACGTTTCACACTCGGATCGGTCATCGAGAAGATCGGCAGATACATGATGGGCAGGCCGAACATGTCGAGATAGGCATGGCTGAACTCGATGCGCTGATGTTCGGCGTCCTGCGTCGCGTTATAGGCGCGCAGCTGCCAGAACGGCGCGCGCGTCGGGTCCTTCGCGCAGATTTCGCAGGCCGTGTAGACGGCCTTGGCCATGTCGTTGATCTTGCCGTTGGTGCGCCTCATGCCATTCGCAGCAAGCTTGGCATTGTCTTCCATGCGCAGGAAAATGGCCCGCGCGATGCCGTCATGCATGCCGTTGCTGAGCTCGACATACTCAGCAAAACTCGTACTGCCATCGGGCTCGACCATGGCCACATGGCCCGTCGCGGTCATGACCCCAGTATTGCGGTCATAGACGATCTTGTCGGCGCGCAGGGCATGATCTCCCTGCCAGACCTGCACATTGCCGGTCCAGGTCGCGACGCCGCTGCGCGTGTAGCTTTCCTGGTCAGCGAGATAGGTAACCGGATCAGATTGCGATGACGGCTTGCCAACGGCCACGCGCGGACCAGTCTGGCGCTGCATCGTGGCATCGGCCTCCGGGATCGTGCTGAAACTTGCGGTGCCGGCAAGCATGGACGCGGCCAGCCAGGACCTGCGCCTTCTCTGCGCAACGCGCCGTTTCGACATCAACCATCCTCCAGATGCAGAAGCAACGCTACTGCCAAGCATAGACCTGCGCCAGTCGGTGCCCAGGCCGCCATGACAGGCGGGAGGGCACCGGATTCACCAAACTGCGCTGCCACTTTCGAAATGGTGAACAACGCGAAACCCGCAGCGATTCCCGAGCCCAGCATACGTGCCACACCGCCGCGTCGCGTGGGACGCATCGAAAAGCCGGCCGAGACGAGCGCCATAGTACCGCACAGGATCGGAAGAGCTAACAGAGTCTGGAAGTGCAGTCGATGGCGTATGGATGAAAAACCGGACCGCTCGAGCAGATGGATGAAACCGGGCAAGGTCCAGACCGACAGCGTATCGGGAGACGAGAAACTCTGTTCGACGCGGGTCAGGGAGAGGTTGGTCGGCAGAAGGTAATCGCCGATCCGCACCGGCAGGTGGTTCGGCCGCACAGTCGCCGCATCCTCGAGTTTCCACGCTCCCTGCACGAGCTGCCCACGCGGGGATTCGATGCGGATCACAAGCTGGTCGCGCGCGTCGAGACGAAAGACACTGATATCATTGATGCGCAGCGCACCGTCTCGCAGGAACACGTGGCGGGCATGCAGAATGGCCACGCCCTTTGCGCCCTGTTCGTCATCGAGCTGGCGCAGCCACAGCGCGCCGCCATTGAGCGAGAGTGGGCCGCCTCCTGTCTTGAGATAGGCCTCGTCCAGCAATTCCGCCTTGCGAAACATCGAGGAGGAAAGAGGGGAGAGCGCCATGGTGCCGAACGCGCCGAGCATAATGGCGCAGGCCAGCGGGGCGGCCAGGAATTGCCAGGCTGAAATCCCGGCAGCGCGCGCCACGATCAGTTCGGACGAGCGAGTCAGGCGCCAGAAGCATACGATCCCGCCGAGCAGAATGCCGAAAGGCATGATCATGATCATGAAATAGGGCACATGCAGCCCCGCGATCTCGGTCACGAGGCTGGTGGGCACATCCGGCTTGGTCGCCACGCGGCGCAGCAGATCGATGAAGTCGAACAGTGAGACGAGCCCTGTCAGGGCCGCAATCATCGCCAGGGCGAAAAGCGTGAAGATGCGCGAGATATAGATCGACAGCGTGACCGACACGCCAGCCGATGACCCCTTGAGCAGGGAGAGGGGATTAAGCGCCATTCGATTTCCGCCTTCCGGCATTCAGGGCTTCGCGGCCGAAAATCCAAAACCCACATCCGATGGCGGGCAGGATGGCGACCAGCCAGAGAAGCGGGACGAGGGCAAGGTTACGCCCTGCGAGATTCTGGAGCATGAGCGACAGCGCCATGAGCCCGACAACGCTGAGAATGGCCGTCATGGGGCGCTTGATATTGCCATGGCGCGAAAAAGCGCCGCTCAGTACGGCCACGAGCGCGATCATGCTGAAGGACAATGTGGTCAGCGGTGCGGTCAGGCGGCGCCACCCTTCCACGGCAAATTTGCCCCAGTCGCGCTGCGAGACGTAGTTCGGGTCAGGGTGGAACAGTTCGGGCAGCGACATCTCAGCAGCATCGCGGTTTTCGCTTTCTGCCTGCTTGCTGCTCGAAAGGTCGATCGTGTTGCGTTGAAAAGTCAGCACGTTCAGCCGACCGGTATGATGGTCGATTTCCTGACGAGAACCGTTGAACAGGACCACGCGCGGCTGGTTGTCGATGACGACCATGTTGCCGCGCTCGGCAATGATCGTGGCGCGGGCTTCAGGCTGCCTGTCGTCTTCCACGAAGACGCCATGCATGACGCCGTCACGATCGCGTTTGCGCACATAGACGGTCATGTCCTTGGAGAGCTGCGCAAACACGCCGTCCTGCAGGAGAAACGCGGCCATGCGGTTGCGTATCTCGAATTCATAGCGCCGGAACGCATGATAGGAGACGGGAACGAGCCAGAGATTGAGGATATACCCCAGAACAGTGGTAATCAGGGCGCAGGCCATGGCCGGTCGTGCCAGCTGGAACGGCGAGAGTCCGGCTGCCTGCATCACCGTAAGCTCGCGATCGCCCGACATGCGCTGATAGCCGAACAGGACAACAAGAAAGGTTGTGATGGGCAGGATCACCGCCAGAAAGGACGGGATCATGAGCGAGGTCAGCTGAAGGAACACGCGCAGCGACAGGCCGCGATCAACGACCAGCGAGACGAAGCGCAGCGATTGCATCAGCCAGATCAGCGCGATGGCGCCGCTCGTGATCCCGACCAGCCCGAGAAAAAGCTGACGCAGGATATAGCGTTCGCGCAAGAGCAGGAAGGAACGGCGTTTGGGGCGTGAAGCCGACTCAGACATGGGTATTGCCCTTAGCGTTTCGCCAGACTTGCCGAAAGCTGCATCATGTTACGAAATCTGCGATCTAGCGCGGGTCGCGAAGCCAGCGATCGCCGCTATGCCGGCTATGGGCGACGAAAAAACCGGCCAGGAGCCCCACCACGGCGAAGGCGCCGGTCCAGAAAGAGGGGCGTATGAGCAGCAGGGACAGGACGGGCGCTGCGACAACGCCGATCAACGTGCTGACAAGCGTCTCCTTGCGCGTGGGGCCGAAATGACGTTCGGCATGACAATGCGGGCATTGCTCATCCGTGCGCTGCATCTTGCCGCGACATGCGGGACACAGCACGACCGAATCCTGCGCAGGGGGGCGTGGAACGGGCAGATAATTTCCTGTCAGGACGGATCGCTGACGGGGCAGGGGGGAGAGACGCACCATGGAGAGCACATGCCGCGAAGCACAGGGACGATGCAATATGAAAATGGACTTGAGGCTAAGCGCCCTGTTTTGAACACAAAGGATGACTGCTTGCGGCGTGACATGGTTTTCATGCTCTTGCGGCTCATTCCCGAGGCGTTTTACCTTGGCGATACGACCGATGAACCCGCGATGGTCCACGCGAGAAGACACGCGTCTACCGATGCGAACGCCTGCCCCGTTCATCGGCAGAGGCATCGACACAACAGGCAGCCGCCTGCGCGAGGAGGCTTCACATGAAACCTTGCTCGTCGCGCAAGGGCATCGGGGCCGGTATTCTCGGTGCCGTGCTCGCTCTTGTCGCCGTGGGGGGCTTGGGGGCGTGGACTGGCCTGTTGCCTCCCGCCCGTGTCCTGTCCTCTACGTCCGTGCGGCTCCCCTCCGATGCCTATATCTGGCAACGCGTATGGAGCGACGCGCTGGTTCAGGCGATCAGGACAGCAGACCCAGCTCTGGAGAGGTGGCATGTGCTGGCCTCCGAGCGCGATCAGCGCGGGATCTGGCATGATGCACAGCTGACGGCCCCGCCTGACGGGACACTCGCGCAGGTTTTTGCGGCGCATCCCGTCCTTGCCGTCTTCCGGCTCAGCGGCCGTCGCGCCGATCTCGATCCTGCCGCATTCGCTGCGCACATCACCGCAGTAGTGGCCGAATGGCGCTCTCTCGGGATCGTCGTGCAAGGGATCGAACTCGATCATGACTGCGCGACGGCGCGGCTCGACGCCTATGCACGCTTCATCGCCGCACTGCGTCCAAGCCTGCCGCCGAAAACCGAGCTGTCGATCACGGCTCTCCCCGCCTGGCTCGGTTCGTCCGCGCTTCCCGAATTGCTCGGGGAGGCCGACAGCGCCGTGTTGCAACTCCATGCGGTACGCAACCCTGTCGAGGGGCTGTTCAGCCCGGTTCAGGCGCGAAACGCGGCATCTCTTTTCGGTCCGATCGCGGCCCGTACCCTGCGCTCGGGCCGGTGGTGGATTGCCCTGCCCAGCTATGGATCACGCATCCTTTGGGGGCAGGATGGCCAGGTCGCCGCGATAGAGAGCGAGGGGAGCCAGGGCATCGGCCCCGGTAACGGGCAAGAGCTGATCGTTGCCCCGCGGCAGATTGCCGCCTTCATGCAGAGCATCGAGGCTCGCCCCCCGATCGGACTCGAAGGCTGGATCTGGTTCCGCCTGCCAGTCGCCGGCGACCGGCGCTCATGGAGCCTGGGATCGTGGTTGAGCCTCGTCCGGCACGAGCCGATCCGCGAGGCCATGACGCTTGAGGCTGCGCCGGCGGGCAAGGGGCTGTATCATATCATTGTCAGGAATACGGGAACGGTTGACGCCCTGCCGCCGCCCGTCCTTCATGTTACAAGTCCGTGCCGAGGGGCAGGGGCCCAGGGACCGTATCGTCTTGATTACGACCGTGCAGGGCTCTCTCTGACCCGTGCGCAGACCAGTCTGCTCACTGTCGGTCAATCGCTCATCGCCGCCTGGCTCAGCTGTCCGCAGGAGGAAGCGTCCATCCATGTCACGCCCTAATCAACTCTTCAGGCGACCGGTTTCCTTGTCGGGGATTGGGCGCAGGCGGGTGTCTCTGGTGGTCCTCGCTCTGGCCTCCACCACCATCGCGGCCGTCTTCGCCTGCGGACCCTTTTTCCCAGAGCAGCTTCTCGATGATCGCAAGAATACCCTTGCGAACCTGCCCGAATTCTCTTTCTCCCGTGAAGTCACGCGCCTCATGCCGAGCACGCCTTCACCCGGCAAGAGAGCCGCCGACGCTGCCGATTCGTCAGCGGCGTCCGTGCTTTATGCGCGCGGGGCACGCGCCTATCGCGACCCCCAAAGCGAGGATCGGGGACTGTCGAGCTTTGATGCGATCGGCCCCTTGCCCGAGGCAGGAACGGACAGCGTGCGAGTTAAGGCAGCTTTCATGAGTGGAAAGGCCCATGAAGCGCTTGCTTTTGTCGCTGGCCACGACACCGACGAGGAGCTTGAGGACGCAGCTCGTGGCTTTGCCGCGACGCGGCAATTAGTCGCACAAGGCTGGAGCGATCCCGATGGCCTCGGCCCCGCTTCCTGGGGGGAAGAGGCGCGACTGGCGCTTCATGCACAAGGCAGGGTGTGCGGATGGACCGAGATGGTGCGGCACGATCCCTGCACGGAGGCCCTGACGAGCGTACAAATCGCCAAAGCGCTCACACTGTACACTCACCAGGCTGTGGCTGGAGCCTCCTCCGGAGTGGACTCGCTGAGCTTCCTCCTCGAATGGGTTTCTCGACATCCTGCGCGGCTTGAAGCGCTCGCGCAGGACAGCCTCGGGCGAGACTTGCTGAGCCTTTACGTGCTGGCTTACGATGATGGCAGCGCACCCGGTCATGCGGCCATGAAGGCGCTCGCACGTTCCGCCTCGGACATAAAAACCGGACCGGGGGGCAGGAATGCTCTTCTCGCACTTGCCGCCTACAGAATGGGCCAGTTCGATCTCGCCGCGCAGTTTGCTGGCGATGATCCTGCGCCTTATGCTGCCTGGGTGCGGGCCAAGCTTGCCATGAGAGTCAATGATCTGCCAGGTGCCGCGCGTGCCTACGCTCAGGCTATCAAGGGTTTCCCGACAAATACCGCGTCTGGAGACCCGGCAATGACATCGCGCATACGCAGCGAGAGCGGTATCCTCCAGCTGTCGCGGGGAGAATTCGTTCAGGCATTCATCGCCCTCTATGACGCGGCGCGAAGCGGAGGTGCCTCTGCTGACGGGGCCTCTGCTGACGGGGCAAGTGATGCCGCCTATCTCGCCGAACGGGTTCTGACGGTCGAGGAACTTCGTGCCGAAATCGACCGGGCCATTCCCGCCAGCCCCAAGCCGCCGCCGCCCCGCGAAGGCGATCTCCTTCCCGCGATCACGCTAGGCGATACGATGCGCCAGATCCTGGCCCGCCGTATGGTCCGAGAGGGGCGTCTCGACGAATCTCTGGCCTATTTTCCCGAGGACGATGATCCGCGCTTTCGCTCAGAGAGCGAGGGGGGGCATGCGGTCGATCGGCCCTACCGCCAATGGGTGCGCGCCTATGCGAAGGCGCTTGCCGAGGCGCATTCGGGATGGACGCGTGTCAGTCGGGCGCGAGGATGGTTCGAGGCAGCGCGCATTGCACGCATCCATGGCATGGAGATCATGGGCACTGAGCAGGGGCCGGATTACGCTGTCTATGAGGGCGCCTATGAGGGGGGTGCGGGACGGAGCTTGTATTCGAGCAATCCCCAGGATCCGCTGGAAGGCAGCCTGACGCGCCAACAGCGCGTGGATCGGGCGCTGAAGGGGCCATTCATCACGCCGGAAGAGCGCAAGCGCTATCAGGCCAGCGAGGTGGTGCCTTTTGCCCGATATCATTATCGATGGGTCGCGGTGGACTACGCCGAGAAAGCGGCAGATCTGCTGCCCCCGCGCTCCCAGGCCTTCGCCGCCGTGCTTTGTCAGGCCGCCTCGTGGCAAACGGACCGGACGCCGATTTTGTACGCGCGCTACCTCAAAGAGGGGGCACTCGTGCCTTTCGGACGCGATTTCGGCAATCGTTGTGAGATTGCTCCCGACTTCGAGGCCGCGCGTCATTACATGCTGCGTACGAAATGGCGTCATCTCCGCGATCGGATCGCCCGGTATCTCTGAGCGTCCGATGCAACGAAGCCTCAGCGCTCCTGGTCGTGCTCGCCCGTTGCGATACGCGCCTCGACGGCAAGCCGCCACGGGGCATCGGCGGGGGCCGCATCGAGCGCCTTGCGGTACAAAGCGAGGCTATCCGCAGAGATATGGCCGTCCCGCTGTGTCTGTAACTCCGCAATCTGAACTGCGAGCTCGGGGATGAAGCGTATGGCCAGCGCCTGTCGATAGGCCCGAAGGGCCTCATCGATCCTGTCCATATGTTCGTCCACCTGTCCCAGTAGCACGGATTGACGCACATAATCAGGGTCGTCTGGCGACATGGAAGCGACCTGGCGGGCCAGCTTGTCGAACAGGGCCTGCATTTCGGCTGTGACCGCAGGGTGCGTCGACTGATGGGGTTGCGGTGGCAAGGACGGATGTCCGTTGACCAGATAGAGCGCAAAGCCGAAGGCGGGCAGAAACAGGAGGAGAAGGAAAAGGCGTTTCTTCTCGCTCCGTGTCGTCATCTTTCGCTCGACGATCGTGTCGGCGGATAGAATGCGCCTCTGGATTTCCAGCTCGGCATGGGCGCGTTCGGCTTCCGCAATCAGTCCGGCCGCGCGATCACGTTCCAGATCGCGCAATTGCTCCCGATAGAGGGTGAGGGCCGAATGGCGCGCGCTCACAGGGAGGGGCGCCTGTCCGCGGCGCCAGAACAGGGCCAGGAGGGGCGACAGACTGATCAGCGTGACAAGAAGGAAGCCTGAAACACTCACTGGCTGTCCTCCCCCTCACGCAGCAATTGCGCCAGACGCCTTTGCTCGGCAGCGTTGAGTGTCTCCCCCATCCCGGCGGGAAGGGCCCGACGCCGCATCATGAGTGCGGCAGCCACAAGACCAGCCATCAGGGCCAGAGCCGGCATCGCCCAGAGGAGCAGCGTCGCAGCCGAGAGACCAGGGCGCAGACGGATGAATTCGCCATAGCGTTGGGTCATCCAGGCCATGATTTGTGGGTCGCTCTCCCCCGCTGCCACGCGCTGTCGCACGACATGGCGCAGGTCGCGCGCGAGCTCCGCGCTGCTGTCTTCGATGGACTCATTCTGGCAGACAAGGCAGCGAAGCTGCGCGCCAATCGCTTCGGCGCGTTTCTCCTGCACCGGGTCAGACAGCTTTTCGCCGGGGTCGTCCAGGGCAAAAGAGGGCGGCGCCAAAGCAGGAAGGGCGTAGGCAGTAAGGGCGATCATCAGGGTGACAAGCGAGCGGGCGCGCATCATCATCGGCCCCCTGCCAAAGGGCGGATCTCGCGCTCGAATACCCCTTCATCAAGGGCAGCGGCGCCATGCCAGGCAATATGACCGCCGGGCAGGATAAGAAAGCTCTCGGGCACACCGCTCACGCCCCAGTCAATGGCCGTCATGCCGCTCTGATCGCGCGCCAGACGGCTGTAGGGGGAGCCATCACGCGTCACGAAGCGCTCAGCGTCTTCAGGCCGATCTTTATAGGCGATGCCCCAGATCGGGATCTGGCGCCCGATGACTCGCAGGGCTGCCATTTCGGTCACGCAGGGAATGCACCACGACGCAAAGAAATTGATCAGCACCGGTACGGGACTGGCTTTGAGCGCAGCGGCGTCAAAGCCGGGCTCTCTGTCCGATAGACCCGCAAGCGCGAAATCGGGCACGAGGCGCGCCTGGGAATCGAGCCTGATGGCGCGCGGATCGAACTGGCCCGTCTGCATGGAAGCGAGCATTTTCCAGCATCCTGCGCCCACCAGTCCGGCTCCCGCCACCGGCAGGGCCATCAGGAGGCGACGCCGTGTCGGAACGCTCATGACCCGCTTCCTCCACGCAAAGTGGGGGCGGGGCGCCGCTTCATGGGCGCACCGAAACGATGGCGTCGGTCGGAGAGGGAAAGACCGCCCCCCAGAGCCATGATGACGCCGCCGAGCCAGATCCAGGGTGCGAGCGGGTTGTCATGGAGACGCAGCACGTAGCGGGCATCTTGCCCGCTCCCATGGGCCTCGCCCAGAGCGGCGTAGAGGTCGCGCATCAGATTGGTCCTTATGGCGACATCGGTTGTGACCTGATGCTGGCTCACAAAGTCGCGGCGCGAGGGATGAAGCGTGGCGAGCACCTGCCCATGGCGCGAGACCATCAGGTCTGCGACCAGAGCCTTGTAGTTCGGTCCACGCTCCTGCCGAACCGCCAGGAGGGACCAGTCCAGATTTCCCTGATGCAGCGTCTGACCGATGCCGATCTCCACCACGTCATGCCTGGCCTGTGACATGCCGGTCAGGCCGAGAACCGTCACACCGACCCCGATATGGGCGATGGCGCTTCCCCACATGGCGCGGGGCAGGTGTCGGCCGCGCCGGCTCATGCCGATCAGAGACGCACGCCATCCCGCGTGACGATCGACGCGGGCACCGAGCCGCGTGGCCAGATCGGTCAGACTGGCGAGAATGACCCACAGAGCGGCGGCGGCGCAGAGCGCGGGCAGGATGCCATCGAGCAGCATCAGACCGCCTAGCAGGGCCAGCCCTGCCACGAGGGCGGCCAGCCAAAGTCGGTGCAGCAGGGGCGAAAGACTGCCACGCTTCCAAGGGAGCATGGTGCCGACTGCCATGACGATCATAAGTGGCAGGGCAAGCGGAATGGTTGTTGCGTCGAAAAACGGCTTTCCGACCGAGAGCGTACGGCCGGTCAGGATCTGCATGAAAGGCGGATACATGGTGCCCGTCACCACCACCGCGCAGAGCGCGCAGAGCAGGATATTGTTAAGTACCAGGCCGCCCTCGCGCGAGAGGGGCGCGAACATTCCCCCTGCGCTCAGGGAAGGGGCACGCCAGGCGAAAAGCAGGAGCGAACCGCCAATGACAATGCCCAGCAGCGCGAGAATGAACACGCCACGCGCCGGGTCGTTCGCGAAGGCATGGACCGAATTCAGAATGCCTGACCGCACCAGAAAAGTCCCTGAGAGCGAGAAGGAAAAAGAAGCGATGGCGAGCAGAACCGTCCAGATGCGCAGGGCGTCGCGTTTTTCCACCACGATCGCGGAATGAACGAGCGCCGTGCCGGTCAGCCAGGGGATCAGGGACGCATTTTCGACCGGATCCCAGAACCAGTAGCCACCCCAGCCGAGTACGTAATACGACCACCACGATCCCATGGCGATGCCGAGCGTGAGAAAGCACCAGGCGGCTACGGCCCAGGGACGTACCCAGCGCCCCCAGGCAGCATCGACACGCCCCTCGATCAGGGCGGCAACCGCAAAGGCAAACGGGACGGCGAAGCCGACATAGCCGGTGTAAAGAACGGGGGGATGAAAGGCGAGGCCGGGATCCTGCAGGAGCGGGTTCATGCCCTGCCCGTCGGGCGGCGCGGGCCAGACCCTGTCGAAAGGGTCGGAGGTCAGAAGGCAGAAGAGCTGGAATCCGGTTGAAACGCCGCCAAGAACGGCCAGAACGCGCGCCTTGAGCACAAGGGGCAGGCCTCGTCCAAGCAAGGCGACAGCCCCGCCACACAGAGCGAGAATCAGTGCCCAGAGAAGCACCGATCCCTCGTGGTTTCCCCAGACGCCGGTGATCTTGTACAGCAGCGGCTTGCTCAAGGCTGAGTTGGCCGCGACATTCTGCACCGAAAAATCATCCTCGATGGCGCAGACAATCAGGCACAAAAAGGCATAGAGCAGTGCCAGAAACTGGGCGCAGGCCAGGCTGGGGGCCAGATCCAGCAGAAAACGCCGTGCGCGCGCTGCCCCCCAAAGGGGCAGGACAAACTGCGCGAGTGCGAGAACACAGGCGAGAGCGAGCGCATAATGCCCTGACTCGGCACTGAAGAGTTCGATCATGGTGTGGTCGAAGCTCTGGTTGAAGCTCTGGCCGGAGCTCTGGCGGAGGCCGCTCCCGGGATGGGCTGGGGATTTACCGCCTCACTGCGTGTCATGCTGTTCAGGCTCTCGCTAGACGGAGGCTTGCCGAAACGCGGGTCCCATTTGCCGCTGCGCTGCAATGCCTCGGCGACCTCCTTTGGCATATAGGTCTCGTCATGTTTGGCGAGTACTTCGGATGCGGCAAAATCCTTGCCGGGGGCATAGGTGCCAAGGGCCACCACGCTCTGCCCTTCCCGAAAGAGATCCGGCAATATGCCTTCGAAACGTACCTCCAGGGCCGCCTGACCGTCTGTCACCTGAAACAGATTGACCGGGCGCTGGCCATCGAGTGTGCGGCGCAATGACCCGGCCACGACCATGCCGCCCAGCCGGACCATACGATCGCCCGGTGGGGGAGATTTCAGAATCTGCGAAGGCGCCATGAAAAACACGATGCTTGAAGAAAATGCATTCAGCACGAGCGCCGTCGCGACGGCGAAGCAGGCGAGGCAACTCATGACGAGCCAGAGGCGTCTCGTCTTGCGGGTCATGCGGCGTCTGGGCCGGGCAGGGAGTGCGTTCATCAGGGGCGCAATTCCGAGGCCGACCGGGCTTCCAGCAGCGTCAGAACGCGCCGTGCGCGACGCAGGCGCCAGATGAGAGCGAGGCTGAGCGCGGACAGCGCCGTCAGCGTGATGCCGTAGGAGGCCGCGATATAGGGCAGATGGGTCATGCGCCGCTTTCCCTGCGCTGCGTGCGTGTCATCATGTGCTGGGCGCGGGTCTCGAGTACGGAGGCGGTCACGCGTCCCACGACGAGGGCCGCGAAACCCAATGTGAATCCCGTCATGCACAGGGCCAGAGGCAGCAGCATCGAGAGCGCCATGGAAGGGGCGTGAGTCAGGGTAATGCTGTCCGGCTGATGCAGCGTATTCCACCAGCTCACACTGAACTTGATGATCGGCAGGTCGATCACACCGGCCAGGGCAAGCACGGATGCTGCGCGATAGCCGCGTTGCGGGTCGTCAAAGGCCTGAATGAGCGCGATATGGCCCAGATACAGGAAAAACAGCACCAGAACCGAGGTCAGTCTGGCGTCCCATACCCACCATGTACCCCACATGGGCTTGCCCCAGAGCGAGCCGGTGATCAGGCAGAGCGCTGTGACTACGGCACCGATCGGGCCAATCTCGACCGCAGCCAGATCGGCCAGAGGATGCTTCCAGACCAGAGAAAGCACGCCGCAGACAGCCAGAGCCGCGTAACCGGAAGAGGCAAGGATGGCCATGGGGACGTGCAGATACATGATCCGCACGGCGTCGCCCTGCTGCCAGTCAGCGGGTGCAACGAACAGCGCCCAAGCCAGTCCGATGGCCAGAAACACGACGGCGCCGACAGAGAGAAGGGGCAAGAGCCAGCGTGAGAGGCGCAGAAACCGACCGGGATTGGCAAAGCGATGCAGGAGCGACCCATGCATGTCTCGTCCCGCCATGATCTGTCGCGTGGCTTTCGTCACTCTTGGCCTCTCTCCCCTGGCATCCGGGCATGGTATAGCCCGTGAATGGCTCCATCCGATGAAGGTTTTTTGATCGAAAGCCGTCCTGATACGGCATACCGCTCGGAGAGGGGAGGCGTGAAGGGGCAGTTTGTTCCGATAAGCGCAACAGGCTTGACCGATAACAGAGGGTCGTCGATGCAGTACTGGTTGATTAAATCCGAACCTGAGACCTTTTCGTGGCAGCAGCAGGTTACGAACAAGGTCGAACCCTGGACCGGTGTGCGTAACTATCAGGCGCGCAATAACCTGTCTGCCATGCGCTGCGGCGATCTTGCGTTCTTCTATCACTCGGTCTCTGAAAAGCAGATCGTCGGTGTGGTTGAGATCGTGCGGGAGGCTTATCCCGACCCGACAGCCGAAGGCGGTAAATGGGTCTGCGTGGACGTGGCGGCGCGGGGTGCTTTCGCCGCGCCGGTTTCGCTTGCAACGATCAAGGCGGATCCCGCTCTGTCTGAAATGGCGCTCCTGCGTCAGTCGCGTCTGTCCGTCGCGCCTGTCACCGCGGCGGAATGGGCACATCTCTGCCATATCGGCCACTGGGATAAGCCCTGAGCATCATTTCAATTATCCATCCGGGCCTGAGGCTGGGCCTGGGCCTGGGCCTGAGTCTGTGCCTGAGCCTATGGCCTGCCTGTCATAACCACCTGAGCGAGGGTGGAGGCAATGCGGGCCGGGTCATCCGGCCGCAGCGTGGCAAAGCCTATGACCAGCCCCTCTGTCGCTGCGTCCAGGCAAAGCGCCGAGAGGCGTCCGACGCGATAGCCCGTCTGGGCGAGCGCGGTCATGCACGCCTCTTCACGCCCTGCCACCAGCAGGCGTAGCCCCAGTTGAACGCCTCCGCGCGGGGGGAGAACCTGCAGGAAAGGAAGTGAAGAAAGCGCCTCATGGAGCGCGAGGCCGCGTTGCTGATACAGCCGCGAGATACGGCGCAGATGCAGGCGGTAATGCCCGGAATTCATAAGCTCCGCCAAGGCCAGCTGCCCATGGAGATTGGCCGCATATCCCAGATTGCGGTGCGCTGCCCGCAGGGGGGCGATGAGCGCCGGTGGCACGACCATCCAGCCGAGCCTGAGTCCCGGCAAGAGCGTCTTGGAGGCAGAGCCCAGATAGACGCATTCCTCCCCCGATCCATGCGCTGCGAGAGACGCGATCTCGCGCCCATGCCACAGGAATTCGCTGTCATAGTCGTCCTCAAGAATGAGGGAGCCTTGCGCGCGGGCCCGCTCCAGCAGGGCGAGCCGCCGCGTCAGATCCATACGTCCCCCAAGCGGATACTGGTTGGACGGCGTGATGTAGATGAGCTTTGCCTCAGGGGGGAGTTGCGCCGGATCGAGCCCCCCGGCATCGACCGGCACGGGGTGGATCATGGCACCGGCCGCCTGGAAGGCCGCCCGTGCCCCGAGATAACCGGGATTTTCCAGCGCCACGCTCATGCCCGGATCAAGCATCGTCTGAGCGATCAGGTTGAGGGAGGCCTGCGTGCCCGGCGTTATCAGGATCTGCTCGGACGAGACCTGAAGCCCCCTGTCGCTGGCCAGTCGCGCACATAGCGCAGCGCGCAGCGCGCGCGCGCCATGATAACCGCCATAACAGGCCTCCTCCCCGTGAGACTGACGGGCATGACGGCGCAAAATCTGGCCCCAGAGATCGGCGGGGAAGCGCCCCTCATCGGGGAGGCCGGGTGACAGCCGTCCTTGCGGGATTGTGTAGCTGCTTGTCCGAGGATCACGCGCGAGAACATGTCCGCGCGTCGAGAGTGCAGGCACAGTGTCGGCGGCCTGTTTCACCTTTCGGGGGGTGGGAAGGCATACGACCGGGCGGCTGCCCGCGCGCATGGTAATGAGCCCTTCCGCACGCAGAAGATCATAGGCCGTCGAGATCGTGCTGCGTGAGAGCCCAAGCCCATCAGCGGCCTGACGTGTGGAGGGCATCATGTCGCCCTCGGCCAGCCGGCCCGCGCGTATTGCGGCGCTGATCGCGGCGAAAACCTGGGCAGGGAGAGAGAGGTCGGCGCCTGGCTCCGGTTGTACGATGGCGGGCAGATAAACTGGCATGAACAAACATCCTGAAACCGGCTCTCGATTCATTCCAGTTCGGAGCGTAGCAGGGGGAACGTCAAGCGAAAACCGTCTGGCTGAGAGGACACGCGACATGGTTCCCGATTTTGCCAAAGCCCGTCAGGGCAAGCGCGCGCATTATGACGAGGAGACGGTTCACGCCATCCTCGATACCGGCCTTGTGGGGCATGTCGGCTTTGTGGCGCAGGAGCGCCCCATGGTCATGCCCATGGCGTATGCACGTGCGGGGAGCATCCTCTACCTTCACGGGGCATCCAAGACACGACTCATGGGTCTGGATGGGCAGAAGATGTGTGTGACCGTTACCCAGTTGACGGGAATCGTGGTCGCCCGTTCGTCTTTCCACCATTCGGTGAATTATCGATGCGCTGTGGTCCATGGCACAGCCCGCAAGGTGACGGATGCAGAGCATGTGCAGGCACTGAACGCGATCACCGATCATTTGCTGCCGGGGCGGAGCACGGAGCTGCGGGCCATGACCGCCAATGAGCTCAAGGCCACGGGGGTGATCGCGCTCGATATTGAGGCGGCCAGCGCGAAGATTCGCACCGGCCCACCGGTCGAGGATGATGCCGATCTGCCGTCTGCGCTTTGGGGCGGCGTCGTGCCGGTGGTTACAGCGCTTGGGACCGGTATTCAGGACGCGCACACGCCAGAGGGTGCCTTGCCCCCGCTCTCGATACGCAAGGCACAGGCACGATTCATTGCCTGATTGCGGAGCCTGATCTCCCAAAGCCCGCCCCGGAGTGGCGACGATGGCTGCCTCCGCTCAGGAGGGTTCTCGCCGGGAACATACCAGGCGCTCAACTTTCTGGCTCGGACGGGCGCGGTTATGTGCCTTTCCGGAGGTTGGGCGGCATGTTCACGGGCGTGATGATCTGTACGGGGCTTGGGCGTGTCAGGAGGCTGGGTGGTCGCAGGCGATTGGCCTCGATCAGGATCTGGCAGGCCTGCAGCATATCTGCTCCCAGATCGTGATGGAGTACGGCGGTGATGGTCCCCTCCGTCAGGAGTGCCTGATTGTCGCGATCCAGGTCATGCGCGATAAAAACCGCTGGCTGTCGGCCGCATCGTTCGAGCGCTTTTGCGATGGCGCGGTTTCCGCCGCCGATGGAATAGATACCTTCGATCTCTGGATGGGTTTTCAGGCAGTGCTCCACCAGATCATAGGTCTGCCAGTCGAGGCCTCGTCCTTCACCCAGGGACAGAACAGAAAGATGGGGCGCACGCTCAGCCAAGGCCCGACGAAATCCCACCTCCCGCTCTTCCTCGCCCAGGAAACGATAGCTTGAAATCACCACGAGAACCGCCTTGCCCGTATGGATCGGGGCATGCATCCATCCCGAGATGAGCCAGGCTGCGGTGGCACCGGCAGCCTGATTATCCATGCCGACATAAGCATGGCGCGGCGTGTCCGGGAGGTCGGTCACAAGCGTCAGGACCGGGATCCTTGCATCGGCGCAGGCCCGTATCTCGGCCCGGATGGCGGGATGGTCGGGCGCTTTGAGGAGGACCCCGTTCGAGCCGCGCCTGCGCAGTCGCGCCAGAATTGAGGCTATTTCCTCTCCTGTAGCCGTTTCGCCCAGATGGGCGCGCACGCGCATGGCGACGGGCATGAGCGCGGCGAGCTGGGATTCGAGCGCGGCATGCACCGCACTGGAAAAACGGTTCGGGGCTTCCATGACGAGATCGATGACCAGGCGGCTGCCGTGAAGCGAAGCTTCGAGCGTCTGGCGGGAGAGCTCTTCGATTGCCTGATGCACTCGGCGTCGCGTGGCTGTTCGCACCCCGGCCCTGTCATGCAGAACCCTATCGACCGTTGCCAGCCCGACGCCGGCTTGCCGGGCGATGTCCTTGAGAGGATGCGCGTAGGACATGAGCCGCTCCTTGAGGTGTTTCTGAGGTATTTTAGCTCTGTTGGATACATGACGAAACGGTAATCTGCGGCTGTCGATCGCGTTAGAGAGTTCGGGCGAGGCGCTGCGAGCCGAAAGCGACGAACAAACCGGAGATGCGAAGGTGAAAGCTGATAATCTCTCAGTATTGCGAGTGAGCCGGAACTGGTATTCACCCGAATGCGCGACACTCGAAGAGTTGAAAATCCTGACCGAGCAGCGTGTGACGTTGCGTGATTACCCGCTGGCGGCCGATATCAGCGGCGGCCAGGTGCCTATCTACGATTGCACGGCCCTGAGGCGTCTCGCCGCGCTGGAGGATGGGCGCCGCATGATCATGGCCGAATGGCTCGAGGTGCTGAAGGATGGGCCGGGGATCGTGGTGCTCAAACAGGCCTTCGATGACAGCGAGGCACTGGATCATGTCTCGGTCCAGTTCGACAAGCTGATTGCCAACCAGAAGCGCAACGGCCAGGAATCCGGCGATCATTTCGCCAAGGCGGGCGCGAATGACCGCATCTGGAATGCGCTCGAAAAACTCTGCCTTTTCGACCCTGAAGGTTTCGCGCGCTATTATGCCAATGACATGATTGCGCTTGTCAGCGAGGCCTGGCTGGGCCCTGCTTATCAGATCACCTCGCAGGTGAACGTGGTCAATCCCGGCGGCGAGGCCCAGATCGTGCATCGTGATTATCATCTGGGGTTTCAATCGGCCGAGCAGGTGAGCCGTTATCCGGCTCATGTACACGGCCTATCCCCTTTTCTGACCCTGCAGGGTGCTGTCGCGCATTGCGATATGCCGGTTGAGAGCGGGCCCACGCTCTACAGGCCTTTCACCCAGAAATACGGCCCCGGTTATCTCGCTACCCAAAGTCCGGAAATTAGGGAGTGGTTTGCGTCCAACCATTTGCAATTGCCGCTGCAGAAAGGGGATGCGGTATTCTTCAGTCCCGCCTTGTTTCACGCAGCGGGGTCGAACCAGTCACGGTCGATCCGGCGCATGGCCAATCTGTTGCAGATTTCCTCGGCTTTTGGGCGCGCCATGGAGGCGATGGATCGGGCACGCATGGCGCGTACCCTTTTCCCGGTGCTCAGCAAAATGAAGGCCATGCACGCCCTGTCCGCCTGCGCCATCGACCGGGTCATCGCGGCGAGCGCTGAGGGCTATGCCTTCCCGACCAACCTGGATCGTGACCCACCGATCGGCGGGCTCGCTCCCCAGAGCCAGCAGGCCCTGTTTCGCGTCGCTCTGGAGGAGGGATGGGACCCGGCGCGCTTCGATGCCGCCCTGAGCGAAAGGGTGCGATGCACTCAGACCTGAATCTGTCGGGATACTACAGGCTGCGGAAGCGGGCTACTCCTCCACGCGTCCACCGCCTGCCTCACGGCCACGGCGCCAATATCCGGCGGCGCGTATCTGGCTGCGGGGCACGGCCTCCTCATGGATCAGATAGTCGCGAAGCGCACGCACGGTGTCGATCTCCGCAGCAATCCAGACATGAAGATCGCGCACCGGGGGAAGGACAACAAGACGCAGCAGATCCTGCAAGGTCGTGATGGTATCGGGCTGGCAGCGATGGATTTCGGTCCAGGCATGGCTCACCAGCGGATAGCTGCGCTCTGTTTCACGTGTATCGAGCAGGACGACAGCACGCTTGCCCGGGGGGAGTTCTTCCAGCGCACGGGCGATGGCGGGCAGGGCAGTATCGTCACCGATCAGCAGATGATGGGTGCAGCTATCCGGTGCGATGTGCGAGGCCTTCGGGCCCCCCATGCCGAGTTGCTGCCCCGGTTTGGCCGCCGCGGCCCAGCGCGTGGCGGGCCCTTCCTCATGCAGCACGAAATCGATGATCAGCGTGCCGTCTTCGGGGTCGAAGCGCCGGGGCGTGTAGTCGCGTGCGATGATCCTGGTGTCGCGCAGAGCTTCGCGTCCGGCCTCGGGGCGGAAATCCGGCAGGATGGGATAGGTCTCACCGGGTTGGGGAAAGAAGAGTTTGACGTGATCATCGGGGCCAGCCGTGGTGAAGTCCTTCAGATCTTCCCCGGTGAAGACGATGCGCTGCATCGAGCTGCTGAGAGGAATGACCTGCGCTACGGTGATGAGGCGCAGGCGCAGGGCATGGCGGATTTTGGTCGGGATATGGCGGGGCTGAGTCATGATTCGGCCTTGCCCATGATTTCCGAGGCAGCGCGCATGAGGATGGCGGCCACGCGGCGGGCTTCGGCAGGGCTGCTGCCGCGCTTCTGGTAGAGCGCCGATTTCAGCATGTGGCGGGCCTTGTGCAGCCCGTCGGCAGCCTCGGGATCGATGTCGTGCAGCCCTGCAAATGCTTCGCGCACCTCGCTCATGCGTGCCCCGATGCGCGCGAGAATCTCGAGGATACGCTCGGCTTCAGCGCGATTAGTGTCCAGCTGCGCCTTGCCGGAGGCGGTGAGCGCATAGAGCTTGCGCGTACCCTCCTGGGTGACATCCGCCTGGCCGATCTCCTCAAGATAGGTCAGGGCCGGATAGACCATGCCGGGGCTCGGTTTGTAGAAGCCATTCGAGCGCTCTTCGAGGCGGCGGATGATTTCGTACCCGTGGGCCGGGCTTTCCTCCAGCAGCGCCATGATGACCAGTTGCAGCTCTTCAGCGCTGAGCTTGCGCCCTCCCGGAATATCCCCACCACGATGGCGACCGAACCGACCACCAAAACGGGAAGAATGCCCTGCACCAAAGCCGTCATGGCGGCTGAAGGCATGGCGAAGCGAATGACGAAAGAACATGATGTATCTCCTGCTATATCTTATGACTGTACTATCGTAAGATATAACGCAAGATTTTTATGCCGTGATCTGATGTATCTTCTGAAGAGAGGTCGAATGATATCGCGCTTGAACTCCGGTCAAGCTGCGGGACCCTAGGGCCAAAAAGGCGACCCTCCCTCGGGGTGAGGGAGGGGGAGAAGACCTCAGGCGGCCCAGACGGTCTTGATATTCATGAACTCGTGCAGCCCGAGCTCGGTCAGCTCCCGGCCATAGCCGCTCGCCTTGACGCCGCCGATGGGCAGGGCTGGGTCCGAGGCGGTAATGCGATTGATGAACACCCCGCCCGACTCGATACGACGTGCCAGGCTTTGGGCCCGAGTCGCATCCTGCGTCCAGAGGCTCGCACCAAGCCCATAGGCGCTGTCATTGGCCAGAGCGACCGCGTGATCGGCGTCTCTCGCGGTGATGAGACAGGCAACCGGACCGAAGAGCTCTTCGCGGAAGGCGGTCATCTGGGGCGTTACGCCTGTCAGTACCGTCGGGGCATACCAGGCGCCGGGTCGGCTGATCGGTTCACCGCCCAAGGCGAGCTTCGCCCCCTCTGCCAGGCTGCGCCGGACCTGTTCATGCAGTCCGTCGCGTAGATCGCTGCGGGCCATGGGCCCAATGAAGGCATGTTCCTCCATAGGATCTTCGAGAGCCAGCGCACGTGCCCTGGCCATGAATCTCTCGGTGAAGGCCTCGGCAATCGGGGCTTCGAGAATGATACGCTTCGCCGCGATGCAAACCTGACCGCAGTTCGCAAAGCGTGCCGTGATGGCCGAGTCGACTGCCTTGTCGAGATCGGCATCGGCCAGCACGATGAACGGATCGGAGCCGCCGAGTTCGAGCAAGGATTTCTTGCCGTTATGCCCGGCAATCCCGGCGATGATGCGCCCGGCTCGCACGCTTCCGGTGACCGTCACACCAGTGATGCGCGGATCGGCAATGATCTGTGCTGTCTGTTCACGGGACAGATTGGCGCTCATGAAGACGTCATCGAGGTCGCAGTCACGCGCGATCTCGTTCAGGATCAGCCCGCAGCCCAGCGTACATTCCGCTGGTTTCACAAGAAAGGCGTTGCCTCCCACCAAAATCGGCACCGCGGCGCGCATGATCTGCCAGTAGGGGAAATTCCACGGCATAACGGCCAGAACGATGCCGGTCGGATCGTAACTCAGATGAGCCTCCCCGGTCGGCACGGCCATCGGCTTGTCACGCAGCAGAGCGGGGGCGTGTTTGCCGTACCAGTCGATGACTGCGGCGCATTTCTCGATTTCTGCCCTGGCCGAGGTGAGTGTCTTGCCCATTTCCTGCGTGGCAAGACGTGCCAGTTCCTCCTTGCGCTCACGCAACTGCGTGGCGAACCGGTGCAGCAGGTCGAGCCGCGCGCCGAGGGTCTTGCCGCGCCAAGCAGCGAAGCCTTTATCGAGGCGTGCCAGTGCGTCCTCGGCTGCGGCTTCGCTCAGGAAAGGATAATGGGCCAGTGTCTCGCCATTGGCCGGGTTGACAGTCGTAATGCCACCATCAGGATGAGGGCTGGTCATGATCACTACCTCTGGTTGTTATTCCATGAAGCGGTATTGGCCGCATCGGATTGGGCAACGACATCGGTCTGGCCGTTCCCGGGGGACCCGGCATAATTCCTGTAGGCCGAGTTTTCATAGGGTGGCCGAACGGGCGCGTTGAATTTCACGGGCCATCCAAGGAACGAAAAATGCGACGGGGCCTCACTGGGGGCCGCGGTGCTCTGACTGGCTTCCGGCGCGGGCAGACCGAGTGCCGGATGGGTACGCACCGTGTATGAGTAGCCACGCAGGGAAGAGTCGAAATCCTCGGTCACGGTGTAGCCATGGGGCGGGGGCGGCGCACCTCCATCGGGGAGGGCGACCTTCTCCACAGGGGTCAGGGGATGATCCATGGCGCGCATCTGGGCGGCCGGGTCAGCGAAAGCCGGGGCTCCCCAACTGGCAAGGGTGGTGCCAATCAGGGCGAGCACGCCGCGCGAGGGAGGGGATGTAGCGATGGACGTGAAACGGGTCTTGGGCATGGTCATGCTCCTGCTGCGGTCACCGTCATCCTAACCGGGCTGCGTCTGTTTCGTTCTGTCATGTCGTTGTAGGATGTAAAAAAACCGGTACGGGCACAATATTTGGTGACTGCCGGTGTCGTCAGGCGTTGCGCCAGACAGAACAGACCCTTCCCAGGCCTCGAAGCGAGGCCGAACGTTCAGGGAGAACAGAATATCATGGCCCCAGCGAATGGCTCGACGATCCCCGGTATGGGCGAGATCGCTCCTCTCGCGCTCGATGGCGAGTCCCTTGCGCAGCTTCAGTCCGCCCTGGCCAAGGTTGAGCACGGGCGTGGCGTTCTTGTGAGGCTGGCCGACCTCATGGGAGGGGCTGTAGGGCAGGCGACACGCCTTGGTATGCAGGGACTCGGGATGGCTCCGACCATTCAGGCCAAATTGCAGGGCCTGGCCGAGGCTTCGATCGCCCGTGCCTTCGATATCGCTATTCTGGGCATGGCACAGGAAAACACGACCAAGGCGCCAAAATGGCGCGACCCTGCTGCTCAGGCCGCTGTCGCCGTTTCGGGCGCGCTTGGCGGATTCGGCGGAGTTGTCGGACTCATGCCCGATATCGGTTTCACCACGCTCACGATCATGCGCGAGATCGCGCGCATAGCCCGCGAGGAGGGAGAAGATCTCTCCAGCGATGATACGCGGCGCGCTTGCCTGGAAGTCTTCGCCCTGAAAGGGTTCATGGCGGGGGGCAATGCGGAAGAGAGCGAGCTTGGCTTCTTCTCGGCGCGTGCGCTCATGCGTGGCAAGCCGATCGTGCTGCTGATCGCCGAGGTGGCCTCGCATTACGGAATCGGGCTCTCCCGCAAATTCGCGCTTCAGATGGTACCGGTCGCGGGGGCCCTGTGCGGGGCCTCGCTCAACGCTGCGTTCCTCTCGCATTATAGGGCTCTGGCGCGCGCGCAGTTCACCATACGGCGTCTGGAGCGCCAACACGGGCCTATTGTGCGCGATACCGCCGTCCATATGCGCCAGACCGGCACAGCCGACGCTCAGGCCTGATACCCTGGCCTGAGACACCCTGGCCTGAGACCTTGGCCTCAATCTCCTCCGGCGCGGGAAGAGACCGAGGCGCAGTCACATTGGACGGAGGGTTGTTAAGCCGCAAATCGTCGGCCATCCAGCTCGGGTCAGTCAGGATTTGAGCCCACGTCTCGCGATCCGTGTGGCATGATCGGAGTTCAACGCTGCCTTGGCAGAGCGAGCCCTGTTATTCGCTTTTCGGGCTGCGCAAAGCTTCCAGCAGCCCGACGGGAATGATCTGGATCGAGAAAATGGCTGTCATGACGAAGGCGAGAACCTGATAATGCGGCGCCACGATGCTCAGCAAAGCGCATAGCGCGATACCGATGACATAGACGAAGGTGAGGGGCATGATGACGGTCCTTGTCCGAGAGGGGCTTCCCGCCCCCAATGCGGTCTGGTCGCGTAACATGACCGGGGGCGCTGCGACCACTCAAAAGCTGTGCGCGGGCCGTGGTTCCAGAGGGGTATGGGATGCGTGATCCTCTGACGTCCGATTTGCTTCTCGAGGCTTATCGTCAGGGTGTCTTTCCGATGGCGGAAGACCGCCATGCGACCGAGATCACGTGGCATCGCCCTCTCGAGCGGGGTGTCCTGCCTCTGGACTCTCGTTTCCACCTGTCGCGTCGTCTTGCCCGCACCCTCCTGCAGGGGCGCCAGGAGGTGACGAGCGATCGTTGTTTCGACGAGGTGGTGCAGCTTTGTGCCGAGGTTCCGGGGCGCATTGAAACCTGGATCAGCGGGCGCATTCAGGCGCGTTATGTCCTGCTCCACGAGCAGGGACACGCGCATTCCGTGGAAGTCTGGCAGGACGGGGCGCTTGTAGGCGGCCTCTACGGGGTCAGGATTGGCGGGGCGTTCTTCGGGGAGAGCATGTTTTCCCGGCAACGTGATGCCTCGAAAATTGCGTTGGTCCATCTGGTTGCCGCGCTGCGACTGGCAGGAATCACCCTGCTGGACACGCAGTTTCCAACCGCGCATCTGGAAACATTCGGCTGTCTTACCGTTGCACATGACGCCTATAGAGGGATGCTGGACCAGGCTATCCGGATTGAGGCATCGTGGGAAAAAGATGTCTCGCTGGACAGGCTGCGACCGGAGATCATCCGTCTTCGCGACGGTCTGAACGTCCGCTGAGGCGTATTGGAGGGGATATTATGACGATGGTTCAAGTAAAGGGCGTTGCAGCGCTGTCGCTGGTCGCTGGTATGGTTCTTGGAGCCGGCGCGGCCTCTGCCCAGCAGCACCCGAGATTGTCGCCCGCGCGCGACGTAACGGTCGTTTATTCCGTACAGCCCGAAAAGATGCCCAAGCCCGTACAGGCGATCGTGCAATTCAAGGCAGAGGGCGACAAGCTGCGTATCGACGCACCCGACCATGCCGGATCGACCATCCTTGACCGTCCTGCCCAGCGCGTGACGCTCATCATGAACAAGCAGCGTGTCTATACGAGCTTCTCCCCCAAGCACGGATTGCGGAACCCGTTCATGCTGGACATGACCATGCAATATGCGCCTGACGGCACGGGCTCTGTTGCGGGTATGACCTGCGACAAATGGACCATCACATCACCCCACGGCAAAGCAACGGCCTGCGTCACCCAGGATGGCGTCATCCTGAGCGAGGAGGGCGTCGATGCGGACGGGCTGCATGGCAAGCTCGAGGCACAAAGCGTCACCTACGGCCCGCTGGCCGATACGCTGTTCCAGCCTCCTGCTGATTACCAGCAGATCACGGCCCAGATGCCTATCCCGCATGGCGCCGGCCCGCAGAGCTCCGCCAAGCCGTGAGACCCTCTGTCATCGCCCTTATGGGCGCCTCCCTGCTGGCCGTTCTTCCTTTCGCCACCGCCTTTGCGGATGAAGGGGGCAATACGCCCTACGTCACGCCGCGCGTGGATGTCGATGTTACCTATCAGGCGGTCGGACCTGACGGCCAGTCCTACAGCCAGCGCATGCGCTGGAACGCCGCCCATTGGCAGCAGCGTCTGGACATGGAAACGACCGGACTGATCATGCTGACCGATTACAGGGCCCATCGCCTGTCGGTGGTTGATGTCCGAACGAAGAGCTTCACCGTTTCCGGTGCTCCCGATGCGCAATTCTCGCCGCCCGGTACACGGGCAACAGGCCATTGGGCGAAAGGGGCGGGCGACCAGGTGGCGGGCCAGGCCTGTACCCATTGGGTTTCGATCGATACGGACGGGCAGAACGGGGATTTCTGCTACACCGATAACGGCGTGATGATGTCCGCCAGCCATGAGGGCAAACCCGTGATCAGAGCGATCTCCTATGTCGAGACGCCCCAGGGGCCGGAAATCTTCAAGGAGCCCGAAGGCTTCCATGAAATCGAGGCGCTGAAACTCTCCCAGTGATCGACCGTATGGGCAGGAAGGGCCGGATTGAACATTTATGTTACAATCCGGCCTGTTTTCTGTCCTGTTCCGTCCCAAATTCGACACCATATCGAGGTTATAAGAGGTGTATCGGGGGCGGTATCACATTTTCCGCTCCTGATTTGGAGGTTCCATCATGCGTCGTATTCTGAAACTTGCCCTTGCGGCCCTGCCTCTGGCGGGCCTTCTGGGAAATGCTCCGCTGGCGCAGGCACATCCTTACGGTCACGGATGGGGTGGCCCTGGCTGGCATGGTGGTGGTGGCTGGCGTGGTGATCGCGGCTGGCACCGTGGTGGTGGAGGCGCCTTCGTGGGCGGTCTTGTCGGTGGTCTGGTCGGCGGTGCCGTGATTGGTGCTATGGCCCGGCCTTATGTCGCACCACCCCCGCCGCCCGTTGTCTATGCACCGCCCCCGCCGGTGGTGTACCAGCCGCCGCCGCGCGTGGTTTACCCGCCGCCGGTTGCTGTTTATCCGTCCTATCCCGCATATCCTGCTTACTGATCACGAGGCTCGGTTTTCATCATGGTAGCTATTGGCGATAGGGCGCCCGCGTTCTCCCTCCCCATTGCGGGGGGGCAGATCATCGAGAGCGAAGCCCTCAAGGGGCAGCCTTATCTCGTTTATTTCTATCCCAAGGCTGATACTCCGGGCTGCACGACCCAGGCCTGCGATCTGCGTGATCAGAAGCAGACCCTCGGCGGGCTGGGTCTCAAGGTGATCGGAATCAGCCCCGATCCGGTAGAGAAGCTTGAGCGCTTCGCCAAGAAATACGGTCTGGATTTCGTTCTGGCGAGTGATGAGAATCACGAACTGGCGGATCTCTACGGGACCTGGGTCGAAAAGACGAATTACGGCAAGACGTATTTCGGGATGGAGCGCAGTTCGTTCCTCGTCGACGCGGATGGCGTGATCCGGGCCTTGTGGCGCAAGGTCAAGCCCGCAGAACATGTGGCGCTGGTGACTGAAGCCGCTTCAGAACTCTAGCCCGTAGAGTTCTGGTGACGCACGACCTCTTTCATCGTGCGCCCTGGCGGACGCTCCGTCTTGGGGCGCTCATTGCCGGTGTTCCGGTTGCCGTGGCCCTTTTGGGTGGGGCAGGCTTCCTCTGGCGCCTTGCCTCCGGTCCGATGGAGGTTACGGCGCTCGCCGCGCGTTTTTCCCCCATCACCATTCAACCCGGTCCCGATCCGCAGCGTCCCGCAGGTCGGCTGGCTTGGTCCCGTCTTTTTCTGAGTTGGCACCCAGGTCTGCGTCACGCATCGCCGGAACTCGTTATCGAGGCGCGTGATCTGAAGGTGCTGAGGCAGGACGGAAGCGCCACGCTCGCCTTGGGGCGGGCACATCTTGTGGTGCGTCTTGCGCCTCTCCTTCATGGTGTGATCGAGCCTCTGCGCGCCGATATCCGCCATGGTCAGGTGGTTCTGCGGCGACAAGATGATGGAAGCGTGGATCTGGACTGGCCCGGTGCGCGTCACACCCACCGCCAGTCGGGTGTCTTTTCCCTAGGCGCCCTGAGCCATGTTCACATCCAGAACGTCACGACCAGCCTGCGGGATTCGCGACGCTTGCGGCAGAGCGAAGAGACGCTCAGTCTTCCGGCCACACCCTCAGGTGCGGAGGGCGCCTCCTCATTCCTCGCCCAGGCCGTTCTGACCCGCGCGCCGGGTGCAGCGATGCTGGGGTGGGTGGGTGCGGTAAACGGCAGAATTGGGCCTGGCGACTCGCCTGCAATCGATTTTCACGCGGCCGGACGGGAGCCTGGTCCCGGCCTTGTGGCCTGGGATCTGGGGATCGGCCCCTTCACCCCCGCAGGCCTTGCCGGATACGTTCCCCATGCCGGCGCGTGGCACCTTCCTGTCCAGATCGAAACCCACGCTGTTCTCGCGGAAGACGGCATCGGAATCAGCGCGCTGGGACCTTTGCGTCAGGCCACTCTCTCCCTCACACTCGGACGCGGCAGCATCGAACAGAAACTCGATGCGCCGCTTCAAATCTCGAGCGGCTCATTGACCGCCCATGTGATTTCTGAGGGCGAGGCGGTTTCCGTCGATCAGGCTTCGGCGTCCGTATCGCTGATCGATGATGTGGGTGGGTTGACGCGCTTCATCGCAGGGGGCAATTTTTCTGTCGATTCCCTCAAGCGCGCCGGTCATATCGACGCACATGTGACTGCCTCTTCCACACCGCTGGATACTGCGCATCTGGCGTCCATCTGGCCCGACATTCTGATGAAGGGCGCGCGGCGCTGGGTCACACGCAATCTGACGAGCGGAAGGGGAACGGGTCTGCACCTGGATGCCGATCTTCAGAGCAGGACAGGCTGGGGCGGGATAAGGCCCACCAGAACCGAGGCTGCACTGGATGTCACCGGTGCAACCGTGCATTGGCTGCGTCCGATTCCTCCTGCGCAGGACGTTTCCGCCCGTTTCAGCTTTGCTGCTCCGGATGTGCTCAGGATCGATTTTCTGGGAGGGGTTCAACCCAGTGCTGACAGGCGCGGTGCCCCCCGGGTCAAGCTCGATGGCGGGTCCATGCTGATCAGCGATCTGTTTGCCAAGGATCAGTTCGGCACGATCGATCTGGCCTTGTCAGGCGATCTCGCTGCGCATCTGGGCTTGCTGGCCCATCCCCGGTTGCATCTGCTGTCGCGTCATCCCCTGCCTTTCACCCATCCCGCCGGGGCGGTACTCGTGACGGGGCGGCTGACCTTGCCCCTGACCTCGCATGTGGAAAACGACCAGATGCATGTCACCGCTGAAGCGCGCTTTCATGACGTGTCCCTCGATAATGTCGTGCTCGGCCGCGCCCTGACGGGTGCGCGTGGACGCCTTGAGGCGACGGAACACGGCATGAGCCTGAACGGTCAGGGTGAGCTCGATGGTGTGCCCACCACCGCGACCCTCTCAGAGCGGTTCCAGAGCCGTGAAGGCGGTCTGCGGGAGAAGATTCGCGCCGTTTCGATCTTTGACGAAGCGGCTTTGAAGCGCTCGCATATCGGCAATGAATCGCTGTTTCGCGGGACCGCGGAAATGGTGACCGAATACAGTGCGGGTTTTGATGGGCGTGCAGATGTCGTCCTGTCGCTCGATCTGGAGAAAGCGGGGCTCGATATCCCCGTATGGCGCAAGAGCGCCGGCGTCGCTGCGACGGCCTCGGCCCATATCGGCCTGCGCAATGGGGCGATCGTCTCCCTTGATCGCATCGCCGCCGAGGGGCCGGATCTGCACGTGGAAGGCCGTGGCCTCATCGCCTCGGGCAAGGTAGGAAGCCTCGTCCTCGATCATTTCTCTGTCGGTCGGTCGAATGGGGATGCGGTGATCGCGCTACCGTTGACCGACGACGCCCCCGTCAATGTTCATATTCGTGCGCAGGATCTGGATGTGGCTCCCCTGATTCACGGGGACGAGGCAAAGGCCGGCATGACAACACCCGTCACCGCCGTTGCGGGCAAGTCACCCTTGCCCAGGAATGGCGGTGACAGTCTGACAGCAGGCGCGAAGCCTGGGCGTCCCCCCGACCGTCCTGAAATGCGCTGGAACGTCGATATCGCGACCGAACGCCTCTTTTATGGCCCCAAAGGGTTCTTTGGTGACGTCATCGCGCATCTGGAGCACCGGAATGATCGCCTCGACAAGGCGCTGTTCGAGGCGAAACGCCCCGCGGCCGTGTCGCTTGCGCTGACCCCCAGCCCGGATGGGCGTCAATTGCGCCTCAAGGTCGATGATCTCGGGACGCTTCTGAGGGAGACGGGCATGACGTCCCGCCTCGAGGGCGGGACGGCACGGATCGTCGGGAACGTACCCGATGGCGGAACAGGGCATGTGCCGCCCTTTGACGGGGTCATATCCGTAACACCATTCAGTTTTCGGCAGCCCCCCGCCGCCCTGACGGCTGCAACGCATCTTTCGGTGTTCAACTGGTCACAGGCGAGTAGTGAACGTTTTGAGGTGCAGCACCTTCACCTGCCTGTGCGTGTCGCGCATGACGTGATGACAATTCATGAGGGGCATCTCGGCAATCCGGCACTCGGGGCAACGCTGGAAGGGAAGATAGGGCTTGATCAGGGGGCGCTCGATCTGCGTGGCACGGTCGTTCCCGTGTTTGGCCTCAACGCCGCACCCGGGCGTCTGCCCAATGTGGGCAAGCTGTTCTCCCCCGAGAAAGGGGGAGGTCTACTGGCCGCCACTTTTACCGTGACAGGAACCGCAAGCGATCCTGATCTGTCAGTGAACCCCTTTGCCATGCTATTGCCCGGGGTGATGCGCCAGCTCGCAAAGTAGGTGCGCCGCCTGCACTTGCCGGTGTAACGGCCCTGCAAGGGTCATGGCGAAAGGCCCCGTCTTCGACGTGGCGTGAAACAGCGGAGACAAGCCATGCGCGAAGACGGAAATGCGGATCTGTTCGGTGCCTCTCCTGGGCCGAAGCCTTCGCCCGCCTCCGTCTCCCCGCGTAGCTCGGCGCATTCCGCGCCGGCTTCGAGTGAGTCGTTCAGACAAACCCAGCCCCTGGCAGACAGGCTTCGCCCCAGATCCCTGTCCGAGGTGGTGGGACAGGATCATCTGCTCGGGACGGGCGGGATGTTGAGCCAGATGTTGCAACGCAACACGCTGCCAAGCCTCATCCTCTGGGGCGGGCCGGGGTGCGGCAAGACCACGATCGCTCGCCTGCTTGCGCGCGAGGCGAAGCTGCGTTTCGAGCAGATCTCTGCCGTGTTTTCCGGCGTTGCGGATCTGAAGAAAGCCTTCGAGAGCGCGACGCGGTTCCAGCAGGAGACCGGGCGCGGCACGCTGCTCTTCGTCGATGAGATCCATCGCTTCAATCGCGCACAACAGGATGGGTTCCTGCCCTATGTCGAGCGCGGAACCGTCATTCTGATCGGGGCCACGACGGAAAATCCTTCCTTCGCGCTGAACGGCGCTCTGTTGTCACGCTGCCAGGTTCTGGTGCTCAACCGTCTTGATGATGAGGGGCTCGACAGGCTTTTGCAGAGGGCCGAAGCAGATTCCGGTCATCCCCTTCCCCTCACGATCGAGGCGCGGGCCGCGCTCCGGGCCATGGCCGATGGAGACGGGCGCTATCTGCTCAATCTGGTGGAGCAGATTCAGGCTCTTCCTCATGAGACGCAGCTCGACACGGCTGGGTTGGCCTCGGTCGTCGCACGCCGGGCGGCGCTTTACGACAAGGACCGCGAAGAGCATTACAATCTGATCTCGGCTCTGCACAAATCCTTGCGTGGATCCGATCCCGATGCCGGGCTTTACTGGTTTGCCCGTATGCTCGAAGGGGGCGAGGACCCGCGTTACATCGCGCGTCGTCTGACCCGTTTCGCGGCTGAGGATGTGGGCATGGCCGATCCCTCTGCCCTTCCACTCGCGATCGCCGCCTGGGAAACCTATGAGCGACTTGGGAGCCCCGAGGGTGAACTGGCTTTGGCGCAGCTTGTCGTTCATCTGGCGACGGCGCCGAAATCGAACGCTGTTTATCGGGCTTATAACCAGGCGCGTAAACTTGCTCGGGAAACAGGTAGCCTCGGACCGCCCCATCACATACGCAATGCGCCCACCCGCCTCATGAAGGATATCGGCTACGGCAAGGGCTACGAATATGACCACGACACGGCAGACGGGTTCTCGGGTCAGAATTACTTCCCGGATGAAATGGACCGCGTCGCCCTTTATCAGCCCACAGACCGGGGCAGGGAAAGCGAGATCAGAAAAAATCTGGACAGGCAGGCCGCAATACGGGCAAGCCGTCGCCCATGAGTGTAACGACCCGTATTGTCAGTGAAGATGAGGCCGATATGCGCCTCGACCGCTGGTTTCGCCGCCATTATCCCGACCTCACCCAAGGGGCGCTGCAAAAGCTGTGCCGTACGGGGCAGGTGCGCCTCGATGGCAAGCGCGTGACCGGGGCGAGCCGTCTGGCTCCCGGGCAGAGCCTGCGTATTCCGCCTCTGCCCGCGCCCATGACCGCCCAACCCGATCGCCCTGCGCCGCTGGACCCGCAGCTGGCCCGCGAGATCGAGCGTATGGTGGTCTATCGCGACGATCATGTGATCGTACTCGACAAGCCCTCGGGCCTGCCCACGCAGGGTGGCCCGGGCATTACCAAGCATATCGACATGATGCTGGACGGTTTGCGTGGCGATTTATCCGACCGGCCGCGCCTCGTGCACCGTATCGACCGCGATACGTCCGGGCTTCTGCTTCTGGCGCGTACCCCCGGCGTTGCGGCCAAGCTGGCGGCCGCGTTCCGCGGGCGCGATGTCGAAAAGACCTATTGGGCCATTGTTGTCGGGCGTCCCATGCCGGGAACCGGCGTCATCGATCAGCCTCTGGCCAAACTCGGTGCCGGTAATGGCGCGCTCATGATCGCCGCCACACGTGACGATGAAGACGCCGTGGTGGCAAAGACCGATTATGAAGTGGTTGATGCTGCGGGCAAGCGCCTGTCCTGGCTGGCGCTGAAGCCGCTGACCGGGCGCACGCATCAGCTGCGCGTTCATTGCGAGACGCTTGGCACACCAATTCTGGGCGACCCTAAATATGGCGGCAAGGCCGCGCATATGGAGGGGTTCATCGATCGTCTGCATCTTCACGCGCGTGCGCTCGACTTCCCTCATCCGGCGGGTGGCCGGCTGCGCGTGGCGGCGCCACTGCCGCCTCATATGCGCGACACGTTCAAGGATCTCGGTTTCACGGCGGGTGATACGCCCAAACCTGAGCGTATCGGGGGCAAGGGAGGCAGGAAATGAAGCGACTGACTGCGGCGCTGATCGTCATTCTGGTGCTGGCGACAGGTCTGGCTGTTTCGGCCCATATCCTAGTCGACCGCTCCAACCTGAAGCAGGACGTTATCACCGCGGTCAAACGTCAGACTGGCCGTGATCTGACGATGGCGCGCTTTTCGGTCGGGATTCTTCCCTGGCCGAGCATCAGCGCGCATCAGGTCACACTTTCCGATCTGCCCACGGCACAGGGTGGAGGCGCGTCGCAGCCTATGATCGAGGCCCGCGATATTCGGGCTTCTGTCGCGCTCATGCCGCTTCTGTGGCGGGAGATCCGTCTCGAAAACCTTACTATGCTCCGTGGTGCGGTCAGGCTTCATCGGAACGAGGCCGGGCTGGCCAATTGGGATTTCGAGCCTGAGCCTGCTCCCGCCTCTGCCGGTTCCGCCGGGACGTCTCATCCGTCCGCCCATTGGGGGGTAAAGCTTGGTTCGGCGCGCCTCGATCAGATGGCGTTTTCGCTGGATGACCGATATGCCCATCATGGAGGGGCGATTCTGGTCGATCATGCCGAGTTCGATGGTCTGGCGTCATCAGCGCCGTATCTCGATCTCCATGGGCGTCGTGGTGATACGCCTTTCCGGATCAATGGCCATGTCGGGCCGCTTACCCTTCTTCAGGGTGCCAACCCGCCTTGGGCGCTGAGCCTGGGGGCGACGCTGGGCAAGGATGGCAAGCAGCAGGATTGGCTCAATTTCGACGGACAGATCACTGATACGCGCCATTTGCGGGGTTTTTCCGGTATTTTGCGCGGCGAGATGGCGTCTCTCAAGGATGCTGAATCCCTGTTTCCGAACGCGAATCTGCCCGATTTGCAGGGAATAGGCGGCGAGATCGGCCTCTATGACGCTGATCCGCAAAAGCCGGACGCCGGGAAAGCGGATTCCGGACCCGCATTTTCCCTGTCCCGTCTGGGGGTCAACCATCTTCATATCCATCTCGGCGCTGCGCCCCCATGGCAGGGTGTTTCAGTGTCCGCACTCCACGCTGACGCCGATACCTTGTCTTCGGCTCTGACTGTCAGCGCGACCTTGCAGGGCGCAGCCTCGGGGCTGGCCCTTCAAGGAAGTTTCGGAACGCTGGCCCAGGCAGGTACTGCGTGGCAGACGGGACTACAGACCCCGCTCACGGTCTCTGCAGATCTGCGAGACTCGACGGCGCTCGCCGCTTCGAGCGGTTTGAAGGCCCATGTGACTGGGCAAGTTGGCGCGCCAGAGACCCAGCTTGCACTTCAGGGAGAGGCACGCAGTCTGACGATTCATCAGGCCACGCTACACGACCTGTCCCTAAAGGGTGGGCTGACCCGCGACCGGGAGGGAACGCTCAAAATCGACGCTCTCGCTTTCCAGAGCCATGAGATGACTGGTGAGCTCACCCTGGCCGCTTCCGCACCGCTGTTGACGGCCCTTCAGGGATCGCTGCATTTTGCGCATCTGGATCTCGACTCGCTGGGCGCACTCTGGAAGCCAGCAGAAGTCACGTCGAACAAGACCGCGACCGGTGCTGGAACCGACAGTGCATCCCCCGGCCGACCCTCGGCTACACAATCCTCTACTGCCGCACCTGCACAATCGACGGTCCTGCCCCTGCCGATACTGGGCGCGGGGCAGGGGACCTCTGGTGCTGCGGCACAGGTCTCGGGGCCTTCAGAGAGTGGCAAGCTTCCAGGACTGTCTGGACTCGATTGGCGCGCTCTCCTTCACGGCGGCAGCGGCAATCTGGCGATCAGCGCGGAGACACTGCGTTTCAATCAGGCCGATTATACCGGGATTTCTGCAACCCTCCTGCTCGGGGAGGGGCATCTTACGATTCAGTCAATCCACGGGAGCGGGAATGGCATGACCCTCTCCGGTGAGGCGCGCTATGATATGGCTGTTACGCCCGCGCGGCTCAGCTTGACACTCTCTCCGCTGCTTTTCCCGGCAACGCTGGCGCAGAACCTGCTCGGCCTGCCCGATCTGTTTCGCGGACCGCTGATGCTCGTCGGTCAGTTGCAGGCCGAGGGGGAAACAAAGGCGGCACTCATGACCAGCCTGGACGGGCATCTCGGGCTCTCCATGGTCGGAGGTTCCATTGCGGCCAGTCATCTCGGGCCATATCTCGGCGATGCGGCGCGCTCCCTCATGACGCATGGAGATCTTGGTGTGCGCTGCCTCGGTCTTCACGCCGCTTTTGCCTCTGGTCGGGCGCAGCTCGACACGATCGGGATGGAGGCAGGCGCGTTGAGCCTCTCTGGTCAGGGGAGCTATGGCCTCGCTGACGGCACGCTCGATCTTCATCTCCTGCCACGCATCGGGTTCGGTGGCACCGGAGCCTCGACGCCTGTGGTCGTGACGGGCACGCTCGATTCCCCCAAGGCCCATCAGGAGGCCAATGCCGGTGGGCGTTTTGAGATCACCATAGGGGGCAGCCAGCCTGATCACTGCCCGGATCTGCTCACCAAGGCGCGTGAGAATGTCGCAGGAGAACCCGCAGCCGAGCCCAAGAAGCACTCCCAGGCTTCCGAATTGCTGCATGGATTGGGGATCCTCCATTGAGCCAGTCCATCAGACGTTTTTGGAAAGAGGTCAGCGTCGTGCCCGTCGATGTTCCTCAGGGGTATGAGGTCTGCCTCGATGGGCGCAGTTTTCGCCTTCCAGGCGGGAACAGGTTGATACTCGGGACGCTGGCGCTCGCCGAGGCTGTTGCCGAGGAGTGGCGCAGCATCCCCCCCGGATCGGCCTTCCAGACAACCTCCTTGCCATTGACGCAGATGGCGGGCACCCAGATCGAGCGCGTAGCACCTGACCGCGCGCAGATCATCGGACAGCTCATGGCGTATGGAGAGAGCGATCTGCTTTGTTACAGAGCTACCGGCAGTCTGGGACGCGAGCAGGATGCGCTGTTTGATCCGGTGCTGCAGCGTTTCGCCGCACGTCACGGGATCATGCCGGAGGTCACCCGTAGTCTGCTACCGCTCACAGTGGCGCCGGAATTGCAGGAAGTCTGCCGCAGGGCTCTGGAGCGTTTTGACGACTCAGCCCTTACCTGCGCGGCCATAGGGGCGCCCGCCACCGGGAGCCTGATTTTGGCGATTGGCTTGGCAGAAGGATGGATGCAAGCCAAGGAGGCCAACGATATGGCGAGCGTGGAAGAGCGCCACCAGATGGCTCAATGGGGTGAGGATGATGCGCTTTTGCAGGAGATCGAGCGTACGGGTATCGACATCGACCATGCCTTACATTTTCTTGCGCTATCGCAAGAAAAGGCGCCAAATGGGGCATGATTTCGCCATGATTGCCGCCTAGATCCAGTCTGGCAAGGTCATCACATTCGGTGACCATTGGTTACTGGAAAATGGATCGAATTCGATCTAGTACTGAGTCGGTAATCAGATCAACTGGCGTAAGGATCAGGCATGTCCTCTCGTATTCAGAACGTTCTGGATGAGAATATCGTTGCTGAAATTCTCACTCGTCGCACTCCCTTCAAGGTCCGTTCTGCGCATTTCGTTGCGAAATGTGTACAGAATGTCTGGCTGGTCCTCGCAGCCACGCCGGTGATTGTCGTGATCTGCGCGATTAAAGGCTGAACAAGCCAGTCATTGCCTCCGAACATGTGAGCGTATCGCTCCAAGTGCGAGGGGGGGCAAACTACTTTTCTGGAAACACGCGCTATAAATCGCGTTGCCCAATAAAAAACCCGGCTTTTGGCCGGGCTTTTTTTAGTGGGTCGTGAGCCGGGCTCAGGGCACCAGAACGGTTGCCACGGCTGTTGCCGCGATGCCTTCCTCGCGCCCCGTAAAGCCAAGGCGCTCAGAGGTGGTTGCCTTGACCGAAATACGGTCCACGTCGACCTGGAGCAGCGAGGCAAGGCGTTCACGCATGGCCTGCGCGTGTGGTCCGATCTTGGGGCGCTCACAGATGAGGGTCACGTCGGCGTTGATCAGCATGCCTCCGCGCTGACGGATGCGCTCACCCGCATGGATGAGGAAGCGCGCCGAATCCATGTCCTTCCACTCATTGTCTGTCGGGGGGAAGTGGCGACCGATATCCCCCTCGGCCAAAGCGCCATAGATCGCATCGCAAAGCGTGTGAATGCCTACATCCGCATCGGAGTGACCTGCGAGGCCACGGTCATGGGGAATGGTGATGCCGCACAGGATTAGCGGACGTCCGGCTTCGAAAGCATGCACATCATAGCCCAGGCCGGTGCGCGGGAGTGGGGTCGAGCCGAGCAGACGTTCCAGGCGCACGAGATCCTCCGGTAGGGTGAGTTTGATGTTGTCTTCTGCGCCTTGGACGAGTGCCACGGGGTGGCCAGCGGCTTCCAGCAGCGCCGCATCGTCCGTAACCGGGCCCTTATGGGTGCGATGCAGATCGAGAAGGAGCGGGAAATGGAACCCTTGCGGCGTTTGTGCGCGCCACAGGGAGTCCCGACAGACTGTGGTATCGACCAGACCGTCGCGTCCACGCTTGAGTGTGTCCGCTACCGCCACAGCCGGGATGGCGCCTGGCGTGGTATCAAGAGCCTCGAGTACATTGCGTATGACGTCAGCAGGCACGTAGGGGCGTGCACCATCATGGACCAGCACGAGATCAGGCGGCTCGGGCAGAGCAGCCAGAGCTTCGAGCCCGGCACGCACGCTGTCCTGACGCTCACGGCCGCCCGCTACGGGAGGAAGTGTCTCTATGCCGTCCAGCGCCTGCAACAGCATAGGGTCGTCGCCGACAGGTTGAATGAGGGTGACATGGTCACGCAGGGCTTCGGCCGCATGACGAATGACGGTTTTGCCACCGAGAAGCATGTACTGCTTCGGCAGGGCAGCGAGACCAGAGGCGGGCGCAGCGCTGGCATCAGCGAAGCGGCGACCGGAACCGGCGGCGAGGAGGATGGCAGCAATACGCATGATGCTCAGGGAATGCGGATTTGTCGGATGAACGTCAAGACAAGAAAAAAGGCCCTGCAGTTTCCCGCAGGGCCTTGTCTCCGTTTCCCGTCAGGGAAGGGGCGCCTCAGCGACCGATATCGCGAAGTCGCGTTCCGAGATTGAGCTTGCGCTCGAGGGATTCGAGCGTGACCCCGCGCGTCTCGGGTACGAAAGCCAGGGTCACCAGGATGAAGACCGCATTCAGCGCAGCGTAGAGCCAGAAGGTGTGTGACGCACCGAGGGTGCCAAGAAGCGTCAGGAAGGTCGCGCCCACCGCCATATTGGCAATCCAGTTGGTGAAGGTTGAGCAGGCAATGCCGAAATCACGTCCCTGGAGCGGCTGAACTTCGGCGCACAGGACCCAGATGAGCGGACCTGCCGAGAAGGCGAAGCCGGTTATGAAGAGCAGTAGCACCGCCACGGCAAGGTAATGCATCATGGTGCTGGAATCCTGCCCGAAGGACAGAAGAACCGCCAAAGCGCCCATGCCAACCGCCATAATGGCAAAGCCCGCGACAAGCATTGGGCGACGGCCCCAGCGATCGACAAAACCAATGGCGATGAATGTGGCCAGCATGTTGACGAGACCCACGATTGCGGTGCCCCACATCTGACCGTCCTGGCCAAACCCGGCGACTTCGAAAATACGCGGCGCGTAATACATCACGATATTGATGCCGGTGAGCTGCTGAACGATCTGCAGGCCGATACCCAGCATCACCGAGCGGCGGAAATTCGGATTCTCGAGGAATAGCGAAAAGCCGCGCTGCTTCTCTTTCAAGCTCGCCTGAATGTCACGAATCTCGCTCTCTGCTTCCTCGCGCGTGGCGCGCAGTGTCGACAGGGTTTCAAGGGCGTCATCATGACGTCCGCGCAGCATGAGCCAGCGCGGGCTGTCAGGAAGGAAGAGCGAACCGACAAGGAAGATTGCGCCTGGAACAGCGACGATCCCGAGCATCCAGCGCCAGGCCCCTGCATAAGCAAACAGGGCATCGGAAATGAAGGCCAGCAAGATCCCGATCGTGATCATCAACTGATACACTGAGATGAGGCTGCCACGATGCTGTTCGTCAGCGACTTCCGAAATATAGAGCGGTGCAACAAAGCTCGCGATGCCGATGGCGAGGCCGAGGATGGCGCGCGCCACGATCAGAAGGCTGACCGAATGGGCGAGAACGCAGCAAATGGCGCCGAGCATGAACAGGGCGGCGCTGAGCACCAGGGCTTTCTTGCGGCCGAGTCCGTAGGAAAGACGGCCAGCAACGAGCGCGCCGAGAGCGGCTCCGAACATCATGGAGGAGACGATCCATTCCTGGGCCGTATCGCTCGCCTGGAATTCCTTGGCAATGAACCCGAGCGCACCAGAAATCACGCCGATATCAAGGCCGAACATCAGGCCGGCAACGGCAGCGAGGATGGCTGCCAACATCATTTTTCCTACCAGCGGAAGCTTTGTCTGCGCTGGCGCGGAAGTGGAAACGTTACTCATAATGAGAAGACCCTAGTCGAGAATGTCTGGGCGAGGTTGCTTGTGAAGAACCGTCTGCGTCACACAAGAAATCCCAGAACGCGTGTTATCTTCGCGCATCTATCACGTTATTTCAAACCAAATTCGCGTTAGCTCATTATGTGGGTCATGCTGCGTCCGTCTTTCTGTTAGATCGGTCTGATTCGCCCAGGGAGGCTGTCGAAACCGGGATCGATTTGCCTCAGTAAACAGTTAATTTATCATAAAAAAACAACCTTTTGAATCAATATTGATCAGATGATGGGAGAACCGATACGGTCGTGGCTGTATGATTCTAAGTTAAATGTTAATTTTACGATAACAGAGAATAGAATATTTATTTATGTACTATAGAACATTTGTATAGATTATGACTCTACCACAATAACATTCGATAACGGCGCAAGACAGCGTCGTTTGATTGTTTCATTCATTAGGCAAGCACTCACGCTCGCAATATTGAATGGAACACCCCAATGACCATTTCCGCTTTTGCCGCTCGCGCTCTTTCCGCTTTTGTTCTCATCGGCGCGGTGAATGCCGCTGGCACGATCACACAGGCCTCAGCTGGCCCCGCGCATCAGGTTCGCGCCGCTCAGCCAACGATCTCGCTCACCGGCCCCCGCCCCGACAAGGGGCAGACCGTTGACCCCTGTGGCACTTATGGCAATTGCGTTGCCCACTTTGGCTGAACTTGCGTGTTTTTAACGACCAAACGGGGAAATCATCCTAGGATGTGCAAAGGCGGTTAGCGTCTTTGGCTCGGGGATCGTGCAATTATATTGGTGTTAACAAAAGTTGAAAAAAAAGGTGCCACCGCGGAGAGGGTAGTGGCCACCTTTTTCGATCTAAGACGCCTGTATGGCGCCGTGTTGGCACTCCCGCTCACGATTGGGCGTCTTATCGTCGTAATTCTGGGGGTTATAACGACCTCAGGGATTGGGCACGCAGACGATCTGTCTTTACAAATGCGGCGATTTTCGCAGGAAGATGGGATCGATAGCTCCTACATATTCCGCATGTCTCAGGATCGGCTCGGGTATCTTTACGTATCAACTCGTAGATCAACGTATTTTTATTCTGGCAAACGATTTTATCCAATAAGAGCACTCAATTTTGCCGGTGCCGCGAGTTTAGTCGCGATCGTGCGGCCTATGCCGGACGGGCGAGTGCTGGTGATACAGGGGCAGAATATCTACCTTTCGATCTCTGCCACAAGCGCCCGTATCTCGCCCAATGTGTTGGTATTTCAGCATTTGTTCGTAAAGGGGCTGCAACAGATCAGGAATATATTTGTCGATAATGAGGATATATTTGTTCTGGATAGTTCGGGGTTACATTCATGTGTTTTGAATCCGCGATACAATCTCGGCTGTAATCCCACGCCGCTTTTCGCCCACAGAAGAGAGAATGTCTATCAAAACGGTTACCGGACCTATGTCGCTTTGCACGGCGAGGCGAGTCTTAGGGATCTCTCGGGTCGGATTATCTTTCGCGCACCATTTGGAATGCAGCATCCTCAGCCGTCCCCCGGTCCATCCGATCAAGTGCCGTACTTCACTGATGGGAAGACGCTCATTTCACTTAATGATGTCGGACGGTTCAGCGCGACTCCTTTGAATTGGCCGATTGAGTTTCCCCTGGGTGGGGCCCGTGCCACCTTCGCAGAGGGCTGGGGTGATACAAAGATCTTTTTCGACGGCGACAGTCTACGTTCGTTCAATGGGGCTTTTTGGAGCTATCTCAACCACGACTTGAGCCGAGAGCAGGATATCCTATTCGCCTTTATCGACCGGAACCGGCAGGTTTGGACCGCGCAGGATCTTGTAGAACTCGACAAGCTTGTCGGCTGGGGGGATCTAGAAAATCTTGAGCCTCAGCACATACGCTATGTCTGGTCGGTCTTACCGTTCAGCGGATATCAATTGCTGTTCTCCGGCCAGGGCATGTATCCAGTCGATAAGCACGTTATCGGAAGTGCTCTGAGAGGCGGTAACTACTATTTCGCCTTAAAAGACTCAGGACATTCCTTCTGGGCCCCTGTCGATGATCAGCTCCTGCTGCATTGCGAGGTGGAGCGGACGTCCTCACACTGCGATCGGCAGATCGCGCTGGACCGTGTTGTTGCGTTGGCTCTCTCCCGTCGCTCTCATCTCTTATGGATTGCATCCGATGCCGGGATCTACTCGCTGGGAGAGGCAGTGGAGGCCCAGCCAAAGCCCATTCATGGACGTGACGGAAAGACTGTCTCGCAAATGGCGCGCACGCTTGCCTTGCGTGCTGACGATACGCCATGGGCCGTGATCGGTACCTCTCTCTATCGGCGCGACGCCGACGGGGCGTGGGTGTCGGTGCTGACCGAGTGGCCGAATGCAAAAGACTTCATTCCGATGGCCATGACCTTCAGCTCCAGGGATGATCTCTGGATTGGCGGCATTCGGGCCAAGAACGGGCTGATGCATCTGGTACTGGACGGAAACCGGATCAGCCGAATTGAGCAGATCGGCGCAGATCGCGTGGGTTCCGAGCTCATTTTCAGCCTGCTCTGGGATAAGCGGCACCGCCTGTGGGTCGGGACTGAAAACGGGCTCGCGGTTTATAACGGGCTCGAATGGATCAGGATGACCCGTGATGACGGGCTTCTTTCTTCCAATATCAATCAGCAGGGCCTCTCTGAGGATGAGGACGGCTCAATCTGGGTCGCAACGAGCCGAGGCGTTTCGCATCTATTGCACCCTGAACGCCTGTTCGAGCGACAGACGCTCGATCCTGTCTTCATACGCGTGGCGCTTGGCGACCATCTTCTTCCAGAGAAGGCGGTTCCGTTTAGCCGCGATCCGCTCATGGTCACTCTGGGTACGCTCAATACCGCCCTCGCGAATACAACCTATTTTCGTTACAGGCTGGAAGGTGTCGATCAGAACTGGATCACGACCACCACGGGCGAGATTCGCTATAACTTCGTGCCTCCGGGACATTCGCGCCTCGTTGTCCAGGCATTGAACGATAACCGCAATCTGATCTCCCCCCCGATTACACTCGAAATCCGTATGCAGCGGCCCTGGTGGACCACGTGGCCGCTGATCATGCTCTACACCATGAGTGTGGTAGCGCTGCCTTATGCTTTTACCCATCTGCGTTTTCGTTATCTCCTCAAGCGTCAGCATCGGCTTGAGGCTCTGGTCAATGAACGTACGATCGAGATGCGGGCGGCCCAGCATGCGCTCGAGCAGCAGGCGCGTCAGGATGGCCTCACGCGCCTCATGAACCGTCGTACGGCTGAGGCGAGCGTGTCGCGTCTTCTGGAGCGACTGTCTCGTCTCGATGTCAGGTCGAGCACACGTTTTGCGACCCTGGCACTGTTGGACGTTGATCATTTCAAATCGATCAACGACACTTTCGGTCACGTGATTGGTGACGAGATTCTCGCGGGTATCGGGGCGCGCCTACTGCGCGCGAAATATCAGGAGGAGATCATCGGTCGTTATGGCGGAGAGGAGTTCCTGATTGTCATACAGGGAGACTTCGTGGCTGCCAGAGCGCGTATCGCCACATTGCTGGGCACTCTGAGTGACGTCCCATTCGAAACCAAGATAGGCACCTTGAGCGTCGGGTGCAGCGCTGGCATCGCCAGAATGAGCCCTGAGGAAGCTTGGTCCGATGCACTCGAGCGCGCGGATCAGGCCCTTTACAAAGCCAAGATTGCAGGGCGCGGACGTATCGTCGTCAGTGAACGAGACCTAGACGATGAGGGCTATCCAGACTGAACGGTGGAATGACGACCTCGAAGCGCTCCGATGTCGCGGGTACGATCATGTGGTAAACACCGCGCATGAAGCCGCATGGTGTGGGAAGTGCCGCCCCTGAGGTGTATTCGAAGATCTCGCTGGCAACGAGAATGGGCTGCTCGCCGACCACGCCATCACCATGGATATGATCCGTCTTGCCGCGCCCATCCGTGATTTCCCACGACCGGCTCAGGAGCTGGACCGTCTCGTCTCCGCCATTCTCGATCCGGACATGATAAGCCCAGGCATAGCTGTGTTCTTCTGGCTGGGACTGGTCCTCCAGCCAGAAGCTGCGCACGGAAACGGTGATATCGCGTGTCGTGGCCTCGTAGCGCGGCGCGGTTTCGATGGCCTCGGCGAAGCTTGCATCCGGGTCAGCAACAAGGCGGGGTGGGGCGGGTTTCTGGGACGACATGCCCGCCTTGTAGGCTCAGGGTCGCGCTAAAGGCAATCAGCCATTCAGCGCAGCAAGGCTTCGTTTAAGATCAGCAATCAGATCTGCACTATCTTCAAGCCCGACCGAAAGGCGGATAGCGCCATCGGTGATCCCGAGGCGCGCGCGTTCCTCTGCGGCGACCTTGGAATGGGTGGTCGTTGCAGGATGGGTCGCCAGTGAGCGGGCATCGCCAAGATTGTTCGAAATGGCGATGAGCCTGAACGCATTCATGAAGCGGAAGGCCGCCTCTTTCCCGCCCTCGACCTCGAACGCCACCAGGGAACCCCCATTACTCATCTGCTTTTCAACAAGTGAGCGCTGCGGGTGCGAGGCGAGCCCTGGATAGGACACGCGCTTGATCCCCGGCTGATTTTCCAGGAAATGCGCGACGGCGCTTGCATTGGACGCCATGGCATTGACGCGGAGCGGCAAGGTCTCGAGCCCTTTGAGAAGTACCCAGGCATTGAACGGGGAAAGTGCATTGCCGGTATTGCGCGTGAAAGGTTGGAGTACCTCTTCGATCCACTGCTTGCGGCCGAGAACCGCCCCGCCCAGCACGCGTCCCTGGCCGTCAATATGCTTGGTGCAGGAGTAGAGCACGACGTCTGCGCCGAGTTCGAGCGGCTTCTGCCCCACTGGGGATGCGAAGACGTTATCGACCATCAAAAGCGCGCCGGCCTTGTGTGCCAGAGTGGCGATGCGCTCGATATCGAGCACGTCCAACATGGGGTTCGAGGGGCTCTCGATCAGGACCGCGCCGGCGGGAGTGGCGAGTGCCTCTTCCCAGCCTGCCCAGTCATCCCCATCGACCAGAACGGTTTCGATGCCATATCGCGGCAGGAGCGTCGTCACGATCCAGTAGCAGGAACCGAAAAGCGCCCGCGAGGCAACGACGCGATCGCCCTGCTTCAGATGTGACAGCAGCGCAGAGGAAACGGCACCCATCCCGCTTGCAGTGACGATGCAGGCTTCTGCCCCTTCGAGCAGGGCGAGGCGCGCCTGCAAGGCGTCGGTGGTCGGGTTGCCGAAGCGCGAATATTGATAATGGGTTACTTCACCGGTGAAGGTGGCAGCAGCCTGTTCGGCGCTTTCATAGACGAAGCCGGAAGTAAGAAAGATGGACTCGCTGGTTTCACCATGTTCCGTTCGGCTGACATCCTGGTGGAGCAGGCGGGTCGAGGGGCCGTAGCTGTGGTCTGTCATGGGGAAGACACTCCAAAATGCACCGGGAGATGAAGGTGCGATTCTGGCCGTGGAAAACCTGGGATGTGATGGATCCCGGGCCTCTTTAGCGCTGTTGTTTAGCCTCGCCGCAATCCGGCCTTTCAAATCGCGAGGGTCAATCGCTCGTCGGAGCGCTTGACGGCTGCGACTATGCGCAAAGCGATGATGCTTCGTCAACAGGGGGAGAGACATTGCAAGGCGTACGCGGCTGCGCTAGAAGGGGCGCCGTGCGGGTGTAGTTCAATGGTAGAACGGCAGCTTCCCAAGCTGCATACGAGGGTTCGATTCCCTTCACCCGCTCCAGCCTCAAAAATTGCATCGGCTTTTTCAGCCGCGCAGAAGTTTTTTCTTCGGCGCGTCGTCAGTCTTCTTGGGCGCCGCCTTCTGTGGCGCGGGGGCAGGAGCCCCATCCTGATAAGTCGTGCCGTTCCATGTCCAGCGGTCGTTCTTGTCGATCAGCAAGTCGTGCATCCCATTGTGACGGCTCGGGAGAACCGAGATGGCACCGCTAACCGAATCGAGAACCAGCTTCCAGCCACCCTTGTGTCTCAGATAGACCGAGGTCGAGCATCCTGCGGAGCCGCAAAGCCGCGCGGATTGCAGTTGCACGAACAGAGCCATATCGGATTTGTCCGTCGAGAGCGGGGCAGATGCGACGAGTACCACGGGCTGGTCATCGTGTTTGGCAGCATCGGCGAGATCAGCAGCATTCAGTTCGCGCGCTTCGTGATCCAGGTTTGTTCCAGGCAGGCTCGAAAGAATCACGGGGTGCGGGCCAGCGCTGTTCTGGGATGTGGCGCGATGGGCTCCCGCCCAGGCGGACGGGCCCATGAGGCTGCAGAAAACCGTGCTTACAAGCGCAGCATGCACCAGAGCCTGGGGTAAACGCATCGACTTGTCTTTCATTCTTGTTCAGCGCCGACTCGCCGGACTTTGTGGATGCCCTGCTTCTTACGCGTGACGCAGCGTTACGACCAGTACGTCACGATACGCAGGACGTGCCGGGTCGATAGGCTCAACAGGCGTCACTCCGTGAAAGACACGATGATCGTCCACGAGGGCTGTATCGAGTGGAGAAGCCAGTGTGAAGGACCCTATCTCGCGCCTGTGGTCGTCATGGATGGTGGTGACACCGGACGCCACATTCTCTCGGCTCACCATGAGGACGAACACCCAGTCCACACCGTCGCGATGCATCCCTTCAGGGGTGGGGCGCCCCTGATTGCCGGCTTGCGCCTCGATACGGAACTGGTGCACCTCCGCGTGCCAGCTATCGGGCTGGGTTGAGGCGGGCGTCATGCGCAACGCCAGTAAATGGGCGGCATTGAGAATGGACAGCATCACCGGATGGCTGGCGATGGCATCCTCGATCGGTCCGAACCAGCGTTCTATCCCGCCATTGAGCAGGTTGTAATCACGGCTCTGATAGTGGGGCTGATGGCGCTTGCGATCGATGCGGCCACCAGCAAGCGCGTAGGTCGCATAACGCCGCTTACGGTAGCGACCGCCGTCGGCCATGTAGCGATCAAGACCGAGCCGGTGCCAGCTTTCAGCGAAGCGCTCCCAGTCCTCGAAGCCAAAGGCCTGGAGAAACGAGCGCATTTCGGGTCCACGCTCGAAGGCATAGCCTTGTGCCTGCAGGGCGCCTACCAGCGCGTCGAGGCGCTCTGCTTCGGGGGCGGGGAGAGATTGTGATCGCTGAAGAGGCATGACGCGAGACTACCGTTGATCGGGTGTTATTTGTCCAGACGGGGCCGGGTCGGGTTCAAATGGGCCTTAAGGAACGCTGCTGTTCCCCGCGCCAGCCCCATGACGCCGATCTGATGCTGACGGAAGATCAGATCATGCAGCCATCTTGGTGCCAACCCGCGCAGGAGACCGCCTCCAAAGCTCGTCGAGGAACCGACCATGCCCCATCCATTATAGTCACCCAGCGATACAACGGCACCACGGTCGCGGTAAACAAAAGTCGAGGGCTCGCGACCCTGCGCGATGATCGGAATCGCCCGACCGAGATAGATCCCCTGCTGGCGTGCAACCTGAGCGGTGGCGGGAAGCGGGGAATCATTGATTCGTGCGCAGTCGCCTAACGCAAAGATCGACGTATCGCGGGTCGATTGCATGTGATGGTTGACCACGATCTGCCCGCCGCGAGCGATGTCGAGCCCTTCGAAGAGCTCCGTGGCGGCGCTGGCCCGCACGCCAGCGGCCCAGACTCGCAGCGATGCCGGAACAATGCGGCCATCCTTGAGGTGAAAGCCCGCCTCGTCCACGGAAGTCACCATCGCCTCGGTCAGGACGCTGACACCAAGGGCCTCAAGCTGCTTGCGCGCATCGTTCGAAACGCGCTCGGGGAATGCTGGCAGGATGCGCTTGCCGGTCTCGATCAGAGAGAGACGCAGCAGGTTGCGACGGGCCTCCTTGCCGTAACCGGGTGCCAGATCGATCGCACTGCACAGTTCGGCCGCGAGTTGGGTACCCGTTGCGCCGCCGCCCACGATACCGACCTCCAGTGTGGTGTTGCGCGCAGCAGCATCTCGGAAGGCGGCACGGAATTTCTCGTGGAAGCTACTCGCATCCGGGAGGGAATCGATGAAGGTGCAATTGGCCATCACCCCCTCAATCCCGAAATCATTCGAACGCGAACCGAGCGAGACGATCAGCATATCGTATGGAATGAATTCGTCATTCGCGAGACGGATCTCGTGCTTCTCGCGATCGACACTGCTGAGCGAGCTCTGGATGAAGCGGAAGCCAAAGCGGCGGCTTGCTTCAATGAACGTCGTGCAGTCGCGTGCCTCCTCGCCGGTGCCGGCTGCAAATTCGTGCAGCATCGGTTTCCAGTAATGCACGGCGCCCTTGTCGATCAGCGTGGTTTCGATGTCGCGGTGACGCCCGCGACCCAGCGTCATCGCCGTTTCCATCCCGGCAACACCGCCGCCGATGATGACCACGCGAAATCCATTTGCCATGCCTGTTCCTCCTCGGCGTCGCCCGGGCATGGAGTACGACGCTGATATGATTGCGTTTACCGTGAGCTGTCCTGGCTCATGACCCACAATGTGGGTGCAATCAACGCGTCCGTCCAGACACGGGATGCCCTCTCCTGAACAAAAAGGGACGGCAGGAGTACTAAATCAAATGAAAATGCGGTGCAATCGCAACTTCTGGCGATGTCAGACCTTGAAATCAGTGGACGCAGGGGCGGGTAGAGAGGAAATGAAAGCAGGTGACCGACCCCAGGGGCCGGTCACCGCAGGCTCAGCTCCGATAGGAGCCGTTGATGTCGATGTAACCGTGGGTCAGGTCACAGCTCCAGATCTGCGCATGACCATTGGCGAGGCCGAGATCAATCTGGATCTCGATATCCTGCCCTTTCATGTGGGCGACTACGGGTGCCTCATCATAGCCGTCAACTACGGTCCCCTGGCGCGCAATCCATACGCCGCCTATGGCAACAGAGAGCGTATCACGGTTAGCGGGTTCGCCGCTTTTGCCCACGGCCATGACGATTCGGCCCCAATTGGCGTCCTCACCTGCGATCGCGGTTTTCACCAGCGGAGAATTGCCGATGGCCAGGGCTATCTTTTTGGCCGACTCATCCGAGACAGCGCCATTGACGCGCACCGTGAACATCTTCGTCGCGCCCTCGCCATCGCGCACGACCATCAGGGCGAGTTCGAGCAACAGGGAATCGAGTGCCTCGCGGAATGCGACCAGCGCCGGGTCGGTCAGGGTCGTGATCTCGGGATTGCCTGCCTGCGCGGTGGCAAAGACCAGCACCATATCCGAGGTGGATGTGTCGGAATCGACCGTTATGGCGTTGAAGCTGCGCTCGGTTCCCTCGGAGAGGAGGGCCTGCAGCACGTCATGGGAGATCGCCGCATCGGTGACTACGAAGCCGAGCATCGTAGCCATGTCGGGCGCGATCATGCCGCTGCCCTTGGCAATCCCCTGGATCGTGACCGACTTGCCGCCGATCTCGACCTTGCGTGTCGCTGCCTTGGGGAACGTATCGGTGGTCATGATCGCCCGGGCAGCGGCTTCCCAACCTTCCGACGACAATCCTTCATACAGGCTCGGCATGGCGTCGCTGATACGCTCGGCATCGAGCGGTTCGCCGATCACGCCTGTCGATGCGAGAAAGACTTCTGTTGCGGGACAATGGACGACGCGCGCTGCGGCGGCGGCTGAGATCTGCGTGGCAATGATGCCCGCGCGCCCCGTGAACACGTTGGCATTGCCGGAGTTGACGACGAGCGCGCGTGCCTTGCCCTGAGCCAAAGCGGCGCGGCTCCAGTCAATAGGCGCGCCGGGGCATTTGCTGCGCGTGAACACGCCAGCCGCCGTCGTGCCGGGCACGAATTCCATCATCATGAGATCGGGGCGATCCTTGTAGCGGATCTGGGCGGCGACAGCGCCAAGCCGCACACCTGCTACCGGCTCGAGGCGCGGCAAAGGCTGGGCGAGGGGGGAGCGGGGGAGGGCTTTGGCCATGATCTGTCTCCGAACGGTAAACGTCGGAAGGAGGATGCACGGCTTGCGCCTCAGGTCCAGCCCTTCACCCGGAAATCAGGTGAAAAGACTGGCCGCGTGAGTGAAAAGTGAGAGTGAATACCTCACTTTTCGACAGACTTTACTTCTTGGCGGGAGCAGCTGCCGGGACATCGCTGATCGGCTTGCCCTGGGCGTCGTAGCGTACGATCTTGACCTTGGCCTGAGCGGCCTCGACGATCTTGCGCACATTGTCACGGATCAGCTGCTGGCGGATCTCGTCATGCACCTGATCGAGCGGCGGAACGGGGGCTTCACGCGAGGCGAGGACCTGGATCACATGCCAGCCATACTGGGTCTTCACCGGGGTCTGGCTGATCGTGTTCGGCTTCATGGCGAAAGCGGCCTTCGAGAATTCCGGCAGCATGTCGTCCTTCTTGAACCAACCCAGATCGCCACCGCTGGCGCCCGATCCCTTGTCGGTCGAGAGCTTCTTGGCCAGATCTTCGAACTTCGCACCCTTGTCGAGCTGCTTGATCACGTCCTTCGCAGTCGCTTCATCGGCAACCAGAATGTGACGGGCATGGATTTCCTGCTCGCCTTTCTTGGAAGCGTAGTTCGCCTGATAAGCCTGCTTGATGGCGTCCTCGGTCACCATCGGTGCGACCTTCTCCTGCAGATAGGCATTCTGCAGCGCGTTATCCGCGGCATCCTGCATCTGCGCCTTGACGTCAGGCTTCTTGTCGAGACCTTCCTTCAGTGCGTCGATCTGGATCGCCTTCTGGCTGACGATCTGGTTCAGCAGGATGTTGACCAGCGTGTTGGGCGGCAGCTGGCGTGCCTGCGGCGGCAGACCGGCGGCGGCCTTCTTGACGTCATCCAGATAGATCTTCTGGCCGTTGACCGAGGCGATCAGCGGGTTGGCGTCGGCAGGCGCAGCCGCAGCAGCGGCCGGAGCCGCACTTGCCGGGGCAGCGGGGGCGGGAGCCGCGAAGGCCGGAGCCACCAGAGTCGTGCCGGAAATGAGGGCGGCGCAGAAAAGAGCCGGGCGGGTAAGCCGCATGGAGAAATAACCTCGAAAAACTCGTGGAACTAGTGTCAGCATGGCGCAGGCGTGACGCCTCGGCAAGGCCGGTTGGCGCCGTATTCCCGGTTTTGATGCCACTCTTCATGAAGAAATCGTGCTCCAGCCCGTCTCTGGGCCGTCCGATCGTTGCGCTGCTCGGTTGACCAAGGCAAGGGCGCGCCTTATCTCCTTTCCCGCGTGGACGATCCCGAACCTGCCCCGGCGGGCGCGCTGCGCCCCCGCCCAGTCTGACGGTCCGTGCCTGGTGCACAGGCCTCTTCCGGTCCCGGCGGGAGGGATCATCCGCCTCTCAAGTTCGCGGTTCGTCTCAGACGGACCAGATCGTCAGAAGGACAGTCATGTTCGCTCGTATCGCCCGCGCCGTATTCGGCACCGCCAATGATCGCTCGCTGAAGGGCTATCAGAAGCGCCTGCCGGAAATCAACGCGCTCGAGCCAGCCGTAAAGGCGCTCGACGACGAGGCGCTGCGTGCCAAGACCGCAGAATTCCAGGGCCGTATCGCAGCAGGGGAAAGCCTCGACAAGATCATGCCCGAGGCCTTTGCCGTGTGTCGCGAAGCCTCGCGCCGCGTTCTGGGCATGCGCCACTTCGACGTTCAGCTCGTGGGCGGCATGGTGCTTCATTCCGGTCGTATTGCTGAAATGCGTACGGGTGAGGGCAAGACCCTGGTCGCCACACTGGCGGTCTATCTAAGCGCGCTGGCCGGCAAGGGCGTGCATGTGGTGACGGTCAACGATTATCTCGCCCGGCGCGATGCCGAGGAAATGAGCAAGCTCTACAGCTTCCTCGGCCTCACCACCGGCGTGATCGTGCCCAACCTGTCCGATGACGAGCGGCGTGCTGCCTATGGCTCTGACATCACCTATGGCACCAATAACGAATTCGGCTTCGATTACCTGCGTGACAACATGAAGTACACGCTGGAGGAAATGGTCCAGCGTCCGTTCTATCATGCCATCGTGGACGAGGTGGACTCGATCCTGATCGACGAGGCGCGCACGCCCCTGATCATCTCCGGTCCTGCAGATGACAGTTCCGAGCTCTATCGCGGCGTCGATGATGTCGTGGTCCAGCTCGTCAAGCACTCCGAGGCTTTCGAAAAGGACGAGAAGCTGCGTTCGGTCATCCTGACCGAGCAGGGTTCCGATCTTGTGGAGGAGATGCTGCGTGAGGCAGGTGTCCTGAATGAAGGCGGACTCTATGACGTGCATAATATCGCCGTCATGCATCATGTGCAGCAATCCCTGCGCGCCCATACGCTTTTCGCTCGCGATGTCGAATATATCGTGCGTGGCGGCAAGGTGATCATCATCGACGAGTTCACCGGGCGCATGATGGATGGGCGTCGCTACTCCGACGGCCTGCATCAGGCCCTTGAAGCGAAAGAACACGTCGAGATCCAGCCGGAAAACCAGACTCTCGCCTCGATCACCTTCCAGAACTATTTCCGTCTCTATCCCAAGCTCTCGGGTATGACTGGCACCGCCATGACCGAGGCGGACGAGTTTGCCGAGATCTACAAGCTCGAAGTGGTCGAGATTCCAACGAATCTCCCTGTCGCGCGCAAGGATACGGATGACGAGGTGTACATCACGGCGCGCGAGAAATTCGAAGCCGTCGCCAATCTGATTCAGGAAGTCTCCAAGTCGGGCCAGCCGGTTCTGGTCGGGACGACCTCGATCGAGAAGAGCGAGCATCTGTCCAATCTGCTCAGCTCGAAGAGCATTCCGCATTCCGTGCTGAATGCGCGGTTTCATGAAATGGAATCCCAGATCGTGGCGCAGGCCGGTGCCCCTGGCGCTATCACCATTGCCACCAACATGGCGGGTCGTGGAACGGACATCAAGCTGGGCGGCAATCTGGACATGCTGATCCGCCAGAGCCTGGAGAAGATCGAGGACGAGGCCGCGCATGAGGCCGAGATCCTGCGCCTGCGCGAGGAGATCGCGGTCAACCATGGCACGGTCAAGGAGCTCGGTGGCCTGTATGTGATCGGTACGGAGCGCCATGAGAGCCGCCGTATCGATAATCAGCTTCGTGGCCGTTCGGGTCGACAGGGCGACCCGGGTGCCTCGCGCTTCTTCCTGTCGCTTGAAGACGATCTGATGCGCATCTATGGCGGCGAGCGCATGGGCGCGTTCTGGACCAAGCTCGGAATGAAGGAAGGCGAGGCCATCGTTCATCCCTGGCTGAACAAGGCGCTCGAGCGTGCGCAGAAGAAGGTCGAGGCGCGCAATTTCGACATGCGCAAGAACGTCCTCAAATATGACGACGTCATGAATGACCAGCGCAAGGAGGTTTACGCCCAGCGCCGGGAATACATGGCGATGGAAGATGTGTCGGGCATCATCCAGGAACTGCGCGAGCAGGGCATCGAGGAAGCCGTTCATGCGCGTATCCCCGAGAAGGCCTTTGCCGAGCAGTGGGAGAGCGAGGCGCTTCAGGCTGATCTGCTTTCTCTCCTGAATCTCGACCTGCCGATCAGCGACTGGGCGAGGGAAGACGGCATGGACGCCGCCCTCGTGATCCAGCGCGTGGAGGAGGCCGCGGCCCAGGCCCAGGCTGCGCGTTCCGCCAATATCGGTCCGACCATCATGCGCCATATCGAGAAGCAGGTTCTTCTCACCTCGTTCGACGCCGTCTGGAAGGAGCACCTTCATGCGCTAGACCAGCTGCGTCAGGGAATCGGTCTGCGCGCCTATGGCCAGCGTGATCCGCTGAACGAATACAAGCACGAGGCTTTCCAGCTTTTCACGGCGATGCTCGACGACATGCGTCTGCGCGTGACGACCACCATGTCCCGTATCGAGGTGGTGCAGCAGGCCGATCCTTTCCCGGGGACCGAGGGGCAGCAGGTTTTTGCGCCAAATGACGAGGGTTCCGCGGCAGGACTCGAGCCCCGTCAGGTGGGCATGCAGCCTTCGGCACTCTTCCAGTCACCGGGCGCTGGCATGAATGCGCCGGAAATCGAGGGCGGTTACGCGCAGGAGACACCGCGCAACGCCCCTTGCCCCTGTGGATCGGGCAAGAAATTCAAACATTGTCACGGCCGTCTGGCCTGAGACACCCAAGGTTGAGGAGGCTCTGATGGCCGGTCATTCGCAATTCAAGAACATCATGCACCGCAAAGGTGCGCAGGACGCCAAGCGCGCCAAGCAGTTTGCGAAGATCCTGCGTGAAATCACGGTTGCGGCGCGTTCCGGCCTGCCTGACCCGTCCTCCAATCCTCGCCTGCGTGCCGCCATGATCGCAGCGCGTGAGGCGAACATGCCCAAGGATAATGTCGAGCGCGCCATCAAGAAGGCCAGCGGCGCTGGTGGTGGCGAGGATTATGTCGAGGTCCGCTACGAGGGCTACGGTCCTGCTGGCGTCGCTGTCATCGTCGAAGGACTGACCGACAACCGCAATCGTACGGCCAGCGAGGTCCGCGCGGCCTTCTCGAAGCATGGCGGGTCAATGGGTGAAAGCAACTCGGTCTCGTTCATGTTCCAGCGTCTGGGCGTAGTCACCTACCCGGTGGCTGCAGCATCGGAAGAAGATATGCTCGATGCGGCGATCGAGGCCGGCGCCGACAATGCCGAACTCACCCAGGACGGGCATGAGATCACCTGCGCAATGGAGAACCTCTTCGCGGTGCGTGACGCCCTCGAGGCGCGTTTCGGTGAGCCGAGCTCGGCGAAGCTCGACTGGCGCCCCGAGAACACTGTGACGCTGGATGAGGAAAAAGCACGCTCGGTGCTGAAGCTGATCGACGTTCTGGAAGACAACGACGACATCCAGGCCGTTTATGCCAATTTTGATATCCCCGACGACGTCGCCCAGGCACTGGCTGCTTGATCCGACTTCTCGGGATTGACCCCGGTCTGCGCTTCATGGGCTGGGGTCTGATCGATGTGGAGGGCAACAGGCTTCAGCATGTTGCCTCCGGCGTGATCGCGACCGATGGGGCGGAATCCGTCCCCCTGCGCTTGTGCGAGTTGCACGGGGCGCTGCAAAAGCTGATACGCGATTACCAGCCCGCCGAGGCCGCCGTGGAAGAGACCTATGTCAATCGCAACGGCGCTTCGACTCTGAAGCTGGGCTATGCGCGCGGCGTGGCCCTGCTGACGCCCGCCTATGAAGGCCTGCCCGTGGCTGAATACGGGGCCATGATGGTCAAGAAATCGGTGGTTGGTACCGGGTCCGCCACGAAGGAGCAGGTCACCATGATGGTCAAGCGCCTTCTGCCCGGAGCGATCATTCACAAGGCCGATGCGTCAGATGCCCTGGCGGTGGCGATCTGCCATGCCCATCATCGGGAAACGGCACGGCAGGTGTCTTCCGGCAGGCGTATGGCCTGACAGGAACGCCGGTGTCATCCCCCTGAGTGACGGGAGGCGGTATGTCTGGCAGAGTGACCTTCGGGGCAGGTGAGACGAGTATGGGGAACAAATCATGATCGGATTATTGACGGGCATCGTGGTGAGCACGGAAGCGGATCGCTGCATTCTGGATGTGAATGGTGTCGGTTATCTCGTTTCTGCCTCGACACGCACCCTCACCAATCTTCCGGCCGCCCCGGAGAAGACCCGGTTGCTGATCGAGACCGTGGTGCGTGAAGATGCGATCCAGCTCTACGGTTTTCTGACCGCCGACGAGCAGGAGTGGTTTCGCCTCCTGACCACGGTTCAGGGCGTAGGCGCCAAGGTGGCGCTCGCCATACTCTCCGTCGCAACACCGGGTGATCTCGTTCTGTCGATCAGCGCAGGAGACAAGGCGGCGTTGACGCGCGCTGCGGGTGTGGGCGCACGCCTGGCCGAGCGCATTGTGACCGAGCTCAAGAGTAAGGTGGGCAAGATGCCGGCCAGCGGCGCCACGCCGATCGGGCGCAGTGCCAGCAACGCGGCGGGCTCTGTTGAGGCGGATGCCCTCCAGGCGCTGGCCGGGCTCGGCTTTCGTCGTGTTGAGGCCTTTCCTGTGCTCAGCCGAATTCTGGCCGAGCATGAAGGCGCGACGCTCGACAAGATCATCCGCCTTGCCCTGCGGGATCTGGCGCGATGATCCCGGCGGAACGTGGGTGTCACGTCGGGTGGCGGGCCAGAGAGCGGGCCATAGGGCGAGGCAGAGGTCAGGATAGAGGGTTGGATAGCAGCGAAGGCGGAATGCGATCATGAGCGAGACTGACAGAGGCCCGCTGACGCCGGAGCGTCGCATCGAGGATAACGACCACGGGTTACGTCCCCAGACACTGGATGATTTCACGGGACAGCGCGCAAGTTGCGAGAACCTCTCCGTGTTCATCCAGGCGGCGCGTAGCCGCGGCGAGGCGCTGGATCATGTCCTGCTCCACGGTCCGCCGGGGCTGGGAAAGACGACGCTTGCCCAGATCGTGGCGCGTGAGCTCGGTGTCGGGTTTCGCGCGACATCGGGGCCTGTTATCCAGCGTGCGGGTGACCTCGCAGCCATCCTCACCAATCTGCAGCCCAATGATGTCCTGTTCATCGATGAGATCCACCGTCTGCAGCCTGCCATTGAGGAAGTGCTCTATCCCGCGATGGAGGATTTCCAGCTCGATCTGATCATCGGTGAGGGCCCCGCAGCGCGCTCGGTGCGTATCGACCTCGCCCCGTTCACACTGGTCGCCGCCACGACGCGCGCCGGGTTGCTTGCCACGCCCCTCCGAGACCGCTTCGGGATACCGTTACGCCTAGTTTTCTATACCGCCGAGGAGTTGCGGCTGATCGTCTCGCGGGGCGCGGCCAAGCTTGGCATGAACCTGACCGAGGATGGCGCTGAGGAAATTGCGCGCCGGTCTCGCGGAACACCGCGTATCGCCGGTCGGCTCCTGCGTCGGGTGCGCGATTTCGCTGCCGTTGGCGCGCCGCGCGACCGGGCCATCACCCGTGTGATGGCTGATGCGGCCTTGAACCGTCTGGAGGTCGATTCGGTCGGGCTTGATGCAATGGACAGGCGCTATCTGATGCGTATCGCCGAGCATCACCATGGTGGACCCGTGGGGGTCGAGACGCTTGCCGCAGCGCTGGCCGAAGCGCGGGATACGCTCGAAGATGTGATCGAGCCCTATCTGATCCAGGAAGGTCTGGTGCTCCGCACGTCGCGCGGGCGGATGCTGGGAGAGCGCGGCTGGACGCATCTGGGTCTGAGTGCTCCTGATTCGGCCCGTTCCAACCAGTTCGACCTGTTGAGAGAGAATGATGAAAGCCCATAAGATCGGCTACCGTATCTATTACGAGGATACGGATGCAGGCGGTATTGTCTATCATGCGCGCTATCTCGCGCTTGCCGAGCGCGCACGTACCGAGGCCCTGCGCATGGCCGGAACCCCCGTCTCCGTGCTCCAGGAAGAGACCGGGCTCGTCTTCGTCGTAACGAAACTTGCCATCGAGTATCATCGTCCCCTGCGTCTCGATGACTGGGCCGAGATCACGACCACGATCGATTCGGTGGGTTCCGCACGTTGCCAGTTGCGCCAGATCGTGACGTGTGGCGACATGCATGCCGCCACGCTGACAGTCGAGCTGGCATGCATCATGCAGAATTCCGGGCGACCTGCCCGAATTCCGCCGCGATGGCGTGCATCCTTGGAGGCATTGTCGAGCCCGACCTGAGGACAGGCGGCATGTGATGATGCGTGACGATTCGGGATAGGCGCGTATGACGCATGCACTGTATAGGCGTGTCGCAGAACGAAGCCTCAGGAGGTTTTTTTGGATCGAGCGGTAAATGCGGCTGACCTAGGGGCCGCCGCTTCAGGGTTGTCACCGTTGGACTTGTTCCTGCATGCATCCATCGTGGTGCAGCTGGTCATGGTGGGGCTGATCTTGTGTAGCGCCTTCGTCTGGGCCGTGATCATCGAGAAGATCATCCTGATCCGTCGCGTCAATCGCGAGGCGACAGAATTCGAGGATCGTTTCTGGTCCGGTGGCAGTCTGGAGGATCTTTACGATTCCGATGGTGCCAAACCGCTCCACCCCATGGCAGCCGTTTTTGGCGCAGCCATGGGCGAATGGCGCCGCTCGGCGCGCATCACCGGCATCGATCTCGCCCGTGGGGGCGTGCGCGACCGTGTGGATCGTGCCATCAACATCACTGTTGCGCGTGAAATGGACCGCCTGAGCCGCCGCGTCGTGGCGCTGGCGACCATCGGCCCGGTTGCACCCTTCGTTGGCCTGTTCGGGACGGTCTGGGGTATCATGCATGCCTTTGGCTCGATCGCGGCCATGCACAACACCAATCTCGCTGTCGTGGCGCCGGGTATCTCCGAGGCGCTGTTCGCGACGGCGATCGGTCTTGTTACCGCTATTCCCGCTTATGTGGCCTATAACGTGACCAGCTCTGCGCTCGATCATTTCGCCGAGCGCATGGATGCTTTCGGCACTGAATTTGCCGCGATCCTGTCGCGCCAGTCGGAAGAGCGGAGCTAAGCGCCATGGGCATGTCTGCAGGGGGCGGCCCCGCACGCGGCCGCAGGCGACGCCCGGCGTCGGAGATCAACGTGACTCCGCTGGTGGACGTCATGCTTGTGCTGCTGATCATCTTCATGGTGACGGCGCCCATGATGACGAGCGGCGTCAATGTCGATCTTCCCAAAACCGATGCTAGCCCGCTCAATGCCGATACGAAGCCGATCACGGTGTCGATCAAGGCCGATGGCGGTATCTATCTGGGTGAGGACCCGGTCTCGGCCGATCAGCTTGTCGCCCAATTGCAGCAGGCCGCCCAGAATGACAAGGAGCATCGCATTTTCGTCCGCGCTGATGCTCATATCAATTACGGACAGGTGATGGACATCATGGGGAAGATTACCTCGGGTGGCTTCACGCACGTGGCGCTGCTGGCCCAGCAGCCCGCCGCGGGCCAGTAACCAGAGGAGAAGCAGCCTTGCTGCGTCCCCGTCGGTCCGATGTCCGGCGCTTCCGCTACGCGTTGGGAGCGTCGGTTGCAGCGCATGCGCTGTTCATCGGCTTTCTGCTTGTGCGCCTGCCCATGAGCAAGCCGCCCGAGCCCCCCGAGCCCCCGCCCGTCGAAATGGCATTTGAGGATTCCGGTCCGCCGGCAACCCCGCACAAGGCGGATACGCCTGCGCCAAAGCCTGCGCCTGCGCCCGCCCCGACCCCCACCGATGCGCCGCCAGCCCCGACGCCGCCCACGCCTCAACCCGTGGAAGAACCGCCGCCGCCTGCGCCGCCGCCGCCGCCTATTCCGCCGCCGGCGGAAAGCAAGACGCCGCCTTTGCCTGACGTGAAGACACCGGAGAAAATGGTCGACGACTCGGCAGAGCCCATCAAGGCCTCGCCCCCCAAGCCGTCACCGCCGTCCGCGTCCAAGCAGGTAGCGCCGCCGTCGCCCCAGACGCAGCCTGTCGACAAACTGCCGGAGACGCCGACCTTCTCGCACATCACGCAGCCCAATGCGGCGAAGAAGACCCAGGCCGACTCGCATTCGCTGCTGGCGACGCTCGATGCCATGCGCGCCGATCAGAAGCAGACCCATCCGCCGAAAGCCCGCGCGAATCCGCAGCAGGGTGGCGCGCCAAATGGGGGAGGGGCGCCCAATGGCGACATCACCAACGCTCTCAGCTCGGCCGAGCAGAAGGCGATCGGGGGCTCCGTGCGGCGCTGCTATTCCGAGGATACCGAAGCGCGTAATTATGCCTCATTTAGCGCGCATCTGATCGTCACGATCGATGCGACCGGAGAGGCAAGGATGGCGCGTTTTGCACCCGATACCCAGGCGAAGGCAGCTGCCGACCCGTCTTATCGGGCGCTGGCCGAGCGCGCACGCGATGCCGTGTTGAGCCCGACCTGCTCGAAACTCCCGATACCGTCAAACCTTTTGGGCAAGACGCACGAACTCAAATTCGTGTTCCGACCCTGAGGTTTTCCCGATCATGTTCCTTCCAGAGCGCAAGAGACTCGAATTCATGTCACGCGATACGTCCCGTACCGATATGCCCCTGCTGACCGATGAGCAGGCCCAGAGCCTCTCCACCCTGTTCTCGCGCCGCTCTGTGCTCGGGGCATCGATTGCCGCTGGCGGATTACTGGCAACCCCGATCGGGGCTTTCGCTCAGGCGGCAAGCGCGCCGGGTGAAGCGGAGATCACGGTCGATCAGGCCCGCACCGCACCGATCCCCATTTCGATCCCTTCTTTTGGTCCCGGGCTTGGTGAGCAGATTACGAGTGTGATCTCTTCCGATCTGGACAGCACGGGTCTTTTCACCGTTCTTCCGGGTTCGGGCGGAACACCGGACTTCGCCGCGCTCAAGGCGCAAGGCGCGCGTGCGGCTGTGACGGGCAGCGCCGCGGGATCGAGCAGCACGCGGGTGGAAATGCGCCTGTGGAACGTACTGACGGGCGAGCAGATCCAGGGTACCGCCTACACGGCCTCCGCCGGGAACTGGCGCCGCATCGCCCACACCATCGCTGACGTGATTTACGAGCGCATGCTGGGCGAGAAGGGCTATTTCGACACCCGCATCGCCTATATTGCTCGCACCGGCCCGCGCCATCACCAGATCACCCGTCTTGCCGTGATGGATCAGGACGGCGCGAATAGCCATGTGCTGACTTCCGGCCAGTGGCTGACCCTGACGCCGCGCTTCAACCCGGTGCGTGATCAGATCGCATTCATGTCGTATGCCAATAATCGACCGCGCGTTTACACATTCGATCTTGGCTCAGGCAGCCAGCGCATGCTGGGCGAATTCGAGGGCATCTCTTTCGCACCGCGCTTTGCTCCCAATGGCAGCCAGGTGGTACTTTCTGCCACGCGCGGCGGCGGGTCGGACATCTATGTCGTCGATCTCGGTTCCGGCTCGAAGCGCCAGATCACCAACTCGGGTGCGATCGATACCAGTCCGTGCTTCAGCCCTGACGGCAGTCAGATCGTGTTCAACTCCGATCGTGGCGGTTCGCCGCAGCTCTACATCATGAGCGCCTCTGGCGGTGGTGCGCGTCGTATCTCCTATGGCCATGGTACGTACGGGTCACCGGTCTGGTCTCCGCGTGGCGACCTGATCGCCTTCACGCGGATCGCCAATGGCCGTTTCTCCCTGGGTGTGATGGGGCCGGATGGAACGGGTGAGCGCATTCTCACTGAGGGCTTCACCGTCGAGAGTCCCACCTTCTGCCCCAATGGTCGTGTCATTGCCTTCTGCCGCCAGTCGGCGGCCGGGGCGGGCGGCGCCGGATTCTCGAGCGGAATCGGGACGATCGATATCACCGGATTCCATGAGCGTCCCATCCGCACCGATACGGGCGCTTCGGATCCGGCCTGGTCGCCGCTTCAGGGCTGAATACCGTGTCTCTGGCGCCGCTTTCTGTGGCGTTGGAGACACTAATTCTGAATTTCTAATGAAATCCACGCGACTTGGCGCGCGATGGTAGTCATCTCGCTTGACCGCGCTTCGCGGGAGTGAGTATGGCCGATCTTGGTCGTCGGGATCGGTAAGGCCCAATGGTTATGGTAACCAGCAAGCAAAACGGGAACTCCGACCTTCGTAATTAGTTGTCGTCACGCTTCCTGGTCCCGGATGGGGACTATATTCAGGGTTGGCAAAAATGAATTTCAAGCTTCTCGGTGCGCTTGGCCTCGCAGTCGTTCTGGCTGCATGCTCGGATGAATCAAACAAGGGTGCATCGACCGGTGCAGGCGCAACGGCTCAGGAAACCGGCGCTGCGCCCGGTAGCGAAGCCGATCTGGTCGCCAATGTCGGCGATCGCGTCTTCTTCGACCTGAACCGTAACACGCTTTCGAGCGATGCCCAGGCGACCCTGGACAAGCAGGCAGCATGGCTCGCCCGCTACCCGCAGGTCAGCGTCGAAATCGCTGGCAACTGCGATGACCGCGGCACGGAAGAGTACAACATCGCTCTCGGCCAGCGTCGTGCAAACGCCGCTCGCGACTATCTTGTCGCCAAGGGTGTTGCTCCTTCGCGCATCACGACGATCTCCTATGGTAAGGATCGTCCGACGGCCGATGGTGACGACGAGCAGGCATGGGCCCAGAACCGTAACGCGATCACCTCGGTCAAGTAATCGGTTCTCGACGCTGAGGGAGGCGTGATCCGGCTCCGGTCGCGTATACGTCTTCTCCTGCCGACCGCAACCCTGCGGTAATCAGGCAGCGATACAGGCTTTTGAAACCGGCTGGCGCTTATGCGTCAGCCGGTTTTGCTTTATGGTGGCTTTCAAACTGCGTGGCATGGTGCCCGCACCCATGATCTGACTGAAGGATGCGCCATGCGCGGTGCCCGAGTTTCCCGCTTCTTCATTCTCTCTTCTGCTGCGCTCGTGAGTGTGCTTGCTGCTGGCAGTGCCGAGGCTCAGGTGACGAGCCGCGAGGGTATTGCGCTTCAGAATCAGATCCAGCAGCTCAGCCAGCAATTGCAGCAGGTCCAGGCGAGTGCAGGGGCGGTGTCCTCATCCGGGGGGGCTGCGGCTCCGGCAGTGAGCGCGGGAAACAGCGATCTCGTCTCCCAGCTTCTGCAGCGTGTTTCCACACTGGAAAACGAGAACCGCGAGATGCGGGGTGAACTGGACCAGTTGACCAACCAGGTGCAGACCCAGAACGCCACCCTGACCAAGCAGATCGGGGATATGCAGTTCGCTGCTCAGAATGGCGGTGGCGGTGGGGCGGGCGCTTCAGCCGCTATGCCTTCTTCGAGCGATTCCGGTGCGCCGAGCGCCCCGGCAGTGGCACCCGTCGAAAAGCCGACCACTGCGCTTGAATTGCTCAAGAGCGGCCAGGCCGCCCTGAAAAGCCATGACTACGCGACCGCGCAGAGCAATGCCGCCCAGGCGCTCAAGCTCGCCAAGACGCCCAATGGCAAGCTCGAGTCCCAGTTCCTGCTCGCGCAATCCCTCGCAGGGCAGAAGCAATATCGCGACTCTGCGGTCGCCTATTATGATGCCTATAACCGCGCGCCCAAATCGCCGCGCGCGCCGGAGGCTCTACTGGGCGTCTCTGCCTCCATGCTCGCCATGGGTGACAAGAACTCCGCCTGCCAGGCGTTGGAAAAGCTCGATAGTGAGTTCCCGTCTGCTTCCGCCAGGGTCAAGGCCGCAGTGACGAGCTTCAAGGGCCGTGCGAGCTGCCACTGAGCGTACCCCCGATCGGCGAAGAGGAATTCGCCGGTCTGATGGCGCGTTTCGGGCCTTTTCCGCCCGACGACCCCCGGTTTCCCATGGCCATCGCTGTCTCGGGCGGGGCTGACAGTCTCGGTCTTGCCTGGTTGATGCGCCGATGGCGTCGCGCCGTCATTGCCCTAGTCGTCGATCACGGATTGCGAGCGGCTTCCGGCGATGAGGCCCGACTGACGCTCTCGCGTCTGCACGCCCTCGATATTCCGGCTGAGATGCTGGTTCTCACTTCTCTGGACCACCAACGCAGCATCCAGGAAAACGCGCGCCATGCCCGATACCGCATGCTTGCACAGGCCTGTCGGGAGCGGGGCATTCTCGATCTGGTGATCGGGCATCACATGGGCGATCAGGCAGAAACGCTCGTCATGCGTCGCGCCCATGGCAGCACCTCTCATGGACTCGCAGGCATGGCGGTTTCACGTGAGACGCTGGCTCTGCGCTATTTGCGCCCTCTGCTCGGCATCCCGCCTGAGCGACTAAGAGCGACTCTGCGTTCCCAGTCCATCCACTGGATCGAAGACCCGAGTAATGCCAACACAAAGTTCGAGCGCGTACGAATCAGGCTTGCTCTGACCCCACATCAGATAGCTGACGCAGTGCTTGAAGCCCGGATCCATGGCGCGGCTCGCGACGCTCGATCGCATGACTGGGCGCGCCACCTGGGCGAGCTGACTGTCGACCCCCTGGGTTTTGCGCATCTCCCCGCCCTTCCGTCCTGTGCGCGGTTGCTCGCACGGATCTGGCAGATGATTTCGGGGGCAGAGTACCCGCCTCCTCACCGAGTCATGGAGCGGCTGATTGCGGCTCCCGTCCCGTTTACGTTTGGGGGGGCACTATTCTGCGCCGCTGGAAAGATGGGCTCAGGCTGGCTGCTCATACGCGAGCCGCAGGCGATTGGTGGCGCTGTGCCAGCTGAAAGAGCCGCGCGTTGGGATGGCCGGTTTACCCTCGCGGGGGCACTCCCCCATACGAGAGCCTATGTAATGGCATTGGGTGATCAGGCGCGTTTTTTCCGGGCGTCAGGGCTGCCCTCCCGCATCCTGCGGGGCATTCCGGCAATCTGGCGGGAGGGTCAGGTGATCGCTGTTCCAGGACTCGGCGTGGCGAAGGACGCTGACTGGAGAGCAATCGAACTGCGCTTCGAGCCCGAGAGCAGTCTTCTGGAGCATTCTTTGTGGATCTGAACGGCTGACACAGTGAAAACTTGATCGCGAGGGGGTGGGAACGTCTGGCCGAATGCTTATGTTAGGTCGGGATAAAGGGTTGCTATCACTTCGTGATGGCCAGCCTGGGCTGATGGGTCATCCTCAGTCAGTATGCGACTTCGAGTTTGGAAATAGTAGAGATCGTGATGAACAATTTTGGCCGCAACCTGGCGCTTTGGGTGATCATCATCGTTCTGGCGCTGCTCCTGTTCCTGGCGTTTCAGCCCAGTGGCAATCAGCATGCCTCACAGCAACTCGCCTATTCGGATTTCGTGACCGATATTGATGAGGGCAAGGTGCGGTCGGTCGTGGTGCAGAATCAGAATATCACCGGCACTCTCAAGGACGGCACGTCTTTCGAGACCTATGCGCCTGTCGATCCCGGACTTGTGCCGAGAATGACAAGCAAGGGGATCGAGGTCGTTGCCAAGCCGCTCGATGCGGATGGCAGCCCGATTCTGCGTGCGGTGACAAGCTGGCTTCCCATGATCTTCCTGCTCGGGATCGGCATCCTTTTCTTCCGCCAGATGCAATCCGGTAGCGGCCGGGCGATGGGCTTTGGCAAGTCCCGGGCGCGCCTCCTGACCGAGAAGCAGGGGCGCGTAACCTTCGATGATGTTGCCGGCATCGACGAGGCCAAGTCAGAGCTTGAGGAAATTGTCGAGTTCCTCAAGGACCCACAGAAATTCACGCGCCTGGGTGGCAAGATCCCCAAGGGTGCCCTGCTCGTCGGCCCCCCGGGTACAGGCAAGACTCTTCTTGCGCGCGCCATCGCAGGCGAAGCCAATGTCCCGTTCTTCACCATCTCCGGTTCCGACTTCGTCGAGATGTTCGTGGGCGTAGGGGCATCGCGTGTGCGCGACATGTTCGAGCAGGGTAAGAAATCGGCCCCGTGCATCATCTTCATCGATGAGATCGATGCAGTTGGTCGTCATCGTGGTGCGGGCCTCGGTGGAGGTAATGACGAGCGTGAGCAGACCCTCAACCAGATGCTCGTGGAGATGGACGGGTTCGAGAGCAACGAGGGCGTGATCCTGATTGCCGCGACCAACCGCCCGGACGTGCTCGATCCCGCCCTCCTGCGTCCCGGTCGCTTCGACCGTCAGGTTGTCGTGCCGAACCCGGACGTGGCAGGACGCGAGAAGATACTGCGCGTTCACATGCGCAAGGTGCCGCTCGCTTCTGACGTCGACCCCAAGGTCATCGCCCGTGGCACACCAGGTTTCTCGGGTGCCGATCTGTCCAATCTCGTCAATGAGGCGGCCTTGCTTGCTGCGCGTCTGGGCAAGCGCACGGTGGCCATGCTGGAATTTGAGAACGCCAAGGACAAGGTTCTCATGGGGGCTGAACGCCGCTCCTTGGTGATGAGCGATGCCGAAAAGCGTAACACCGCCTATCATGAGGGCGGCCATGCCATCTGCGCGATCCTGACCCCGGGTTGCGACCCTGTTCACAAAGCGACCATCATCCCGCGTGGCCGCGCTCTCGGCATGGTGATGAGCCTCCCGGAAAGCGATCGCTATTCCAAGAGCAAGGCCCAGTGCAAGGCCGATCTGGTTCTCGCGATGGGCGGCCGCGTTGCCGAGGAGCTCATCTTCGGCGCAGAGAATGTCTGCACCGGTGCGTCTGGCGATATCAAGATGGCAACGAATCTCGCCCGTCGCATGGTGACCGAATGGGGGATGAGCGATCGCCTCGGTATGATTGCCTATGGCGATAATGGCCAGGAGGTGTTCCTGGGTCACTCGGTGACGCAGAACAAGAATGTCTCCGAGCAGACTGCCCGCGAGATCGACCGTGAGGTCAAGGAACTCGTCGACGAGGCCTACAAGCGCGCGCATAGCCTGCTGCTCGAACATATCGACGATCTGCACCGTCTTGCGAATGCTCTTCTCGAGTTCGAGACGCTTTCAGGTGATGAAGTTGGCAAGGTGATCCGCGGTGAACCGGTGGAGCGCGTCGTGGTCGATGATTCGACCCCGGAGAATCGTCGCTCTTCGGTACCTACGGTGAAGCCGGAGGCCAGTGCCGGGACTGAGGCACTGAACCCGTCGCCGCAGGCCGGGTGATACTAGGCAGGTAAGGGGAGAAGGGGGCGCAAGCCCCCTTTTTTCGTTGAGCGGGCTGTGCTTGAAGAAAACTATCTCGCGCATAGCGACGCGTATAAGAGGGCGATCATGAGTATAGCAGCCAAGTCAGACCGCAAATTGTTCGGTACTGACGGTATCCGCGGCAAGGCCAATAGTTTTCCCATGACGGTCGACATCGCGTTACGGCTAGGGCAGGCAGCAGGGCTCCATTTTCGTCGCGGATCTCACCGTCATACGGTGGTACTCGGCAAGGATACGCGCCTCTCCGGCTATATGATCGAGAGCGCTCTGGTATCGGGTTTTCTCTCCGCAGGAATGGACGTCATTCTGGTTGGGCCTCTGCCCACTCCAGCCATCGCCATGCTGACCCGCTCTTTGCGTGCGGATCTCGGCGTCATGATTTCGGCCTCTCACAACCCGTTCGGGGATAATGGCATCAAGCTGTTTGGACCTGATGGGTTCAAGCTGTCTGACGAAGTCGAAGCCGAGATCGAGCGCATGATGGACCAGGATCTGACGGCGCAGATGGCGCCGCCCGAAGAGGTTGGACGTGCCTCGCGCCTGAATGATGCTGCGGGACGATATATAGAGGCGGCGAAGGCGTCTTTTCCGAGGGGGTCGCGTCTTGATGGTCTGCGCATCGTCCTCGACTGTGCCAATGGCGCAGCCTATCGCGTTGCGCCGACGGCATTGTGGGAACTGGGCGCCGATGTCATCAAGATCGGCTGCGAGCCCAACGGCGTCAACATCAATGCGAATTGTGGCTCAACCCATCCGGCGACGCTGCGTGAAGCCGTGGTGGCACACAAGGCGCATCTTGGCATTGCGCTGGATGGCGATGCGGATCGCGTCATCATCGTCGATGAGCAGGGTGAGATTGTCGATGGCGACCAGATTCTTGGCCTGATCACGCTTTTTCTGCACAAGAATAACCGACTTGGCAGCAGTGAAGCCGTGGCGACGATTATGTCGAATCTGGGCCTCGAGAAGAAATTACGCGAGCACGGCATTACCCTGCACCGAACGGCTGTCGGCGACCGCTATGTTGTCGAGCGCATGCGCGAGCAGGGTATCAAACTTGGTGGCGAGCAATCGGGGCACATGATCCTGTCCGATTTTGCCACGACAGGTGACGGGCTGATCGCTGCGCTTCAGGTTCTCGCTGTTCTGGTTGAGGAAGGCCGGCCCGCCAGTGAAATCCTGCGCGTTTTCTCGCCCTTCCCTCAATTGCTGCGAAATGTGCGCTACGCGGGCGGGAACCCGCTTGAGACAACTTCCCTCGCCGAGGCGCGTCAGCGGGCAGAGGAGAAGCTGGGCAATAAGGGCCGACTGGTACTGCGCAAGAGTGGAACAGAGCCCCTCATCCGGGTGATGGCCGAGGCCGAAGACCAGTCCCTCGTCGAGGAGGTCGTTTCGTCCATTTGTGAGGCCGTCCAGAAGGCAGTAGCAGGCTGATGAAAGGGCGGGTGCTGATCGTTGCCGGGAGTGATTCTGGCGGAGGCGCTGGTATCCAGGCGGATATCAAGACGGTCAGCGCCTTCGGTGGCTTTGCGATGACAGCCATCACGGCGGTCACCGCTCAGAATACGCAAGGCGTCTCCGCGATCGCCTGCCTGAAGCCGGACATCGTGGCTGAGCAGATGCGTATGGTGCTCGATGATCTTGGCGCCGATGTCATCAAGCTGGGGATGCTGGGCAATGCAGGGATCATGGAGGCCGTGCATGATACGCTTCTACGCTATCCGGAGATTCCCTGTGTCATTGATCCGGTCATGATCGCCACCAGCGGTGCCCGGCTCATGACACAGGAAGGCGAGCGTATATTCCGCAAGCTCTATGGCCGATGCACCCTGCTTACCCCCAACCTCCCTGAACTGGAGGTTCTCAGTGGTGAGCGGATCGAAGGCTTGTCTGATATGCTACGCGCCGCCCGAGCGCTCGCCAAGAGCTGTGCCATCCCTCATCTCCTAGCGAAAGGGGGGCACCTGCCGGGCAACGTCCTCGTGGATGTTCTTGTTTCGGAAGGGCAGGAGATACGATTCGACGACCAGCGGATCGAGTCCCTTCATACGCATGGCACCGGGTGCACACTTTCGACCGCCATCGCAACCTGTCTGGCGCAGGGTGAGCCAATGGACACAGCCGTGGCCCGAAGCAGACGCTATGTGAGGCGGGCTATTCGGGAGGCCCCCCCGTACGGCGCGGGCAATGCCCGGCCGATGAACCATTTGGTTCCTTCAGACTGAGGGCTGAAGCAGGGTGTGCAGGTGGTCTGTTGTGCCCGCAGGCGCGCCGCGTGCGGGTTCGGTAACGCGCGTCTCGTCGCGCAGCACGTAACCACGGCCCCATACGGTGCCGATGAGGCTGCCCGCGCCGAATTGCTGCAGTTTCCGGCGGAGCTTGCAAATGAAGACATCGATGATCTTCATCTCCGGTTCGTCGATGCCGCCATAGAGATGATTCAGGAATGCATCCTTGGTGAGGACATTCCCACGCCTCAACACAAGCAGTTCGAGAATGGCGTATTCCTTGCCCGTGAGTTGCAGAGGATGGCCATCCACTGAGGCAGCCTTGGCATTCAGATCGATGGAGAGCGGGCCGACCGTCATAATAGCGGTGCTGTAGCCGCGCGAACGACGCACAACCGCCTGAAGTCGAGCGACGAGCTCCTCGGTGTCGAAAGGCTTGGTGATGTAGTCATCTGCACCAGCATGAAAGGCCTTTATCTTGGCCTGTGCTCTGGTAAGGCCGCTTACGACAATAATCGGCGTCTGTATTTGTATTTTCCTGGCCCGACGGATGACCTCGTAGCCCTCAAGATCTTCGAGCTGCAGTTCCGTCATGGCGAGATCATAGTCGTAATGACGCAGCATATCGATCGCTTCGTGCCCGGTTTGGGCATGATCGACAGTAATGCCGCTCTGTTTGAGCGTTTTGATCAGTGCGTTGGCGTTCGCCTTGTCACTTTCCACAAGAAGGAGCCGCATTTCATCAATCTCCAGGGTTGATGTTGGTGTGGTACTACCTAAGGTTGCTGCTCGCAAGCAAAATACTTTTCTTGTGCCAAAACTTTTCAGCTGTTCCGTAACGAGTTTTTAACGCTTGAGGGTTACGATTTTTCTGTAAAGTCCCGGCTTGTCCTATGGTGATGAATGCTAGTAATCGCCAGGTAATCACGACGAAATGCCGGAATATTTGGATTTTAGAAACGCTTAATTTCACGTATATTAACGAGACGAACAAAGGCCGCTCCCACGGAGCCTGTTCACGGCCGGGTCTATACTCGTTCAGGTTGTATTTTCTTTCGCGAAGGCTTCAATACACAGGAAGGCGTCGTGTGAAGGATCATTCTTCGATTTCAGGAATGCGCCCCTCAAACCAGGTACTGCCGAAATCCGGAAACGGGCGACAGCGGGCTGATAACCAAGAGTATGTGCCTTGCGACTCAGAAAGAATTCCCGGCAACAGCGACGTCGCGAAATGCTCGATCGTGCCCAGGCGCTGACAGCCGTGTTGCGGCGCGAGACCGGCGTTCGTGCAGCCCGACGGAGCGCGGAGGCAAGCATCGTCAGCGCCGAGCGCGCCATTCTCGACTCGAATGATGGCGACAGCGCAGTCGAGGGATTCATGAACTGGCTGCCCGAGGCACGCCATGCCATCGACACGGCGCGGGCCGCTGAGCGCGAGGTGGCGATCGATGTCGCGGTCGCCTATCAGGCCTTCATCGTCGCGAAGAACGCCTCAACCCGGGCGGAGGAAGGTGATGAGCAGCCTTCGGAGACACGTGTGACGAGTTTGCCCGGGGAGGGGTGATTGCAAAGAATGAAGGCCGCCATGAGGGGGCGCGTCCCTCTCTTGGCAGGTCAGTCATCCAACCTGGGGTGGAGTGTCGTTTAGTGGGACCGGTGGGAAGGGGCGCGTGCCGATTACAACGCAGGCAACCGGGTGACCCTTAGCCCGTACAAAACTGAGAAACGTCTCGCCTCGCGCATCGAACAGATCGGTTTCGACAGTCAGCGTTGCACTCACGAGGCCTGCGGGGCGTGCAGCGAGTGTCGTGGCGGCGTGGTCGAGCAGGCGGTGGATTGCGCGCTCGACGGCAGCGAGCAGCGCATTTTCATCGCTATCGGGCGTAGCGTGCCGGTGTACGATCCTGCTCCAATCGTCCCGTGTAAGGAAAGCCGGAATTCCTCCCGGCGGGGTCGTCTGCTCAGCCCGGAGAATCTGGCCCGATTGGGCCAGATCCACAATATCGATCTCAGGGAGCGTGGAGGGGGCCAGAACGAATTCTTTCATGGGTTTCCTCGCTTCCTTAGCTATTCCTGACCATATCCAGTACCGTTGGCGGCAGGTGATGTGCCGCTCTGACCGGGAGGGGCGCCCATGGCTTGCATCAGGGCTGTCACCTGGTCAGGATGCGCATGAAAGAGCGCGACATTTGCCGGGTTTGGCGCCGGGAGGCCCGCCGGGAGCGACTGCCCGTTTGTCGCAGCTACTGTCATCCCGAAAGCGGTCATACCCATCGTGAAGCTTTCCGGCGTGAAGCCATGTGCACTCAGTATGGATGCTACGCCTGGAAGGCCGCCGATCTGGCGGATTGTTTCCTGTAGAGAGAGGCGGGTGGAATCGGGCGGGCGAATATTGGCTGCCTGCAGAGCCTGGAGCGCCTGAGCAGCACGTGGCATGAAGTCTGTCGGCAGGGGATAGCGTAATCCCGCCTCGATGTCCTGGCGCATGGCCGGGGAGATGCTGCCCTGCTGCGCAGGGGCATTCTGATGGGGCAGTTCATTCTGCGGAACAACGCTCTGCGCCCGTGCGGGGCCGCTGTAGGCGAGCGCCAATGTCAGTGCCGGTGCGATGAACGCCAATGCCGCCCGAGGTTTGAAGCGTAATGTCATACCCATTCTCCCCTGCGCATCAGAGGCGTAGCCGTCCCGTCTTCATGGAGGCCATCGAGATCGATTTTGTCCGAGCCGATCATCCAGTCGATATGGATCATGCTCATATTAGCCCCGCGTGATGCCAGGTCGTCCGGGCTCGCGCCTTCGGTATCGAACAGGCATTTCGTGTAAGCCTGCCCAAGCGCGATATGGCTGGATGCGTTTTCATCGAACAACGTGTTGCGGAAGAGGATGCCCGTATCAGAAATCGGCGACGCGTGCGGCACGAGAGCGACCTCGCCCAGACGAGCGGCGCCATCATCGGTCTCCAGAATACGGCGCAGCGCGTCTTCGCCCTTGCCCGCATGGGACTCGATGATCCGACCACCCTCGAAGGTCACGCGGATGTCGTCAATGAGCGTGCCCTGATGGAAGAGCGGTTTCGTGCTCGATACATGACCGCTGACGCGATGACTGTGAGGGGTGGTAAATACCTCCTCGGTAGGGATGTTCGGGTTGCAGTCAATCCCATTGGTCGTGCGCTCGGAGCCGCCTGCCCAGGCATGGCCATCCGCCAACCCGACGCGCAGATCAGTGCCGGGGCCGGTGAAATGCAGGGTGTGGAAGCGACGGTCGTTCAGCATCGCCGCCTTGGCATGCAGGGCTGCGTTATGCTGCTGCCACGCGATCACCGGGTCGGGGGCTTCGAGTCGCGAGGAGGCAAAGATTGCGTCCCACAGCCGTGCCTGAGCCTGTTCAGCCGGCAATTCGGGGAATACCTGCTGCGACCAGGCCGTGGTGGCGAAAGCGACAATGGTCCAGTTTGTATCGAAGCGCGTGATGATTTCCATGGCTTCGCGGCTGGCGCGTGATGCAGCACGGCTCGCTCGAGAGACGCGTGCGGGATCCTGCCCGTTCAGCAGGGTCGGGTTGCTGCCCGTAATTGCCAGTCGCGCCGCTCCCTCGCGATATGCCCGGGCAATACCATCGGCCATCCACTGGGCGGAGTGGTCGAGCGCATCATCAGAGGCAAAGCGATAACGGGCCAATGTGGCCTCGTCATCGCTGTACTGCGTCGTGACGAGGCTGGCGCCAGCCCGATAGGCGTGTTCGGTAATGCGCCTGACGAGTGCAACGGCCTCCAGTGGCGCGGAGACGACCAGTTCCTGCCCGGGCTGAAGATTGAGCCCGATCCTGACGGCAACTTCGCCGAGCCTGTCCAGGCGATCTGCGAAGGGGATGGTGGCTTCAGACATCACGGTATCTCCTCAAGAACTGAGCGCGTTCCGGCCCGGTGGCCGCCTTTAGGGGGCGGCCCTGATTCCGGTCTGGAACCGATGCAAGTTACTCGCCGAATGTTTCGGCGTGGTGAGCGCGGCGCGGTGCGCGGCGCGGGCGTTCCTGTCGCTGGGGCTTTTCCGGCGTTGCGGGCTTGTCCGTGCGCGAAGCCGCACGGATCTCGACCTCGAGTTCGCGGATACGACGCTGCACGCTCTCCTTGAGGGAAGGGGAGGTGTGCGGCTTCATTGTGGCCAAGGTTTCCTTCAGATCGCGCAGCTGCTTCTGCTTCTCCGCCAGGTTGCGACGGATCGGCTGGTTGTCGGAGAGCTGTCCCGTATAGGAGCGCATGGTCGACTCTTTCTTTTCCTGTCCGGCTGTGGCCGGGATTCTTCATTGCACGGGCTCTGCCGGACGCGCGGAAGCATCCGGACAGGCCCTCGTCTGGTTTTTGTCAGAGGGGCGGGCGGGCGCCGTATATCAGCGCGTCGTCAGACCCATGGAGGCAAGGGCCCCGATCAGACGGCTCATCTCCGCATCCGTGCCGATCGTGATGCGCAGCCAGTCGCGTATGCGGGGCGCACCGAGTTGTCGTACGATGATGTGGCGTTCACGCAAGCCTACCAGCAGATCGCCAGCCTGATGTGCGGGGTGATGCACGAGAACAAAATTGGCACAGGATGGAAGAATGTCAAAGCCCAACCCGGCAAGGTTCTGCACAAATCGTTCTCTGGTGGCCATGACCTGCCGGGTGGTCTGAGTCAGCCATTCCTCATCTGCAATGGCGGCGGCGGCTCCGGTCTGGGCCAGTCGGCTGAGCGGGTAGGAATTGAAGCTGTCCTTGACGCGCACCAGCCCCGCGATGAGGTCGGGATGACCGATGGCGTAACCGACACGTAGCCCTGCAAGGGCGCGGGATTTGGAGAGGGTCTGCACGACCAGAAGATTGTCGTGTTCCTCCGTCAGGCGAATGGCGGATTGGGCGCCGAAATCGACATAGGCCTCATCAATGATGATGGTTCTGTCTGGTTGCAACGAGGCGAGACGCGAGATCGCTTCAAGGGGAATCGCATGGCCTGTATTGGCATTGGGGTTCGCGATCGCAATCCCGCCGCACGGTATCGCATAATCTTCGACATCGATCTCGAACCGAGCGTTGAGCGGAATCTCCCGATAGGGCTGGTCGAACAGGCCGCAATAGACCGGGTAAAATCCGTAGCTCACATCCGCGAAGAGCATAGGACCCTCGGGCGATATCAGCGCTCTGAAGGCATGGCCCAGAACTTCGTCTGAACCGTTTCCAACGAAAACCCGATCGATGCTCGTATCATAGGTCTGCGCAATGACCCCGCGCAGTGCCTTCGCGGTCGGGTCAGGATAGAGGCGGAGCGAGTTGTCACAGCTTTCGCGCATGGCGGTCAGGGCGGCGGGGCTGGGACCGTATGGCAGCTCATTGGTATTGAGTTTGAGGATATCCGAAAATTGTGGCTGCTCACCCGGGATATAGGGGTGCAGACCGGCAACGAGGGGGTTCCAGAAGCGGCTCATGACAGGGTCGTTCCATCCTGGGTGAAAAGATGGCTCTGCCCGTGAGTCTCGGCAATATCGCGCACCGACAGGCCCTCGGCATCACGATGGCCAGGATCGGCCCCCTTCGCCAGCAGGAACCGTACCATGTCCTGACGGCCGAACATGACGGCGAACATCAGCGGGGTACGACCCAGATGGCTCGGGATATCGAGAGACGCTCCAGCACTGACTAGAAGTTCCGCCACTGCGAGGTGTCCTTTGAAGGCCACGCCGGACAGGGCCGTCGCGCCCTTTGCATCCTGCATGTTCGGATCGGCGCCACGCTCCAGGAGGAGGGCCGTTGCGGGGAGGACACCATTATAGGCGGCAACGATCAGCGCTGTGTAGCCGCGGCTATCCTGCGCATCGACCGCCATGCCGGCATCGAGAAAGCGGGTGAGAAGCTCCGTATCGCCCAGCCGAGCGGCATCGATGAACAGAGCGGTGATCTGTTCCGGCGAAAAACTGCCCGCGGGCATCATCTCTGTCATGGGGTGGCCTGTCTTGTCATAGCCTCTCCCTGATAGCCGAGCACCGTCCGATCAGGAAGCAGCGCGCGGGAAAATGTCGCCTGCGCAAATTGTCATCAGTCGGGCGGAACGGTCCCGAAAGTCTCCAGATCAAAAGACCGGCATCTGGCGGCCTCGGGTGGTGCGCCGAGGCGTGGGGAAGGGGGTGCTGGCGTTACTCAGGGCGGGTAAACGCGGGCAATAACGATTATGACAGGCTCCCAGGCGAGGCTTTGCCGATGCGAGCGACACGATGGCGGGGCGTGACCGCAAAAAATCATGCAAATTTTCGTGTAGTCGAGCAGTCGTGAAGGGTTTGACTCTAGCACAATGTGGGCAATGGGCGTCTTATGCGCAACGCAATGTATTGCCGGGCCGGTAGGTTTCAGTTTGGTGTCAATGCTGTCGGGATTTTGAGGCAATATGTGCGGTGCAGCGGAACATCGTCCCGTGGAGGGCGTATGGTTATCGTGTTTCGGTGAGGGTCCTCCCCATGGCGTGCCATGCGAGGTGAGGACGGTCACGAACTCTGCATGGCGATCTGTGCGAAAAGGTTCCCCGACGGGGTTGTCTCAGGCAAGAAACCGGTCTTGAACATTGGCGTCTGTCCGGCTGATGGTTTTCCATCGCAGAGAGTTAATTCGGAGGTCCATTTTTGATGCGTTCTTTAAGCAACCCGTCCGCGTTCGACGCGGAAACCGGTGGAGCGGCCGGCGCCAGTGTCTCTGACATCGCGCAGCTGAGCATCAACACCATCCGCACCCTGTCGATGGATGGTGTGGAAAAGGCCGATTCAGGCCATCCGGGAACGGCCATGGCGCTGGCTCCTGTCATGTACACCCTCTGGCAGAACGACCTGAAATACGATCCAGCCAATCCGCTCTGGCCTGGCCGTGACCGTTTCGTCCTGTCCGTCGGCCATGCGTCGATGCTGCTGTATTCGACAATCTACCTGACCGGCATTCGCGATGTCGTGAAGGACAAGGTCCTCGACAGCCCGTCCCTGACGCTTGAAGACCTCAAGCAGTTCCGTCAGCTGAATTCCAAGACGCCCGGTCACCCGGAATTCCGTCACACATCTGGCGTCGAGACCACCACCGGCCCGCTGGGTCAGGGCTGTGGCAACTCCGTCGGTATGGCGATGGCCGAGAAGTATCTCGCTGCCCATTACAACCGTCCCGGTTTCGACCTGTTCGACTACCACACCTATGTGTTCTGTGGTGACGGCGACATGATGGAAGGCGTTTCGTCCGAAGCGGCTTCGATGGCGGGTCATCTCGGTCTTGGCAACCTGATCTGGCTGTATGACTCGAACCAGATTTCGATCGAGGGCTCGACCGACCTGGCCTTCACGGAAAACGTGGCGGAGCGCTTCCGCGCCTATAAGTGGCATGTCGTGACCGTCAATGACGTCAATGACACGGCTGCTGTTGGCAAGGCGCTTGAGGAAGCCCGTTCGGTCAAGGATCGTCCGAGCCTGATCGTCATGCACACGGTCATCGGCTTCGGTGCGCCCAAGAAGGCTGGCACGGCCTCGGCGCATGGCGAGCCGCTGGGTGAGGAAGAGATCGCCGGTGCCAAGAAGGCCTATCACTGGCCCTGGACCGACGCATTCCACGTGCCGGAGGGCGTTCTGGAGCATTTCCAGGAAGGACTGGGCAAACGCGGCGCCAAGGCCAGCGCTGACTGGTATGCCCTGTTCGATCGCTACACCAATGAATATCCGAAGGAAGCCGCCGAGCTGCGCGCAATCTTCGAGCGTCGCCTGCCAGAAGGCTGGGACAAGGATATTCCGGTTTGGGAAGCCGACGCCAAGGGCGTTGCCTCGCGCGCCAGCTCGGGCAAGCTGATCAACGCCGTCGCCAAGAACATCCCCTGGATGATCGGTGGTTCGGCTGACCTTTCGCCATCGACCAAGACGAACCTGACCTTTGACGGCGCTGGTTCGTTCCAGCCGCCTCAGTGGGGTGGCACCTATGGCGGCCGCAACGTCCATTTCGGCATCCGCGAACACGCCATGGGGTCGATCTGCAACGGTATGGCGCTGGCTGGCCTGCGCTCCTACGGTTCGGGCTTCCTGATCTTCTCGGATTACATGAAGGCCCCGATCCGTCTGTCGGCTCTCATGGAGCTGCCGGTCATCTACATCTTCACCCATGATTCCATCGGTGTTGGTGAAGACGGTCCGACGCATCAGCCGATCGAACAGCTGGCCCAGCTGCGCGCCACCCCCGGCATCATGACCATTCGTCCCGGCGATGCCAACGAAGTGTCTGAAGCCTGGCGCACCCTGATCCCGCAGACGCACAAGCCTGCGGTGCTCATTCTGAGCCGCCAGAACCTGCCGACGCTGGATCGCAGCAAGTATGCTTCCGCCGCTGGTGTAGCGAAGGGTGCTTACGTCCTGGCTAGCTGTGAAGGCAAGCCTGACGTGATTCTGATGGCTTCGGGTTCGGAAGTCTCGCTGGTGGTCGACGCTTACGAAAAGCTGACCGCCGAGGGGATCAAGGCCCGCGTGGTTTCCTTCCCGTCCTTCGACCTGTTCGAAGAGCAGGACCAGGCCTACAAGGACAGTGTGCTGCCGCCGGACGTCAAGGGACGTGTGGCTGTCGAGCAGGCTGCTGCTTTCGGCTGGGATCGTTACACCGGCATCGGCGGTTCGATCATTGCGATGAACAGCTTTGGCGCCTCCGCACCGCTCAAGAGCCTTCTCACCAAGTTCGGCTTCACGCCGGAGAAGGTTTACGATGCGGCTCGCGAGCAGGCTGCCCGCAAGTAAGACGACTACCGGGGCCTGACCGCTTCCTCGGCGGTCGGGCCTTTCGGGGCCCTAGCGTGCTTTGGCCCCCTCACTATGAGGTCAGGGTCGGAAGGCCGACCTGAGCTGAGGCGAGCGTCCCTGTGGAGCTCGTCAGGTGGACAGACAGGAGTACGTCATGGACGTCGAACAGAAGCAGGGTGCCGCCACGAGCGGGAACCCGCTGCGTGACCTTTCCAAATTTGGCCAGTCACCCTGGCTGGACTTCATCCAGAGATCCTATACTGCCGATGGCAGCCTGAAGAAGCTTGTGGACGAGGACGGCCTGCGTGGCGTGACCTCCAACCCGGCCATCTTCGAAAAGGCGATGGGCTACGGCACGGATTACGACGCCCAGATCAAGGATCTGCTGGCGAAGGAAATCCTCTCCCCCGGTGAGCTCTACGAGAAACTGGCCATCACCGACATCAAGGCGACCGCCAAGGTCATGCACCCGGTTTTCGTGCAGACCAAGGGCCTCGATGGTTATGTCAGCCTCGAAGTGTCACCTTATCTTGCTTTCGACACCAAGGCCACGGCTGACGAGGCCCGTCGTCTGTGGGCTGCCGTGAGCGAAGAAAACCTGATGATCAAGATCCCGGGCACGCCTGAAGGTGTTCCGGCATTCCAGGAAGTCACCTCGGAAGGTATCAGCGTCAACGTCACGCTGCTCTTCTCGCTCGAAGCCTACAAGAATGTTCTCGAAGCCTACATCAAGGGCCTTGAGATCCGTCATGCAGCGGGCAAGGACATCAGCAAAATCGCCAGCGTGGCGTCGTTCTTCGTGTCGCGCATCGACGGCAAGATCGATGGTGCCATCGACCGTCGCGTGAAGGAAGGCGACAAGGACGCCGAAGCGCTGAAGGCTCTGCGTGGCAAGGTTGCGATCGCGAACGCCAAGGTTGCCTATCAGCACTATCTCGAAGTGACCGCTTCCGAGCGCTGGAAGAAGCTGGCTGCTGCTGGCGCCCAGCCGCAGCGTCTGCTCTGGGCCTCGACGGGCACCAAGGACAAGACCTTCTCTGACGTTCTCTACGTCGACGAGCTGATCGGTGAGGACACGGTCAATACCATCCCGCCCGCAACCTTCGATGCCTTCCGTGATCATGGCAAGCTGCGCGCCAGCCTGACTGAAAACGTGGAAGATGCTTTCAAGGTGCTCGAGCAGCAGGCCAAGCTCGGCCTCGACCTCGATGGCGTCACCAAGACCCTTGTAACAGAAGGCTGCGCTTCGTTCTGCGACGCTTTCGACCAGTTGCTTGGGGCGGTAGCAAACAAGCAGGCCACGTTTCTCGGGTCCAAACTGATCGAGCAGAAGGCCGACCTTCCGGCCGATCTGAAAGCCGCCTCTGACGCGGTTCTCGAAGACTGGCGCAAGACCGGCAAGGGCCGCAAGCTCTGGGCCAAGGACGCCTCTGTCTGGACTGGTGGCGATGAGGCCAGCTGGCTGAAATGGCTCGATATCGTCGATGAGCGTCTGGCTCATGTCGCCGAGCTCGAAGCCTTTGCCAGCGAAGTCAAGGCCAAGGGCTTCAGCGATGTGCTGCTACTCGGTATGGGCGGTTCGAGCCTCGGTCCTGAGGTGATTGCCGAGACGTTCGGTCAGATCGCAGGCTTCCCCAAGTTGCACGTGCTCGACAGCACCGACCCACAGCAGGTCAAGACGTTCGAGAATGCGGTTGACCTCAAGAAGACGCTCTTCATCGTCTCGTCCAAGTCGGGCGGCACGCTCGAGCCGAATATCCTGAAGGCCTATTTCTTCGCTGCTGCGGAAAAGGCGCTCGGCTCGGCTCCAGGTGCTCATTTCGTAGCCGTGACCGATCCTGGCTCGCATATGGAGCAGGTGGCCAAGGGCGATGGCTTCTGGAAGATCTTCTACGGCGAGAAGCAGATTGGCGGCCGTTTCTCGGTCCTGTCCAATTTCGGTCTCGTCCCCGCAGCCGCCGCCGGTCTGAACGTTCGCGCGTTCCTCGAATCGGCTCTGCGTTCCGTAAAGGGCGCCTCGGCAAGCACCCCGCCAGCGCAGAATACGGCGCTTCAGCTCGGTGCCATCCTCGGTGCGGCCGCAACGAAGTTTGGTCGTGACAAGGTGACGATCATCGCATCGCCTGCGATCTACGATCTCGGCGCTTGGCTCGAGCAGCTTCTGGCTGAGTCGACGGGCAAGAAGGGCACGGGTCTGATCCCGATCGATGACGAAACCCTCGGTGCGCCGGGCGTCTATGGCAAGGATCGCGTCTTCGCCTATCTGCGCCTGACGGATGCGCCCTGCCCGAATCAGGAAAAGGCCATTGCCGCCCTGGTCGCCGCTGGTGAGCCGGTCGTAACGATCGACCTGGCTGACAAGCTCGATATCGCCCAGGCATTCTTCCATTGGGAATATGCCACGGCTGTTGCAGGCTCGGTGCTGGCAATCGATCCGTTCGACCAGCCGGATGTCGAGTTCAGCAAGATCGAGACCAAGAAGCTGACGACCGCCTTTAACGAGACGGGCAAGCTCCCTGCCGAAACGCCGTTCGCGACCTCGGGTGCGTTCGCGTTCTTCGCTGACGACACCAATGCCAAGGCATTGGGCGGTGGCGATGCGCTGGCAATCCTGAAGGCGCATTTCGGTCGCGTGAAGGCCGGTGATTATGTGGGCGTTCTCGCCTATGTGGAACGCGATCTGAAGACACGTGAGTGGATCCAGAACGTGCGCCTCAACCTGCGCGACCAGCTCAAGGTCGCAACGGCAGCCGAATTCGGACCGCGCTTCCTGCATTCGACCGGCCAGGCCTATAAGGGCGGCCCTGATAGCGGTGTGTTCCTGCAGATCACGGCGGATGATCATGCCGATCTCGCCGTGCCGGGTGAGCGTTTCACCTTCAGTGTCGTGAAGGCAGCCCAGGCGCGCGGCGATTTCGACGTGTTGTCAGAGCGCGGACGTCGCGCCCTGCGCGTGCATATCAAGGGACCGCTCGAAGCTGGCCTCGCCGAACTGGCGACGGTCATCAAGAAGGCCGTCTGAGACTGACGCAATCCGCCCCGCTCAAACGGGGCGGATTGTTTTTTGACGTGATAGTTAGAGGGCACAGGAAGACTGTGCAGGAGTTTTAGAGATGCAAATCGGTATTGTTGGCCTTGGCCGTATGGGTGGCAACATTGCAGTGCGCCTGACCCGTCATGGTCATGACGTTGTGCTGTTTGACCGCACCCCTGAAGTTGTGACCAAGACGTTCGACCGTGCCGAAAAGGGCCGTGCGATCGCTGCAAACTCTGTCGCCGATCTGGTCAGCAAGCTTTCGGCGGAGCGCAAGATCGTCTGGGTCATGCTGCCGGCCGGCGAGATCACCGAAGCCTGCGTGCAGGAACTGCGCGGCCTGCTCGGCAAGGACGACATCGTGATCGATGGTGGCAACAGCTACTACAAGGATGATGTCCGTCGCGCCCATGAGCTGATGGAAAAGGGCATCCACTATATCGATGTCGGCACGTCTGGCGGCGTTTGGGGCCTCGATCGCGGCTATTGCATGATGTATGGCGGCACCAAGGATTCGGCCGATCATATCGACCCGATCCTGAAGGCGCTGGCTCCGGGCAAGGGCGATGTCGTCCGTACGATCGGCCGCGACCGTGAAGGCCTCGATCCCCGCGCTGAGGAAGGCTATCTGCATTGTGGTCCGGCCGGTTCGGGTCACTTCGTCAAGATGGTCCATAACGGCATCGAATACGGCATGATGCAGGCCTTCGCTGAAGGCTTCGACGTCATGAAGTCGAAGAACTCGCCGGTTCTGCAGGAAGACCAGCGCTTCGACCTGAACATGGCCGATATCGCCGAAGTGTGGCGCCGCGGCAGCGTGGTTTCGTCCTGGCTGCTCGACCTGACCGCCGATGCGCTTGCCAAGAACGAATCCCTCTCGGAGTTCTCGGGTGAAGTGGCTGACTCGGGCGAGGGTCGGTGGACGATCGAAGCCGCCATCGAGGAATCGGTGCCGGTGCCGGTCATGACGGCCTCGCTCTTCACGCGTTTCCGCTCGCGTTCGGGCAACAACTACGCGGAGAAGATTCTCTCCGCGATGCGCTTCGGCTTCGGCGGTCACGTCGAGAAGAAGTGAGAATTCGGGCCGGGACCGCACTGGTCCCGGCCCTTTTTTTTTCTCTACACTGTTTGCCTGAATGCCAGCGGGAGCTTGTTCGCTCCCGCTCGCACTCCGGCTTTCCGATTATCGACTCAAAAGGTTTGTCATATGGTCGACGTTTCCGCTCCTGCACATGCGGCTTTGTCCAGTAACGAGACATCGCGCGGGGTTCGCCAGGCGCCCCCAGGCTCCATGGTCATTTTTGGCGGTGGCGGTGATCTGACGAAACGACTTCTGGTCCCTGCTATCTATAATCTGGACTCTGCCGGTCTGCTCAGCGAGGATTTCTCGATCATCGTGGTCGATTGGGCCGAGATGACCACCGAGGGGCTTCTGGAACAGCTCAAGGGCGCCCTGGACGACTTCGTGAGCAAGCGTGGTACCAATGCCACCAAGCTGCGTCAGGATGTATGGGATCGCCTCTCGCAGAGCATCACCTATCTGCGCGGCTCCTTTGAGGAGCTCTCGACTTTCGAGGCACTCAAGGAACGCCTGGGCGATCGTTCTGCCGTATTCTACCTTGCCGTAGCGGCGCGCTTCTTCGGGCCCATCGTCGATCTTCTCGGAGAATCAGGTCTTGCCGACCAGACCGATACGGTTTCGCGTCGTGTCATCATCGAGAAGCCCTTCGGTGCGGATCTGGAATCGGCAAAGGCGTTAAACGCTCGCCTGCTGCGCTCACTCGATGAAAATCAGATCTATCGTATCGATCATTATCTCGGAAAAGAAACCGTCCAGAATATTCTGGCCCTGCGTTTCTCAAATGGCTTTTTCGAACCGTTGTGGAACCGCCAGAATATCGATCACGTGCAGATTACAGCAGCCGAAACCGTGGGCGTGGAGCGCCGTGGCCGCTTCTATGAGAGCACCGGTGCCATTCGCGACATGGTGCCGAACCATCTCATGCAGCTTCTCTCCATGGTTGCGATGGAGGCCCCGACCTCCTTCGATGCCGAGGCCGTGCGTGACGAGAAGGCCAAGGTGCTGAGTGCCATCCAGCCTATCGACCTCTCCCAGGTGGTGCGCGGGCAATATGTCAGCGGGTCTTTCGGGGTGGGGGACGAAGCTGAGGCGCTTCGCGGCTATCGCGAGGAGCCTGATGTCGCCATGGGCAGCCAGACCGAAACCTATGTCGCCATGAAGCTGCGTATCGATAACTGGCGCTGGGCCGGCGTGCCGTTCTACCTGCGGACGGGCAAGCGCCTGCGTCGTCGCAAGACCGAGATCGCCATCCATTTCAAACAGGCACCGTTCGCTCTCTTCCGTGACACGCCTGTCGACAAGCTCACGCCCAATATCATGGTGCTGCATATTCAGCCGACTGAAGGCGTGACCATGCAGTTCTCGGCAAAGGTACCGGGGCCGTCCGTGCGTCTGGGTGGTGTGCGCATGAAATTCGATTATTCCGACTGGTTCAGCGAAGGCCCAAGCACCGGCTACGAGACGCTGATTTATGACTGCATGATCGGTGACCAGACGCTCTATCAGCGCGCGGATACCATCGAGGAAGGCTGGCGTATCGTGGAGCCCGCCTTCACCCAGAACATCGCCGATAAATCGCCGCTCTGCTTCTATCCGGGTGGTCTTGACGGTCCGCGTGAAGCTGATGAACTGCTGGCCCGCAGCGGTCGCCGCTGGCTGGACCTGAACAACTAGACCAATCTCACACCCAAGAAGGAGATGTCATGACTGTCGATCTGGATGCCATTCACGCAGCGTTGCCGCCTATGGCGTCCACGATACGCCTTGTCGTTTCCGATATCGACGGCACGCTTATCGGCCCTGATAAAAAGCTTGCCGCCTCGACCCATCAGGCCGCGAAGCAGCTGGCTGAGGCCGGGATTGCGCTCTGTCTCGTCAGCTCGCGTTCCGCCGAGGGCATCCTGCGCTATCATCACGAGCTCGATCTCAAGACGCCTTTTGGCGCCCTGAATGGTGGGCTCATTGTTAGCCCGGATGACGAGATCCTGTCTCACCTGGTCCTTTCCGAATCGACCGTGCAATCGGCTTGTGACACGCTATCCGTGCACAAGATCGACACATGGCTGTTTCGTGACCATGACTGGCTGATTCGTGATCCCGGAGCTTATTACGTTGAGCATGAGCGTAAATCTGTCGGAATCGAGCCGGTCGTTGTGCCGGATTTCGGGCCGTATCTCGGCGGTGTCGGCAAGATCATGGCAGCAAGCAGCAATCCGGCGCTGCTTCAGCGTATGGAAGTAGAAATCGGTGCCATGCTGACCGGTCAGGCCAGCGTACACCGCTCTTCGGATTACTATCTCGATATCACCCACAAGGATGCCAATAAGGGCTTTGCGGCCAAGGCTCTGGCCAAGCGTCTGGGCATTCCCATGGAGGAGGTTGCCTGCATTGGTGACATGTCCAATGATGTGCCGATGCTCGGCATTGCAGGGCTTGGAATCGCCATGGGGAATGCCTCTGCCGAAGTCAGCGCGCATGCGCATGTCACGACGGGGCGAAACGACGCCGATGGCTGGGCCGAAGCAATGGAGCAATTCGTTCTCCCGCGCGCGCCCTGAGGCCCAACCCGCGGGCTTGGGGACGCCAGGCACTTATTGCCAGACAAGACAGGGCTCGGCCCGTTGAGGGTGACCCTGCCAGACAGGCCAGCGGAGCCGATGCTGGCCTGACAGGAAGGATTGAAGACTATGAGTGGACATGATGTGACCTCTGCCCGCGTGGTAATTCTGGAGGATGGCGAGGCTGTCGCCCGGAAAATGGCGCAGTGGCTGCTCGATCAGGCGCTGGCCAAGAAGGAAGGTCCGTTTGTCATGGCGCTTTCGGGTGGGTCGACACCCAAGCGCCTGTTCAAGATCATGGCTGAACCCGAATACGCTTCGCGTTTTCCGTGGCGCCATACCCATGTGTTTTTCGGCGATGACCGTCATGTGCCGTTCACCCATGAGGACAGCAATTTCCGCATGACGGACGAGCTCCTTCTCGAGCATGTCGATCTGCCGACAGAGAACGTGCATCCCATCCCAGCCGATGGCACAGCCGCGCAGGATGCCGTCTGGTATCAGAATGCGTTGCAGGACCTCTATGGCAGCCATCACCTGATCCCGGGAAAGCCGCTTTTCGATGTGGTGATGCTTGGCATGGGGCCTGACGGTCATACGGCCTCGTTGTTTCCGCGTCAGCCCATTCTGCAGGAGCGTGACAAATGGGTCGCCGCTTGCACACCTGACAACGCGCCGCATGACCGCGTGTCGCTGACCTACTCCGCCATTCATTCGAGCCGCGCCGTTGTGTTCCTGATCGAGGGGGCTGGCAAGGCCGAGATGCTGGCGCGTGTCCGGGCGGGTGAGGAAGCGCTTCCGGCCGCGCATATCACGTCGGAAGGCGAGGTTGTTTTCCTGGTGGACAAGGCGGCCGCGGGAGGGCTGTCCAATGACTGACGCCCCGACTGATACCGCCGCTGCGCGGGTTGCCGAGCTCAAGCGTGAGGCGGCGACTCACGCGATTGCCTATATCGAGGACGGTATGGCCGTTGGCCTGGGGACGGGCAGCACGGCAAAGTTCATGATCGACGCGTTGGGTGAGCGCGTCCGTCGCGAGGGGCTCAAGATCCGGGCTATCCCAACCTCGGAAGCAAGCGCAGCTCAGGCGCAGAGCCTGAACATCCCTATCACGAATTTCTCGGATGATCCCTATCTGGACGTCGCGATTGACGGTGCGGATGAGGTCCAGACCGGCTCCCTTTTTCTGATAAAGGGACGGGGCGGCGCGTTGTTGCGTGAGAAGATTGTTGCGGTTTCTGCACGCAAATTCATCGTCATCGTTGATGAGAGCAAGATCGTTAAGGATCTGGGGACCCATATGCCGGTCCCGGTCGAGATCATCCCCTGGGGTTGGGAGCGTGTCGAAAACCTGCTGCGCAAGACAGGTGCAAAGTCTTGTGTGCCGCGTCGCAAGGAAGATGGCTCGCTCTATATGACCGATAATCACAACATCATCATCGATTGCGATTATGAGCGCATCGAGGAGCCGCGTGCTCTGGCTGATCGTATCATCTCCATCACGGGCGTGGTCGATCACGGACTCTTCCTCGACATCACCTCCGAGGTGCTGGTTGCCGGTGCTTCGGGGCTGCAGAGGCTGACAGCATGAGTGGGGCGTCTTGCGGGGCAAAGCCCGGCCTGTTCGTCGTCATGGGGGTTTCGGGCTGCGGCAAGACAACCGTCGCCCAGGGGCTTGCCGCCTATCTGAGTGCGCCGTTTCAGGAGGGGGACAGCCTTCATCCCCCCGCGAATGTCGACAAGATGCATAGCGGCATTCCGCTCGATGATGCTGATCGTGCGCCATGGCTGCGAATCTGTCATGAATGGCTGCGTGCGCATGAGGCGACTGGCGGGGTCCTGACCTGCTCTGCGCTCAAGCGCAAATATCGTGACACGCTGCGCAACGGGCTGGACGTGACCTTTGTCTATCTCGAGACAAGCGAGCGCACGATCGCGGAGCGCCTCAAGCAGCGCATCGGTCATTTCATGCCGCCGAGTTTGCTGCCAAGCCAGCTTGCGACGCTTGAGCCGCCGGGAGCGGATGAGAATGTCATCACTGTGGATAGCGCGGGGACGCCTGAAATCGTCATGGCCAAGCTGACAGAGGCGCTCAAAGCCCGCGAAGTCTGAGCCGTATAGCCATGAGGGATCGATCCGGTTGCGAAAACTGGATCGATCCAACACCCGACCGGATCATTTTGTCCCCGATTACCAACAGCTTATGCACATCCTGATCCGCAGAGTTGTTCCTTGAATCTGGGGATAACTTGCATTGGGGGTGTCCTTGTCATGTGCGGTTGCCATGGCACGAAATCGCTGCGGTAGACACGCCATCCACGCCTCATTTCAGCCCTTAGTCATGCGTTATCGTATCTGTCCTGGGACGGATCTGAATAAAGGATGGAGGCGATGATGCTCCCGACACCCTCGCGGCCAGTTGCGCGCTTGATCGCGCTCGGCGCGATATCGGCCTGTGTGCTCATCCTGACCGGGTGCAAGCATCGCCATACGGACAGCACGGCTTCACTGGATGTGCCCATGCCAGCCCCCTCGGTGGGGTCGGTCGGTGTTGCCCGCTTCGCAGGAATTCCGGCCGCGTTCAAGGCCGGGCGAAGCGATATCGCTTATGATCACACCCTGACGATGACCGTCCCTTCGACGAAGGTGTCGACGCATTTCACCCATCTGCGCGATCTATGTCTCGGTATGGAGGGGTGCGCGCTCGTCTCAGCGAATATGGAGACCGAGGAAAGCGGCCCCGGCGAATTTACGCATGAGGCCCGTATCTCCGCCCGTCTTCCACATGAGCGCATCGAGGCTTTCCTGAAAGTGGCCGGAGCCATCCTCCCGGGAGAGCGGCTGGACGACGTCGTGACGAGCAATGCGAACACGAACGAACTCGACCTTCATGGCAGCGTGACGGATGTTGAGCGCCGACTGGCACAGCTCACCACCTATCGCGACCGGCTGGAGGCGCTCGAGGGACATAGTGCTGGGCGCACGGATGATCTGATCAAGATCGCCAAAGAGCTTACTGAAACTCAGAGCGCTCTGGAGGCCGCACAGAAGGAACGGGCGGATCTCTCCCGTCAGATCGATACCGAGAAGGTTACGGTCACCTATCAGAGCGCGCGCGAGGTCGTGAGCCCACTTCGTCAGAGCCTGCGACAGACGCGGCAACTCTTCATGGAGAACCTGGCCGATCTCTGGGTGTTCCTTGTGCAGGTCATCGTCTGGGGGCCGCTCATTCTCGTTTCTCTCCTGGTGTTACATGGGCTGTGGCGCCGAGGATGGTTCAGCCGAAACTGAGGCAGGCCACGGGTGATTCCGATTGCCCAGGATGAGGTCTTTGAGGGTGCGAGGGCTCAGCGATTCGTGAGGAAACGAACCCTTGCCTCCGTCAAACGTCAGGACCCATACCGAAGGATAAATATTCTGTAATTCTCAAAGGCTGGCTCATTGCTTTTATCCCACGCTCGACCCAAGGATCATGGCCGCCCCATCGAGACGGATATTCCAGCACGTCTGGATCGTCTCCCCTGGTCGCGTTTTCATATGCTGATCGTAGTCGCGCTGGGGATCACGTGGATCCTGGATGGACTTGAGGTCACAATCATCGGATCGCTCGCCCCGTCGCTTGAGCGCCGGGACACGCTCGGCCTTACGGAGACAGGAATTGGTTTTGCTTCTTCTGCCTATGTCGCCGGGGCCGTACTGGGGGCGCTGATCTTTGGCTGGATGACGGACCAGCTCGGGCGCAAGCAGATCTTCTTTCTTACATTGGCCCTCTATGTGGTGGGGGTGGGGGCATCGGCGCTTTCCTGGGGGCTGGGCAGCTTCGCCTGTGCACGTTTCATCACAGGGATGGGTATCGGCGGCGAGTATTCTGCCATCAATTCGGCGATCGATGAGCTCGTGCCGGCGCGTCTGCGTGGGCGTGTCGATGTCATGGTCAACGGCACGTTCTGGGCAGGAGCCGCCTTTGGAGCGCTCGGCTCGGTCTGGCTTCTCGACTCCGCCATCATCCCCGTGTGGCTGGCCTGGCGCATCGCCTTCGCACTCGGGGCTTTATTGGGTATTGCTGTGCTGCTGCTGCGCACTTTCGTTCCGGAAAGTCCGCGCTGGCTCATCACCCATCGCCGCGTGGAAGAGGCGGATGCCATCGTGTCGCTGGTGGAATCCCATTGTGCCGAGCCAACAGGAGGGTGGAAAACCAAGCTTCCCAAGGTTCTGATCTATCCGGCGGGCGTGTTCAGTCCGATGGAGATGATCAAGATCATGATCCAGCGCTACCGTGCGCGTTCGCTGTACGTGCTCGTCCTGATGATCTCACAGGCATTCCTCTATAATGCGGTATTTTTTACATACGGGATGGTGCTTACGAAATATCATGCGGTCGAGGCACGTAATGTCGGCTGGTACATCCTGCCTCTTGCTCTGGGAAATCTGCTGGGGCCGCTCATTCTTGCGCGCTGGTTCGATACATGGGGCCGTCGCCGCATGATCGGGCTGAGCTATGCTGTCTCAGGGCTGATGATGCTGGGTGTTGCCTATGCCATGGGTGCCGATCTGCTGACAGCGTCGACCCAGACCCTCTCCTGGTGCGGTATCTTCTTCTTCGCCTCCGCTGCTGCTTCCTCTGCCTATCTCACGGCCAGTGAGCTTTTCCCGCTTGAAATGCGCGCCTTCGCGATCGCGGTGTTTTATGCGGTTGGGACCCTGTTCGGTGGCGTGGCGGCACCTGTGATCTTCGGGCATCTCATCGGGACCGGGAAGCTCTCACTCCTCGTGGTGGGTTATGTCGCAGCGGCCATTCTCATGATCGGCGCCAGCGTCGTTGCCTGGATCTGGGGGGTGAATGCGGAGAACCGATCGCTGGAGGAGGTCGCCCCTCCGCTTTCCGAGTTCTATGCCAAGCAGGAGCAGGGCCTTGTGTGATTGCCCTGGTCCTTCGCGTATGGATGAGCGCGGGCGGCGCTAGCGCACCCTGCAGGGGGCCGCCCTGATGGGCCTGTTTCAGGCGCTTTCAGCTCTGATAAAGTTCAAGAGGTAATCCATCAGGGTCGGTGAAGAAGGTGTAGAGCTTGCCCGTATAGGGATCCGTTCTCACTGGTTCGCAGCGGATCGCGTGATTCTCGAGATGCGCAACGGCTGCCTGCATATCGTCGACACTAAAGGCGAGATGACGCAGGCCCGCCGCTTCGGGCTGGGTAGGGCGCGTTGGGGGCGTTGGAAAGGAGAACAGCTCGATCTGCGTCGTCCCGATAGCGATATCGCATTTCCAGGACTGTCTCTGTGCCCGCCAGATTTCACGGATGATATCAAGCCCCAGGATCTCGGTGTAGAAATGCCGCGATTTCTGATAATCCGAAGCGATGATCGCGATGTGATGGACGCATTGGAACATCGTCGGGGGACCTATTTCTGCCGGGCTTTGCGGCCATTGGACAATTCGGTCACGACGCCATGCATCGTGCGCAGTTCTTGTTCGGTGACTTCGCCGCGCTGGAAAAGATGGCGCAGGTTACGCACCATGCCGGGACGCTTCTGCTCATTGCGCAGAAACCCGCATTCATCGAGATCTCGGGTGAGATGCCCGAGGAAATTTTCCAACTCGCCCTTTGTGGCCACATGGGTCTCGTTCGTCATGAGTGTACGGGGCGGCGTGGTCTCGCACGCCATCCACCATTCATACGCCATGATCAGCACAGCCTGGGCCAGGTTGAGTGACATGAAATCCGGATTGAGCGGATAGCGTATCAGCACATCCGCACGGGCCATGTCCTCGTTATCCAGACCGGCACGCTCCGGCCCGAAAAGCAGCCCGACCTTGAGCCCACGATCCGCAATGGCGCGCAATTCGGAGGCGGCGCCCCGTGCGGTCATGACCGTCTTCACGATATGGCGCGGGCGCGGGCAGGTGGCCATGACGTGGTGGAGGTCGGCCACTGCTTCATCAACCGTATCAAACACTTGGGCCGCATCGAGAATACGGTCAGCCCCGGATGACGCATACCAGGCACGTTCCTGTGGCCAGCCATCGCGTGGTGCGACAAGACGCAGATGAAACAGACCGCCATTCGCCATGGCGCGTGCTGTCGTGCCCACATTCTCGGCAAGCTGGGGGCGAACCAGAATGACGACCGGGCTGAATTCGCCGATCGGGCCGATATCGGCTCCGCCATCGCGTCCGGTCATGCGCGCCTCCATGTCGTGCCTTGCGCCGTGTCTTCCAGGATGATGCCCTGCTCGGCAAGCTGGGCGCGCAGATTGTCAGCCAATGCGAAATCACGTGCCTTCTTGGCGGCACCACGCTGTGCAATCAGGGCGTCGATGGCGGCTTCATCAGAGCCCGCGCGGAACCAGCTATCCGGGGAAAGCTCCAGGATGCCGATCAGCTTGCCGCAGGCCTTGAGCGAGGCCGCAGCGCTTTCGTCACCCTGCAAGGCTGCATCGGCCAGCGGGTGAAGGCAGGAGAGCGCGAGGGGTGTATTCATATCGTCGCACAGGGCCTGCATGAAAGGATCCGGTACGATACCCTGCTGGCTGGTCGGTGTCTTTTCGAGCGCGCGGTAAAATCGGTCGAGAATGCGTTTGGCCTCGTCCAGTTTTTCCCAGGTGAAATCGAGCACCGAGCGGTAATGCGTCCCCAACATGAGAAAGCGCAATGCCTCGGCGGGCGCCCGTGTCAGCACCTCACGGATAGAGAAGAAATTCCCGAGAGACTTGGACATCTTCTCGCCATTGGAGAGCAGCATGGCGTTATGCAGCCAGTATCGTGCGAAACTGCTGCCTGGATGGCAGCAGAGGGACTGGGCGCGCTCATTCTCATGATGCGGGAACATCAGATCGTCCCCCCCGCCATGGATGTCGAAGCTTGCGCCCAGATACCGATAGGACATGGCGGAGCATTCGATATGCCATCCCGGTCTGCCGCGTCCATAAGGGCTCTCCCATCCCGGCTGCTCCGTTGTTGACGGCTTCCAGAGCACGAAATCACCAGGATGGCGCTTATAGGGAGCGACCTCGACACGGGCCCCAGCGAGAAGATCATCCGGGCTTCGACCGGACAGGCTGCCATAGCTGGCACAACGATCTACGGCAAAAAGAACATGTCCCTCGGCTTCGTAGGCGTGGCCGTTCGCAATGAGCTGGGCAATCATGACGAGCATGTCGTCGATATGATGGGTCGCGCGCGGTTCGATATCGGGGGGCAGAATGCCCAGCGCCGCTACATCTTCATGAAAGGCGATGGTCGTACGGGCAGTCAGGCTCGCGATATCCTCGCCATTCGTCTGAGCACGTGCGGTGATCTTGTCGTCCACATCGGTGATATTGCGCACGAAGGTGACCTGCGTGAACAGCCTGCGCAGCAGACGCACGAGAATATCGGCGCTGAGCATGGCGCGCAGATTGCCGATATGCACGGCGTCATACACTGTGGGTCCACAGTAATAGACACGCACATTTTCCGGATCCAGCGGCGTGAAAACCTGTTTCCGCCGTGTCTGGCTGTCATGCAGGGACAAGGAATAGGGAGGGGTGGCCATGATCCAGAGTAGATGCGTCAGCCCCGCGTTGAGCGCAACTCTAATTTACGGCTTCTGATGCTGGTTTTCTGTCCGCACTGGTATAAGCAGGGCATCATGACAGAAATTCGCTCTTCCATGACGGCGCCGGGCTGGGGCCAGCACTTGCGCGCGCTGATCAGAATTGCCGCGCCGCTGAGTTTCTCGCAGTTGAGCGAGATGGCCATGAACGTGACCGATACCATCCTGCTGGGCGGGCTGGGGGCCACGGCACTCGCCGTCGGGGGTATGACCACCAATCTGTTCTTTTGCACTTTCATTACCTTCCAGGCGGCTCTGGGTGGGGCGAGTATCCTGATTTCCCGCGCACGGGGGCGTGCCTTCGCGGCTCAGGGGCAGCTGGAAGATCTCTCGGGTATTGTCACGTCGGGTGTGCTCCTCGCGCTCCTGCTTTGCTTGCCGGTCCTGGCTATCCTGCTGCCTGCGGGCTCTCTGCTGCGCTTTTTCAATGAGCCGGCGATCATCGTCACGCAGGGCAGCCAGTTCATGCATCTGCTGCTTTGGGCACTGCTGCCTGATCTGGTGATCATCGGTCTGCTGCGGATAATTCTGCCCGCATTCGGCAGCGAGCGTCTGCTGCTCTGGACCATGCCAGGCATGGCCGTGCTGAACGGTCTGCTCAATTATGGGCTGATACACGGGCGGTTCGGCCTGCCACAAATGGGGCTCTGGGGCTCCGCCTGTGCGACCATCGCCACAGGCTGGTCGGTGGCTATCCTGCTGGTGGTCCTTGCACGTAGCCAGTCCCATCTGAAGCTGCATCTGCGCCTCACGCGTCCCGATCGGGCAGCATTGGGTGAAATGCTGCGCCTGGGGCTGCCGATGATGGGGGCGACCGGGGCGGAGCTTCTCGCCTTTCAGATGACGGGACTTCATGCTGGGGCGCTTGGCGCTGTGTCGTCTGCTGCGCATCAGATCGCGCTCAGCGTGACCAGCACGGCCTTCATGATCAGTCTTGCCCTCTCTCAGGCGGTCAATATCCGCGTCGCCTACTGGCTTGGCGCGGGGGCACCGGCGGCAGCGTTGAGATCGACACTTGGGGCGATCATGCTGGTGGTGCTCTGGACCAGTTTCACAGCCACGATGCTCCTCGTTTTTCCGCAGGTCGTCGCCGGGTTCTATCTGGATTCCGGGAGCGCAGACGCCGCTGCCGTGATGCCTGTAGCGATTTCGCTGCTGAAGATTGCAGGCATTTTCCAAATCCTTGACGGCGTGCAATGCGTCTGTTCCGGCGCGCTGCGTGGCTGCCATGACACGTTCATGCCCATGCTGATGATGGTGCTCACCTATGTTCCTGTCTCCATCCTGGGAGGAGACTGGTTGGCGTTCAAGGCTGGTTACGGGGCGGTCGGGCTCTGGATCGGGCTCGCAGGAGGTTTGGGAATTCTGTCGGTTCTGCTTTCGGTACGGCTGTTTTTTACTCTGCGGCGCGCCCAGGAGGGTACATTGAGCGCTGCCGGGCAGGGATGTGCCGATCCGGCTTGAGCGGATCGGCATGGATATTTCCGCCGTAATGATGTGGCTTCAGGCCTCGGGGATACGAATGGTCTGACCGGGATAGACCCCGTCATGATGGGCGAGTTCGGCCTCGTTCGCCTTGTGAAGGTCGTCGACGGTCACATCCGCGTCTGTCTTCTCGGCAATGGCCTGAAGTGTCTCGCCCGGTGACACCTGATGGAAGACGGGAGCGGGCGTTCCCTCAGGAACGGTGATATCGGCATGGACCGTATCGATACCGGCAATATTTCCGGCAGCAAGGATGATGGCGTCACGTTCTGCTGCCGTTTCCGCACGCCCCTTCACCGCGATGGTCGTATCGCGCACTGTGATATGGGATACGGAAAGCTGGGACATGCCGTATTGCTTGAAGGCGCGCTTGATGAGGTTCTCATGCGGTGCCTTGGGGGCAGGGGCGCCGGCCGGGTTGATGGCCGTGACTTCTGCCTGATCGTTCAGCTTGCGTCCCGCAGCACGGTTGAACTTGAAAATGGCCATTTCGGGTTCCTTTCCTTGGAATGACGCCAATGCGCCCCGCTGTGGCGCGATAGTATCCTGACGCATCGTGACGCAGGATGTTCCCCCGAGCGCGCTTTTGCCGAGGCTGGGGTCTACTGATCCGCGTTTTTGATTGACAGTCGAGGGGGGGTCCTATAGGAGCCGCCGCTATTGCCGGGAACGTGGACATGCCGGCCGTTGTCATCTCGGGTTCTGCATCCCGTGACAGCGGTTCGAGGGATGCGCCCGTCTTTCCTAATTCGGGGAAAGGCCTACCGGCGCAACATGCGGTTGTCGCGCAGCGTCAGGACAACCCGAAGTCGAAGCGAGTTCTTGCACATGAGCAAGCGCCAAGAGAGCAAGTACAAAATCAATCGCCGTCTGGGCGTAAACCTGTGGGGCCGTGCCAAGTCGCCGGTCAACAAGCGGGAATACGGCCCCGGTCAGCATGGCCAGCGCCGCAAGCAGAAGCCCTCCGACTTCTCGATCCAGCTGATGGCCAAGCAAAAGCTCAAGGGCTATTACGGCAACATCAGCGAGAAGCAGTTCCGCAAGTACTATGACGAAGCCGTCCGTCGTAAGGGCGATACGTCAGAGAACCTGATCGACCTGCTGGAGCGTCGCCTGGATGCGGTGATCTACCGCCTCAAGTTCGCGATCACCCCGTTCGCTGCGCGTCAGTTCGTCAGCCATGGCCACGTGACGGTCAATGGCCGCAAGGTGAACATTCCTTCGTACCTCGTCCGTGACGGTGACGTCATCGAAGTGCGTGAGAAGTCCAAGCAGCTTGCTGTCGTTCTCGATGCCGCGCAGTCCGCCGAGCGTGACGTACCGGAATACATCGAGGTCGATCATCGCCAGATGAAGGGCAAGTTCGTTCGCAGCCCGCGTCTGTCCGATGTGCCGTACCCCGTGCAGATGGAACCGAACCTCGTGGTCGAGTTCTACTCGCGCTAAAAGACCCGTCTCTACCGGGTGTTTTCTGGCCAATGCCGGATCAGGGTCACCCTGGTCCGGCATTCGTCATTTCTGGTCCCTGAATTCAAGCGAAGGTCCCCTCGATGTCCGAAGCCGCGTCCGCCCCCGTTTCCGCCACCGGTCTTGGCAGCGAGATCCGCCGCCGCCGGACCTTCGCCATCATTTCCCATCCAGACGCCGGCAAGACCACCCTGACAGAGCGTATCCTGCGTGCCGGTGGGGCGATCCAGCTCGCGGGTAACGTGCGAGCAAAGGGTGAACGTCGCCGCACTAAATCAGACTGGATGGGCATCGAGCGCGATCGCGGGATCTCCGTCGTGACCTCGGTCATGACCTTCGAATATGGCGGGTGTGTCTTCAACCTGCTCGATACACCGGGTCATGAAGACTTCTCCGAGGATACCTATCGCACGCTCACCGCGGTCGATTGTGCTGTCATGGTGATCGACGCGGCAAAGGGGATCGAGGATCGCACACGCAAGCTCTTCGAGATCTGTCGCCTGCGTGACATTCCCATCGTCACCTTCATCAACAAGATGGATCGTGAGGCGCAGGATTGCTTCGGTCTGCTGGATGAGATCGCCTCGACACTGGCGCTCGATACCTCGCCAGCCACCTGGCCGATCGGCCGCGCCGGGCATTTTGCCGGGACATACGATATGCGTACCCGTGAGATCCGGGGCGAGGCTGCGACGCTGGCGCAGTCAGATGCGCGCATGATTGCCCTGTCGGAAGAGCTCGAACTGGCGGAGGCTGCCCTGCCGCTCTTCGACCGCGAATCCTTCGACGCCGGGCATCTTACGCCGGTCTTCTTCGGGAGTGCCATGAAGGAGATCGGGGTGACGGACCTGCTCGATGCACTCGTGGCTTACGGCCCTGCGCCGCGTGCGCAGCCCAGCGAGACACGCGAGGTCAAGGCCGATGAGGAACAGGTGACGGCGCTGATCTTCAAGATCCAGGCCAATATGGACCCGAACCATCGTGACCGTATGGCCTTTGCCCGTATCTGCTCCGGGCGCCTGACACGCGGTATGCGTCTGAAGCATGTGCGTACCGGCAAGCAATTTGCGCTCCACACACCCCAATTCTTCTTTGCGCGTGACCGCCAGTTGGCGGAGGAAGCTTTTGCCGGGGATGTGGTGGGGCTGCCTAATCACGGCACGCTCCGCATCGGCGATACGCTCTCGGAAACCGAGGAGCTGCGTTTCACCGGAGTTCCGCATTTTGCGCCGGAAATCCTGCGTCGCGTGCGATTGGATGATGCCATGAAGGCCAAGAAGCTGCGCCAGGCGCTGGTCGAGCTGGCAGAGGAGGGGGTCGTGCAGCTTTTCCGGCCCCAGGACGGACTGCCCCCTATCGTGGGCGTGGTGGGAACCCTGCAGCTGGATGTGCTTCAATCCCGTCTGCAGGGCGAGTATGGCGTGGCAATCGGCTTTGAATCGACGCCCTACACCATAGCGCGCTGGGTCACCGGTGAGCGTACCAAGATCGAGGCGTTCTCGATGGCGAACCGTTCCGCTATGGCAGACGATCTCGACAGCGACCCTGTCTTCCTGGCGAGTTCGACGTTCATGATGCGTCGCATGGTGGAGATGAATCCGGATCTCGCTTTCCATGATATCAAGCAGATTGGCCTGAGTAGCTGACCGCCATAGGCGTGCTACTCGCTGAGCGGTGGGTAGGCTCAGGACTCATGGCCAGAACATGATGGTAGCGGCGAGGCAGATGGCTGAGAAGGAGACGGTCGGGCATCTGTCGTAGCTCACTGGCGTCGTGCGGGATCTCCGGCCTGGAATGCGGGGTCTGATCCCCTTTTCCTCCAGCCCGTCCCTGCACCCGTCGGCATCATAACCACGATCAGCCATGCGCCACCTTGCAGCGGGCAGATCGTCCAACAGGGCAGCGGCCCCGGTGTAATCGCTGATCTGGCCTGCCGTCAGGAAGAACCTGATCGGGCGGCCTTCCCTGTCTGTCACCGCGTGCAGTTTCGTGTTCATGCCGCCTTTGGTCCGCCCGATCAGGCGGCCAGGATCGCCTTTCTTGTTCGCAGGCTCGAGGCCGTGCGGTGCGCCTTAAGGTAGGTCGCGCCCATCATGATCGTCTGGTGATCCAGTCTGCCGGCCGCCAGACCATCCATCAACCGGGCAAAGATCCCCATGGCGCCCCACCGATTGCAGAGCGTTTTGTGCGAGCCACACTCTCGCGAAGCATCCCCCCAGCGCAGCCCGTTGCGGTTCACGAAAATGATCCCGCTTAATACACGCCGGTCATCAACACGTGGTCTGCCATGGCTCCTTGGGAAAAACGGCTCCAGACGCGCCATCTGCTCGTCCGTCAGCCAATACGGGTCGCTCATCTTCAGTCTCCTCAAGGAGCCTGAATCAAATTTGCCCACCCAAATCAATGGGTCCTGAGCCTAGTGCGCCTAGCCGGACTTAAGATCGTAAAAAAGCCCCGGCATAGGGCGGGGCTTTTTTCGTGGTGACCGCCTCGTGATGGCCCGGCTACAGGGTGAGCAAGGCGATCGCCCCCAGGGCGAAAAGCCCTCCCACAAGGGCTCCCAGCATGAGGAAGATATTCTCTCCCTCGTGATGCAGAGGCGTCATGCCAACGCGGTCTGAACGGTCGATACGATATGTCTGAGCCATGACCAAACCTCCCATGAGGCCTGTCGCAGAAATTGCAAAGCCTCCTTAAACATTACCTATATGTAATGCGAGGCTTCGTTCGACAAGGGGAGGGGCAAAAAAGAAAAAGGCCCCCGGCACGAATGCCGGAGGCCTCTATTCTGGAACCGATCGAGAAGCCTCCAAAGACGCTTCTCTTTCAGGCCGAAATCAGCGCAGGATGATTTCGACGCGACGGTTCTGCGGCTCACGGGTGTTCGGACCCGTCGGGACCAGCGGGTGCTGCTCGCCGTAGCCGTGGATGTCGATCGCAGCGGCAGGAACGCCGTCACGGATCAGCTCAGCCTTGACCGACTGTGCGCGACGGACCGAGAGGCCCATGTTGTACTTCTGGCCGCGTGCACCGGGGTGAGCAGCAGAGTTGTCGGTGTAGCCGTTGACTTCGATGCGCGTCGTCTGGACGTGCGTGGAAGCCTGAGCTGCCTGGGCAACGATCTCACGAGCGCGACCCGTCAGGTTCGACTTGTCCCAATCGAAGAACACCAGGTAGGTGCGAGCGGGCTGAACGGTCGGCGGAACGACAACCGGAGCAGCCGGCACCGGCGGGGGAGCCGTGTCGAAAGCGTAGCGCAGGCCGACGATGAACTGATGATTGAAACGGTCATCAAAGTTCACGTTGCCCTTGTGCAGGCCCGAACCATTGCGGTTCCACGAGGTGGAGCGATATGCGCCATCCGTGAAGGTCTGGCCGATCATGCGGTATTCACCGGTGATGGCAAGGCCCGGAACGCCCGGAATGTCATAAGCCGCACCGACGATGCCCTGATAGGCGAAGCCGCCCTGCGTGCCGCCAACGCGGTTCACAGCACCATTGGTGTAAGCCGTGGTGATCGGGTTGTAGTGCTGCCACAGGTAACCTGCACCGACACCGACGAACGGCGTGATCGGCAGGTTGATGCCGAACTGGGCGAGGTCGATGTCATACAGAACGTTGACAAAGCCACCATAAGACTGGTCGGAACCGCTGGTCGAACCAGGAGCGCCCGTCGTGTTGCGGTGGTTGATCTGGGAGTAGTTGTAGACGCCTTCGACTTCAGCGCGGAGGCCGTTACCGAAGCCCCAGCCGAACGAACCGAAGCCCGTGAAGCCGTCCTTGTGACGGAACTTGGAGCTGGTGCCGCCGTTGCCGGTCGTGCCGTCAGCCTGCGTCGTCGGGGAGAAGTGAGCGTGCTGGGTCTGAACCAGATTATAGCCACCGCCGATATTGACATACGGGCCGGTGATGGTGCTCGCCATGGCGATCGTCGGGGCGGCTGCCATCGACGTCATGGCCAGAAGTGCCGTGCGGAGACGCATTAGTTTCGTCCTCATAAATTCATCCAATCAAGCCTGCTGCGATCCCTCCAGGGAGGCGATGCAACAACAAGCTCAGCGCGATGCATAAGTGCGTATAGAGCCGTCAGTTCCGGTTCAGGAAGTGAGTTCCATGGGTATTTGACGATTAGACGAAATAGCCGTGTCCAAACTGCAACACTCCATTCCGTCCGATTAACAATTTCTTATGCAGCGACCCGTTCTAGCGGGTGTGTTCATGAATCCTGTCATCAACGGATCGTGAGGCGAGTGACTGATCTGCAAGGAAAATTACCGGATCGTCACAGTGCACTCAGGCGCTGCAACCGGCTTCGACCAAAACGTCACGCACCGTGTCCATTTCAACATCGCGGGTCGTGAAGGCGCGTCCGATCCCGTGCATCAGAACGAAGGAAAGGCGGCCATCCTGGACCTTTTTGTCGCGGGCCATGGAGCGGATGAGTTCCGACGCGCTCAGGGTCTCGTCGAACCAGTCGAGTCCGGCTGGCATGCTCAGCCCGCGCAGATGACGATCAAGGCGCTGCAGGTCGTGCTCGGGGCAATAACCAAGCCTCACCGACAGCGATGCGGCGAGATGAAGGCCGATTGACACGGCTTCTCCGTGAAGCAGACGGCCGTCATAACGGAAATGCGCCTCCAGAGCGTGGCCGAAGGAGTGGCCGAGATTGAGAAGCGCGCGCCCATTTTGTGCGGCGGTTTCCTTCTCGTCTTCCATGACCACGCGTGCCTTGAACTGACAGGCGCGATGAACCGCCTCAGCGAGGGCGGCTGGATCGCCGTCGAGAATATCGGCGCCATGCGCTTCACACCAGGCGAAGAGGGCAGGGTCGGCGATCAACCCGGCTTTGACGATTTCGGCATAACCCGCGACACGCTCGCGGCGTGTCAGCGTGGCCAGGGCGGAGCTGTCGGCCAGAACGATCTGGGGCTGATAGAACGCGCCCACCAGATTCTTCCCGGCACGGGCGTTCAGTCCTGTCTTTCCGCCCACCGAACTATCCACCTGGGAGAGCAGGGTGGTGGGAATCTGGACGAAAGGCACACCGCGCAACACGCTTGCTGCCACGAAACCGGAGAGATCCCCCACTACCCCGCCGCCCAGGCCGATGATCGCGGTGCGTCGCTCCATTCCGTGATCGAGGATGTCGTTGATCAGCGCGGCATAACGCGTGAGAGATTTGGATTCCTCGCCCACGGGTACCACGAAAGGCTCGGCGTCGAATCCTGTTTCTTCAAGGCTGGAGAGCAGGCGCGGCAGATGCAGCGCTGCCACCGTTTCATCCGTGACGATCACGACACGCTTTTGCGGCAGAATCGGCGCGAGATAGGAGCCCGCCCGACTGATCAGATCAGAGCCGATCAGGACCTCGTAATGATGCGATTCGAGAGTGACCGGCACCTTCAGAGGATGCGCATAGCTGTCGAGGGCTTCGACAATGCGTTGGGCGCCGTGATCGACGCTGTCATCTCCACAATCCACGATAATATCTGCCTCTGCATAAATAGGATGGCGCTGGGCCTGAAGCGCAGCGAGGGTCGTCTCGACGTTGCCCTTTTCCAGAAGGGGGCGGCCGGTCCGACCGGATACACGCCGGACGAGGATCGGCAACGGACAGCGCAGCCAGATCGAGCGGGCATGGGTTTTGACGAGTTTGCGCGTCTGGGCGTCGATAAAGGCACCACCACCGGTCGCAAGAACTTTGGGCCCTCCCTGGAGGAGGCGCTGAATCACCCGACGCTCGCCATCGCGAAATGCCGGCTCCCCATGGCGAGCGAAGATTTCAGCGATCGTGCACCCGGCGGCGCGCTCGATCTCGTGGTCGGCGTCGATAAAGTCGAGTCCGAGTCGTGCGGCGAGACGGCGACCGATGGTCGTTTTTCCTGCCCCCATCAGCCCCACGAGCACGATGATCCCGGGAGGGGAACCGATCGGGGAGGGGACCGATCCGGGAGCGGGATCAGGCAGGTCGGGCATCGTTTCGGATCGATCAGCAAAAAAGGTGGGGCGTGACATTCCTGCAAGGCTAACATACAGGAGAGCACCTCGCCACCGAGCAGGCTCCAGCAGGGGCGGGCTCGGGACAGGCATTTCCGTCTTCGCGCCCTTTATGAGGAGCTTTCATGTCCACGCTGAGCTTTCCCAGGATCGCCCTGGCACTTCTCGTCCTGATCGTGCTGGGCCTTGGAGGGGTATTTCTCAAGCTGGGCATGAATCCGCCTCTGCCTGTGCAGACCATCGTGCACAAGGATCTGCCGGGAACGCAGTTTGCTGCCTCCACCCAGGCGCAAGCGCTCCCCGCCATGCCAGTTCCGGCCGCACAGGGGCCGATCAATACGGGGCAGCCCGCCCAGGCTCTGCCCACCATGCCTGAGCCCAAGGCCTCTCCGACGCTTCAGCACTAAGGTGATGAAGGAAGGTACCCTGCCGCCTGCAGCAGAGGCCTTTCTCGAAATGCTGGCGGCGGAGCGTAATGCTGCGCCGCGCACGCGTCAGGCCTATGCGGCCGATCTCACCGACTTCATCGCTTTTCTGACACGGTCCTGCGCGAGGGCGCCCGTTGCCCTGCTGGACGCCACTCAGGCAGAAATTTCGGCCTATAGCGTTTCCGGTGCCCAGTCCGGCCTTGCCTCGAGCAGCGCGGCACGACGCTTGTCCTGCCTGCGTCAATTCTACCGCTTCGCCCAGCGGGAAAACTGGTGCCCCAGAGATCCGACAGAGGGAGTCGGGATGCCGCGTCTCGACAAGCCTCTTCCCAAATTGCTCTCTGAGGCGCAGATCGAAGCGCTGCTCGATCAGGGATGCCGTGGCCATGACGACCCACGGCGTGATCTGGTCAGTCGGGCCGCGCTTGAATTGCTCTATACAACAGGGCTGCGCATTTCCGAGTTGCTGTCGCTGCCGGGACGGGTGTTCCAGAATGACGCATCCATGGTGCTGATCAGAGGCAAGGGAGGGCGGGAGCGCCTTATCCCGATCTCGCACGCAGCGCGTGAAGCTGCACGCGCGCTCCTGCATCATGACCGTGATATCGACAGCCCCTATCTGTTTCCCGGCCGCAACCCGCATAAACCGCTCACCCGACAGGGATTCGACAAGATCCTGTTCCATGCAGCGCTACGAGCTGGCCTCGATCCCGACCAGATCTCGCCCCATGTGCTCAGGCATTCCTTTGCAACGCATCTTCTCGAGCGCGGGGCGGATCTGCGCGCCTTGCAGATGCTGCTCGGCCACGCCGATATCGCCACCACCCAGATCTATACCCATGTGATGCAGGAGCGATTGCGCCAGGTGCTTGCCCAGCATCATCCGCTTTCGGACGATGCAGGATCATGACGCAATGGATTGTTGTCGCACTGGAACCCGTGCTATCGGCGGGTCATGCGTCAGTATCTCGATTTCGAAAAGCCGGTTGCCGAGCTTGAAAACAAGATTGCCGAACTTCGCCAGATGGCCAAGGACGGCGAAGGCATCAACATTGCCGACGAAATCGGCAAGCTCTCCGACAAGGCGGAAAAGCAGCTCCGAGCCGCTTACACCAAGCTGACGCCCTGGCAGAAGGTCATGGTGGCGCGCCACGCCCAGCGTCCGCGCGCCCTCGATTATTTCCGGGGCCTGCTTGAGGACTATACGCCGCTCGCAGGTGATCGCCTCGGCCATGATGACCAGGCGATTGTCGGGGGTCTTGCCCGCTTCCGCGGTCAGGCGGTGATGGTGATTGGCACTGAGCGCGGTTTCGACATGGAGTCGCGCCTGCGCCATAATTTCGGCATGCCGAAGCCGGAAGGCTATCGCAAGGCCCAGCGTCTTGTTGAAATGGCAGGGCGTTTTGGTCTGCCTATCCTGACGTTCATTGATACCTCGGGCGCCTGGCCTGGTATCGATGCTGAGGAGCGTGGACAGGCTCAGGCCATCGCGCGTTCGACCGATTGCTGCCTGCGTGCACCCGTACCGCTGGTGGCCATCATTATCGGCGAAGGCGGCTCCGGCGGCGCTGTTGCGCTTGGCGCGGGCGATCGCGTGCTCATGCTTGAGCATTCGATTTACTCCGTCATTGCGCCGGAGGGCGCTGCCTCCATCCTGTGGCGCGATCCCAAGCAGGCGCCGACTGCGGCTGAGGCTCTCAAGCTGACGGCGCAGGATCTGTTGAAGCTGCGTCTGATCGACCGGATCATTCCTGAGCCGATCGGTGGAGCACAGCGTTTCCCGGATGAGGCGATTGCCGCAGTAGGCGATGCCATCGGGGATGTACTGGCCGAGCTGATTCCGTTCGAGGGCGAGGCCCTGGTGGCGAAGCGCCGTGAGAAGTTCCTCGCCATGGGTCGCGACGCTTTGTGAGTCATAGAGCGGGGTAAGCCGGCTTCTCGCCATGCTTGCCTCTCCCCTTGATGAGCTGGCAAAAATCGCCCGGTCAGCAGACCGGGCTTTTTTTTGCCGCCTTCGGGGAAATCAGACGGCGCTTTTATCTCTCGCTGTCAGGGAGCGGGCTCGCCCGAAAGCGGTGTCTCGCCGAGCGATTCGATCAGACTTCTTATCCGTTCACCCGCCTTGGTCACACTGGCTTCATCATAGCCTTTGGCGACCAGTGAGACGCCTTTTCGCCCGTCCTCTCGCTCGAACGGGTAGGAACCCAGATCGAGCAGGGGAAAGTCGTTCTGGATCTCCTCCAGCCCTTCTGCCAGTGTCCCCTCACGCAAATCGGCATGCCACGCGACAGAGCGGAGCGGTGCCCCGCCCTCAAGCCCGGGCAGGAGCGCCGTGAACATGGACTGCATGATGGAGGGCACGCCTGCCATCACATGCACATTGGCGATCGTGAAACCCGGCGCGATGGACACGCTGTTTGCGATTGGAATAGCCCCGCGCGGCAACCAGGCCATGCGCTGACGGGCCTTGTTGAATTTCTCCTTGCCCAGGTACGCCTCCAGCTTGCGATAGCTCTCCTCATGGATTTCGAGTGGCACCCCTACGGCCTCGGCTACGCAGCCTGCCGTGATGTCGTCATGGGTGGGGCCAATCCCGCCCGTGGTGAAAACATGATCGAACTGGGCGCGGCAGGTCGCGACCGTTTCGACAATCCGTTGAGCCTTGTCAGGAATGACTCGCACTTCTTCAAGGGCAATTCCCGCCTGAGCGAGGCCGGTCGCAATGAAGCGTATATTGGCATCCTGGGTCCGGCCGGAGAGGATTTCATTCCCGATGATCAGGAGGCAGGCTGTTGGCGTCATGAAAGGCTCGCTCTAACTCTGAAGACCTTGAAATACCGTCAACCATACCGGGTCCGCATGCGTTACGCCCGCATGGTTTTGATGACTTTTTCGCAGGAGTAGAGAAATGGCTGAACAGATTAGCGACACCTGCGCTTCATGCGCGTATGATGTCCGCGCCGAGCTCGGTGAGGGGCCAGTCTGGATCTCCAGCGAAAACGCTGTCTATTTCGTCGATATCAACGGGCAGAAAGTCCATAGGTTCACCCCTTCTTTGGGCGAAGCCTGTCACTGGGCGGCGCCGGGAAAGGTGGCGTTTCTCATGCCGGTCGAGGATGGCAGCTTTCTGGCCGGGCTGCCGGATGGGCTCTACCGGTTCGATCCGACCGATGGGAGCTTTGCGAAACTGGTCGATGTCGAGAGTGACCTACCTGGTAACCGGCTTAATGATGCCTGCGTCGATCTGCATGGCCGTGGCTGGTTCGGGACAATGGATGATTCCGAGGAGGCACCGAGCGGGTCGCTCTATAGCATCACTCATACGGCCCAGGGATTCGAGCTCAGGCGCCATGATACGGGGTACACCGTGGCAAATGGTCCCGCCGTCTCTCCGGACGGAAAACTGCTCTATGCGTGCGATACGCCCAGCGGCAATATCTATCAGTTCGACATCACCTCTGAGGGGAACCTGGAGAACAAGCGTGTTTTCGTGCACCTCCCGGAGGAGAAGGGCTATCCCGATGGCGTGGTCACCGATTGCGAAGGGAATGTCTGGGCTTCTACCTGGAATGGCGGGCATGTCCGCTGCTTCACTCCGGAGGGAACCGAGCGTGTCTCGATACGTGTCCCGGCGACAAACATCACCAAGGTCTGTTTCGGCGGGGACGATCGCAAGACGGCCTACGTAACGAGCGCACGCCAAGGTGTCTCGGAGGAAATATTGCTGCGTGAGCCGCAATCAGGCAGCCTCTTCACTTTCCGTGCCGACAAGGCCGGACTCCCCCAGCATCCCCTGGTCCTCGCGCCTGCCGAGCCGAATTGAGAACAATGGGCCGGGGCCGGATAGTTTCCACTATCCGGCCATGAGCTCCCGGATCAGCGGTATAAGCGGCCGGTCCGGCGCGGGCATCGGATAGTCGCTGAGACGGTCGGCGCTCACCCACGCCAGTTCCTGCCCTTCGCGGGGAACTGGCGTGTTGCGCCAGCGTCGGCACAGATAGAGCGGCATCACCAGATGACGCGCTCCGATATTCTCGGACACGAAAGTAAAAGGGGCGAGGCACCCTGCCGAGATGTCGATCCCAAGCTCTTCATCGAGCTCCCGGATCAGCGCCTGCTCGGGTGATTCGTGTGGCTCGACTTTACCGCCCGGGAATTCCCAAAGGCCAGCTAGGGGTTTGCCTGGAGGACGTCTGGCGAGGAGAATCTGACCCATGTTGTCGACCAGGATGCCTGCCACGACGAGAAGGATGCGCGCGGCGGGCTGACTCGCGTCTGACAAGCCGGGTTGGGTGACACGATTCATGGCATAGGTCAGAACAGGTTGCGGCTCAGGGCCACGGGAAAGGAACGGCACACGCGACGTGCCGGACTGGCCGAATCCCAGCCGGGTGAGCAAGGCGATCGATGGCTGATTATCCTCCGCCACATCGGCAATGATCGAGGCGATGGGCAGGGTCGCAAATGCCCAGTCGATAACGGGACGTACGCAGATTGTAGCAACGCCCTTACGCCAGTAGGCCCGCCCCACCCAGTAGCCGATCTTCGCTGCCTGTCCGGGATGACCGAGGGACAATCCGATGCAGCCAATCAGGTTCTCCCCGTCACAGATGGCGAAATGCCAGGCCTGGCCTGCGCTCTGACGTTCGATCGTGCTCGTGATCCACTGATCAGCCAGTTCCCGCGGATAGGGGAAAGGCAGGTGACTGAGCATACGCACAACGCTCCAGTCATTGACAAGGCGGTGCACGGCGGCACCGTCCGATGTCTGGAGCGGTCTCAGCGTATAGGGCGATACGTCGAGCGACAGATTCATTCAGCAGGCGCGGTGGGCTGGATGCCAGCGCGACGCAGCAGATCACGCAGCGCGTTGATGACCGGGAAGACCTCCTGATTCCGGTCACCGCCAAGCTCGCGCCAGGCGCTCTGCTCGAGTTCGACGATCTCGCGATCCTCGGCAAAGATACGATTGGTGAAGCCGACAAGAAGAGGCCAGGCCAGTTCGAGCGCGCCCTTGAGCTTGGGACGCCGAATCGAGAGCAGGCCGAAAACCCGGCAGGTCAGATGATCTTCATCCTGCGGGACATAGACGATCCACAGATCCATGACCGGGGGTTCATCCCCTGTGCGGATGCGCAACGTCTGATACGGATACTCCGTGCGGATCGTCATCACATCGCGATGGGCATATTTCGCGCTTGCATCACGGCGCTCGCCGAAGATCAGGGTTTCACCCCAGGGCTGTTTGCCCCCCACGCGGGCAAAGCTGTAGCGCGCCTCCACCATGCGGGGCTCGTTCTCGCCTCCCAGATAGCGCGGCTTCATCTTGCCCATCTGCTTCGAGTGCATGAACTGATGATTCATATCCATCAGGTTCTCATGCATGAAGCTGTAATGGCAGTTCACATGCTCGCCGAAACGGCGTGTCTTGTAGGCGGGGTCTGCTACCGATCCTAGGCGGGGAAAGGGGACGGTCTCGGCTTTTGCGGGATCACCGGGGAATACGAAGATCAGTCCGTCGACCTCACGGCATGGATAGGTGCGTACCCCGTTGGGGAGCTTGCCCTTGCCAAGATAAGGCACGTCGATGCAACGCCCCGAGCGCCCATAGGCCCAGCCATGATAGCAGCACTGGACGGCCTCGCCCTCGACACGACCCTTGCTCAGCGGCACCTGTCTGTGAGCGCAGCGATCCTCCAGAGCAAATACGCTCCCCTCCTGCGGGCGGACCAGCGCAATGGGCTGCCCGGCAAAACGGGTGCCGATGGTCTTGCCCTTCTTGAGCTCATGGGACCAGGCGACAGGGTACCAGTAATCGGGATCGCATTTAACGCGGCGCAGATCCACAGCGTCCTTGCCCAGTCTCATGGCGTCGGAGCAGCGTCGTTCGGCCATTATGGTCGCTTCGTTGTCGGTAAGTAGGCTTTCCGTCATGGGTATCCTGTCGTGACCTCCTGCGAGCCGGACTCCGTCTGGAACATGGGCCCTTGGAACGTGCATGGTGATGCGCCAGCAAACGATAGCAGGCTTGATGCGCATGGGAACAGCGGCATTCGTCAGGACTGCCCATCCTGCCTAGCACAGTGAAATAAAGCTGCGCTGGAAACTGTTCCACGAAAGGATCTTGCGCTTGAGGTCATTTTTGCTTGCGTCTTATGCAACAAACTGTGTATTTTTTGCCTCAGTCGAACCGCTTCCGAAAGAAAATTCCCTTTCGATGTTGTAACGATTTCAGAACGCTGACTAGACTGTCTCTTGTTAATTCCCACGGAGAGACAGCTCGAACGATGTTCACAAAACGAAGAATTCTGACCGCAGCGACCCTTCTCTCCCTGCCTTTCGGGTTCAGTCTGGCCCAGGCGGCCACGCAACAGGCCGATCAGACACAGCCAAAGACGAAAAAGGCGGGCGCGGTCCATCACCGGACATCGATTGGTTCAGATCAGCCTCTGCATTCCGTCCCCAAGATCCGTACGCGCAAGGCTCGCGATGCGAGCGGTGATAGCGGGGAATCGGTCATCGTGACCGGTACGCATGCGTTCAACCGGAAGGCACGGGACAGTGCCGTGCCTGTCACCGTTGTTTCCGCAGCGACACTGCGTCGTTCTGGCCAGCTCAATCTCGCAGACGCCATCACCCGCGTTGATCCGTCGATCACGGTGACGGCCAATGGTGCCGATGCTGGTGCATTGACCTCCGCGATCCGTATGCGCGGCCTGAACCCGAACGAGGTGCTGGTTTTGGTCGATGGCAAGCGTCGCAACACGACCGCCAATATCTACGCCGATAACGGCCCGCAGCAGGGTTCGACGCCCGTCGATCTGAACATGATCCCGGCCGGCGCGATCGATCATATCGAGATCCTGCGTGACGGCGCTGCTGCGCTCTACGGATCAGATGCCATTGCAGGCGTGGTGAACATCATCACGAAAAAAACCAGCCATGGAATCAACACGGTCGCCCAGACCGGCGCCAATGCTTATAACGGTGATGGCTGGCAGTATCTGATCGGGGCCGATGGCGGTCTGAAATGGGGCAATGACGGCTTTGTCCATCTGAGCGGTCAGGTCTATCACACCGATCACTGGGTCTCGAACCTCAAGAGCACCAACGATCATCGCTGGACCCCTACCTCGAGCTGGCCCGCAAATTCGAACAAGATCCTCTCCAACCCCGAGGAGACCCGCGAAAATCTCTCCATCGAATGGGGTAAGGGAATCACCGAAGGTATCGAGACCTACGGTCTGATCACCTATGCCCATCGTCATTCCGAGGCGTATGAAAACTATCGTGTGCCCACCGTGGCGCCGAGCGCGTTTCCCTATGGCTTCTCGCCGCTCGAAACCATCGAGGAAAATGACTTCCAGGCCAATCTGGGCATCAAGGGCGATAATCTGTTCGGTTTCAGCTGGGATCTGAGCACGCTTTACGGGCAGGACGACGACGATATCGGGAACAAGAATACGTTCAACCCGAATTACTACAAGGCCTATGGGTTCTCCCCGACCACGGTGCGCGCCCAGAGCTATTCTCTTGCTCAGTGGACCAGCAATTTCGACGCGCGACGCAATTTCCGCATTGCCGACGTTGTGCCGATGACGCTGGCGTTCGGCGCCGAGCATCGTCTCGAGATGTACACAATCAAGGCGGGCGAACCAGCGTCATATGAACTTGGCGGCACACAGGGCTTTGCCGGTCTGACGCCGCAGAACGCGGGCAAGTGGCAGCGCAATATCTGGGCTGGGTATCTGGATGGCGACTTCCATCCGCTGCCGCATTGGGACCTCGATTTTGCCGGGCGATTCGAACATTACACCGACATGGGTAATACCGAGAACGGCAAGGTTACCACGCGCTATGACATCACGAGCAAGCTGGCCGTGCGCGGCACGATCAGCAATGGTTTCCGTGCGCCGACCATGCCTGAGCAATATTACTCGGCGCTCAACGTGTCGCCAACCGGTGCGTCGGGCCTTCTTCAGACCGTTGGCGCTGCAGGCCAGTCAATCGGTGCGCAGCGCCTGAAGCCCGAGAGATCGACCAGTGCGGAAGGTGGCATTATCGCTGAGCCGCTGAAGGACTGGCATGTTTCTGTGGATGTCTATCAGATCAACATCCGTGATCGTATCATCGGCTCGGCTAACGTTAATGGTCAGACAGCGCTGGACGCGATCTCACTGACAGGCGTGAGCATTCCGAGCGGGATCGCGGATCTGAGCAATGTGACGGCCAACTACTTCGCTAACGTGGCCAGCACGCGTACGCAGGGTCTTGATCTGCAGTCCGATTATCTTCTGCATCTTCACCGCTACGGCACGCTCAACCTGAGCGCGATGCTCAACCTCAACCGGACCCGCATCAGTCACATCAACACCAATGCCTTCGGCGACCCTGCGGCCAATGCCCAGACGGTGGGCTACCTCACCACGGGCTCACCGCGCAGCAAGCTGATCCTGAATGCGTACTGGACCTACCATCAGTGGGATGTGAACCTGCGTCAGACCCGCTATGGCGAGACGAAGTCTCTGCTGACCTATGAGGATCTGGCTCCGAGCGCGATCAAGTACTCCAACACCGAATGGGCCGAATTCAAGAACACCCCGGCCTGGCTGACGGATATCGAAGTCGGATATCGCTTCACCGAGCATTGGCACTTCGCCATCGGCGCGAACAACATCTTCAACCAGCGTCCGCGCCACGTGAACCCGATCACCAACTATCTGGGTCCGAAGATCTACGACACCGACTCGTCGGGTGTTCCGATCTACGGTGCGTATTACTACGGTCGTCTGAACGCCACGTTCTGATCTGCGGCAGCCCCACGGGATCGACAGATCCGTCCTGTAGGTGTCACCGTCGACTCTCTCACTTTCCAACCGGGCTGGCGCTGTGCCAGTCCGGTTTTTATTTGCGGTTGATGCTGTCAGGCGAGCGTTGCGCTCAGATGATCGATGAACTGGGCAGCGACGCGTCCGGAGCGTCCGCCGCGCTCCATGGCCCATTCCAGCGCGTGACGGTGTAGGCTCTCTCTGGGGATATCGAGCCTGCGGTCGGCGGCGTAACCATCGACGATGGCAAGGTAGGTTTCCTGATTGCAGCCATGGACGCCGATCCAGAGCCCGAAACGGTCGGAGAGGGAAACTTTCTCCTCCACCGCTTCCTGGGGATTGATGGCACTGCCGCTCTCATTCTCCATCATGTCGCGCGGCATGAGATGGCGGCGGTTCGAGGTGGCGTAGAACAGGACGTTTTCGGGGCGCCCCATGATGCCGCCATCGAGGACAGATTTGAGCGATTTGTAATCGGCATCCTGGGTCTCGAATGAGAGATCGTCGCAGAACACGATGCAGCGCCGGGGCTGCGCGCGCAGCATGTCCAAAAGGCGCGGAAGCGTGGACAGATCGTCGCGCTGGATCTCGATCAGAACCAGCGCGTGGGGGTGGGCGCGATTGGCCTCGGCAAAGCAGGCCTTGACCAGCGAAGACTTGCCCATGCCCCGCGCGCCCCAGAGCATGACATTGTTACCGCTGCGGCCAGCAGCGAAATGACGCGTATTTTCGAGCACGAGACGCGCTTGGCGATCGATACCACGCAACAAGGACAGGTTGACCCCTTGTACCTTTTCAACGCCGCGCAAGCTTGCCGAGGCACCCTGCCAGAGAAATGCGTCATGGCTTTCCAGGCTGGCCGGGATGGCCGGGGCGGGAGCAAGGCGCTCGAGGGCGCAGACAATACGATCGAGTTTTTCGAGAAAAGTGGCGTCCATGGATTTGTCCCTTGCTCTGTGGCTGTGCTTGACGTGCGGGCGCGACCAATTATGGTCCGGGGCCATTCCGGCAGGCTTTCGGGCGCGTCCGGTCCCTGATCCTTCGACATATGGAAGAAACGCATGCTCGCCAACAGCGGGATTATCTCATTCCTCCCGATGATCCTCGTGTTCGTCGTTTTCTATTTCGTGCTCATTCGTCCGCAGCAGGCGCGCCAGAAGGAGCTCAAGGCGCAGCTCAATGCCCTGCGTCGCGGTGATCGTATTGTGACCAGTGGCGGTATCATTGGCGTTGTTCAGCTTGCGCGCGACGGCAGCAAGGAGATCGAAGTCGAGATCGCTCCCGGTGTGAAGATCCAGCTTATGCGCGAGAACGTGTCGCAGGTTCTCACCAGCACGGCGAAGCCAGCCAATGATGGCGGCAAGGCTGCCAAATAAGGCGCGACCCTCGGGTGCGTAAAAAAGGCCGGCTCCCGTTTGGGGCCGGCCTTTTTCATGCGCTGTGGCCACGCCGGGCCAGGCGCCCGGCGCGATAGCTGGCGATCAGGCGGAAAGCAGCTCTGCTTCGGCAAACTCGTAATTGGCGAGCTTGTCGAGGTAGTTCGTGATGTAGTCCGGACGACGATTGCGGAAGTCCAGGTAATAGGCGTGCTCCCACACGTCCAGACCCAGCAGGGCGCGGCCCTGGCCTTCGGCCAGCGGGTTCGAGCCATTGGCCGTCTTGGTTACGGCGAGCTTGCCGTCGGATCCCAGAACGAGCCAGGCCCAGCCGGAGCCGAACTGCGAAATCGCGGCCTGTTTGAAGGCCGCCTTGAATGCGTCGAGGCCACCCAGATCTGACTCGATCTTGGCTGCCAGCTTCGAAGGGACCTGGCCACCGGTCGGAGAGAGGTTCTTCCAGAACAGGATATGGTTCCAGTGCTGGCCCGCATTGTTGAAGACCGGAGCCGAGGCAGCGTCACCCTTCACGGCAAGAATGATGTCTTCAAGGCTCTTGCCCTGGAGTTCCGGCTTGGCTTCGACAAAGCCATTCAGCGCCGTCACATAAGCCTGATGATGCTTGCCGTGATGCAGCTCAAGGGTTTCCTGGCACATGCCGGAGGCGGCAAGGGCGCTGGACTGATAGGGGAGGGACGGCAGTTCGAAAGCCATGATCACGTCTCCTGGACAAACATGGTGGGGACAAAGCGGGGCTGCTTGGTCACCCAAGGCAGCTATGGTGCCGGGCAGGTTTCGTCAACCCGCCGTAACGGAAAGGATGATCACGCCTCGTTGGCAGGCTCTCGCTGTTGCACGATGCTCTTCTCGATCGCGCCGAACAGGGCGGAATAATCATCATTGGGATGGCGCTTGCTCGACAGGGCCAATGCCTGATCGGCAATCGCAATCGACGGGCAGAAACTATGGGTGCTGCGCGCCGCCGAAACGAGCAGGCCCATATCCTTGGACATGAGGCGCGTCGGGAATTGTGGCGCAAAATCGCCATGTTCCGCGCAGCCGAGCTTGCGTTTGTGGTGGGGCGAAATCACGGCGACCTGACCGAGTGCTTGGTAGAGCATGCTCCGGTCCAGCCCACTTGAGAGGCCATAGCCTACCGCCTCGGCGATCACGTTGAGCGTTGCCCCCATGATCCCGTTGATCACCAGTTTGAGCCGTGTCCCGGCCCCGACGTCTCCAGCATGAATGGTCAGTTTGCCGATGGCGCTCAGCACGGGACGCGCCGCCTCGAGGTCGTCATGCGAGGCGCCGACAAGCATTACCAACTCGCCTTTTTCGGCCTCGGGCGTGCTGCCTGACATGGGGGCATCGACGAAACGGCCGCCATGATGACGGACGAGGCTGGCCAGACGTTCGGTCGCTTCCGGCGAGATGGTGCTGGTATTGAGTATCAGCGTATCGGGGCGCAGCCCGCTCAGAAATCCCTTCTCCCCCTCGGCGGACGCGAAGACCGCTGAATCATTGGGCACACAAAGGATGAGGATGTCAGACGTTCTGGCCAGTTCGGTTGCGGACTGGATGACCGGGGTCTGGGCGTCCTGTTGGCGACCGGAGGGTGTGTAGGCCTGAACTTGGTAGCCTGCCTTGCGCAAATTAGCACCCATCAGCGCGCCCATGGCGCCATAGCCGACAAAACCGATTGTCTTGTTTTCCTGGGGTGTCATCGATCTTCGCTCCCATTGTCTTCGCAAGATGCGATCTAAATGCGAGCAGCGGGCATCGGTTGCGCTGCGCCCGAGGTCGAGTGTCGCACCTGACAGCCGTGGTTCTGCAGCGTGCGCTCGATTTGTGTCAATCCATGACAAGGGCGCGGCCCAGCGATAGCGCGCACAAAAGCGTCAGTGTCGGGGGATGACGGGGCGATTGGAAGCGACCGACAGCCCGATGGTTTGCCCGGAGTAGGGCGCTGGATGCGGAGTGCGGGGCGGTTACGACAGCCGCTTTGTGGCCAGGGAAGGAGCGGGCGCGATGGTCGGGAGCGAAATTGATGTGTTTGCGCCCGACCTGCCCCTGGCGGGGGACGATGTCAGATATCGTCATCCCCGTCGAGATCGACATCGGCGGGATGGCGGATCGGGGTAGAGCGGCTTCTAGAAGGCGCATCTGACTGACGTCGTGTGAACTCCGCAGCGATCTCTCCCAATTCCACGAAATGATCGACCTGGCGCCTGAGATCATCACCAATCAGAGCTGGTGAAGCGCGAAGAGATGAAACCGCCGTCACACGCACGCCACGTCGCTGGATGGCCTCGACGGCGCGACGAAGGTCGGAGTCGCCGCTGAAGATGACAGCATGATCGATATGCTCGGCGAGCTCCATGAGGTCGACGGCGAGTTCGACATCCATATTACCCTTCAGCCGCCTGCGCCCCGAGTGGTCGGTGAACTCGCGAGCCGCTTTGCTTACGAGTCTGTATCCGTTGTAAGCCAGCCAGTCAGTCAGGGGCTTCAGAGGAGAGTATTCTTCCGTCTCAGGTATTGCGGCATAATAATAAGCGCGCAATAGATTCGTGTTGGTTCGAAAGTATTTCAGAAGCCTTCGGTAGTCTACCTCAAATCCAACCGATTTCGAGGTGTAATACAGGCTAGACCCATCTATGAAGACAGCAGTTCTGTCGCTTTTCTCAAACATATCGTATCCGATTGGTAGTTTTGCAACACACTGCAGTTGAGGGCGCGGTACAGGCGTGCTCCGCGCTCCTCCCATAATATACGCTATATTAACGTTTTGCAGAATGCGGAAATATATAAGCCTCGAAATTAATCAATATAGTGTTGCGATAATCTGTACCCTGTCGGTCAAGAAAGGGAGTTCTGTGATGGCGCCGCCACAGGCAGGGTCTGGTTCCTCATCCATGTTCCTTGTTTGCTCGGTGGGAGCCGCTATGCTAACAAGAAGAATTCACATAGATCTGCGCAATTGGGTGGGATGAGGTAATGGCACGTGTAACCGTTGAAGACTGCATCGAGAAGGTCCCCAACCGCTTCGAGCTGGTTCTTCTTGCAGCGCAGCGCGCCCGTGGTCTTTCGCGTGGCGAGGAGATGACGATCGACCGCGACAACGACAAGAATCCCGTTGTCGCCTTGCGTGAGATCGCAGACGAGAAGGTCAATCTCGGCGCGCTGAAGGACGGTATCGTGCGCTCCCTGGCCCGCGCCCCGGAACCCGAGCCCGTAGATGAGGAAGTGATGGATCTGATTCCGACCGATCAGAACATTTTCGGTCTTCAGGATGTGTCTTCTGAGGAAGAGCATGCTCATATGGCCGAAACCATGTCGCCGGCCGAGCTCGAGGCATCGTTCGAGGCGGAATTTGGGGGGCGTGGCCGCCGTTGATCCATGATGGGGGCCGGAGAATGAATCCGGGCCTCTCATGTTGAAATTCTGACCTATCTGGCATTATCGGGAGAGAAGTTTGTATGTCTGACGTGCTTCTTCCCGGTGCCGAAATGGCGGCGTCAATGCCGTCGATCAGCGGGTTGCTGAGGCGGATCGCGAGTTATGATCCGTCAGCCGATCTTACCCGCATCGAAGAGGCTTACGCCGTCGCCGAAAAGGCGCATCGCGAGCAAAAGCGCGACAACGGCGAGCCCTATATCATCCACCCCATAGCGGTCGCGAATATTCTGGCTGGCTTTCGTATGGATGTGCCCTCCATCATGGTGGGGCTGCTACACGACACTGTCGAGGATACGGGAATTACCCCGGCGTTTCTGAAGGACCGCTTCGGTGAGACGGTAGCCAGTCTGGTCGATGGGGTGACGAAGCTGACGCGTCTGGAACTCCAGTCCGACCGGACCAAGCAGGCGGAGAATTTCCGCAAGCTGGTCCTGGCGATGTCGCGCGACATCCGCGTGCTGATCGTCAAGCTGGCAGATCGCCTGCATAACATGCGCACCCTGCATTATGTGCAGCGCCAGGACCGTCGCCTGCGCATTGCGCGCGAAACCATGGATATCTATGCGCCGCTTGCCGAGCGTATCGGCATGGATCGCGTCAAGACGGAGCTGCAGAATCTCTCCTTCGAGCAGCTTGAGCCTGAGGCCGACGCCACGATCCGGGCGCGCCTGAACTTCCTGCGTGGGCATGGCGCGGATATCATCGAGCAGATCCGGCGCGAATTGAAGGAGCTCTGCGCCGAGGTCGGTCTGCCGCAGGTTGACGTGACCGGGCGCGAGAAGTCGCCCTTTTCGATCTGGGCCAAGATGCAAAAGCGCAATGTCGCTTTCGAGCAGCTCTCTGACATCATGGCATTCCGAGTGATCGTGCCGAGCCGGGATGCCTGTTACGCGGCGCTCGGGGCCATCCACGGCGCCTATCCCATGATCGCCGGGCGCTTCAAGGACTATATTTCGACGCCCAAGGCCAACGGGTATCAGAGTCTGCATACGGGTGTGACGCTGCGTCAGCCGCGAAACCAGAAGATCGAAATTCAGATACGCACAGCCGACATGCACGACTTCGCCGAGAACGGCGTGGCGGCTCACTGGGCGTATAAGGAGCGTGACGAAGCGCAGGCGTCGAATACGGAAGTTGCCGCGCTTGGGCTGAACAAGCTGCGCTGGGTTCAGGATCTGCTCGAGATTCTCGAAGACTCCGAGGCGCCTGACGAATTCCTCGAAAACACGAAGCTCGAGCTTTATCAGGACCAGGTCTTCTGCTTCACCCCGAAGGGGCAGCTCATCTCTTTGCCGCGCAGGGCGACACCCGTTGATTTTGCCTATGCTGTGCATAGTCAGGTGGGCGATTCCTGCGTTGGGGCCAAGATCAACGGCCGACTGATGCCTCTGCGCCATGAGCTGCAGAACGGTGATCAGGTCGAGATCATGACGGCACGTGGAGGTACGCCCTCTGCGTCATGGGAGCGTTTCGTCGTCACGGGCAAGGCGCGGGCGCGTATCCGGCGGCACGTGGCGTTGCAGCAGCGTCAGGTCAATCTCGATACCGGACGCACGGCGCTCGCCAAGGCTTTCCGTCAGGAGGGTGTCGATGGCAGCGAAAAAATACTCGAGACCTTGCTGCGCGACCTGCGTCAGGCGAGCATCGACGATCTTTACGTGGCTGTGGGCAATGGTCAGCTTGGCCCGAAGGATGTGGTCAATGCGGCCTATCCCGAGCTCCGTCAGAGCCATCGTGCGCCCCGTATGGTGCCGGGGCTTTCCGGGCGCCTTGGGGGGGGGCTGGGCGCTGCACCGCGCTATGGCGCCAAAAGCGGCTCGATCATCAACGGGATCGGTTCAGGCATCGCGACCCACTTTGCCGGGTGCTGTCACCCGCTGCCCGGTGACCCGATCGTGGGTATCATCGCACAGGGCAAGGGCGTGACCATCCACCAGCGTAGTTGCCAGAATCTGAGCGGTTTCTCCTCCACGCCGGAGCGTTTCCTCGAAATTGACTGGGATTACGAGGCATTGGCGCAGGGCGAGCGGGGCGCGCCTCATATCGGGCGTGTCAGTGTCATCGCTGCGAATGAGTCTGCGGTGCTCACCACCCTCACCAATACGGCATCGAAACATAATGGCAGTGTCGTAAACCTGCGTATTCTCAATCGTCAGCTTGATTTCATGGAAATCCTGGTCGATCTCGAGGTGCGTGACGTACGTCACCTCTCAGCCATGATCGCGGCCCTGCGTTCGGCGCAGGGGGTCATGCAGGTCGAGCGCGCACGGAACTGAGTGGCGTCGTGATCAGAGGAATAGGTACGGATCTATGCGACATGCGTCGCATTGCGCGTGCGGTTGAACGCTCGGGTGACCGGTTTCTCGAGCGCAGTTTCAGTCCTCATGAGATTGCTTATGCCAATACCCGCACCGGCGAGGGGCGGATCGGTGTCCTGGCCAAGCGCTGGGCGGCAAAAGAGGCCTGCGTCAAGGCGCTCGGCTGTGGGTTCAGGGACGGGATCCATCTTATCGATATCGAGGTTCGTAACGACGCGCTCGGCAAGCCCATGCTCATCCTTGCGGGGCTCGCTGCCGAGCGCCTCGCCGCCATGGCGTTGCCGGGTCAGGCGGCGGATATACAGTTGAGTCTGAGCGACGAGCCGCCTTATGCAATGGCCTATGTGATCATACAGTCGCTTTGACACGGCGCAGGATGCCGATTGCCTGCATCTCATGCCCTGTGCGCCCGTCCCGCCTTGCCAGATTCTCCGTCATGGCGTCGTGATTGAGTGTCGCCAAATCCAGTATTCCTGCGCTAAGAACCGACTATGACCGAAAACACCTCCGAGGCGACGTCCTCGACGCGCAAAGAAGATACCCCTCTGGAGATCATACGTTTCGTACTGATCTGGATTGTGTTTCTGCTCGCAATACGCACTGTCTTCATCGAGCCGTTCAACATTCCGAGCGCGTCAATGATTCCGACCCTGCAGGTGGGCGATTATATCGCCGTGACCAAGTATGATTATGGCTGGTCGCGTTTCTCGATGCCGTTTTCACCGCCTCTCTTCGAGGGGCGTATCTGGAACACGGCACCCCATCGTGGTGATGTGGCTGTATTCCGATACACGCAAAACACCTCGATCAATTACATCAAGCGCATCATCGGGCTTCCGGGTGATCATATCCAGATGCGCGCAGGCGAGCTCTACCTGAACGGCACCCTGGTACCGCGCCAGTCACTGGGTGCCTATTCGGTCATGGATGAAAATCGTATGCCCCAGACCGGCATACGCTATCTGGAAACCCTGCCCGGTAGTGCGGGTGCCGCGCCGGTTACCCATCAGATCCTGAAGCAGACCGATGAAGGGGAGCAGAACGACACGCGCGAATATGTCGTTCCAGACGGATATTTCTTCGCCATGGGCGATAATCGCGACAATAGTGGTGATAGCCGCTTCCAGCGCGACAACGGGCAGGATCTCGGCTACGTGCCCATGGTCAATCTCGTTGGCAAGGCACGCTTCGTTTTCTTCTCCTACGAGGCCATTCATCCGTTCTGGCAGTTCTGGCAATGGCCTTTCGAGATCCGCTGGAGCCATCTCTTTGCGACCATGCATTGAGAGGGCGCCATGAGCGTTCACGAATCGACCTTGGAGTCGATCCAGCAGGCGCTGGGTCACCGTTTCACCGATACGGCGCTGTTGCGTCAGGCCCTGACCCATCGTTCTGCGGTCTCCTCCCGTCAGGGACGGCGCGCACCGCGTGGGGCGGTGCGTCCGGCTGAGACGGCGTCGAATGAACGGCTCGAATTCATTGGCGACCGCGTGCTCGGATTGATCATGGCCGAATGGCTGCTCGAGCAGTTCCCGAATGAGCCCGAGGGGGCGCTTGGACCTCGTCACGCCTCGTTGGTATCGCGCAATGCGCTCGCGCCGATTGCGGAAAGCATCGGTGTCGAGCATGCGCTGCGTATCGCAGAGCATGAGGAGCAGGCAAATATCAGGGGTCTTGCCAATATCCAGGCCGATGCGATGGAAGCGCTGCTGGGGGCGCTTTATCTGGATGGCGGGCTCGATCCCGCACGGCGTTTCGTAAGAGAAAAATGGCAGGATCTGCTGGTCTCGCAGATCACCCCTCCCAAGGATCCGAAAACGGCGCTTCAGGAATTTGTTCTCGCGCGTGGCTCGGCCCTGCCGGATTATGAAACCCTGTCCATGGATGGGCCGTCACATGCACCGCGCTTTACTGTTGCGGTTTTTGCTATGGGTGAGACAGGCGAGGGCGTTGCAGGGAGCAAGCGCCAGGCCGAGAGCGAGGCGGCGACCGTTCTCCTCCGGCGATTGAACCGCAGCCGAAAAGGCGCGAAGGATAAAAAATGACGACACGTTGTGGTTTCGTCGCTCTTGTAGGAGCGCCGAATGCCGGAAAATCCACACTGATCAATCGCATGACGGGAGCCAAGCTCTCGATCGTGAGTCCGAAAGCACAGACGACGCGTTTTCGCGTGCTCGGCATTCTCATGCGCCAGACGTCACAGATCCTGCTTGTCGACACGCCGGGCATTTTCAAGCCGCGCCGCAAGCTTGATCGCGCGATGGTGGCTGCAGCCTGGACCGGTTCGCAGGATGCCGATATCTCGCTGCTCCTGATCGACGCCAAGGCAGGTATTCGTGAAGAGGCGCAGTCGGTCATCGATACGCTGGCGAAGCAGAAACGTCGCGTCTGGCTGGTGCTTAACAAGACGGATCTGGTCAGCGCCCAGCAGCTCCTTCCGCTCACCAGGGCCATTACTGAGCAGCTCGCCGTGGAGCACGTATTCATGCTCAGCGCCCGGTCCGGTGACGGGGTGGAGGATCTGCTTGATCATCTCGCGGCAGAATTGCCGGAAGGACCTTATCTCTACCCCGAGGATGATCTGACAGATTTGCCTGATCGCCTGCTGGCCGCCGAACTGGTCCGCGAGCAGATCTTCATGCAGACCCATGAGGAAATTCCCTACCAGGCGACCGTCGAGACCGAGAGCTTCAAGGAACGCCCCGATGGCTCCGTACGCATCGACGCCACCATTTATGTCTCGCGGCCGGGGCACAAGGCGATCCTGATCGGGGAGGGGGGGCGCAAGATTCGCAGTATCGGTGAACGTGCGCGTCTCGATCTGGGACGTCTGCTCGAGCGTCCCTGCCATCTTTTTCTGAACGTGCGCGAGCGTGCGGGCTGGGATGAGGAAAAAGCAAGACTGCGCGCCATCGGGCTGGACGACGCCTGAGAAGTTCTTGTGGGGACAGGCCGCGCCCTATAAGAGGGGCGCGGGTTCTGACTCTGGCTCGACCGGGCCGCTGTGAATAGAGGATGCGATGACCGAAACTCCTGCACGCTACAAGCGCGTTCTACTCAAGGTTTCGGGCGAGGCCCTCATGGGCAAGGGCTCTTTCGGCATCGAGCCGCAGATGGTCGAAGCGATCGCCAGCGACGTGGCTGCGGTATCACAGAGTGGTGTGCAGGTTTGCCTGGTGATTGGCGGTGGCAATATCTTCCGCGGCGTTGCAGCCGCTGCCAAGGGCATGGACCGTGCCCAGGGTGATTATGCGGGGATGCTCGCAACCGTCATCAATGCTTTGATGATGCAGAATGCGCTGGAGCGCTCCGGGATCGACACGCGCGTGATGTCCGCCATCCAGATGTCGTCGATCGCTGAGCCCTATATCCGGCGGCGTGCCGTGCGTCATATGGAAAAGGGGCGGGTGGTGATCTTTGCAGCCGGTACGGGTAATCCGTTCTTCACCACGGACACGGCCGCCGCTTTGCGCGCCAATGAGATGGAATGCGGTGTGCTGCTCAAGGGCACGCAGGTCGATGGCGTCTATTCAGCCGATCCGCGTCGCGTGCCCGACGCCGAGCGTTATGACGAGTTGTCCTATATGGATGTGCTCTCACGCGATCTGAACGTGATGGATGCGACCGCGATTTCCCTCGCGCGTGAAAACCGTCTGCCGATCATCGTTTTCAATATTCATGCACCCGGCGCCTTTGCCAGCGTCATGCGCGGTGAAGGTCGCTTTACCCGGATCATCGAAGCCGCCTGATGGCGGTAGTTCCAATCATCCTCCCTGAGACCTCGTGAAGGAGAGACCTATGCCAGTTGAGCTGAATGACCTGCTCGAAGACCTGACGCGTCGTATGGACGGGGCTATCGAGAGCCTGCGTCGTGACCTGTCCGGCCTGCGCTCGGGCCGCGCCAGCCCGAACCTGCTCGAGCCGGTGCGTGTCGAGGCGTATGGGAGTGAGGTGCCGCTCGCGCAGGTCGGTTCCGTGGCGGTTCCCGAGGCGCGGATGCTGACCGTATCCGTCTGGGATCGCGGCCTCGTGGGTGCCGTCGAGCGCGCTATTCGCGACGCGGGCCTGGGTCTCAATCCAGCGGCTGATGGCCAGACCGTGCGCGTGCCAATTCCCCAGTTGACGGAAGAGCGTCGCAACGAGCTCGCACGTGCGGCCGGTCGCTACGCTGAAAACGGCAAGATCGCGGTGCGTAATGTACGCCGTGACGGCATGGACCAGATCAAGACGCACGAAAAAAAGAGCGAGATCAGCCAGGATGATATGAAAGTCTGGTCCGAAGGTGTGCAGAAGCTCACCGATCAGTATGTCAAAAAGGTTGACGACATGCTCGCGGACAAGGAACGCGAGATCAAGCAGGTCTGACCCAGCTCCGTGTCGTCCTCACGCCTCTCTTCCCGTCCGGTTGTCGAAATGGCACCTGCTGCCGTGCCACGTCATGTTGCTGTGATCATGGACGGCAACGGGCGCTGGGCGAAGGCGCGCGGCAAGCCCGTTGTCATGGGGCATCGCGCCGGCGCTGAGGCGGTGCGTCGCTGCGTCAAGGCGGCACTGAGCACGGGCATACGCTTTCTGACCCTCTACGCTTTTTCCTCAGAGAACTGGAAGCGCAACACGGGAGAGGTGGCTGACCTCACTTCCCTGCTGCGCTTTTATCTGCGCCACAAGGTTGCGGAACTGCACGAGCAGAATGTGCGTCTCGAATTCATCGGCGATCTGACGCGGTTCGATGACGGGTTGCGTGCGGAGATCGACCGGGCCCGTACCCTCACGGCGCGGAACGGGCGCATGACGCTCATCCTCGCTCTGTCCTATGGTGCCCGACAGGATATGGTCATGGCGGCCAGAAGGCTGGCTGAGGCGGCGATGCGTGGAGAAATCGACCCAGCCAGAATGACGGAGGAAGAGTTCGGAGATCTGTTGCAGACTTCGGCTTTTCCTGACCCTGATCTGATCGTGCGGACGAGTGGCGAGCAGCGCCTGTCCAATTTTCTGCTCTGGGAATCGGCCTATACGGAACTCGCTTTCGTTGATGTGCTGTGGCCCGATTTTGATGAGTCCCATTTTGCGGCATTGATCGCCGATTATGCCGGGCGGGAGCGCCGCTTCGGCAAGCGTCCTGACCCGGATGGCGCCCTGTGACCAGCAAGTCACCCAATCCGCGCTGGTCGGACCTCAGGCTGCGTCTCGTTTCCGCTGCGGTCATCGTGCCGATCGCGTTGGCCTGTATACTGGCCGGAGGGTTGGTCTATCGGGTCATGGTTCTGCTGGTCAGCATCGGTCTTGTCTATGAGGGCATCCCCATGGCGGGGCTAAGCTGGAGCCGCAATGCACCGGGCCGCTGGCGGCTGGGGCTGTTGCTCGTCTGGCCTGTGATTTCCCTTCTGGCCGCGATGAAGGGTGAATGGCGCACTGCCCTCGCTCTCCCCCTGTTGGCGGGCATATTCGGGCGTGCACAATGGCTCTGCGTAGGGGTAGCAAGCATGGGCGGTCTGTCGCTGCTATGGCTGCGCGAGCAGCCGCCTGCGGACTGGTTGCCTGTAATTTTCGTCATCCTCGTAGTGATCGCGAGTGATAGCGGGGCCTATATTGCCGGACGGATCTTCGGGGGAGCAAAACTCGCGCCAAGTATCTCGCCGGGCAAAACGCGCTCGGGCGCGGTCGGCGGGCTGATTGCTGCAGGCCTTGCTGGCTTGTTCGTGGCGTGGGGCTCCGGGCATGGCGCGCTTGTCTTGGGCGCTTTCTGGGGCGTGGTACTAGGATGCGTTGCGCAGACGGGTGATCTGGCGGAAAGCGCTGCCAAACGTCGCGTAGGGATCAAGGATTCCGGTTGGCTCATACCGGGGCATGGTGGTTTGCTCGATCGGTTTGACGGGCTCCTGGCTGCGGCGCCGCTCGCCGCTCTGATTTCTCTCGCTGTTCCCGGCCGTGTGTTCTGGTCCGCATCGCTTGTGGATTGCGCGCATGCGCTTACCCGACCCTTCTTTCTTTCCTAACACGACTCTTTTTTGTTGATCTGGAGTATCCTGGGATCATGACCTCCTCTCCCCGCAGCATTACCGTTCTCGGCAGCACTGGCAGTATCGGCTGCTCGACGATCGATCTTCTGCTGGCCGAGCCGACGCGATTCCAGGTTCGTGCGCTTGTCGGTGGCCGCAACGTCGCGCTTCTGGCCGAACAGGCACGCTCGCTGCGCGCTGAACTCGCTGTCATCAACGATGAGACGCTGCTGGGCGAACTCAAGGAGCGCCTGCAGGGGAGCAATGTTCGGGTGGCCGGCGGGCGTCAGGCGGTGATCGAGGCGGCCGGTCTGGAGGCCGACTGGACCATGGCCGCCATCACAGGTGCCGCCGGATTGGAGCCGACTCTGGCTGCCACGCGCAATGGCCGGTCGATTGCCTTGGCCAATAAGGAAGCGCTGGTCAGTGCGGGCGATGTCATGTTGCGCGAGGTCGCCGCCGCTGGCGCGACCCTACTGCCCGTGGATTCCGAACATAACGCGATCTTCCAGAGCCTGACAGGAAGCCCCATCGAGAGCGTCGAGAAGATCATTCTCACGGCCTCGGGCGGCCCTTTCCGCTGCGCCTCTATAGAAACCATGCGCGCGGCGACGCCAGAGCACGCGCTCAAGCACCCTACCTGGAGCATGGGTGCCAAGATCACCATTGATTCGGCCTCTATGGCCAATAAGGGTCTTGAAGTGATCGAGGCGGCTCGAATTTTCGGACTGACGAATGATCAGATCGACGTGCTGATCCATCCGCAATCTGCTGTACATGGTCTCGTGCAGTTCCGGGATGGCAGCCTCATCGCGCAGATGGGCGCGCCCGACATGCGCGTGCCGATTGCGAGCACGCTGGCCTGGCCCGATCGCATGCAGACCAATTCCCCGCGCCTCGATCTGGCCGCGTTGGCGCGCCTGGATTTCGAGGCGCCGGACGAGGTGCGATTCCCCGCGCTCCGCCTTGCGCGTGAGGCACTTTGTGCCGGTGCGGCCTCGCCCACGATCTTCTCGGCTGCCAATGAAATCGCCGTCGAGGCTTTCCTGAACCGTCGTATCGGCTTTCTCGGGATTGGCGACACGATCGCCTATGCCATGGACAAGCTCGGAGCGCCTGCGCTCGATACGCTGGATGATGTCCTCCACTGGGATGGTGAGGCGCGTCGCGTCGCCGAGATTTTCGTCGCGCGTGAGCGCAGCAATTCCAAGAACAGCGCGGAGACACTTCATGCATGAATTTGCAGTGACGATTCTTGCCTTCGCCCTCATCTTGGGCGTGCTCGTATTCGTGCATGAGATGGGCCATTACCTGGCGGCTCGCTGGCGCGGGGTGAAGGTTGATACATTCTCCATAGGGTTCGGTCCGGCGCTTTACCGCTGGCATGACCGAACCGGAACGGAGTGGCGCGTTGCCGCCATCCCGCTGGGGGGCTACGTCAAGCCGCACGGGTTCGAAGACCCCGAGGACGCGACCCCGGAGCAAAAGGCTTCCTGGGTTTCTGGCCAGACCTTTCATGACAAGCCGGTTGGCTCTCGAATGCTGGTCATCGTCATGGGGCCGGTATTCAACTTCATCTTTGCGATCCTGCTCTTCACCGTGCTCTACGTGTCAGTCGGTAAGCCGGAGATGAAGAATGAGATCGCGCAAGTCGTGCCGCACAGCGCCGCCGAGCGTGCCGGTTTGCAGAAGGGCGATATCATCACCCGGCTCGGGACGCTTGAGGTATTCAATTTCGCCGATATCCAAGCCCATGCGGTAAAGATGCCCGGCGAGCAGACCACGCTGGGCATTCAGCGCGGATCCCAGACGATGAACCTGCCCATCACGCTTGATCGCGTGCCAGGCAGGAAAGGTGCGGCGGATACGGGCAGCATCGGCGTCATGGCGGAACTCGTCCCAGGCAAGCCCATGAGCGTCGGTCACGCCGTGACTGCCGGTCTTCATGAGACGTGGGCCGTGTCCGTCCAGACGCTCCAGGGTGTGTGGCAGATCGTCACGGGTCACCGCAGCGCCAAGGAACTGGGCGGTACGATCCGTATCGCACAGCTTTCTGGGCAGGTGGCGCATTACGGGTTTGCGAGCATCCTTTCCTTCATGGCGCTGCTCTCGATCAATCTGGGATTGATCAATCTTTTTCCGATTCCCCTGCTCGACGGGGGGCGGCTGGTTTTTTATGTGGCCGAGGCCGTGCGCGGAAAGCCGGTGTCACGTCGCGTGCAGGAAGTCAGCTATCAGGCGGGCTTCGCAATTATTGCGGCTCTGTTCCTGTTCTCCACCTTCAACGATCTCTCGAATCTCGGTCTGTTCCGCTAGGAAAACGCTCCACCCTCCACTGTTTGACACAGAGTGTTACGACACTTCATACGGTGGGGCGCTTGCCTCGAGGGGCATAAGTCGGATACGTCCGATCTGTATGAGCGAAGTCTGGGGCTCTGGCTTCGTTGCGCAAATTTAAATTGTCTGAAATAAACCTTCACGTCGGGTTGATGAAGTTAAGGAACGTCCGTCTTGTCAGGTAAACGTCTCGTTCTCCTTGCTTCGGTCTGCATACTCCCTGTTTGGGCAGGGAAGGCCGAGGCTCAGAAGACCCGCCGTCCGTCTCATCATCACGCCGCCGAGCAGCGTCCCGGCAATGGCCAGGTGATCGAGGCGATTGATGTGAAGGGCAATACCCGCATCGAAACCAGTACCGTGCTGTCCTACATGGTGGTGCAGCCGGGTGACCGTTTTAATCAGGACGATCTCGATCGGTCCCTCAAGACGCTCTACGCGACCGGTTTGTTCAAGGACGTCACGATGCGCCGCTCGGGCGGCACACTCGTGGTTGATCTGGTGGAAAACCCGATCGTCAACCGTATCGCCTTTGAAGGCAATCATGCGGTCAAGGACGAGGATCTGCGCAAGGAAATCAGCATGCGTCCGCGTGCTGTCTTCTCGTCGCAGGCTGCCGCCGCGGACCGCCAGAAACTGCTCGACCTTTACGCATCCAAGGCACGCTTTGGCGCAACGGTAACGCCGCAGATCATCAAATTGTCTCATAACCGCGTCGATGTGATCTTCAAGATCAACGAAGCGCGCCAGACCCTGATCAACAAGGTCGTGTTTGTGGGCAACAAGGCGTTCAGTGAAGCCCGTCTGGCCTCGGTCATCTCGTCAAAAGAAACGGAATGGTACCGCTTCTTCTCGTCTTCCGACGAGTACAACCCCGAGCGCGTGAAATACGATGCAGAATTGCTGCGCCGTTTCTACCTGCATAATGGTTATGTGGACTTCCACATGATCAACGCGACGGGTGAACTTTCCGCCGACCGCAAGAATTTCATTATCACCTTCACCGTTGATGAAGGCCCGCGCTATCGCATTGGCAAGATGGATGTGCGCTCGAGCCTGCGCCACGTCGAGGCGAAGGATCTCAAGCAGTATATCGATCTGTTTCCACATCAGTGGTATGACGGTACAGCGATCCAGAACAATGTGACCGGCATGCAGGAGCGCCTGCAGGCGACAGGCCATCCCTTCGCGATGGTCCGTTCGGAAATCGCGCGTAACCCCGAAAAACACATTGTCGACCTGCTGTTCGATGTGAATGAGGGGCCGCATGTTTATGTCGAGCGCATCGACATCAACGGGAACACAGTCACGAAGGACAAGGTCATCCGTCGGGCGCTGCCAATGGCAGAGGGCGACCCGTACACCCCGTTTGATCGCAAATACTCGAAGGCGGCGCTTCAGGATCTCGGCTATTTCAGCACGGTTTCCGTGGACCAGACACAGGGTTCAGCCCCGGACAAGGTGAACGTTTCCGCCAATGTGGTCGAGAAGCCGACGGGCGAATTTTCTCTGGGCGGTGGCTACTCGACCGACGTGGGTATCCTGGGTAACGGCTCGGTCAAGCAGCACAACCTTCTGGGTACGGGCATGGATGCCGGTATTTCCGGAACGGTGGCGTATTATCAGAAGCAGGTCGATCTCTCATTGACCGATCCTTACTTCCTGAACCGTAACATCGTGGCCGGTATCGATATCTTCGGTATCGAGAATAATTACCAGACATATCAGTCCTATAAGGAAGGGCGTTATGGTGCGACGCTGCGTATGGGGTATTCGTACAATAACTACCTCTCGCAGTCCTGGAGCTACTCGCTGATCGATCGCCGCGTTGGAAATATCTTCAGCCAGAGCGACATAGCGAGCTATGGCTATGCCTATGTACCGTCCTATTACGTTCAGGACTCCGCTGGCTGGTCGCTGCTTTCGCAGCTGAGCACCACCCTGACCTATGATCGCCGCGACAACCGTATGCGTCCGCGAAAGGGTTATGTACTGAACCTGAGCGGTGATTTCGCCGGTATTGGCGGTGATGTGAAGTACCTGCGCGCCAAGTTCGATGGCCAGTACTATGTCCCGCTCGACTCGGTCACGGGTAATCATGACTGGGGTCTGCAGTTCAAGGGCGGCGTCGGCTATATGGGCGACTGGTCCAAGAGCAGCAATGTAAGCATCATCGATAACTTCTATCTCGGTGGTGAAAACCTGCGCGGCTTCCTCCAGGGCGGTGCGGGTCCGCGTTCGGGTCATATCAACGAGACGACCCCGCAGCCGGGTCAGGAAGATCTGATCGGTGGCCGATTCATCTATACGGCTTCAGCGCAGTTGAACTTCCCGCTGCCGATGGGTGAGGATGTCGGTATATCGGGGCGCTACTTCGTCGATGCCGGTAGCCTTGCGGGGCTGCGCGTCAAGCATCTTTATACGAACGCGGCCACAGACGGGTCTCGGTTCACCCCTGTCACCGGTGATACGCTGACGCCGCGTGTCACGACGGGTCTCGGTATTTCCTGGAAGAGCCCGTTCGGTCTGGTCAATATCGATGCCGCCGTGCCGATCCGCAAATCGCGTAACGACCGTCTCTACCCGATCCGTTTCGGCTTCGGCCAGCAATTCTAATCTCAGCCTTACCGCCTTGCCCCGTTACCCTGCATATCTGATCTCCCCATACAGGGAGGTTCCGTGCAGGGGAGGGTCGTCAACCCGGTCTTGAACAGAGGTTTCCATGTCTTTCTTCTCGGCAGCCCGTTTCATGGCTGCTTCGGTCTTGCTCGCTTCCGTCAGCCTCCCGAGCCTGGCTGAGGCGCAGTCCGCCCCGAATTCCTCCGGCAACGGAGGCTGGTTCGTCCCCAAGACTGCCCAGCCCGCAGCAGCGCCCGCACCCCATCCGGTTCGTCGCGTTCCGGTCGCGCAGCAGCCCATGGCGCAGGAAGCCGACGAGCCGATGCAGCAGCCGGAAACACCGCCCGTTCTGCCGCAGCCGCCTATTCCTGACTCGCCTGACTTGCCCAAGGGCGCACCGCCACCGGCAGCCCTGCTTGGCGTGATCAGCATTCCGACGGTCATGCGCCTGTCCAGCGCCGCCGCCGAAGCGCAGCGCGTGCTCGGCGAGCGTCGTGACAAGCTCGCTGCGGCTGCGCAGAAGGAACAGGCCGGCTGGCGCGCTGAGCAGCAGAAGCTGCAGGAGAGCGCCCGTACGCTGACATCCGAGCAGATCCAACTGCGTGAGCGGCATCTGCAGGAGCGCCGCGCCAAGGCTCAGCGCGATTTCGCCAATCGGGCGCGCATCATTCAGGAAGCGGCGAATGTGTCGCTCAACCAGATCGAGCGTGAACTGGTGCGTATCGTGCGCCAGGTTGCCGCCTCGCACAGCATGAACCTCGTTCTGCATAGCGAGCAGGTGGCCCTACACGTTGATGGTCAGGATATCACGGAAGAGACGGCAAAGGTCCTGAACAAGGTTCTGCCGCATGTCTTCATTCCAGCCGAAGACGTCGACCCCGAAGTTCTGGCCAAGTCCGGCAAGATGCCCACAACGGCGGACGAGGACACGACCTCCCAGGTCGGGCCTGGACCTGCAGCTCAGCCTGCCCCGGCACAGCCCGCCGAAGCGCCTGCCTCGATCCTTCGGAAGCACTGATCTGTCATGAGCCTGTCTCTCCCTGATGCTCTCCCCGGCGATCCCCGGTTCTTTCATCGTGAGGGCCCACTTACGGTAGGCGCATTGGCCGAATGTGCCGAGGCGGAGATCGTCGGGCAGGAAGGGGCAGGGGAGATCGTGCTGCGTGGCGTGGCGCCCTTGCAGGCGGCTACACCGCAGGAAATCAGCTTTCTCGATAATCGCCGTTACCTGCCCCTCCTCGCCGAAACACGGGCAGGCGCGGTTATTCTCGGTCCAGCCTTCAAGGACAAGCTTCCCGAGGGCGTGGTCGGTCTCGTCAGCAAGAGCCCCTATCTCGCCTGGGCGCGTATCGCTGCCCGGTTCCACCCGGTATCGCCTGCAAGGCCCGGCATTCATCCTATGGCGCTTGTGGACGAGACGGCGGTTATTGGTGAGGGTGTGGAGATCGGGGCCTTCGTGACGATCGGCGCCCATGCCAAGATCGGCGCTCATACCGTGCTTGCGCCTCATGCGGCGATCGGTGAGGGCGTGATATTGGGAACCCATAATCGTATTGGCACCCATGTCTCGGTCTCGCACGCCATTCTGGGTGATCGCGTGACGCTCTATCCCGGTGCGCGGATTGGTCAGGATGGGTTCGGCTTTGCGGTCGGACCTGCCGGTTTCGAGACCGTGCCACAACTCGGCCGCGTCGTGCTCGGACATGATGTCGAGATCGGTGCGAATTCCACGATCGACCGCGGCTCGATGCGCGATACGCTGATCGGTGCGGGGACGCGCATCGATAACCTCGTCCAGATCGGGCATAATGCCCAGTTGGGTCGATGCTGTATCGTCGTTTCCCAGGCGGGGATTTCCGGCTCCACGGAGCTGGGGGATTTTGTGACCATCGCGGCGCAGGCCGGGCTGATTGGCCATATCAAGATCGGAGAAAAGGCGCGTATCGGCGCGCAATGTGGCGTCATGTCCGATGTTGAGGCTGGCGCGGATGTGATTGGCAGCCCGGCCATGCCTTTCAGAGAGTTCTTCCGCAATGTCGCTTTCCTGCGGCGTCTGGCCAAAAAGGACGGCAAGGCCGAAGGGTGAGCGTCTCCGCGCAGGCTGTGGTCACGACTACAGAGTTTTGCTAGAAGCGGGCGGACACGTTAAACCTGCCGTCATGTATGGTGACGGATGAGGGAGCCGATGTGATCGGCCTCGCTCAGGAACAAGAAGTGAGCAGAAAATTGGACGCCTCTGCGGAAGAGAAGAACAAGGAAGTGACAGCGCCGACTGATGCGGTTGATATCGAGGCGATCGATATCATGAAGATCATGTCGGCCATCCCGCATCGCTACCCTTTCCTGATGATCGACAAGATGATCGACATCAAGCTTGGTGAATCGGCGACCGGCATCAAGAATGTCACCATCAACGAGCCTTTCTTCACCGGGCATTTTCCGGCGCAGCCGGTCATGCCGGGCGTGCTCATCGTCGAGGCCATGGCCCAGACGGCCGCCACGCTCGTCGTGCTGACACTGGGTGAGGCCTTCGAGGGCAAGCTCGTCTATTTCATGACGATCGAGGGCGCCAAGTTCCGTCGCCCTGTCGGCCCTGGTGATCAGCTGCACATCACGGTCGTCAAGGAGCGCGCACGTGCAAATGTCTGGCGCTTCAAGGGTGTGGCACGCGTTGATGGCGTGTCGGTTGCCGAGGCAACCTTCAGCGCCATGATCATGGGTTAAAAACAGCTTCGTGGATCGTTCCGTGTCAAAATGGCCCAGCACTGTCAGCATACACCCGAGTGCCCTTGTCGCCCCTGAGGCGACTTTGGGCGAGAATGTCATTATCGGACCCTGGTGCTCGGTCGGTCCCGATGTTTCCCTCGGTGAAGGCACCAGGCTTCATGCCAATGTAATCATCGACGGGATTACCGAAATCGGTGCCCATGTCGAGATCTTCCCTTTCGTCACGGTCGGCCTTGCGCCGCAGGACCTCAAATATCGGGGCGAGCCCACGCGTTGCGTGGTTGGCGCCCATACGGTCATCCGCGAGAACGTCACCATTCATCGCGGAACGGCACAGGGCACTGCTCTGACGCGCGTCGGGGCGCATTGTCTGATCATGGCCAATGCCCACGTTGCCCATGACTGCGTCATTGGCGATGGCGTGATCATCGTGAACAACGTCGTCATGGGTGGGCATGTTGAGATCGGTGACGGTGCCCGCATCATGGGCGCCGCGGCATTGCATCAATTCGTTCGCATTGGTCGAGGCGCGCTTGTCGGCGGTGTTTGCGGCGTCGAAGCCGATGTGATTCCCTATGGAAGCGTTCTCGGCAACCGCGCGCGTCTGGTGGGCCTGCACTGGATCTGGCTGCGTCGTCAGGGCGTGAGCGCCGAGGAGATCCAGCAGATGCGCCGGGCTTTCCGTGTGCTTTATCCGCGGACTGGCCGCAATGAGGCGGTTCTCGAATCCCGCCTCGCCTTGGTCAAGCGCGACTTCGCGGGGAATGCCCGCGTTCAGGAAATCATCGGCTTCATGGAAGCGGAGAGTCGGCGCGGTCTGGTACGCGCCGCAAGCCCGTCGCAGCTCTCGGCTGACACAGAGGGCGTTTAAGCGTGTCCCCTGTCGGTATTCTGGCAGGGGGCGGCCCGCTTCCTTTCCAGGTTGCGGCAGCAGTGCGCGATCAGGGGGGCGAGGTCTTCATTGTCGGGTTTCAGGACTTTGTCGACCAGGCCCAGATCGTTCACTGGCCGCATAGGATCATCCGTCTCGCGGCTGCCGGTGAGATTCTCTCCTCACTGCGAGACGCCGGATGCCGCGATATCGTCCTGATCGGACCGGTGCGTCGTCCTGCCCTGCGTGATCTACGCCCCGATGCCGAGGGCGCACGGCTTCTGGCGCGCGTTGGACGCGCTCTCTTCTCAGGGGATGACGGTCTCCTCGGAGCTCTGGTGCGCATATTCGGCGAAGAGGGCTTCCGGGTGAGGGGAGCCCATGAGTTTCTGACGCGCTCTCTCGGACGCCCCGGACCACAGGGCCGCATCCATCCCGACGCCCAGGCCCGCGCAGATATGAAACGGGGTATCGCGGTGGTGCGTGGATTGGGTGCACTCGATATCGGTCAGGGATGCGTGGTGCAGGATAATCTTGTTCTGGCAGTCGAGGCGATTGAGGGGACGGATGCGATGCTGGCCCGCGTGGCCGGTTTGCGTCAGCCCGGACCGGGCGGTGTTCTGGTCAAGATGCTCAAGCCGGGCCAGGAAAAGCGCGCGGACATGCCCACTATCGGCCCCCAGACCGTCAGAAACGCTGCCGAGGCAGGTTTACGCGGAATCGCCTTTGAAACCGGGGGGACACTTCTAACCGATCCGGCAGCCTGCGAGGCAACCGCCGACCAGTCCGGATTGTTTCTCTATGGTCTGAGCAGCGCCGATTGGCAGGACGTTGACTGACCTCTGACCCTATCGTTTTTCGGAGAAAACTCATGGCAAGCTATCTGCACACGATGGTCCGCGTTCGCGACCTCGACAAGAGTGTCGCCTTTTACAAGGTGCTCGGCATGCGCGAGATCCGTCGCCGTGAAGTGCCCGACGGGCGCTACACGCTCGTCTATATGGGCTTCAATGATAATGCCCATGGCGAGGCCGAAATCGAACTGACCTATAACTGGGATCAGGAAGGGCCTTATGAAATCGGCAGTGGTTTTGGTCATTTCGCGGTTGGCGTTCCCGATGCCGCTCGTACGGTCGAGACGATCCGCAGCGCCGGGGGCAAGGTAACGCGAGAGGCGGGGCCGGTAAAATTCGGCACCACGATCATTGCTTTCGTGGAAGACCCCGATGGCTACAAGATCGAGATCATTCAGAAAGACACATTCTGACCGAGACTTGAAACCCCGCTCCTGCTACTGGCAGGAGCGGGCTCTCTCAGGAAAGCAGCGTGCTCAGCCACCCTGCTTCGACCGTTTAAGGCGTTCGGTTGCCTTGTCCAGCGCCGATATGATTGCCGTTGCATGACGCCGGACTGTCTCATCCTTGCTCGTGCTCAGCATGTCAGCGGCCAGAAGGGCAGTCGCCAAGTCGTTGCGCAGGTCGTGACGCAGGGTCTTCAGTCTCATTTCTGCATCGGAAAGCGACACGTCATCACGTGACGTCATGGCTGGACTCCTTGATTTGATTGACAGCGCAGTTCCGGGCCCGTAAAAGCCCGCGCACAGAGGAAGATGGCGTCAGCCTTGTGTCGTCTTCTTGTCGGGGTGAGGCATGCAGGCTTCACCATCATTCATTTTCTGAGGAATGACGCCATGAAGCGTACATATCAACCGTCCAAGCTCGTCCGCAAGCGTCGTCACGGCTTCCGTGCCCGCATGGAAACCGTTGGTGGCCGTCGCGTCATCAACAACCGTCGCGCCAAGGGCCGCAAGAAGCTTTCGGCCTGATTCCGATTTGATGGGCCTGCCTCAGAAGCTCCGGAAGAGACCCGAGTTCCTTCGGGTCGCCAGCCGGGGTCGCAAGGTAGCGACTTCAGGTCTCGTGCTTCAGGTGCTGAAGACCGAAGAAGACGCTCCGGCCCGTGTCGGCTACACCGTGACCAAAAAAGTCGGGAACGCTGTCGTGCGTAACCGCACCCGCCGCCGCCTCCGGGCGGCGTTGGCACATGTGGCGCATGAGACTGAGTTGAACGCTGTCGATCTGGTTCTGATCGGGCGCGATTCGACCCGGGGTCGCCCTTTCGACAAGCTGATCGCCGATTTGCAGCACGCCCTCAAGAAAGGGCATGCTCTGTGATCGGCCTGGGCAGAAAGCTCGTTCTTTCCTGCCTTCTCACGCTGTTGCACCTATATCGGCGATATATCAGTCCCCAGCTTGGTATGAATTGTCGCTTCCACCCTTCCTGCAGCGCCTACGCGCAGGAAGCCTTGCAGCGACATGGGGTATTGAGGGGGCTGTGGCTTACGCTGCGCCGTGTGCTGCGTTGCCATCCCTATTGCAGTGGGGGCTACGACCCTGTGCCCTGAGGTCAGAAAACGCGTTATTCTGCCTCGCCCTATTGTTTTGTGGCCGAAATTCGGTCACTTCAACGGCTGCACTCGTGGCTCGCCACTCAAGGCGGCGCCTTATTGTTTCATCCTCATGGAAAGACCGGCATTCGGCTGATGGATATCAAGCGCATCCTCGTGGCAACCAGTCTCTCGGCCGCGATCTTGATCGGTTTCGATTATTTCGTGCCCCAGCACGCTAAGAAAGACGCCGAGACCCAGACCACCGAGCAGACAAAGGGCAAGACGCCCGAGGCTGGCAAGGTCTCGCCCTTGCCTGTGGCCGCACCCGGTGGCGCGCCAGCCAATGGAGCAGCGGTTCCAAGCGGACCGGCCGGGCGTATCGCCATTGAGGGGCCGGATGCCACGGGATCTTTCAGCCTGCGCGGCGCGCGTTTCGATAATCTGGTGCTGACGCATTATTTCGAGACACTCGACAAGAATTCGCCGCTGGTACGTTTGCTTGAGACCCAGGAAGGCCCTCAGCCGAGCTTCGTCGAGTTGGGCTGGCAGGCTCCGGCCGGCTCGACCATCAAGCTGCCTGACGCGGATACCGACTGGTCGAGCGACGACAAGACGCTCTCCCCCGACCATCCCGTGTCCATGCAATGGGACAATGGCCAGGGGCTGCTTTTCCGAATCCAGATCAAGCTCGACCGGCGCTACCTGTTTGCAATCACCCAGAGTGTCGAAAACAAGGCGGGTGCTCCGGTCGCCCTGACACCCTTTCAGCGTGTCGAGCGTGATTACAAGCCGGTCGAAACCGGTGGCATGATCGTGCAGGAAGGTCCGCTATCGGTCATGAATGACCGACTGGATGAGGAATCCTACAAGACCATGCGCAAGGGCGCGGCCAAACCGGATAATACGGCGTGGTCGGCAGATGGCGTGGGCGGCTGGGCCGGTATTACCGATAAATACTGGCTGACAGCCGTCATTCCCGATCAGAAAGCGGGCGTAACGGTACGCTATCGCTTTGTGCCGAATGCCAAGGAGGGGTCATACATCGTCGACACGCTTGCAAGCCAGCCGATCCAGATCGCGCCGGGCTCGAGCGTTGCCACGACAAGCATGGTCTTCGCCGGTGCGAAGGAGGTCAATCTCCTCGATCAGTATACCGACGATCTGCATATTCCCTATTTCTACAAGGCGGTGGATTTTGGCTGGTTTGCGTTCCTGACGCGCCCGATGTTCCATGTGCTGCACTGGCTCTACAGTCATGTCGGCAATTTCGGCATCGCGCTGCTGATCATGACGCTGATCATCAAGCTCATCCTGTACCCGCTGGCCACAAAATCCTTTGCGTCCATGGCGCGTATGCGCACGCTTGCGCCACGCATCCAGTCCATTCGCGAGCATAACAAGGGCGACCAGCTGGCCCAGAACCAGCAGATCATGGCGCTCTACAAGGAAGAAGGCGTGAACCCGGCCGGTGGCTGTTTGCCTCTGCTGGTTCAGGCGCCTGTCGCGTTCTGTCTGTACAAGGTGCTGAACATCACCATCGAGATGCGTCACGCACCCTTTTATGGCTGGATCCGCGATCTCTCCGCGCCCGATCCGACCACACTCTTCAACCTGTTCGGTCTTCTGCCCTTCAGCACGGGTTTCATGCCTGAAATGCTGCATGTAGGCGTCTGGCCCATCCTCTTCGGTATCACCATCTGGCTGATGCAGCGTCAGAGTATGGTCAGCATGGACCCCGCTCAGCAGAAGATCATGCAGTTCATGCCGATCATCTACACCGTCTTCCTGGGGCGTCTCTCGGCGGGTATCGTGATCTATTACACCTGGAACAATATCCTCAGCTATGGTCAGCAGAAGCTGATCCAGATGCAGATCGATCGTGGCCAGAAGAAAGGCGGAAAGGCCGTCAGCAAGTCGTGAGCCAGAGAGAAGATCCGACTGTTTTCACGGAAGAGCAGGTTGAAGAGGGACGCCTGCTCTTCGCGTCAGAATGCGAGTTTTTCTTTGGCGCGCAGAAGCTTGAGCAATTGCCGCCGCTCGCCGGGCCCGAAGTTGCTTTCGCGGGACGCTCCAATGTCGGCAAGTCCAGCCTGATCAATGCACTTACGGGGCGCAACAGGCTTGCCCGTGCGTCATCCGAACCCGGACGCACGAAGCAGCTCAACTTCTTCAATCTCGGTGGACGCCTCGCACTGGTCGACATGCCGGGCTACGGTTTCGCCAAGGCGGCGAAATCGGTCAAGGAAGAATGGCAGACAATGATGTTTGCCTATCTGCGCGGCCGCCCGACGCTCACGCGCGTCTTTCTGCTGCTGGATTCCCGTATCGAGCTGAAGCAGGCAGATCGCGACGTGATGGAGATGCTTGATCGCGCCGCTGTGCTGTTTCAGGTGGTGCTGACGAAAGCGGATTCGGTCGGGCCAAACAAGCTCAAGGCGAAGATCGCCGAGGTTGAGAGCGTGTTGTCAAAACATGCGGCCGCCTATCCGCATATTGCCACGACCAGCAGCGAAACCGGGCTGGGCATCGAGACATTGCGCGCCGAAATTGCCCGGCTCATTGCCGGATCGATCGGGGAAGGGGAGCAAGGGTGAAGAAGGACACATCGGAGCTGACGCTCCCTGACACGCATGATGAAGGCCAGCAGCAGGCCGCCCTGCTTGCAAGCGCCCTGCCTTTTCTGCGCCGCTATGCCGGGGATACGATCGTTGTGAAATATGGCGGTAATGCCATGAGCAAGGATCACCTTTCGAGCGCCTTTGGCCGTGATATTGCGCTTCTCAAGCTCGTGGGGATCAATCCCATCGTCGTGCACGGTGGCGGGCCGCAGATCAGCGCGATGCTCAAGCGTCTTGCGATCGACTCCCGCTTCGTCGACGGGCTGCGTGTGACCGATCAGGCCGCAATCGACGTGATCGAGATGGTACTCTCCGGCAGCGTCAATAAACAGGTGGCTGATCTGATCAATCGTGCAGGCGCGCTCGCTGTCGGTATCTCCGGCAAGGATGGCGGGCTCCTGCAGGCGCGCAAGCTGATGCATCGCAGCCGGGACTCCCGCTCGGGTGAGGAAGCCCTTCAAGATCTCGGTTTCGTCGGGGAGCCCGTCAAGATCGACCCGCGTGTCCTGTTCTCGCTGCTCGGCTCCGGCCTTATTCCGGTCATCGCCCCCGTCGGGGTCGGCGAGAAGGGCGAGACCTATAACATCAATGCCGATACGGCGGCGGGTGCCATTGCAGGAAGCGTAAATGCCTCGCGCCTGCTCATGCTGACCGATGTCGCAGGGGTGCTCGATGAAAATGGCGTCCTGATTCCTGAACTGACGGCCGAGGAAGCGCAGCGCCGTATTGCTGACGGGTCGATTTCAGGGGGCATGATCCCGAAGGTTGAAACCTGCCTCGCCGCCGTCAAGGCAGGCGCACGGGCCGCAGTCATCATGGATGGCCGTATTCCCCATGCCTGCCTGCTTGAGCTTTTCACAAGCAAGGGCTCCGGCACGCTGATCCGAGCCTCGTAACCGAGGCCTCCATTCGCAGGCCAAGGCCTGCGAATGGAGGAATACCAAATCCGGGCGCCTCTGGCGCAACGCTCAGGCGTTTTCGTGAGCGAAATACCAGTCCATGTTTTCTTCATGAGCGATCGAGAGCGCCAGTCTGGCGCGCTCGAAGAATGTCTCCAGCGTGTCATGGGATTGAGGCTCGCGTGTGACGAGCCCGATCTTGACCGAGACCAGGGGATTGGATCCCGCCGAGCACAAATAGCGACGTTTGCAGATCAGTTCTGCCCGCTCTACCGAGGCAAACCGATCCCCCCCGTCCAGCCATAGAATATAGGACTCACGATCCAGTTGACCGATCAGATCGGTTGGCCTGATGGCGCGTTGCAGAAAATTGATGGCATCGCGTACATGCGCGATCTGCTCGACGGCCTCTTCCGCGGCCCCGGCCCCGTGCTGGGCCTGAAGCAGACCGGAAAAACTCACCAGCATCAGCGTCGCGGGCAGGTTCTCATGGTCAAGGCGTGCAAAGCGTCGTTCGACCCGGTCCTTGAAGAGCGACCAGACGGGGAGATGGGTCAGGGGATCGAAGGGCAGCGCGCGTAGGAGCACGCGATAGCGATGATCGACCTCGATCATGGCCGCGGCCGTCCGTACCAGCGTGCCTATCACGCGCTTACAGGCTTCTGCGGAATGTTTGGGGAACTGGGGGGGGAAATAGACGAATATGCCGATTTCACCCTGATGGCGGACCTCGTTGATGGCCCGCAGGCTGATATGCGTATCGATACGGTTGCCGCCCATCTCGATCTGGGCTTTCTCCTGCTGGATGGGCCAGGTATGGAGAATCTTGAGCTGCGGTTCGGGGGGCGGCGGCACCTGAAGCGGACCGGAGCTGATGAGAATGCCGCGCTCGGGCTGCGTCGATGCGCAGAACTCCTCAAACGCGCATCTGAGCCCGTCCGAAACCGAAATCGCCGATCGCAGGGTCTCTAGCAGGGAGTTCGAGAGATCCTCTTCCCATCGACGCAGCGTGGCTCGATTTCGCGTAGGCCAGTTTGTTCTGCTTCGTCCCGACAACCCCCTCATGAGCGCATGCACGGTTTTCGTCAGCAATGCGGTCATCGTGCGTTTCCTGAGAACATGGAAGAAGAGGAGTCTCGACAGGATAGGAGTGCGCTTCGCGTCGGACGGGTCCGGTGAGAGTCAGGCAGAGGATAGGGTATGAAATTTAATTACTCCTTAACGTCATCGGGAAGGAAGATTCGTTGACTTCCGGAAGCGTCCTGAGCATGGTCCGCTCACCTGAGTAACCCTGTTGAAGGATGGCTGATAATGCCTGTTTCCGATCTGCGCACCGTGATCGACTCCCTGTGGGAGCGTCGTGATACGCTCAATGCTCACACGGAAGGTGAGGCGCGCGAGGCGATCGAACAGGCTCTGACATCCCTCGATGAAGGCAAGCTCCGTGTGGCCGAACCCGGTGAAAATGGCTGGGTGGTGCATGAGTGGCTGAAAAAGGCCGTCCTGCTCTCCTTCCGTATCACCGATAGCCGTGTGGCCGAGCGCGGCTGCGGTGGGGTTCCGGGTTTCGATAAGGTGCCGCTGAAGTTCGATGGCTGGGACCAGTTCCGTTTTGCCGAGGCCGGTTTCCGTGCGGTGCCGGGCGCGATTGTCCGTCGTTCGGCCTATATTGCACCGGGCGTGGTGCTGATGCCCAGCTTCGTCAATGTCGGCGCCCGCGTCGATAGTGGCACGATGGTCGATACCTGGGCCACGGTTGGCTCCTGCGCCCAGATCGGCAAGAACGTGCATATCAGCGGCGGTGCCGGTATCGGCGGTGTGCTCGAGCCGCTTCAGGCAGCTCCCGTGATCATCGAGGATGATTGCTTCATCGGCGCGCGCTCTGAAGTGGCCGAGGGCGTGGTGGTCGAACGCGGCTCTGTACTGTCGATGGGCGTGTTCATCGGGGCTTCCACGAAGATCGTGGATCGTGCAACCGGCGAGATCTTCATGGGCCGCGTTCCGGCCTATTCTGTGGTCGTACCCGGCACACTGCCCGGTCGCACTCCTGACGCGCCGCATCTGGCCTGCGCCGTGATCGTCAAGCGCGTCGATGAGCGTACGCGTTCCAAGACCTCGATCAACGAATTGCTGCGCGACTGATCGTGTCGATCGACGTCGTTTCCCTGGCGGAGCAGCTCATCGCCTGTCGCTCCGTCACCCCGGCCGATGATGGGGCCATGGCCCTGCTGACGCGCACCCTGGCGGGGCTCGGTTTTTCTGTCGAGCGGGTCGATTCCGGCCCGGAGGGCGCCCAGACGCCCAACCTCTTTGCCCGAATGGGCGAGAGCGGTCCGCATCTGTGTTTCGCCGGTCATACGGATGTCGTTCCCCCCGGTCCGGGCTGGGTGCATGATCCGTTTGGTGCCCAGCGCGCAGGGGGCATGCTGTATGGACGGGGCGTTGCCGATATGAAGGGTGGCATTGCCGCTTTCATCGCGGCAGTATCGGCCCTTCAGGCCGACCGCCCACTCAAGGGGGCGGTCAGCCTTCTGATTACGGGAGACGAGGAAGGCCCGGCGCTGCACGGTACCAAGATTGTCCTGCCATGGATGCAGAAGAGGGGGCATATCCCCGATTTCTGCCTGCTGGGCGAGCCCACCAACCCCGATGCCTTGGGCGAGGTGATCAAGATCGGCCGACGCGGCAGCCTGAACGCGCTCATCACGGTCGATGGCGTGCAAGGCCACGTGGCTTATCCTCACCTGGCCGATAATCCGATCCATCGCCTGCTGCCGGCCCTGAGCGTTTTGACCACGCGCGTGCTGGATGAGGGTAACGCCCATTTCGCACCGTCATCGCTTCAGGTGGTGAGCGTGGATGTAGGGAATACGGCGACCAATGTGATTCCGAGCCGCGCGACCGCGCTGCTCAATATCCGCTTCAATACCGAGCATCGCGGTGAGGATCTCGTGGCGTGGATCAAAGCGGTTGTTGCCGAGCATGCCCCTGAGGGCCACGTCGAGGCGAGTATCAGCGGTGAAGCCTTTCTGACGGAGCCGGGCCCTGCGGTGCACGCGCTCGCATCGGTGGTGGCGCGTCACACCGGACGCGAGCCGCGTCTCGACACGGGTGGCGGCACGTCCGATGCCCGCTTTATCGCCGCGTATTGTCCCGTGGCGGAATTCGGTCTGGTTGGGGCGACCATGCATAAGGCGGATGAATGTGTGGCCATTGCTGATCTGCAGGCACTGACCCTGATCTATCGCGACTATCTAGAGGCATTCGGATTGTGAACTCCGGCTCTTCCAAACAGAATGAAACTCCCGCTGCGGCGGCCGCGCGTATCATGCGCGGGGTGATGCAGCTTGGCCGTGGCGACAAACAGGGTATCGACGCATTCCGCAATACGCCCGAGGCGTTGCTCGCTGCCATCGCGCCCAGTGCGGCCCTGTTTATCGTCCTTGCGCTTTCCGAGTTCGTGCAGGGCTATAATGCGGTCGAGATCACCAAGATTCTGATCCTGGTGACCGCATTGCTGACCCGCCTGGTCGTATCTCAGCTCATGGCGCGCTTCTGGTCTCGTGAGGCGGTCTGGCCGCGTTATGCCACGGCGCTTCTCTGGAGCAGCTGGCTCCCGATGGTGCTCTCCCTCATCGTGCTCTGCGTGATGCAGATCATCATGCCGGGGATGGCGACGTCGCGCTCTGCCCTCGCCGGTGTCATGATCGGCGTGGAACTCTATGAACTCTGGCTGGCCTGGTTTGTCGCTCGTGCAGGGTTGGAGATCACGGGGGGCAAGGCCGCGCTTCTGGTCGTTCTGATCAACGGTGCCGTTGCCGCGCTTTACCTGATCGCGGCTCTTTTGCCGCCGCATTACAACGCGCTGAAGGAAATCATGGGCCCTTTGCCCAAGCCGTGATGGGGCGCGTCTTCGCCTGAATGCCGCAGCAAGGTTGTCGGGTCAGACGAAGGGGTCGCTTTCATACCCGACGGCGACGAGGCAGAGACCTTCCGACGGGGCGGTCGGTCCCGCCTGACGCCGGTCGCAGGCGTCGAGCACCTCTCGCAGTCGTTCGACAGGCCATTGCCCGCTGCCGATCATCTGCAGTGATCCTGCGAGGTTACGCACCTGATGATGCAGGAATGAGCGAGCCTGCACATCGATATGCAGAGAGAGCCCTTCTCTCGTCACATCCAGAACATCGAGGGTCCGGATGGGGCTGCTCGCCTGACAGGAGGCGGCCCGGAAGGACGAGAAATCATGCCGGCCCAGCAGGCTTTGTGCTGCCTCATGCATCAATACCTCATCGAGCGGTCGCCTTACATGCCAGACATGATCGGCATCCAGTACCGGGCGTGTCGGCCGGTTCAGGATAGTATAGCGATAGCGGCGCCAGATCGCCGAAAACCGGGCATGCCAGCCCTCCGGCGCCGCAGCAGCAGCGAGCACGGCGACACGATGTGGCTTGAGATGGAAGCTGATCCCGTCCCGGATCTGTCGGGCGTCGAGCCTGTCCTGTTCGGGCAGGTCGAGCTGAACCACCATGGCCGAGGCATGAACCCCCGCATCGGTGCGCCCCGCAGTGGCGCTCATGACAGGCGCATCGCCAACCAGTTTGGAGGCAGCTTCTTCCAACAATTGCTGAACGGAGAGGCCGTTCTCCTGCCTCTGCCAGCCGACCAGACCGGTCCCGTCATATTCGATCTTCAGCGCCCAGCGGCGATAGCCCGGGGCGGGGCCGTCATGAACCAAGGATCGATCCTCTGGTCACGGGCGTGCCACGCAGATAATCCGTGGCCTTCATCATTGCCTTGCCCGGACGCTGCAGAGTCAGGATCTGCAATGCCCCTTCGCCGCAGGCAATTGTCAGGGCGTCATCGAGCACCGTTCCGGGCGGGAACGGGGACGTGGCAGAGACGAGGCGTGCCTGGCCGATCTTGAGCACCACGCCATCCTGCGTGGTGAAGGCCCCGGGCCAGGGCGTGAGCCCCCGTATCTGACGGTCGATGACCACTGCTGGTTTGGACCAGTCGATGCGCCCGCTCTCGCGCGTCAGGCGCTCGGCATAGGTTACGCCGTCACCCGGCTGGGGCGTGGGGATGAACGGTCGGCGCAGGGTCTCGATCAGCAACTCTGCACCGAGATAGGAGAGACGATCATGGAGAGTGGCAGCGGTTTCATCGGGACCGAGATCGACGGCGGCTTCGGCCAACACGTCGCCCGTATCGAGCCCGGCATCCATCTGCATGATCGCGACACCGCTACGCGCGTCGCCTGCGAGCAGGGCGGACTGAATGGGCGAGGCCCCCCGCCAGCGGGGCAGCAGGCTGGCATGGATGTTCAGGCAGCCTTTTTTGGGGGCGTCGAGCATGCGTTGAGGTAGGATAAGCCCATAGGCGACCACGATGGCGATGTCGGCCTCGAGCGCCTCGAAAAAGGCCAACTCTTCCTCATTATTTCTCACGCGCATGGGCGTGCGCACGACGATGTTTGCGCGCTCTGCGGCATTCTGGACCGGAGAGGCACGCAGAGCCTTGCCCCGCCCAGCCGGGCGGGGCGGCTGGGTATAGACTGCCACGATCTCGTGCCCATCGGCCCGAAGCGCCTCGAAGACCGGCACGGAGAAGTCCGGCGTCCCCATGAAGACCACGCGCATGATATCAGCGCCCTTTCTGTTCCTTGGCGAGGCGGCGCATGATCATGTTGCGCTTGAGCTTGGACAGGTGATCGACGAAGAGAATGCCGTCCAGATGATCGATCTCGTGCTGCAGGCAGGTCGCGAGGAGATCGTCCGCTTCCATCTCTTCGATGGCCCCTTCTAGCGTACGATAACGCATCCGCACGCTGACCGGGCGAATCACCTCGGCATATTGATTGGGCAGAGAGAGGCAGCCCTCCTCGCGCGCGGCAAGCTGCTCGGATTCCTCGATGATCTCAGGGTTGATCAGTACCATCGGATTGCGCTCACCCTCATCGGACACGTCGACCAGCGCAAAACGCAGTCCGAGTCCGATTTGCGGGGCGGCAAGCCCGATGCCCGGCGCCTTGTACATGGCAGAAAACATGCCGGGCAGATGGGACTTCACCAGCGCCATGTCATCCGCCGTGACCTCGCGCGCGACCGCACGCAGGACAGGCTGGGGGGCGACCAGGATCGGTGTCGGGGCGATGGACTCGATGTCCGTGAGGAAGGAGAGGGCTGTCATGATGCTGCGGATGTAACGAGTCGGTCCTGAGAAAACCAGTTCTAAAGGCGCTAACCCAGCGAAACTTCATGGGATTGCAGGGGCTCACGCGCTTGCAGCGCGCGCCAAACATGCCCATATCGGGAAAGTGATCCTGCGCCGCATTCGGGCAAGATCTCCCTTATGTCTCGCTCCTAGAGGAGGCTGCATGTCAGGCCGTCTGTTTACGTCACCCATGTTTCTCGGTTTCGACCACCTCGAGCAGATGCTCGAGCGCGCGTCCAAAACTGCTTCCGACGGCTATCCGCCCTATAACATCGAGCAGCTGAACCAGACGACGCTACGCATCACCCTTGCCGTTGCAGGGTTTGTGATGGACGATCTGCATATCACCCAAGAAGACAACCAGCTCGTGATACGCGGCCGTCAGACCGATGACAGCCAGGGTCGGGTTTTCCTTCATCGAGGTATTGCGGCACGTCAATTTCAGAAGGCCTTCGTTCTGGCCGAGAATATCGAGGTCGGGGAAGCCTGGCTGGATAACGGGCTGCTCCATATCGATCTCTTCCGACCTCAGCCGGAGGTGCGCGTCAAACGCATCGAGATCAGTGCCGGACGGCGCGAGCACCCTGTGGCACGAGCGACCCATATTGAGATGCCCAAGCCACGGCGCAGCCGCGCCATTCGCGATCTTGACGATGAATAAACCTGGATCAGGGCCTATAAGTGTTTCGGGCTGTATGGCCCTTTCGGGCGGGTTACCTGTCCGATCTGAAAGAAAGTAAGCAGTATGACCAAAACCCTGCGCGATGAAGAGATGGGTGCCAAGCAGGCTCCCTTGTCCGACCTGCGGCGCATGACTCATCAGGATCTCAAGGAATTCGGGATGAGCCGCGTGGCCTATGTCAAGCCGGTTGTCTATGAGGGAGAAGCCGCGTTTGCCATTCACGCGGCTGACGGAACGCCCATGGCGCTTGCAGAAGACCGGTCGAGCGCTTTTGAGGCGATCGTCGACCATGAGATGATTCCGGCCTGGGTCCACTGAGATGAGCCATCATTCCGTCGATATCCAGCGCTTTGCAGAAGAGAATCGTCTGAGCGGCGCAGTCCGTCACGGCAACACGCTTTATCTGGCCGGGCAGGTGGCCGATGACGCTTCGCTTGATACGGAGGGTCAGACGGCCGATATCCTGCGCCAGATCGACGCGCTTTTGGCTGAGGCCGGAACGGACAAGACACGCCTGCTTTCGGTTCAGATTTTCCTGACTGATATCACTGACATCGACGGCATGAATCGGGCCTGGGATGCCTGGTTGGACCATAATCACAAGCCAGCCCGCGCCACAGTCGAGGCACGTCTCGTCAACTCGGCCTGGCTGGTCGAAATCACGGCCATCGCCGCTCTCTGAAGCGGAGTCCTCGCGGGAAGAGCTTCGTCACCCACGGAGTGTGAGAGTAGCCTTGAGTTTCTGATCCCGTCTGCGCTGGGCCGATCCAGCGATGCCAAGGGCTTCGCGATATTTCGCGACCGTGCGCCTCTGGATGGCAATTCCTTCTGACTGAAGGCTCGCCGTTACGGCGTCGTCCGACAATATCGCGTCCGGGCTTTCGGCATTCAGGATCTGGCGAATGCGCACCTTGATGGCATCGGCGCTCGTCTGTTCCGTCTCCTCCCCCAAGGCGGTCGAGAAGAAGCGTCGTAACGGAAGAACGCCCTGAGGTGTCTCGACCAGGCGCGTCGCGGTAACCCGGCTTACTGTGCTTTCATGGAGGCCCGTGGCACTGGCGATCTGTGCAAGGGTGAGGGGGCGCAAGGCGCTTATACCGTCGCCGAGGAAAAGGCATTGATGCTGGGCCACAGCCTGACAGATCAGGAGGAGGGATCGGGCTCTCTGCTCCACAGCGCGTAGCAGGGTTCTGGCCTCGCCTTGTTTTTCCTGAGCGTAGGAACGGTCTGAGTCTCTGCCTTCCAGCAGCCGCCTGTAAAGCGCTTCGTCGATGTCCAGGCGGGGCCATGTCGCTGGGTTGAGCGTTACAACGGGGGTATTCCGCACCAGTGTGATCAGAACATCAGGCGCGGCCTGCCCGGACGGGTCACGCGATGCGTCGTCTCCGCCATTGCGGATTTCTGCCAGTCCGGCGCCGGGACGTGGGTCCAGGCCACGCAGTTCGCGAAGCAGATCTGCATAATCGCTTTCGTCCAACCCGCAGGTTTTGCGCAGCCGATCATGCTCGCCCCGCGCCAGCCAGTCGAGATGATCGAGCAGGCGTGCCACAGCCGGGTCATAGCGGTTCTGCGTGCGAAACTGTGCGGCCAGGCATTCGGCAAGGGTGAGGGCAAAACAGCCCGCCGGGTCGAATTGCAGCATCTGCCCCCGTACCGCCTCAAGCTCTGCCAAAGTGCAGCCCAGCGTTGCAACGAGGCTCTGCGGCGTGCATTCCAGTCGCCCGTTTTCGTCGAGCGCTTCCAGAAGAGCCAGGGCGATGGCGCGTTCGGCCGAACTGGGAAAGGCCCGCCTGATCTGTTCGAGAATCAGGGTAAGAGCAGAGGGACCCGAGGCTCTGGGTTCGAGGCCGGCCTGGTCCTCGCTGTCAAACGTGCCATGGCGCAGGAGAGGCTCATCATCCCAGTGGGACAGTTCTGCGGGAAACATCTCCGGGTCCCAGTCGGGAGGGAGATCTCCTGCGCGCGCCTCTTCCGCGTGGGCGAGGGGCGCTTCCTGCATCGGAGCATCGGGTGCGGGAGGAGAGACAATGAGCAGCGGGTTGGATTCGGCCGCCAGAGTGAGCTCTGACAGAAGCTCCTGATTGGAGAGCTGCAGGAGGCCGATCGCCTGCTGCAACTCGGCCGTCATGACGAGCCCGGTCGTTTGGCGCGGCTGGAGAGTAAGCCGCGACATCAACGATCAGAGGGAGAAGTTTTCTCCCAGATAGACGCGACGCACGTCCTCATTCGCAACGATCTCCTCCGGGATGCCTTCCATCAGCACCTGACCGGAATGCATGATATAGGCCCGGTCGATGACCTCAAGGGTTTCGCGAACGTTATGATCGGTAATCAGCACGCCAATCCCGCGATCCTTGAGATGCGAGACGAGGTCACGAATTTCACCCACAGCAATCGGATCAATACCGGCCAGAGGTTCGTCGAGCAGGATGTAGTTGGGCTGGCTTGCAAGCGCGCGGGCAATTTCGAGACGGCGGCGTTCACCACCCGAGAGTGCGAGCGAGGGCGAGTGACGCAGATGCGAGATACCAAACTCTGCCAGAAGCCCGTCCAGCATGGTCTGGCGCCGGTCGTAATCGGGTTCCACCACCTCGAGCGCGGCGAGGATGTTCTGCTCGACATTCAGCCCGCGAAAGATACTGGCCTCCTGCGGCAGGTAGCCAATGCCAAGACGCGCGCGACGATACATGGGCAACTGGGTGATATCGGCACCGTCGAGGGTGATGGTGCCCGTATCTGGCTGAACCAGCCCGACGATCATATAGAAGCTGGTGGTTTTGCCGGCTCCGTTGGGACCAAGAAGCCCCACAGCCTCGCCGCGTTGCACCTGAATCGATACATCGCGCACGACCTGACGCTTTTTGTAGCTCTTCCCGATACCATGGGCGATCAGTCCCGTGCGGGTCATCGGATCGTCCCGTACCGTACGCAGCACGACGGTTTCGCTGTTGCTCGTCACGGTATCGCTCATCCCAAATTTCTCACAACCGAATCAGTCAGTGCCCTGTTCATCAGGCGCGCGCTTCCCAAGGTCAAGTCACGTGTGGGGGCCGAGATGCCCGCCCGGGAGCGGCTGCCTCCCGTCACCGCATATCCCCCGGCTTGCTGCTGGAGGCCTCGTTGGGGATCACAAGTCCCTCGACACGCTGGCCGGGCGCCGGGTTCATGATCGCAACACCGGTCTTCATGTTCACGATGGCCGAGGCGCCATTATTCTGATTCTGTCCGCTCGTGACATGCACATGGCCGATCAACCGGGCCATCTCCGTGTCGAAGACATAGACGCCGCGATCGCCTGTCGCCGTCTCATTGGGGGTGCGGAGCATTACGTGACCCCATGCATAGGCGCGATCGAGCTTCGAGGAGCGCGCCGTACCATCCCCGCCGGGAGCTGGAGATTTCGGCGCGTTTGCAGGGGCCGAATCGGCCTTGCTGAAGGCCACAAGCACGTCCGCCTTGATGCGCTTGCCATCATTGGTGGTCACAGTGGCATCGCCACGCCCGACCGACATGCGGATATTGGCGTGATATTCCATCACGTCACGCGCGGTCATGACATCCTGAGGCGTGGTCAGCTTCAGAGCCTTGCCCGTCATGACAAGCACGGCCTGGTCGATGTCATACAGGGCCTTGTCGCCCCAGGCCTGATCGGTCGTCGTGTAGATATGTACATGGCCGATCGCCTCCATGCGATAAAGCTCCATGGAACCGCCCATGGCACCGTCATCGCCCGGCTTTTTCTCCCCATCCTGGGGTTGGTCATCGGCCGGTTTGGGGGCGTTCGGGTCCGGTGCCTTCTTGCGCAGGAACCCGATGAGCTGGTCGGCATCGATGGTCACGTCGCCACGAATGGCCCGCGCCTGATCCACGAAGGTCACCGTCTGGGCATCATGATCATAGGTCTGCGGTCCGGCTGAGCTGATATGCACCTGCTCACCATGAGACATGTCCAGCGCCTGGGCAAAGGCATGCTGGGCCGAGAGCCCAAGGATAGAAGCGCCGGGGACCGGCAGTCCCATGAGCAGCGAGCTCAGGGTCAGGGCAGGAAGGAGGCGGCGCATCATGGGGCCTTATGTGCGGGTGAAGTAAGAGACGGCATGGCATCCTGGCGGTCGTCATTGCGGATGACACGCTGGGGCCCGACAAATTGCAGCAGATTGGCGTGCTGGTCGATAAAATAGCCTTGCGCGTCGAGGATGCCAAATGGTCCCTCGGCGTGGACCCAGTCATTCGAGGCAATCACACTGCGATGCAGGTCCATATCGGCCGTTAGCCCGTTGAGGAGCGTGCCGTCGTCACGGTACAGAACGACATGACCTGTCAGATTGAGTGTCTGCTCGTGCTGCATGTACACGCCTTTATCCGCCCGGATCTCGGCCCAGCCGCCGCCTGCCATATGCGTATCGGCAACCGGGTCAACCAGATCGATCCGTTCCGGCCCGTTCTGATGGGCAACGCGTGCGGTGATCATATAGGGCCGGTCATGGGCATCAAGGCCGCGATAGATCGCGCCCTCCAGATTGCCGCTTTCGACGCGCATCTGGGCCATTTCCTGCATCACCGCGCGGTTGGCGCTCAGCCAGCGGGCGATTTCAGGCCAGACCGCAATGGAGCCCAGCAACACCGCAGCAAGCAACGGAAGCGCCCATTTTGCGGTGTCGAGCAGGCGACGACGCGATGCGAGATCCGAGGTCGTCGGGATCGCGCGCTGCCGTGACTGGCCCTGTTCACGCATGGCTTCGCGCAGCGCCGCGAGTTTGGCAGCGTCACGCGAGAAATCGTCGCGTTGCGGCTTCTTGCGTTCTTCGGGGGGCGGCGTGTCTGTCATGCGATCCCCGTACGCAGGAGGTCATGGAGGCGGACGATCCCGACAGGACGGCGGTCCTCATCGAGAATGAACAGGCTGTTGATCGCCTTGCGTCGGGCGGTCATGAGATGAATGACCTCCTGAGCGAGCATGTCGCCACGCGTCGTAATGGGATCGCGGTTCATGATCTCGCCTGCCGTCGTGGTGTCGAGGTTGCGCGTCAGGGCCGGGCGTAGATCTCCATCGCTGACCAGCCCGATCAGAGCCCCTGTCTCATCGATGATGCCGATACACCCAAACGCCTTACGCGTCATTTCCATGATGACGTTCGAGAGTGTCATGCTGGCTGTGCCCAGGGGCAGGGCATCACCCGCATGCATCAGCTTGTGCACCGGGCGCAGCAGCGAGCCCAGTTTGCCACCAGGATGAAAGGCGCCGAAATCATTGGCCGTAAAGCCGCGTCTTTCCAGAAGGGCGATGGCGAGCGCATCGCCCAGTGCGAGCTGCATGATCGTGCTGGTGGTGGGGGCGAGCCCCATCGGACAGGCCTCACGCGCAGGAGGCAGGCAGAGCACGACGCTGCTCGCGCGGGCGAGTGTCGAACTCGGCGATGAGGTAACGCCTATGACCGGCAGGGCGTGGCGCGCCGCATGTTCAAGCAATGCCGCAAGTTCGCTCGTCTCGCCCGACTGTGAGAACAGCAGCAGGATATCGTGGCTGTCGATCATGCCCAGATCGCCATGGGCAGCTTCGGCCGGATGGACGAAAAAAGCCGGTGTGCCGGTCGAGGCGAAAGTTGCCTGGATCTTGCGGCCGATATGGCCCGATTTACCTATCCCGGAAACGACGACCCGGCCTGTCATGGCCGAAATGGCCGCTACAGCCCGCTCGAATCCTCGCGCCAGAGTCTCTGGACCAGCGCCCTCGACGGCAGAAGGGGCGCAATCTCGGGATGGGGAAATGCCCAGAGCCGCCTGAAGAGCGGAGAGTCCGGCGATCTCGGCCTGCAGCGTGGCCTGGGCGCTCTCAAGCGCCTGACGCTCTGCCTGCGCGCTATCGGTCACGGTCCGGGAGCCGGAAGGGGGAAGCTCGGTCATGCGTTCTCTTCCCGCTTTGCTGCGCTGAGGTCAATCATCCTGCAGCCCCGCGAGAGGCCATTTTGTGGCACGGCGCACCACGTTGCGGGCGAGAAAAGCCGGCCAGGTGCGGTGCCGGCGCGGGATTCAGGCGCGGTGCGAGAAGATATCGGGCTCTTCATAGCCGAGAATGTCCAGGCGGCCCCGCGCGGGCAGGAAGTCGTAACAGGCCTGCGCGAGTTCGCGACGACCTTCACGGATCAGCAATGCCTCGAGCTTGGCCCAGAGCGCATGCAAATGCAGGACGTCCGAGGCAGCGTAGCTCAACTGTTCAGGGGTCAGGATCTGGGAGCCCCAGTCAGACGTCTGCTGCTGCTTTGCCAGATCGACCCCCAGAAGCTCCCGGCACAGATGGGCCAGACCATGACGGTCGGTGAAGGTGCGGACCAGACGCGCGGCGATCTTGGTGCAGATGACGGGAGCGACCGTGATGCCGAGCGCATGCTGAAGCAGGGCGACATCGAAACGGGCGAAATGCATGAGCTTGGTCACGCTGTCATCAGCCAGAAGGGCCTTGAGGTTCGGGCAGTCCTCATAGCGTCCGCCAAGCGATTTGGGGCGGATCTGGACAAGATGGGCTTCACCGTCGCCTGCAGAGAGCTGCACGAGGCACAGGCGGTCACGATGGGGATTGAGACCCATGGCTTCTGTATCGACTGCGACCACCGGACCCAGATCGAAATCATCGGGGAGATCACCATCATGGAGATGGATCGAAGCGCTCGGTGCGGCCATGTCTGGAAACCCTGGGGCTAGAAAAAACGGAAGCCGACGATTTCTCGTCGGCTTTTCCGTTTTTCGTATGGTGCCCAGAAGAAGACTCGAACTTCCACGTCCTTGCGGACACAGGTACCTGAAACCTGCGCGTCTACCAATTCCGCCATCTGGGCTCAGAGGCTGTCCGGGTCGCCGTTTTTTTTCGGCATCCCGTTCGGTGAGGTGGCGTTTACCGGTGGATGCGGGGAGCGTCAACACCCCCTCTGAAAAAAAGAGGAATTTTTTCCATGGACCGTTCGATCATCACCGTTTTCGGGGGCAACGGATTTATCGGTCGGGCGCTCGTGCGCCAGCTTGCCGATGTCGGATATGACGTGCGCGTGGCCTCCCGCGCACCGGAGAAAGCCGCGGCGCTGGCGGCGAAACCGGGGCAGGGCAGTATCATGCCGGTTTACGCCTCCGTGACGGACAAGGAGTCCGTGCGCGCCGCGCTGCGGGGCGCCGATGCGGCCATCAATCTGGTGTCGATCCTGACCGAAAAAGGGCACACGACATTCGAGCGCATGAATGTCGAAGCCGCTGAAAATGTCGCGCGGCGGGCAAGCGAGGCAAAACTGTCCCGTTTCGTCCATGTCTCGGCGATTGGTGCTGCGCCCGATGCGCCATCGCGCTATGGGCGCAGCAAGGCGGAGGGGGAGCGTCGTGTCATGGCGGCTTTTCCCGGTGCAGCGCTTTTGCGGCCAAGTGTGGTGTTCGGCCCCGGTGACAGTTTCCTGACGCTGTTTGCCCTCATGGCGAAATGCCTCCCGGCACTGCCGGTCTATTATCCGCAAACGAAGCTGCAACCCGTCTTTGTGGAGGACGTAGCGCGCGCTGCCTTCCTATGCCTTACGGGAGAACACACAGGTGTCTTTGAACTGGGTGGGCCGCAGCAGGTCACTATGGAAGAGATCATGCGTTTTGTGGCGCAGACCGTTGGACGCACGCCCCGCCTGCTGTCGGTACCGAACGGGCTGGCCGAAATCCAGGCGATGCTTTTGGAGCGTCTTCCCGGGAAATTGCTGACGCGTGACCAGCTCGCCATGCTCTCTCAAGACAATATTGTGACATCAGCGACAGGGTCGTTTGAAACGCTGGGAGTCGTGCCGCGAAGCCTGTATGATCGCGCACCGGAATATCTGAGAAAAATCAGCGTGTTGCGAACTATTCTCAAATGAAAGGACCGTATCGGTCCTTTATCCTGACACAAAACGCATATTTTATCAGATAAATGCGGATTAAGCGGGTTATAGGTAAGTAATTCTGACTTATGCCCGTGTGCCGCCTGCCTTACCTGTCCGTCATGTTTTGAAAGCGGCGCTCATGGCGTCTGCTTGCCCATGGGGAGAACGTGTCGTGGCCGAACGGATGCTGCAATTTGTGTCATTGCCGCAGGAGATGCCTGAAAAGCGTGCCGCCTCGGAGCGCCGCGAAGATTTCGGCGAGATCTACCGCGCTTTTGCCGTGGATCATGCCGAGCGTCAGGCCAGCCGTTGTTCGCAATGCGGCGTGCCCTTCTGTTCGGTTCATTGCCCGCTGGGCAACAACATTCCCGACTGGCTGAAGCTGACGGCGGAAAACCGTCTCGAGGAGGCCTATCGCCTTTCTTCAGCCACCAACACCTTCCCCGAGATCTGCGGGCGCATCTGTCCGCAGGACCGCCTGTGTGAGGGTAATTGCGTCATCCAGAAGGATTTCGAGAGCGTTACCATCGGTGCGGTCGAGAAATTTATCACCGAGACGGCGTTCGATCAAGGCTGGGTCAAGCCACGCATGCCGTCCCGCGAGCGCGCGCAGAGCGTGGGCGTGGTCGGCGCAGGGCCTGCCGGTCTGGCCGCTGCGGAATGGCTGCGCGCACTGGGCTATCAGGTGCATGTCTATGATCGCCACGACCGTATTGGCGGTCTGATGGTTTATGGCATCCCGAGCTTCAAGCTCGAGAAGCACGTGCTGGCGCGTCGGCATGAACTGCTCGAAGCTCAGGGTATCGTCTTTCATCTCTCGACCCCCATCGGGGAAGGCGAGGGTGGTCTTTCTTTCGAGGCGCTGCGTGAAAAGCATGACGCGGTCTTCCTCGGGACTGGCGTTTATCGCTCGCGCGAGGTTTCCGTGCCGGGCAGTGGGCTGGGCGGTGTGGTCCAGGCGCTCGATTTCCTCACGGCGTCCAATCGCCGTGGCTATCATGAAACGCCGGGCGATGACGCCGTGCTCCATGCCAGGGGCAAGCATGTGGTTGTGATCGGTGGCGGCGACACGGCCATGGACTGCGTACGCACCTCCATCCGTCAGGGCGCCGAGAAAGTGACGTGCCTGTACCGCCGTGACCGCGCCAACATGCCGGGATCGGTTCAGGAAGTGGAAAACGCCGAGGAAGAAGGCGTCAACTTCGCCTGGCTTGCTGGCCCGGAAGCTTTTCTGGGCGATGGCAGCGTCAGTGGCGTGCGCGCCCACAAGATGCGTCTGAGCCTGCCCGATGCCTCCGGCCGTCAGTCGGTCGAAGCCGTGCCCGAGAGCAGCTTTGTGATCGAAGCCGATCTCGTGATCAAGGCGCTGGGTTTCGACCCCGAGGATCTGCCGGGCGACTGGAATGCGCCTGAGCTGGCGGTAACCAAATGGGGCACGCTCAAGGTCACGCCGGGGCGCTTCGAGACCAGCGTGCCGGGCGTCTTTGCGGGCGGCGATATCGTGCGCGGGGCCTCGCTCGTTGTCTGGGCCATTCGCGACGGTCGCGAGGCTGCAGCCGAAATGCACCAATTCCTCTCTGGCGCAGAGAGCATGACATCAGACCATGCCGCACAGGCAGTGGCGGCGGAGTAAGGGCCATGACCGAGAAGAGCTTCATCCAGTCCTATCAGGACAATGTCCGCGCCCTCGAAGGCCTTTACGACCCGACCATGGAGCGTGATGCCTGCGGCGTCGGGCTGGTGGCCGCGCTTGACGGCAAGCGCCGTCGTGACGTGGTTCTGGCTGGTATTGCGGCGCTCAAGGCGCTCTGGCATCGCGGTGCGGTCGATGCCGATGGCAAGACGGGCGATGGCGCGGGCATCCATGTCGAGATCCCGCAGGATTTCTTCGCCGAGGCCATCCACAGCGCGGGTGACGACCATATCGAGGGTCGTATTGCCGTTGGCATGATCTTCCTGCCCAAGACCGATCTGGCTGCACAGGAAGCAGGGCGCGCGATCATCGAGAGCGAGATCCTTGATTTCGGCTATGGCATCTATGGCTGGCGTCAGGTGCCGATCGACACCGCCTGTATTGGTGAAAAGGCCAATGCGACACGCCCCGAGATCGAGCAGATCATGGTGCGCAACCGCCTGAACCGCTCAGAGGCCGAGTTCGAGCGCGATCTGTACGTGATCCGCCGCCGTATCGAGAAATCCGCCGCCGCCGCGCAGGTCGATCTCTATGTATGTTCGCTGTCGTGTCGTTCGCTCATCTACAAGGGCATGTTCCTCGCCGAGAACCTGACGGATTTCTATCCCGATCTGCTGGATGAGCGTTTCGTCTCGCGCTTTGCGATCTATCATCAGCGCTACTCGACCAACACCTTCCCGACCTGGAAGCTGGCTCAGCCTTTCCGCCGTCTGGCGCATAATGGCGAGATCAACACGCTTTCGGGCAATGTGAACTGGATGCGCAGCCACGAGACGCGTCTCGCGAATGCCGAGCTCGACCCCTATATGGGCGATCTCAAGCCTGTCGTGCAGGCGGCGGGCTCCGATACCGCGATGTTCGACAACGTGTTCGAACTGCTCACCCATGCCGGGCGCGATGCACCCATGGCCAAGACGTTGATGGTGCCCGCAAGCGCTGGTGGCAATGCGGCCATGACCGACAAGCATCGGGCGCTATTCTCCTATTGCAATGCCGTGATGGAGCCCTGGGACGGCCCGGCCGCCATTTGTGCGACCGATGGACGCTGGGTTGTGGCCGGGCTCGACCGCGCCGGTCTGCGCCCGCTGCGTTACACCATCACGCAGGACGATCTGCTTATCGTGGGGTCCGAAGCCGGTATGGTACGCGTGCAGGACGCCAATACCCGCATGAAGGGGCGCCTCGGGCCGGGTGAGACGCTGGGTCTCGACCTGCAGGAGGCCAAGCTCTACGCGCCGCAGGAACTGCTCGATCTCCTGGCCGAGCGTCAGGATTTTGCCTCCTGGACCAAGAATATTCGCAATATCAGCTCGGTCGTGCGCTCGGATGTCGCGGAGCCCGTGCTGTTCACCCCCGACCAGCTGCGTCGTCGCCAACTGGCCATGAGCCTGACCCATGAGGAGATGGAGACCATTCTCCACCCCATGGTCGAGACCTCGGCAGAGGCCATCGGCTCGATGGGCGACGACACGCCGCTTCAGGTTCTGTCGAGCACCTATCGCGGGCTTGCCCATTACTTCCGCCAGGGATTCAGCCAGGTCACAAACCCGCCTATCGACTCCCTGCGCGAAATGAACGTGATGAGCCTCGTCACGCGTCTGGGTAATCTGGGCAATATTCTCGACCAGTCGCCTGAGCAATGCGACCTGCTTCAGCTTCCGAGCCCGGTTCTGACCACGGGTGAGTTCGAGGCGCTGCGCAATTTCTGCGGCAAGGATGGCGCGACGGTGGATTGCACCTTCCGCGCTGCCGATGGCGAGGCCGGGCTGCGCGATGCCATCGCGCGTATCCGCCACGAGGCCGAGGATTACGTGCGGGGCGGTTGTACCCATCTCTTCCTCTCTGATGAGGGACAGAGCGAAGAGCGCGTCGCGATCCCGATGATCCTCGCGACTGCCGCTGTGCATATCCATCTCGTGCGTCAGTCCCTGCGTACCTTCACCTCACTCAATGTCCGTTCCTCCGATGTGATGGATGTGCACGGCATGGCGGTGACGGTGGGTGTGGGGGCCACCACGGTCAATCCCTATCTGGCGCAGGAATGCATCGCGGATCGCTTGCAGCGTGGCCTGTTCGGCGAGCTGTCACTGCGTGAGGCGGTGGAACGTTATCGCAAGGCCCTCGACAAGGGTCTGCTCAAGATCATGTCGAAATCAGGCATCTCCATCGTTTCCGCCTATCGTGGGGGCTATAATTTCGAGGCCATCGGCCTGTCGCGCGCGCTCGTGGCCGAGTTCTTCCCCGGCATGCCGTCGCGCATCTCCGGCATTGGTCTGCCCGGTCTGGCCCGCAATGCGCTCAAGGCGCATGAAACGGCCTATGCGGGCGGTGTAGATGCACTGCCGATTGGCGGCCTCTACAAGCTGCGTCGCAAGGGTGAAGTCCACGCCTTCAGCGGCCAGCTCATCCATATGCTTCAGACTGCCGTCTCGACTGACAGCTTCTCGCTGTTCAAGCGTTACGCCGATGCCGTGCGTCGTCAGCCGCCGACCGCTCTGCGCGATCTGCTCGATTTCCGTCGCGTGCGCGAGCCGATTCCTGTGGAAGACGTCGAGAGCATCACCGCCATTCGCCGTCGTCTCGTGGCGCCAGGCATCTCACTTGGCGCCCTGAGCCCCGAGGCGCACGAGACACTAGCCATCGCCATGAACCGTATCGGCGCAAAGTCGGATTCGGGTGAGGGCGGTGAGGACGCCTCGCGCTTCACGCCGCGCGAGAATGGCGACAATGCCAGCTCGAAAATCAAGCAGGTGGCCTCGGGGCGCTTTGGTGTCACGGCGGAATATCTGAATAATTGCAGCGAGATCGAGATCAAGGTCGCTCAGGGTGCCAAGCCGGGTGAGGGCGGGCAGCTACCCGGTTTCAAGGTGACGGAACTCATCGGCAAGCTGCGCCATGCCACACCCGGCGTGACGCTCATTTCGCCGCCGCCGCATCATGACATCTATTCCATCGAGGATCTGGCTCAGCTCATCTACGACCTGAAGCAGATCAATCCGGAGGCGACTGTCACGGTCAAGCTCGTGGCCCGTACCGGCATCGGCACCATTGCCGCTGGCGTGGCCAAGGCGAAGGCGGATGCGATCATGATCTCGGGCCATTGCGGTGGCACGGGGGCGAGCCCGCAATCTTCCATCAAATATGCGGGTCTCCCCTGGGAGATGGGGCTCACCGAGGCCAATCAGGTGCTGACACTCAACCGTCTGCGCCATCGCGTGACCCTGCGTACCGATGGCGGTCTCAAGACCGGGCGCGACGTGGTGATGGCGGCCATGCTGGGCGCCGAGGAGTTCGGCATCGGCACAGCGGCCCTTGTAGCCATGGGCTGCATCATGGTGCGCCAGTGCCATTCCAATACCTGCCCGGTGGGCGTGTGCGTTCAGGATGAGGCGCTGCGCGCCAAGTTCGAGGGCACACCCGAGAAGGTGATCAACCTCTTCTCCTTCATCGCCGAGGACGTGCGCAACATTCTGGCCGAGCTTGGCTTCAAGAGCGTCGAGGAAATCATCGGCCGTACGGATCTGCTGCGTCAGGTCTCGCGCGGTGCGGATTATCTGGACGATCTGGATCTGAACTCGCTGCTGGTTCAGGCCGATCCGGGACCGGACGCGCGTTATTGCACCCGCGAGGGCCGGAACGAGGTGCCGGAAACGCTTGATGCCCAGGTTATCGCCGATGCGACGCCGCTTTTTGATCATCGCGAGAAGCTGCATCTGCACTACACGGTGCAGAACACGCATCGCGCTATCGGCACGCGCGTTTCATCGCTGATCACACGCAAATTCGGCATGAAGACCCTGCCCGAGGGACATCTGACCCTGCGTCTGCGTGGCTCGGCGGGTCAGTCGCTCGGGGCTTTCGCCGTTCAGGGCCTCAAGCTCGACGTGGTTGGCGATGCCAATGACTATGTGGGCAAGGGTCTGTCGGGTGGTACGATTGTCGTTCGTCCGTCCCCCACTGCGCCATGGCGGTCTGAGGACAATGCGATCATCGGCAATACCGTGCTGTATGGCGCGACCGCCGGGTCGCTTTTCGCAGCCGGGCAGGCAGGTGAGCGCTTTGCCGTGCGTAACTCGGGTGCAACCGCCGTGGTCGAGGGCTGTGGCTCGAATGGCTGCGAGTACATGACCGGCGGCACGGTCGTGATCCTTGGGCATATCGGCGATAATTTCGGAGCCGGGTTCACGGGGGGCATGGCCTTCGTGCTTGACCGTGAGGGGGCTTTCGAGGGTCGTGTAAATCCCGATACCGTCCTGTGGGGACGTGTCGAAGCGGGAAGCGAATGGGAGGAAACCCTGCGCGGGCTCGTTCAGCGTCATGCGGATGAGACGGGCAGCGCCCATGCTGCCGAGCTGCTTCATCGTTGGGACCGTGTCTTGTCGCAGTTCTGGCAGGTTGTGCCACGGGATTACGCCCGTATCATTGGGTACGAGCTGCCAGGCACGAACCAGGCACTATCGGCCTGACCGACGCTGCTCTGTGGTCAAGGCCAGCAGGGGAGCCGCTTCAGGGCGGCTCCCCTGTTGTCGTTTTGCGCCCGATCTGTTCGTCGGGACGCCCTGGACCCGTCGACCGGGACTTGTCATCTTCGCGTTGCCGACTTGCCCGTGACCATGGAGGCAAATAACCCGGATCATCGTCGCGCACGTTACATAATCAAATTGGAATATATGACGCCGCATTAACTATTTTATTGCATAAAATTCATCCGCTAGCATCGACGCCATGCCTTCGGCCATTTGGCCGGAATTCCCGTATCCCAGGGGTGTCCATGCTTTCTTCCGTCCGAAAACCCGGAGCGGCGACGTCTTCCGTCGCGGCTCTTGCCCTGCTTGCCAGCGTGTTCTTCATGTGGGGCTTTGCAACCGTCCTCAATGATATTCTGGTGCCCCATCTCAAGGCGGCCTTCTCGCTGAATTACACCGCCTCGCTGTTGGTGCAGTTCTGTTTCTACCTTGGTTATCTGGTCATTTCCCTCCCGGCCTCGCGTCTCGTTTCGGCGCTGGGCTACAAGGGAGCCGTCATCCTCGGTCTTGTCGGCATGGCGGTGTCCTGTCTGCTTTTCATCCCTGCCAGTGCCTTCTTCTCCTACGGGTTTTTCCTCGTCGCGCTGTTTCTTCTCGCAGCGGCCATCACCCTGTTGCAGGTCGCGGCCAACCCCTATGTCGTGGTCATTGGTGACGAGGCTTCCGCCTCCAGCCGCCTCACCATGGTTCAGGCGTTCAATTCGCTCGGAACCACACTGGCCCCCCTTTTCGGTGGCGTGCTGATCTTCGCGCGCTCCCATGAGGACAATGCCGCGGGCGATGCCGCCGCCTCCTTGACCCAACGGGTGCAGGACGCCCAGATGGTCCAGCTTCCCTACGGGCTGATCGCGATTGTCCTGCTTATCATGGCCGTTATCGTCTGGCGTTTTCCCCTGCCGGCTATCGACCCGGGACGCCGCGCGGCTTCGGAACACGCCGATGCAGACAGAACCGTACCGGGAAGCGTATGGCGGCACCGCAACCTGTTCTGGGGCGTACCCGCCATCTTCCTCTACATGATCTGTGAGATCGGGATTGGCAGCACATTGGTCAATTTCATCTCCCAGAAGCAGATCGGTAATATGAGCCATGCCGACGCCGCGCATTACGTGGCTTTCTTCTGGGGCGGGGCGATGGCAGGGCGTTTTCTTGGCGCCGCGCTGATGCGTCGGGTCAGCCCGCATCTGCTGCTTGGGCTGGTGAGCCTCGCCGGGGCGCTGCTTATTCTCGTGGTGATCGCCTCATCCGGCCCGGTGGCCATGTGGGCGCTCATCCTGACCGGACTGTGCCATTCCATCATGTTCCCCACGATCTTCTCCCTTGGCATCGCCGAACTTGGTCCCCAGACGGAGCAGGGGGCAGGCTGGCTGATCATGGCGATTGCAGGTGGGGCGGCAGCGATTTTCCAGGGAGTCCTGGCTGATCGCATCGGGCTTTCCCTGTCCTATCTTCTGCCTTTTGCGTGCTATCTCTATCTTGTCTTTTATGCGCGCTGGGGCTCCGTGCCCGGCACCCGGTCCCCCGTTCAGCAGGAGCCGCGTCCATGATCCGTATTGCAGTTATCGGTGTCGGGCATATTGCCCGTCATGAGCATCTTCCCGCCCTGAAACAGAGCCCGTCTTTTGACCTTGTCGCTGCGGTCTCACCCGTGCCGGTCGACCTGCCGGTTCCCGTGTTCGAAAGCATTGCGGCACTTATGGTGAGCGGAATTGCGGTTGATGCCGTGGCGATCTGCACCCCGCCAGACAGGCGCTATGCGCTCGCTCGAGAAGCGATCGAGGCGGGTTGGCATGTGCTGCTTGAAAAGCCGCCGACATTGACCCGCTCCCAGGCCCAGGCGCTGCGCGATCTGGCCCGTTCCGAAGGGGTGACGATTTTCGCGGCGTGGCACTCGATCTATGCCTCGGCCATCCCCCGTATACGGTCCCTGCTGAGCGATATCGACCCCGTTTCGATTGCGATCACATGGAAGGAAAATGCCGATAAATGGCATCCTGGTGCGGACTGGCTGTGGCGTCCCGGCGCTCTGGGTGTTTTCGATGCCGGGATCAATGCCCTGTCGATCCTGACCGCAACCAATGCGGAGCCGGTGGTTTTTCAGGAGGCGCGCCTGGATTTCTATGCTGACCAGCAAGCCCCGGCACGCGCGGAACTGAGCCTGACCGGGGGCAGAACGGCCTGTCCGATCACTGCAAGTTTCGACTGGCGGCACGACCCTTACAGCGAGATCTGGGAGATCCGCTGGAGCCTGCCTGAGGGCGATACGCTTTGCCTGGCCAAGGGGGGCGCGCATCTGAGCCGGGGAGAGCACGTAATTCCTCTGGAGGAGAGCCGCGAATATGCAGGGGTTTATCGCCATTTCGCGCAGTTGATCGACACGGGAGAGATGTCGCTGGATCTTCGACCGCTCGATCTGGTGAGCGAGGCACTGGCTTATGGAGCGCGCTGCCGACATTGACACAATATGGCATAGACATCCGTAATTACCCAAAACACCAGGCAGAACGCTGATGTGGGACGCTTCAGAACGATACCTTCAAATATCGATCTATGAAGATTAAGTGATCGATACTTGTTTTCCGCTTCCCCTCGGCTCATCACGGAGTCTCTTTTTCAACCGGCGGGGCAGAAAACATGGCGCGGCGAGTTCACAGTATCTGGTGGGGCGAGAGCCTTCTGGCCTTTTCCGCGGCCTCGGTTGTTCTTCTTACCGGGGCAGCCCAGGCCGGAACGATGCAGTTCCAGCGTAGCCTGCTGAATACTGGCGGCAAGACCCCGGAATTCTGCCTGCGTTTTGCAACGCCGCTCGATAGTCAGGCTGGACCGCATTACGCCGATCATGTCCAGATCGCTCCGGCCATTCGCCCCGATATCGCCATACGCAATCGAGATCTCTGCCTCGGTGGGCTGGCCTGGGCGACACGCTACAAGGTCACACTCACGACCGGTGTCCATGATGCGCGTGGCAATACGCTCGACGCGCCTATTTCTGTCGGCATGTCTACCGGGGACCGGACACCCAGCCTGAGCCTCGCCGGTGAAGGCTTCATTCTGCCACGCCGGAGTGTAGCCGGTCTGGATGTTCAGACGGTCAATATGGGACAGGTGCGGGTCAGCGTCTGGCGCGTATCGCCCAATGCCAGCCAGAGCATGAGCGGCGACGGCAGCTATCCGCGTATCGATACGGGCGCGACCGCGCTGGACGGCTACGAGTTCAATGCGTTGCGCGAGAAGCGTTTGAGTCAGGTCTGGTCCGGTACGCTCGATACGCCGGGCGGGCGCAACGCTACCGCGGTAACGGCCTTCCCCATCGCGCGCGTGATCCAGGGCCAGAAGCCCGGGCTTTACCTCGTCACCGCCGAGAATGCGCGTACGCCCCGGGCCGAGAGCGCTATTGCCGCTCCTTTGCCCAGAGTGCGCACCGGCAACGAGGGGTATGACCCGCGTGAGGAACAATCGATTGCGGCGCATTGGGTGAATGTGAGCGATATGGCGCTCACGACCTATCGTGGCGCTGACGGGCTGCATGTCTATGCCCGTGCCCTGTCCACGGCCCAGCCCATGAAGGGCGTCGCCATTCGCCTTGTCGCTCAGGGGGGGGATGACCTGGGGCAGGCGGTGAGCGATGGCGAGGGGCTGGTCACATTCGCGCCCGGACTGCTCAAAGGCAAGGGCGCCGATCAGGCGGTATCGCTCATCGCGACCGGGCCGGATGGCGATTATTCCATGACCTCGCTGAATCAGGCATGGTTCGATTTTTCCGATCGCGGTGCCGAGGGTCACCCTGCGCCGGGGCCGCAACAGGCCGTCATTGTCACCGATCGTGGCATCTACCGTCCCGGTGAGACGGTCAATGCTACGCTCCTTCTGCGTGACTCGACGGGCAAGGCGCTGCCTGATCTGCCTCTGACGCTTGTCCTGCGCCGACCCGACGGGGTTCGCGCCAGAACGGACCTGCTCAAACCGCAGGCCGATGGCGGCTTCGTGACGGCTCTGCCGCTGTCCCCTGGCGCGGCGGCAGGAAGCTGGACGATCGAAGCCCTGGTCGATCCGACCTCTGCCCCGATCGGACGGGCCACACTTCTTGTGCAGGATTTCGTGCCCCAGACGATTGCCGTGGATGTCACGTCCGAGCATCCGGCGATTACCGAGGGTGAGCCGCTGGATATCACCCTGACAGGGCGTTATCTCTACGGCGCGCCCGCTGCGCATCTGAGGGGGGAGGCGTTCACGCGCATCATGCGCGATGAGGCTCCCGTACCCGGTGCACAAGGATATGTTTTCGGGTTGCAGACCCAGGAATTCAGCCCCGACCAGCAGAATGTCGAAGTACCCCAGACCGATGAGGCGGGTCACGCCCGTCTGACGATCGCCCCGGAATTGCCGCAGGGGCTCAGCCTGCCGCTCAAGGCAGAGCTACGCGTGAGCCTGTTTGATCCGGCTGGCCGCGCTGTCAGCAAAACCCTTACCCTGCCGATCAGGCGCAACAGGCCTCTCATCGGGGTGCGCGTGACGCCCCCGCCGTCGAGTGGCGAGAGCGCACCCCAATCCGTGCCGGTCGATGCGCTCCTCGTCGGGCCGGATAATCGCCCTCTGGCCGCCCATACGCTCAAATGGACTCTCGTGCGCGAAAACGAGACCTATGACTGGATCATGAATGGCGGGGGCTGGCACTTCGTGCGCCATGTGATCGACGAACCGGTGAAATCGGGCGACTTTGTCACCGATGCCCAGGGGCGCGCGCATTTCGCGACCGATCTCGATAGCGGGCGCTATCGCATGGTGATTTCCGACCCCCAGAGCAACGCGGCCAGTTCACAGCGTTTCACCACGGGCTGGTGGTCCGACGCGGCTGAAAAGCCCAATGCCCCTGACCGCCTCAGCCTGTCGATCAGGGACAAGGTTCTGCCCATCGGCGGCAAGACCGTCGTTCATGTACAGGCACCCTTCGCCGGGAAAGCCCAGATTCTCATCGCGACCGATCGCATCGAGAGCGTGCAGACGGTCACCCTGCCCAAGAATGGACTGGACATCCCCGTCACCGCCAGTGCGAAATGGCCGGGTGGGGCCTATGTTCTGGTCACGGCCTTCAGGCCGCTCGATACCCCGTCGCGCCCTCACGAACCCTCTCGTGCGGTGGGGCTTGGCTATATCGGGATCGATCAGTCGGCGCATCGCCTGCAACTTGACGTGACTGCGCCGTCCGTTGTCCGTCCCCGGGTCACGACAAATCTCCCGATAACGGTCAGGGGGGCCAAACACGTGCATCTGGTGGTCTCGGCCGTCGATCAGGGCATTCTGGCCCTGACGCGCTGGAAGCTGCCCGATGTGTTCGATCTGGTCTATGGCCGCCATGCCTTCGCGCTCGAGGTCAAGGACAGCTATGCGCATCTGATGACCCCGATCGGTCAGGGCGGAGAGATCCGCGAAGGGGGCGATGAGGGCGATGACGGTGGGGCAGGCCTTGCCGTCACCTCCACCCGCGTCGTTTCGCTCTTCTCGGGAGAGGTCAGTGTTGGCGATGACGGCAAGGCCGTCGTGCCTCTGGCTGTACCCGATTTCGAGGGCACGCTCCATGTGATGGTCACCGGATGGTCCGACGATGCGCTTGGCACATCGGAATCCGATATGCTCGTGCGTGACCCCGTCTTCGCCGATCTGACCCTGCCGCGCTTTCTCGCGCCGCATGACGTGACGGAGAGCCTCGTCTCGCTTGTGAATACGGAAGGTGCGGCTGGCCGTTACAGCGTCACGCTCTCAGCGAGCGGTCCCGTGCGTCTGACAGGTCAGACCCATGTCGAGGCTGAACTGGCGAAAGGTGCGCGTCAGTCGTTCCGCATCCCGCTTCAGGCGCAGGAGGCGGGTATCGCTCATCTGATGGCAAAGCTGCAGGATCCGAAGGGACGCGTGATGCTCGAGCGCAGCTGGGACATCCAGATACGCCCCGGCCACCTGCCCGTCACCCGCTCCAGCCTAAAGAGTCAGGCGCCGGGCGAGAGCTATCAGGCCTCGGCCAGCCTGCTCGACGCGTTTGAACCCGGAAGTTCCGCCGTCACGCTGGGCTATTCCGGAGTGAAGGGCATTGACACGATAGGCCTGTTCCAGACGCTTGAATCGGGCATGGGGGCCGATAGTCTGAGCCTTGCCGCTTCGGCGCGCGGTCTGCTGGCGCTCAAGGGGCATGAGCAGATTGCCCGTCTCGTCGTTCCTGAAGGGGCCGACAAGCGTATCCGGACCGCCATCGATATGCTGATCGACCGGGAAGACGCTGGCGGACGGTTCGGGTCATGGCGACTGAATGACGGCGCGCTCTTTCCATGGGAGCAGCTCTACGTCGTCGACTTCCTTATCCATGCGCGCGAGGCGGGCTACAAGGTTCCGGCTCATGCGCTCGACCATGCGCTGGACTGGCTTGAAACCTCCCAGGTTCAGTCACCGGGCGATGAAGATCGCTCTGCACGCGGGACCGAAGCAGCCGTCACGCCCGAGACACGCGCTTATGCGCTCTATCTCCTGGCCCGCGCAGGCAGGCTCGATATTCCAGCCCTCAGGGCTTTGGGCGATCGGGCGACCACACGGCTGTCGGACGGGGCAACCCGTATCTTCTGGGGAGATAATGCGGCCAGCGCGACCTTTGCCAATTCCCTGGCCCTGGGTCATCTGGCTGGCGGTCTGGCGCTCGGCAATGAGCGCCCGATGAGCAATATGCTGTTCGGCATGGCGGTCAATGCCCTTGGTCCGGTTCGCTCGGGGCGTCCGACCCTGTTCGATCTCGGCTACTGGACGTATCTGCGCGATCTTGGCGGCCTGGTCTCCCTGGCGGCTGAAAGCGGCAATAACGGGATGGCCCAGAAACTGGCTGACCGCTTCGCGATGCTCGACGTGCCTCTGGACTGGATGTCACAACAGACCATCACGGCTCTGCTGGAGGCCGCCCGCGCCATGGACCGCCCGGATCCGACGCGCGCTATTGCGGTCAATGGCAAGGAGCTTCAGCGTCCGATCGCGATGCCCGCTTCCTTCATGCCCGCACCGGGAGAGCTGGACGGTTATCGCCTCACCAATAGCGGCACGACACCGCTCTGGCTGACGGTCACGCTCTCCGGTACCCCGAAAGAGGTGCCTGCTGCGGTGGTATCCGGCTTCACCATGCATGTCTCGACCCTGAACCTCGATGGCACGGTCTATGATCCTGCCAAAGGGCGACAGAATGATCGCTTCCTCGTGGTGATCCAGGGAGAGGCGCAAGATCGCAACGCGCATCATTGCATCCTCACCGATCTGCTTCCTGCCGGTTGGGAAATCGAATCGGCGGTGAAGGGACAGAGCCGTGACGATGAGGAGTCTGAAACGCGCCGATCCGATGCCGGGCCGGTATTCCTGGGCGAAACGACGAGAACGACCCATGTCGCGCTGCGCGATGATCGCTATGTGGCGGCGTTCGACCTCGCCGGGGGAAATTACCGCCCGAGCGGGCGCGATCAGCTTGGCTCCAGCGCGTTCCGGCTCGCTTATATCGTGCGTGCGGTGACGCCGGGGCAGTTTTTGCGGCCCGAAACACTGGTTCGGGATCGCTTCAATCCTGGCGTCATGGGAAGCTCGGCGGCGGGTCGGATCGTCATTGCGCCTCGCTGAGGCCGCGTGACGATGACCGCGCCGGAAAAGGGGATGCGCGCTGGGGAAAAAGCGGGAGCGAGAATGAGCCGGGTTCGTTCCGTACGCACGCTGTGGCGGCAATACAGGCCGCAAAAGCGGCGAACGGGGTTTCTGCTGGGCGCTCTGGCGTTCCCTCTGGTGGCCGGATGCGGGCTGTGGGGGGCGGATCGCCTTTTTCCGCCCGACATGCACCGCGCCCAGCAGCAGGCCCTGCTTTTGCAGGATCGGCGGGGCGAGATTATCGATGGCCGCGTAAGCGTCGACGGTGCCTGGCGATTCGCCACCGAACGCGCGAACACGGACCCGCGCTATCTTGCCCTGCTCCTGCGCATTGAGGACCGCCGTTTCTGGCAGCATCCGGGGATTGACGCTCCTGCACTGGCGCGCGCCTTTTTCCAGCTCGTGACGCGTGGCCATGTCGTCTCCGGGGGATCGACCCTTGCCATGCAGACCGCGCGTCTGCTGGAACCGCATCGTCACAGCTTGCGGGGCAAGATGCAGGACATGGCGCGCGCATTGCAGCTCGAGTGGCGCTATGGACGCAAAGGGGTTCTCGATCTCTATCTGACGCTCGCGCCCGAAAGCCGGAATATCGAGGGAATAAGGGCCGCTTCCCTGCTCTGGTTCGGTCATGAGCCCCTGCATCTGAGTGAAGAGGAGTCGGCGCTGCTGATCGCCATGGCGCGCCATCCCCACGCCTTGCGGCCCGACCGCCATCCTGAGGCTGCACGCGCGGCTGTGGCACGGCTCTTGGACGCTGTTTCCGATACCGGCTGGTCGCGACGGGGGGCCATGTCCTATGCTCTGCATGTTGAACGCATCGTTCATGAGGCGCCGGGAGCCCTGACATGGCAATGGCGTGAGGGCCAGCGCGGCGTTTACAGGTCATCGCTGGATCGTCGCCTGCAGACCGGGCTAGCCGAGATCCTGCGTGAAACGCCCCCGCCTGCGGGCGGCACCTGGGCTGCGCTGGTAGTGCGGCGCGATGGCAGCATCGCCGCGTGGCAGGGTCACGCAGGGAATGGATGTGCAGGCTGCGCGGGCGATATGATCACCTCCTGGCGCTCACCGGGCTCGGCGCTCAAACCGGCCATTTACGGGATGGCATTCCAGCTCGGTCTGCTCGCGCCCGATACGCTCATGCAGGATCGCGCCACGCGTTTTGGCTTTTATGCGCCCCGCAATTACGACCGCATCTTTCATGGGACCACGACGGTGCGTACGGCGCTCCAGCGCTCCTATAATCTGCCTGCCGTACGTGCACTGGACATGATCGGGGCAGGATATTTCGCCGGGACGTTGGACGCGGCGGGGATCGTGCTGAAACTCCCCGCGAACACCTCGCCCAGCCTGGCCCTGGCCCTCGGGGGTGTCGGTATCAGGCCGCTCGATCTCGCGCGGCTCTACACCGCCTTTGCCAATGGGGGGGTATCGCGCCCCCTCACGCTCGACTGGCCGGTGGAGCCGCGTCCCGGCACCCCCTTGATCGGAGCACGCGCGAACCGTCAGATCCTCTCGATCCTGAGTGGCACACCCTTGCCCCGAGGGCGCGCAGATACAGGAGGCCTGCGTGTGGCTTTCAAGACAGGCACCTCCTATGGCCAGCGCGATGCGTGGGCAGCAGGGCTCCGAGGGGACTGGGTGGCCGTGGTCTGGGGGGGGCGGCCCGATGGCACGGCGGTACCGGGTATTACCGGCCTCACCACCAGTGCACCGGTCCTGATGCGCGTGTTCGATATCCTTCCCGAGGAGGGCGAAGCCACGGTAGATGACGCCTTCGTGCCCACGCGGCTGTCTCCCGCCTTGCAGAAGCTCGAGGGGCGCATGGGCCCCCAGATCGTGCAGCCCGCCAATGGGGGCATTGTCGAAAGTTTCGCCGATGACGGAAGCGCAACACCGCTCGGTCTGGTGGCGACGGGGGGCGTCGAGCCCTATCGATGGCTGATCAATGGCGTGCCGCTCGACACGCCGGTCGGCATCACCCCGTCATGGAAACCCGATGGACCAGGTTTTGTGCATATCGCGCTGGTCGATGCCACAGGAGCGGGAAGCGCGGTCGATATACGCGTTCGATAGGGCATTCCGCCCGCCTCCTTATGGCAGGCGGGCGTTTGACATTCAGCCCTTGCTGACCGGTGGGTGGGTGGCGGGCTTCTGGTTGTCCGGCGGGGTCCAGCCCCCGCCTACCGCCTGATATAACGTGGCCAGCTCGGCCAGACGCGAGGCCCGGATCTGCACCGTCTGCAATTCTGCCGAGAGCGACGCCGTCTCGGCATCGGCGACATCGAAATAATTGACATAGCCGGTACTGAGTTCCTTGCGGGCATCCTCGAGCGTATGGCGGCGTGAGGCGAAGCTGTTGCGCAGGCTGACCTCCTGCGCCGCCAGATGGGTCGTCCCCGAGAGAGCATCCTGCACTTCGCGAAAGGCTTGTATAGCGGTCTTGCGATAGGTCCATGCGGCCTGGTTGCGCTGCGAAACCGCAATTTTTTCCTTCGCACGCAGGGCACCGCCTTCGAAGATTGGCGCAAGCACACTGCCACCGAGTGCCCAGACCGTACCGGAAATGGGTGAGGCCCCCCCTGCGGTGCCGATTCCGGGATTGAGCGTGATGTCAGGCAGGAAGGCCGCGCGTGCCGATCGGAGAGAGTGATCGGCTGCGATGACCTGATCGGCTGCCGAAACCAGATCTGGCCGGTTCGAGAGTATCCGCGCCGGTATGGGCGCCACGACAGGGGGCAGACGCAGCGCCTCGAGCGGCAGTCCTGCGGTCATGGTCCTGATCTGATCGCCCGGAATATCCCCCAGCAACACGCTCAGGGCGTCTTCCTGCTGGGCGATCTGTAGGCGGGTCGAGGCGATCTGGGCCTCCGCATCGCTGACCTGGGCATTGGCGAGATCGAGCGAGCTGGTTTTTTCATAACCCGCCTTGAGCTGATGGCTTACACGCGCCTGTTCGGCGGTGCGCACGCTGAGCGTGCGTTCAAGGATGGAGAGCGCGCTGCGCGAGGCCTGCAAGGCCACATAAGCGCGCACCGTATCGCCTATCAACGCCAGCCTGACCGTTTCACGATCGGCTTCGCTCGCCAGCGTCTGGGCACGTGCTGCGCGCGTCTGTTCGCGTAGCTTGCCGAACAGATCCGCATCGAAGGTGAGGCCACCGCCCATGATATAGGTGTTGAAGTTCTGGCCGATGAGATGCCCGTTGCCGATACCAAGCCCCTGACCGTCAACATGCGGCAGTTGGGCGCTTAGGGCGAGACGCATCTGGGCACGTGCCTGAAGCACACGCTCCGATGCCAGAGCCAGGTCCGGGTTGGCGGCCAGAGCCTGTGTCACCAGCGTCACCAGAACCGGGTCGCCGAACTGAGCCCACCATTGCGGGTCGAGCCCCTCGACATTTTGCGACGTGCTGTCGGCGCGCCACGAGGCCGGTGCGGTGACACCGGAGCCTTGAGGCAGGATGAAATCCCCTTTCTGACACCCATCGAGCAGCAAGGGCAGGGCAGCCAGCCCCGCCATCAGACCGGTGCGGCGAAGGCGGCTCACGAGGCACCATCCTTTGCCACGGATCGCGCTTGCGGATTGGTTGCGGGAGGCGCAGCCGCAGTGCTTGTTCCAGGCGTTGCGACATAGGATTCCACCGACATGCCCGGAGCAAGTCTCTCGGCATTGGGCTGGTTGGGGTCGATCGCGATATAGATGCCGATACGCTGCGGGATCTTCACGAAGTTGCCCGTCGCGTTATCGGGCTTCACCACGGCGAACTCCGAGCCGGTCGCCGGGGCGATGCGAAACACATGGCCCGTGAATTTCTGGCCGTTCAGCCCGTCCACCGTGAACGACGCAGCCTGTCCCACGCGGATATTGCCCGTCTGGGCTTCCTTGTACTCCGCCACCACCCATCGCTCGTTCGGCACCAGCGAGAAGAGAGCCGTTCCCGCGCCTACATAGGCTCCGATATGCGTGCCCCCCGTGCGGCCGATCACCCCGTCACTTGCGGCACGTATGTGGGTGCGGTTCAGATCGATACGCGCAGAGTCGAGTGCGGCCTGGGCCTGACGGACATCGGCACTCAGGACATCTTCCTGCACATCGGCTGATTTCACATCCGCTTCTGCCGCGCGCACATCGGCCTGGGCCTGGCGCAGCGAAGCCTCGTCAGAATGGAAGCTGTCCAGCCCCGCGTCATATTCCTTCTGCGAGACACTCTGATCGCCCACGAGTGCGGCCTGGCGACGATGATCGGCGCTGCTATGCGTCAGATGGGCGCGCGCTGTCATGAGGGCTGCCTGGCGCTGGTCAAGCTTTGCGCGAGCCGATGCCTGGTTCTGCCTGTTATTGATCAGGGCTGCCTGACGGCTGCCGAGATCGGCCTCTGCCTGGGCCACGCGCGCCAGATAGGTGCTCTGATCGATCTGGACCAGAAGCTGGCCCTTATGCACGGGTGCATAATCGGTGACATAGACCCCCTCGATATAGCCCGGAACTTCGGGGGCTACGATGGTCACGTGACCCTGCAGATAGGCATCATCCGTGCTGACGCCCTCTACACCGAAAGGGGCGAGATCGAACGCGGCAAGCACGCACGCGATCACGATCACGGCCAGCAGGGCAACCAGAGCCAGAATGGGCAGGGTGCGCTTTGGCGGATGCCATGCCGCTGGTTGCACGGGCTTCTGGTCAGAGGGGGAGGCGGATGTTTCTGTCATGAGAGGCGTCTGTTCGAAAGGGTCAGGAAGTGATTGCAGAGCATGATGAGGACGATGAGCGCCGCCGCGGCGAGAGCGAACACGCTGACGAAACCGAACACGTTCAGATAGCCCATGACCGCAGCCTGGTCTGACAGCGTGTTCGAGATCGAGGAGACGCCGATCGAGGAACTGACAAGCGATGACGAGGCGGTTTCCGAAAGCCGCGATGCAAATCCCACCATCGCATAGCGCTCGTAATAATACTGGATGCTGCCAAGCAGGGCCGCGCCGGTCACGCTGCCAACGCTTTGTGTGATGGCGAAGACATAGATCGTCGAGATGAAGTGGCTCGTATCCGATTTCAGGACAAGGATGACGCCGTAGAGCAGGGCGGGACCGACGAAGAGCGTGGTGCCAAAGCCAAGCAGCATCTGCGAGACATACATGTTGGATGGACGGGTGAGGCCGTTACTGCCGGCATCCATCCACGAGGCGAGGGCAATGGCCAGAAGGGCGACGATGCATTGGAAGGGAATGGCTTTGGGAGACAAGGTCAGACCCATCGCCGTTGTGCCCGCGACCATGCCCAGGATCACGAAAAGATAGAGCGTATGATACTGGTCGTTGAGCAGACCGGCATGGGAAAGCAGCCCGGTCGCCCCCGAACTCTGCTCGGAGAGCAGCAGGCGCTCGACGATGGCCACGACGGCAAAGCGCAGGATCGTGCCGGTACTGAGCCAGTTGATCTGTAGCAGCGGTCGCGTACGGCAACTCTCGAATGCGAAAGCCGCTGCGGCGAACAGGATCGTGCCGATGAGCAGCCAGCCGATCCAGGGCGTATCGGTCCACCACATTGTCTTGCCGAGCGTCAGAAACGAGGCGAGGCAGACCGAGACGCCGCATAACAATATGGCCGATAACCCATCGAGCCCCTCGAAGACCCTGCCGGTATTGGTCCGGGGTAGAGGAAGCAGCAGGACGAGGCAGAGCTGAAAGGCGCCCATGGCTGTGGCGAGACAGGCAAAGCCATGATTGGACGAGCGGGTCAGCATCTCGACCGGCAGAAGGGCGGCGATCGGGTTGGCCATTTGCAAACTGGCTATGGCAATCGCAATGGCCATGACACGATGTGATTTCGGCAGGGCCTGGATCAGATAATAGACGCCGCCGGCCACATTGGTTGAGACCATCAGACCATTGCTGACGCGGTTGATGGCGAGTGTTGCAAAGCAGGGCCAGGCGATCAGGATGAGCCCTGTCACCACATTGATCCCGAGCAGCGTGGTGAGGAACACCATGACGCCAAATTGCTGGCGGCCCTTGATCACCACCAGATTGGCGAAGGCTGCCGCGCCCACGAAGGCCGCGATCAGCCATTCAGCCTCAGCCGAAGTCAGCCCGGCCTCGCCTGCGGCGCTGCCGAGATTGCCGGAAAGAAGTGAATTCTGCGCTGAGGCGACAATCGGCATGAAAACACCCATCATCGCGTAGAGCATGCGCCGCCAAACCGGGTGATGCGCGATATAGGGCGCGCCGAGCAGGGGGGGACGTTCAAGCCCCGCGCTTGGATCGGGACTAGACAGTGAAGACTACCGTGGTCATGCGGCCCTCTTGCAGTATCGCCATGTATCTGACGCTGAAGTCAGGGTTCGCCGGAAGCGAAATGACTGTTCAGGCAATCCTTTTTATCAGGATATGATCTATGGCTTCTGCATAGTATGGCAGACGAAGCGGCTCTTTGGTGTGACAAAAGAGTGAGCACCGTCCGGGTCGCGTTATTTCAACGCTACAGACGGTCAATCGACTTGAAATCAGGTGCAATGGGCTCGGCGAGAAACAGGTTCTCGTGTTGTCTCTCTGGCCAAGGGCAAGCGAGTTCTTACGGCGATATCCGTGTCCCCGCTGCGGGAAGCAGGTCTGGTCTCGAGCGCGTGCAAGCTCCTGACCCGACCAGCGCTTTCATGGGCGGGCATCGTAGCGAAGCGGCGTCGCGCCAGCCTGCAGATGGGGCAGGGGGCCGTTTTGCGCCACGAATGCAATCTGTTCGAGGCGTTCGCAGTAATCGAGATACCGTATCATCGCGCGTTCGGCGCGCTCGGTCGCGCCATGCACCTTCTTGTAGTGCCGCCACAGAATGAGCGCGTTGACAGACCAGGCATCATAAACATGCTCGGCCAGACGCTGGCGTATGGCTCTGGGCAGGGCATCGAAGGCGGCCCACGCATCGCCTTCATGGCGGCGCCACAGCGTTTTGCGGCAGGTGCCGTCATTATCGGCAGACGGGAAACCGGTCAGAGCGTCTCTCATGAGAGTGATGTTATAACATAACTTTTTCCGCGTCTATCGCTCTTGCGCGCAACAGGGTAGCCTGAAGGAAACACGAAGCCACAGGTGGAAGATGAGCGCAGCAGAACAGGATACGCTTTTCGATCGGGTCGGGAGCGGCTTTACCCCCTTTCATGATCCTGAGGCTGCACTGAACCGTATCGAGGCCCTGTATGACGAGGGGGTGACCCGTCTTCGGGATGCCTTTGCCGCCCGCCAACCCGCTGAGTCGTTTTATCCCTATCTCGCTTTTCCGTTGGTGCGCGGCACCATTCCCGCCGATGTCAAACCGCGTTTTGGCGTGCTGCTTGAGCCGGGATTCTATGGCACCACGCTCACCCGTCCGGCATTGTTCCGCAGCTACTGGCGCGCGCAGATCGAGAACCTGATCGAGTGCTACAAGCAGCCAGTCTATGTTGGTGTATCGCGTCGGCCCATGCCGCTCCCCTATGTGATGGAAGAGGCGGTGACTGGTCTGACCGAGGCCGATCTGAGGCTCCTGCAGGATAATTATGCCCTGCCGGACCTGCATATGACCGATGACACCATTGCCAATTGCGAGATCATTCCGGACCCGAATGCCCCACGGGCGCTGGCGCTTTTCACAGCCGAGCGCACGGATTATTCGCTCGCACGGCTGCATCATTACACTGGTACGGCTCCGCGCCATTTTCAGCGCTTCATTCTGCTGACCAATTATCAGCGCTATGTGGACGGGTTTCGCGACTATGCGCGCGCCCAGGTCGATGCCGGGGGCGAATACAGCGCCTTCGTCGAGCCCGGGGATGCGATCTACACCAAGTACGGGCAATCAGGTCATCCAGCGGCCTCGCTGCCTCAGATGCCAGCCTATCATCTGTGTCGCCCCGATGGGGACGGGATCACTCTGATCAATATCGGGGTCGGGCCTTCCAATGCGAAGACGATTACCGATCATCTTGCTGTGCTCCGCCCGCATTGCTGGCTCATGGTCGGGCATTGCGCCGGGCTGCGCCGTACCCAGCTTCTGGGCGATTACGTGCTGGCTCATGGCTATGTGCGTGACGATCATGTACTCGATGACGACCTGCCGACCTGGGTGCCCGTGCCACCCATTGCCGAGGTCCAGGTGGCGCTGCAGGAAGCCATGGAGCGCGTGACCGGGCTGGATGAGCGCGACATCAAGACGCGGCTGCGTACGGGGACGGTACTGACCACCGATAATCGCAACTGGGAGTTGCGGCTGCGCGCCTTGTTCACCCAGATCAACATGAGCCGGTCGATTGCCGTCGACATGGAATCCGCGACGATTGCGGCCAATGGTTTTCGTTTCCGTGTGCCCTATGGCACGCTGCTCTGTGTTTCAGACAAGCCGCTCCATGGCGAACTCAAGCTGCGCGGCATGGCCAATGCGTTCTATCGTGAGCGCGTAAGCCAGCATCTGATGGTCGGTATCGAAACCATGAGGCTTCTGCGTGAGCGCGGGGTGGACAGCCTGCATTCGCGCAAGCTGCGCGGTTTCGACGAGCCCGCTTTCCGCTGAGTTTCGCGCCTCAGGCGCGATTCAAGATGTGCTTTTCCCCATCAAGCCGGGGTGAGGCCCACTGGCCAATCGGTCGGGGAGGCCCCAGATCGAACGGCACGAGATTTTCAAGGACCCGAATTCATGGCCCAAGCCGATAGCGCCTCCTTGCCCCGTTGGGATCTGTCTGACCTCTATGCGGGGCTGTCCGATCCTGCCATTGCGCGCGATCTGGCCTCGTGCGAGGCCGAGGCGCGCGATTTCGCCGAGCGCTGGAAGAACCACCTTGATCAGGCCGGCGCGTCAGGGCTGGCGGCAGCCATTGCCGATTATGAGCGTATCGATCAGCGCATGGGACGCCTCGGGGCCTTTGCCCAGCTGAGCTTTGCCGCCCATACGAGCGATCCCGAAACTGGGCGTTTCTCGCAGGGGATGACCGAGCGGCTGACGGCCATCTCGTCGCATCTGCTCTTCTTCACGCTCGAGTTGAATCGTCTGGATGAGGCCCATCTTGCGGCGCTGCTCGAACAGCCCGATCTGGCCCGCTGGGCCCCGTTCCTACGCGATCTGCGCGTGTGGCGGCCCTATCAGTTGTCTGATGCTGTCGAGCAGGTTCTGGTCGAGAAATCGGTGACGGGTCGCGCCTCCTGGAACAGGTTATTCGACGAGACCATGGCCTCGCTTACCGTCACGCTGGAGGGAGAAGAGCGCCCGCTGGGCGACGCGCTCAACCAGATGTCCAGCCCTGACAGGGAAAAGCGCCGCATTGCGGCGGCAGAGGTCAGCCGTGTTCTTGGCGCCAATCAGCGCCTTCTGGTTCTGATCACCAATACGCTCGCCAAGGACAAGGCGATCGAAGACGGGCTGAGGGGCTTCCCGCGCCCGACATCGAGCCGTAACCGCGCGAACATGGTGGAAGACGAGGTGGTCGAGGCCCTCGTCTCGGCAGTCGACGCAGATTACGCCCGTCTGGCGCATCGCTATTACAGCCTCAAGGCGGGCTGGCTCGGCCTGGAGAAGCTGCAGCACTGGGATCGCAACGCGCCTCTCCCCGGCGACGAGGACAGGTTGATTCCCTGGGATGAGGCCAAGACCATCGTGCGCGATGCCTATGAGCGTTTCGATCCGCGTCTGGGTGGGCTGGTCGGACAGTTCATGGAAAATGCCTGGATCGATGTCCCGCCGGTGCCGGGAAAATCATCCGGGGCCTTCGCGCATCCGGTCACTCCGGATACGCATCCCTATGTGCTGCTCAATTATCATGGGCGTACGCGCGACGTGATGACCCTCGCCCATGAGCTCGGGCATGGTGCGCATCAGCTTCTCGCGGCAAAGCAGGGTTATCTGCTCTCCTCCACGCCGCTCACACTGGCCGAGACGGCCTCGGTCTTCGGCGAGATGCTGACCTTCCGGGCCCTGCTCGATGCCGAGACCGATCCGAAGCGTCGTCGGCGCATGCTGGCGGGCAAGGTGGAGGACATGCTGAACACGGTGGTGCGTCAGATTGCCTTTTACCAGTTTGAGGTCCGGGTGCATGATGAGCGCAAGCAGGGTGAGCTTTCTCCGGAGCGCCTTGGGGAGATCTGGCGCGAGGTTCAGACCCGCAGTCTCGGCCCCGCCTTCGAGTTCACGTCCGATTACGATTGCTACTGGTCATACGTGCCGCATTTCGTGCACTCGCCGTTCTATGTCTATGCCTATGCCTTCGGCGATTGCCTCGTGAATGCGCTCTACGGCGTGTATCAGGGCGCGGTCGAGGGGCAGGGGGGAACAGGCGCCTTCCAGGATCGTTATGTCGCGATGCTGGAAGCTGGTGGAACCAAACGTCACGCCGAGCTGCTGGCGCCTTTCGGGCTCGATGCAACCGATCCCGGTTTCTGGCGCAAGGGGCTGGACGTGATCAGCGGTTTCATCGATGAGCTCGAGGCTCAGGAAAAACAGGACGAGAGCGCTTAACCGATGAGCACCCCCAAGGATCTGGATCAGACAGGCTTGTTCGGCGAGATCAAGCGTATGGCGCGCGCTTCCGGCACGGTGGGCGGTATCGCGACACGGGTGATCGGCAACAAGCTGGGGTTCAAATCCAATCAGGCCATTCACGCAAATGACCTGCGCGCGGCATTGGGCGGGCTCAAGGGCCCGCTGATGAAGGGCGCGCAGATCCTCTCGACCATTCCGGGCGCCCTGCCTGAGGAATACGCCAATCAGCTGGCCGAGCTTCAGGCCAATGCTCCGCCCATGGCCTGGAGCTTTGTTCGCCGCCGCATGGTGACGGAGCTGGGCGTGAATTGGGAGCGACAGTTCCGCTCCTTCTCTCATCAGGCCATGGCGGCAGCAAGCCTCGGCCAGGTGCACCGCGCTGTCACGTCAGACGGTCAGGATGTGGCCTGCAAGCTGCAATATCCGGATATGAATGCGGCGGTGGAGTCCGATCTGCGCCAGTTTCGCGTCGTCGTCGGGCTGGTTCAGCAATTCCTGCCCGCCATCAAGCAGGATGAGGTGGTGCGCGAGCTTGAGGAGCGCCTGCGCGAGGAGTTGGACTATGAGCGCGAGGCGTCGCATATGCGCCTCTATCGTGCGATGCTCGAGCATATCCCTGAGGTGACGGTGCCTTTGCCCGTCGAGGCGCTCTCGACGCGTCGCCTGCTGACCATGGAATGGGTATCGGGGCGCGGTATTCAGAAAATCCTCGACACGAATCCCACTCAGGAAGAGCGCAATGCGATCGCCACCGCGCTTTTCAAGGCATGGTACACGCCCGTCTATCGTTACGGCATCATCCATGGTGATCCGCATATGGGGAACTTTACCATCCGCTCCGATTGGGGGCTGAACCTGCTCGACTTCGGGGCGATCCGTATTTTCCCCGCGCATTTCATCAAGGGGATCATTGACCTGTTCAATGCGCTGCGTGACAATAACGAGGAGATGGCCTTTGCGGCCTATGAAGCCTGGGGCTTCAAGGGAATTTCCCGGGATACGGCGGCCGTGCTCAACGAATGGGCGCGTTTCATTTACGGACCGCTGATGGATGATCGTGAACGCTTCATTCAGGAAAGCGACGATCCGAATTTCGGGCGCGACATCGCCGAGCGTGTATACGAGGGGCTCAAGCGTACCGGTGGGGTGCGCCCCTCGCGCGAATTCGTACTGGTCGATCGCTCCGCTATCGGGCTGGGGAGTGTCTTCCTGCGTCTCAAGGCGAAGCTTAACTGGCACAAGCTGTTTCAGGAGCTTATTGCCGATTTCGATGAGGTCGCTCTCGCCGAGCGTCAGAAACAGGCGCTGGAGGCGGCCCGTGTGCCGCCCCCACTCAACGGGCTCTGAAATCTCTCAAAGAAGAGCCCATTTGGCACTGAAAAAGGGAGTCCGCGATAATGCGGGCTCCTTTTTTTATTGTTCCTCTTGATCAGGCGCTTACGGATGGTACGTCCGATACTGCACGATGCCTATGGAAAGTAAGAAATGGAAATGAAATAAGAGGTAGTAACTATCCTGCTCTAAAGGTAGTTTTTGGATCGATCTCAAATTATGATTTTGAAAGAGGGCAGTCTGGCTTCTTGTCGGTATTTTAACGATACGTGAATCTGTCATAAGACGACATGCAATTTCTCTGTAAGATCATGAGCATTTCCTCGTATATCGGCCTGAGGTGCAGTATGGGGGCCGTCATCTCGGCCGGGTAGGAGTAGGTGGCGATGAGTTCGATAGTGAACCCCTATGCGTTGATTGATGCACGATATGGCACCATGCTGGCCAATCGCTTCGATACCTATATCGGACAGGCGCTCATAGAGTACGGTGAGTACGGCGAGCATGAGCTCGATCTGCTGAGACGCTTTATCACCCAGCCGGGCACGATCGTCGAAGTCGGTGCCAATAATGGCAGCCAGACCGTTGCTTTGGCTCAGGCCGCTCGAACCGCCGGTGCCAGTCTCGTCGCGTTCGAGCCCCAGCCTTTTCTGTTTCAGAATCTCTGCGCCAATCTGGCTCTTAACGGGATTGATAACGCGATCGCCTGGCCGTTCGCAGCCTCGGACAAGGCGGGTTCGGTCGCATTCGGCCAGCCGGATTACAGACAGCCGGGCAATTTCGGGTCTGTTTCCATGCAGGAGCAGGCTTTTGTGGGGGATGTCATCGTGCCGAGCATTCGTCTCGATGATGTCCTGGCGGGGCGTCAGGTGCGCCTCATGAAAATCGATGTCGAGGGGTTCGAACTGCAGGTGCTCAAGGGCGCCGCCGGGCTGATCGAGAGATGCAGACCAGTCATCTATATCGAGAATGATCGTCCTGCTCAGTCGCAATCGCTGATCGATTACCTCTGGCGGCGGGGCTACCGTCTGTGGTGGCACGTTACGACCCTGTTCAATGCTGGCAATTACCGTCGTAAAGCCGATAATCGCTATGCTGGTCTGCACTCCTTCAACATGATCTGCCTCCCTTCCGAATCGGAAATGACCATGGATGAATTACCAGAAGTCACGGATTCGAGTGCCCATCCGGGCATACCGGTTTCAGCGCACGCGATGGCGGCTCATGAAGAGACGCAGGGTCCGTCTGATACCCGGACCGATGGCGCTCCCGGGAACGAGGATCCCGTCTTGGACGGCGCAAGGGAGCCCGCAAAGCGGCGCCTCGAACTCGTCTCAGACAATGTCTGATCCCGTAAGGCGGGGGGCGGCAAGAAGGCCGTATCTTTTCGAAAAAGGGCTCTATCAGCCTGGATCGCGTGTTGAGGGTTCGCTTCCGGAGCTGGTCAGACACCCGTTATGAGTTCGGATAGCCGATAAGACCGGCATGTGGTCCCATTAGCCGCTATACGCTCCATAGGCGCATCGTAGATAGGGGGGCACACAGAATAACGTGGCCCCAGGAGAAGCCGTGGCCTTGCTCATGGACAGTTCATCCCTGCCCGATGCGCCTTCATGATGGGCTCAGCTATCTGCCATTGTCGAGTGCCGGGATCTCACCGACATCAGGAGCGGCTTTGACGGACGCAACGTGATTTCCAGCTTGCCCGGTGGAATGGCGGGAAGTTCCGGGGTCAGATCGAGCCTGCGCAGTGTGAGGGCGAGGACCGTGAGAGCCTCCGTCTCGGCAAAGCGTGCGCCTATGCAGATACGTGGTCCTGCGCCGAAAGGCATGAATGCATAGCGGTCGTCCTGAGGCCGCTCGCCCTCGCGTGGGATGAAGCGCGATGGGTCGAAAATCTCGGGTGCTTCCCAGAGCTGCCTGTGGCGGTGTAGTGCGCAGATGGGTACGACGAGCCGCGTCCCTTTCTCGAGCAAGACGCCTTCCAGTTTGAAAGGAGCGCGCACTTCACGGATGATGATGGGGGCGGGCGGAGTCAGGCGCATGGACTCCCGCAGGACGCGTCGTGTCAGGTCCAGCCGCGCCAGCTTTTCGGTGTCAAGTTCCAGATTGGCATCCGGAAGAACCGTATCCAGCTCCCTTTGCACGGCTCTCATGATTTCGGGGTGACGAGCGAGACGATCAAGCGTCCAGGCGAGCGCGAGAGCGGTGGTTTCGTGCCCTGCGGTCAGAAAGGTCAGCAGATTGTCGATGATTTCCTCATCGCTCATCATGCGCCCTGTCTCCGGATCTCGGGCAATCAGGAGGCGGTTGAGCAGGTCATCCGGCGCTCCAGACGGGTCTATGCCTCGGCGGGTGCGTATCTGGGCCAGCGCCTGATCACGCAGGGCACGGGCTGCGGCGAGGCCTTTGGCCTTACCTGGATGCGGTAGCCACTCCGGGGTTCCGAGCAGATCGCCGAGCAGGCTCCAGCGGGTCTGTTTGAGAAATACGCCGAGCCCCTCTGCCATGGCGTCGGCATCAACGGCCTCGGGGGAGGAGAGCATCGTCTCGATGATGATCCGACCTGTCAGGCGCATCATCACCTGGTCGATGGCGACGATACCCCCCTGATTTTCGAGCGCGCTCACGCAACGATTGGTCGCGCCGATCATGGCAGGCAGAAACGCATCGGTCCCACTTGCGCGAAAAACCGGGGCGAGGGCCTGTCTTTGCCATTTCCAGTCTGTCCCCTCCGCGGTGAGCAGACCCTTTCCAAGTCCCGGGCCGATAGCGCGTCGCAATCCCTCGCCCTTGTCTAGTGACGAGGCATGGGTAACCAGAGCCTCCCTCACCAGATCGGGTGCGCAGACATAAACGATATGCTGGCGCCCGAGATGGCGCTCCACCAGACGCTCGTGGAACACGGATGGTGGAAGGGCCTCTATGGGATTACGAACCGTGGCGGTAACCGCCCGTATCTGAGCTGGCAAGGTGGTGAAAGCCTGGCGCAGGGATGACGACATGGCCTAACTCCGCTATCTAAGGTTTACACCTTAGAGCATATAAGGTGATCACCTTAGAAAGCGAGTGCCATGAAGCCGCCACTCCCCTCTACGAAATCACGAATTCTTGAGGAGGCCCGCCTTTTTGCGAATGAGGTCGGGTTCGACCGTCTCACGACGCGCGAGCTTGCAGAACGATGCGCGATCAATGAGGGCAATCTCTATTATCACTTCAGGACCAAGACGCAGCTGATCGAAGCCCTGTTCGCCGCATTCGACACAGAGGTACGTCGGCTTTTTGACTCGCTGCCGGTTGCGCCGGACCGGCCAAGCCGAGCCGAGCTCCTGAAGAGTATCGCGCGCGGCGTTGACCTGCTCCGCGCGTGGTGCGCGTTGAGTTGGCACTATCGGGCGTTGATGCGGGATGGAAATGCCCTGTTCCGACTGGCACCCGAGTTGCAGAAGCCTGCTGTATCACTCAATGCCGTGCTCGTCGAACGCGTGACAGAGGTGATCAAGGAGATGAGACGCATGAAGGCCCTGTCCATCGATGAAGCCGCTATCCCGGGGCTCGTTGCCAATATCTTCATTATTTCCACGCACTGGCTCGGATATGTGATCCATCAGATCGGGGTCAGCGACCCCGATGAGACGTATCTGGAATGGGGTTTCAGCCAGATCTTCGCGCTTATCGCTCCCTATCGCACCTGGATGACCCGGCTCGCGATGCGTCTGCATACCCGGAGCTTCGCGTTTCGCCCATAGATGCCAGTGGTGGGCTCCAATACTGCGGGTCAGAAAGAGCAGCAGAGCAGACCGTGACGTTGGGCTGCGACGAAACTGATCGGGGCTTCAACGCAGTCAGACGGAATCGGTGTCTATCGACAGTCATACCCCATATGCCGACCAACGTGCAGGTAGTGATCGAGGAGTGAGGAATACTTGCCCAGGGCGACCTCCAGCGACGCTTTTGGATACCGCATCGCGTAGTCGCGATCACTGAATTTGAAGGATCTCGAGCCAGACCAATAGCCGTGTGTCGTGAAGTGATTTAACAATCCGACACCCCCGAATTTGGCGTGATCATCGGCAAGATGGGTGTTCAGGCGTAGATAATCGTCCGGATCGAATAGTCCGAGCGATGCATCGAAAGATTCATGCCTGTTTTTCAAAGCCGGCGAGAGAAGACGAGGCTCTGTCCGCTCCCAACAATTCCGTACCGGGTCGAGGTAAGTGCGATAATGCTCAATATCCAACGCGTAATATATGGGAAATGAGTAGAATTCGTACCGTTCGTCATCGATTGGCAGGAGCATCGATGACGGGTGTTGGGTTGGCGAGAATATTCCTGCGACCGGCAGGTAGATATTCTTGGCTTTTGACATCCAGGCGGCGAGCCACGAAAAAGTACTCAGAGAAGGCACGATATGGGTCGATTTTCTCAGGTAGTCAAAATCCTCCGCGACGCCGCGTGAGGGAATAAATTTCGCAGTGGGAAAACGCTCTCGCAACTCTGCCATGTAGGGCGATTCGTCTAATTGTCCATAAAAGACTGGCCGTTTTCTGGTCTTTCGAATCAGAAACGCGTAAAATTCTGGCGGGAGCATGGCGTAATGCGGGTGTATGAGTTTTAGTATATCCCCGCCTCTTATACTGATGACGAGTTCCTCATCGCTGCCGCCCTCGCTCGAGTTCTCTATAAGCGGGAAATATTTCTCGTAATCGAACGAAGAGCGCGAGGGAAAATTATCAATATTTTGATAGAACCCTTCCAGCATGAATACTTTCGCATGCACCTTTTCGAGAGCAGAGGCGTAGGCGCGGGTGGGGAGCCTGCCCGAAAGTTTGGAATTCGTGTCCTCCTTGTCATGGACAGCGTGCTGCCCACTTTCGTAGAGGTCAGGGATATCTATGTCGAAGATCGGGATCTTGACGTTGCATATGGTACCACCGCCTAACGCCTCCTGCATTTTTATGGCGGCAAGATAGATCATCATGATGTTTCCAGGGTTGCCCTGTTTTGTCAGACGAATGATGGGATTCTTCACGAATTTTTTGTCCATCTATATTATGACTATCGTTCATGAAAGTTTGTTATTGGCATGAACTCTACTATTCTCTCTTTGAGGAGATATCATTTTATTAATATAGATACAATGTGCAGTGCAGCGTCGGTGTTGCATGCGAACGCAGGCCTGCTTCTCAGAAAGTGAGCGCGTATGAACGCTTGCGGCGGGGAAGGCTTCAACGAAGTCGCCTGCAAACCAGTCGGGATATCGTGTTATCGCTTCGTGAAGATAGTATGCGCTTGTCGATCGTGACGTAGTGTGCTGGCTTCTTGGCAGATCTGACCAGACAGTATGTTGCTGGATCGCCGCTTCTTCGATGGTCATGCGGTAATTCGACGAGAAAACCCGCCACTTATGAAGCCCTATCCGCAGGCCGTGGTCAGAGGAAACCAGATCCACGGTTCTCCGACAGTGCAGGGCGTGACCTTCATAGCTCTCACTGATCTTCGATGAGCGTCTCTCACACAAGGTGATCCATTCTCACGAGACCCGCGGCTATCACTACAACCGGGATATCGATGACGGTGCGTTCCGCCCGCTTGATCTGCTGACCCATCCATATCTGCTTCCGGGCAGCTATGTGAAAAGCTTCTTCTGCAAGTGGGAAAATATCCGGACGATCCTCATAGCGCGCTGATCATGACGCAAAACCCTGCGGGGGAGGCCGGCTCAGCGGGAGGCGTGCGGTGCGTATGAGAAAATAACAACGCATCGCCCGTGGATCCTGTCATCATGTGCGAGGTTGAAGCCTCTGTCCGAAAAGCATTTCTGCCTCGGCCGTGAAGAGGAACCGCCATGGAAAAGCTGGACGAGGCACCGCTGATTGTAACGCTCGAACTCGCGAAGCCTGCCCAGGATTGGGCTCAGCAGATGCGATGCCAGTATTTTCCGCCAAAGCGTAATCGAGTGCCTGCCCACATCACTCTTTTCCACGCTCTGCCAAGAGCGACTCATCCCTTGCTTAAAGCTGCGCTCTCCGCACCCGGCGTCGCACCAAATGTCGTGATCGAGGCGCCCTATCTCCTTGGGCGCGGGGTAGCCTATCGTATTCGTAGCCCCGAGATGGCCGCGTTACGGGCGAGGCTGGTTGAGCAAATCGGGTCAGAGCAACTCACCCGTCAGGATGCGGCACCGTGGCGGCCTCATTTGACCATTCAAAACAAGGTCAGCTCGGACGAGGCACATGCGCTCTATGCCACGCTGAAGGTTTCTGCGAGACAGGGAAGCACCCAAGGTGCGGCTTTGCGGGTCTGGCGGTACGATAACGGTCCTTGGACGCTTCTTGACCGCTTCGCATTTCAACTGTCCGAGCGGCGTATGGAAGACGGTGACTGGATGTTGCCAACGTAGTGCCGCCGAAGCTCGTCGCTACGTTGGTGTGTGATAAAGAAACCTCTCGCGATGAGCGAAAGAGACTCTTCTATACAACGTGCGGAACAACGAACACTCGGCGGGTCGGACCCCTGACTTCTTCGGGATAGGCGCATCATAGAGTGACTGGAGCCGAGGCGTGCGACCAGAGGCCCGGTCGCGCCTGTATTCAGACGTGCAGCCCGGGAGCTTCCTGGCCTGTGGCCGCGACATATTCATGATATCCGCCCTCATAGCGATGCAGGCCTTCGGGCGTCACTTCCAGCACGCGGTTTGACAGGGCTCCGAGAAAATGGCGGTCATGCGAGACAAAGAGCATCGTGCCTTCGTAGTCGCTCAGCGCGCGGATGAGCATCTCCTTCGTGTCGATATCCAGATGGTTGGTCGGTTCGTCGAGCACAAGGAAATTGGGCGGATTATAGAGCATCAGCGCCATGACCAGACGCGCCTTCTCTCCACCCGAAAGCACGCTGACATATTTATCGACATCATCGCCCGAAAAACCGAACCCTCCCGCCAGAGCGCGCAGCGAGCCTTGGGCAGCGAGAGGGAATTCGTGCTCCAGCGTCTCGAAAATCGTGCGGCTGCCATCGAGCAGATCCATCGCATGCTGGGCGAAATAGCCCATCTTCACGCTGGCGCCGATGGTGACACTGCCTGAATCGGGTTCGCTCACGCCGGCAATGAGTTTGAGCAGGGTCGATTTCCCTGCGCCATTGATGCCCAGGATACAGCAACGTTCCTGACGGCGTATCTGGAGATCGAGCCCGTCATAGATGGTGCGCGTACCATAGCTCTTGCTCACCTGCTTGAGCAGCGCCACGGAATCACCCGAGCGCGGCGCCGGCGCGAAGTCGAATGAGAGGGTCTGGCGGCGGCGCGGCGGCTCCACACGATCAATCTTGTCGAGCTTCTTGACCCGGCTCTGTACCTGCGCGGCGTGAGAAGCGCGCGCCTTGAAGCGCTCGATGAACGCGATTTCCTTGGCCAGCATCGCCTGCTGGCGGTCGAACTGGGCCTGCTGCTGCTTTTCGTTGAGGGCGCGCTGTTGTTCGTAGAATTCGTAATCACCCGAAAAACTGGTCAGCGTACCGCCATCAATCTCTAGGATCTTGTTGACCACGCGGTTCATGAACGCGCGGTCATGCGACGTCATGAGCAAGGCGCCATCATAGGTTTTCAGGAACTGCTCCAGCCAGATCAGGCTTTCCAGATCCAGATGGTTGCTCGGCTCATCGAGCAGCATGACATCGGGTTGCATGAGCAGAATACGGGCGAGCGCCACACGCATTTTCCATCCGCCCGAAAGGAGGCCGACATCGCCCGACATCATTTCCTGCGAGAAGCCCAGACCGTGCAGCACTTCTCGTGCCTTGCTGTCGAGCCCGTAACCGCCGAGTTCCTCGAAACGTGCCTGCACATCGCCAAAACGTTCGAGAATGGTCTCCATTTGATCCATCTTGTCCGGATCGCATAAATCGGCCTCGAGCTGGGCCAGTTCGCTGGCGATTTCGGCCACTTCACCCGCGCCGTTCATGACCTCAGCCACGACGGAACGACCCTCCATCTCGCCGACATCCTGGCTGAAGAAGCCGATGGTGATACCGCGATCCTGAAAAACCTGACCTTCATCCGGGCTTTCCTGCTTGGTGATCAGCCGGAACAGCGTCGTCTTGCCGGCGCCATTCGGCCCGACGAGCCCGATTTTCTCGCCCTTCTGAATGGCGGCGCTCGTCTCGATGAAGATGACACGCTGGCCGTTCTGCTTGCTGATCGAGTCAAGGCGGATCATGGAACCTCTGGGTCGCTTTATGGGTCACGGGAGAGGGGGCGTTGATAGGACCTCGCTTCACGATAAGCAATTGCGATCACGCGGCTGCAATTTGACGTGCCGGTCAGATCGCGCTTCCCTCACGTCAGAAATCCCGCCCAAGCGCTGCGATGATTGGAAGAATAATGAAAAAAGGAAATCGTCTGCCTGAGCGGCTCTATGCTTTGGCAATGTGGGCGGTCTCGGCGGTCTTCGCCCTGTTCCTGGTGGGGCTGGGCGGCCTCGTTATCAACGATCTTCCGCGCAAGGCCGGTCATATTGCGTATGAGCCTGTCTATCCGGCTGAAATGATTCAGCGCCAGGCAACGCTCCGTGACGAGCGCGCCGCGATTGCAGCTGAGCGCCAGATCGATGACGTTGCTCTGGAGGCTGCGCAGAGCGCCACGCGCAACGCACGTGAGGGTTTTCAGACCTGGCTTGAAACACGCAAGGCGACGACCGACCCCCGTCAGGACACCGAGCTTCTGGCGCGCACGGCGGCACTTGAGCGTCTGCAGCAGGCGGAGCACGAGGTCACGCGCAAGATCGAGGCGCTCGATCAACGTCGCCGCGCCTATGACACATCCAAGGCGAAGCTCACCAGCGATAGGGAGGGCGTAGAGGAAGCGTATCGTCCTGTGTTCCAGCGTGCCGTTCTCAGGGCGCAGCTCAGGGTGTTCGTCATAAGACTCGCCTTCACCCTGCCGCTGCTCCTGCTGGCGACCTGGCTCGTCATGCGCAAGCGACAGAGCCAGTATTGGCCGCTCTATCGTGGTTTTGTGCTGGCCTCGCTCTATGCGTTCTTCGTCGAGCTGGTGCCCTATCTGCCGAGCTATGGCGGTTATATCCGTTACGGGGTTGGCGCACTCCTGACCGTGCTCGTCTGTGTCGTGCTCATACGGAACATGCAGTCCTATCTGGCCCGACGCCGCGCGGCGGAAGCGGAATCGGAGAAAGAACGGCGCCAGCGCGTCGATCGGGCGCAGGCCTACGCGAAGCTAGACCGCAAGACCTGTCCTGATTGCGATCGACCTCTGGTTCTTGTTGACAGGCAGGACACAAATTTTTGCGTTCACTGTGGTCTGACGCTCTATGAGCATTGCGGTGTCTGTCAGACGAGGAACATCGCGTTCAACCGTTTCTGCATGAGCTGTGGCAGTGAAGATATCGGCCATGCGGAAGACAGGACTTCCGGCCCATCAGCAGTTCCGGTGCTCTAGAAGGAAAAGATCATGGAAGACCCCATTCACATCACCCGGATCACAACCGAGTCCTGCCTGCCGCTGCGTCGCACTGTTCTTTGGCCCAGCCTGACCGAAGACGAATGCCGCGTTCCGCAGGACCCCGAAGCAACGCATCTCGGTGCGTTCAGGGGTGAGCATCTGATCGGCTGTCTCTCACTCTGCCCGATCGGCCCCGATCTGATCCAGCTGCGCAAATTTGCGGTGGCGGCAGCGTATCAGGGGCAAGGGATCGGCACGCAGCTTATGGCCCAGGCAATCAGGACCTGCCGGGAAATCGGCGCCAACCGCCTCGAACTCGACGCCCGCAGCAGCGCGCTCGGTTTCTACAGAAAATTCGGCATGAGCCCGATGGGCGCTGTCTTCTTCAAGGGGCCTATCGAGCACCAGCGTATGGCTCTCGAGCTATAACGCAGTTCTTCCGACCTACCGGGAATTCGGCAGGTAGACGATGAAACGCTACCTGGGAAATTCGATAATGAACTCTGTATCGGATTATTTTCGTTCCCGAATCGCAACAAGCAGTTTTGAAATCCTTTTGCGAGCGCAGTCGTGAACAAGTCCGCAGGCGCCTCTGGCAGAAAGCTTTTGACGGGGGTTCGAGCGGAAATCCGTTGGGGGTTAACCTGTTTTGTCAGAAGTCCTTGAGGTCGATGAAATGGCGCCTCACCCAGCCAATGAAACCCTTTCGGGGTTCCGAATTGCTCTGAGCTGGGGTTTCAACATTCTTTGAGCGTCTAACGGGATCAAATTCCCACTCTTTTTCATCGACATAATGATGTTCTTCGTCGTCAACTACTCTTGCGTTCAGATCCCTCGCGATCCGGAACATCTTTCTGAAGAGGAAAGTGTCAGGCCATTTCGTGTATATTTCACCTGAACACCAGTCCAGCCATGGCTCATCATAGGCGGAATCGCCAGACCATAAGGCGTGGTACTCTCAATTTCTGGGGTCTAGTGTGAGTTCGGAATCCTGGTCGACATAAGCGAGCCATTCTTCTGCGGTGATCGGATTTTCTTCGCTGAAATACCATTGATCGGCCCTTGTTATGTGGAAATCCGCGCCCATTTCAGATCCCTTTCCGCAAAAGGGTAATATCTCTCTTTCCTTCATCTAGGGGCAGTCACGTCTGCTTCATCATGTCATGGCGTTATCGCATCAGATTCCGTCTGCGACCGGTGACAGATGGATTCCGGCGCCGTTTTTTGTCGCAAAGTAGAGACAGCGCGTGGGCCGATAGGAAAGAATATGGCGCGCTGGTATTGCCCGGGCTTCGCCGTCGAGCAATGTATGAGGTGCTGAACGCAAGAGTTGTTGATCGATACGAGAGGAACTGGGATGAGCCGTTACTGCGTCACGGTAACCTGTGAGGCACGGCGCGGGGTCGTTGCCGTGATTTCCGGCTATCTCGCCGGTAAGGGCTGCAATATCAGCGACAGCGCCCAGTTTGACGATAGCGAGACCAATCGCTTTTTCATGCGCACGAGCTTCGTTGCCGAAACCGGGGCGTCGCTCGAAGAACTTCGGCGTGATTTCGCGCCGCTGGCGGCAGAATACGGCATGGAAGCCGTTTTCTACGATGAGGCAGAACTGCTCAATGTCGTCGTCATGGTCTCACGCTTCGGGCACTGCCTGAATGATCTTCTCTATCGGGTCCGTCTCGGTGCGTTGCCGATCAATATCGTGGCCGTCATTTCAAACCATCTGGATTTCCAGAAGCTCGTCGTCAACCACGATATCCCGTTTCACTACATACGCGTGACAAAAGAGAACAAGGCAGAGGCAGAAGCGCAGCAACTTCGCATCATCCGAGAGACGGGTGCCGATCTCGTCGTGCTTGCCCGCTACATGCAGGTTCTTTCCGATGATCTGTGCCAGCAGCTTTCGGGGCGCACGATCAATATCCATCACTCCTTTCTTCCGAGCTTCAAGGGAGCGCATCCCTATCATCAGGCGCATGCGAGGGGCGTTAAGCTCATCGGGGCGACCGCTCATTATGTCACGGCCGATCTGGATGAAGGGCCGATCATCGAGCAGGATATCATCCGTGTGTCGCATAACCAGTCACCGGAAGACTACGTGGCGCTGGGGCGCGATGTCGAAAGCCAGGTTCTGGCGCGCGCCATTCATGCCCATGCGCATCGACGTGTCTTCCTGAGCGGCAGGAAGACGATTGTCTTCCCGGCCAGTCCCGGCTCCTATGCGTCTTCCTTGCGAGGCTGATCAGGCTTGACGCGTTCGGCGAATGGCAGGGCTGACCGGAGGTCACCACTGCCTGCCCGTTGAGTATCGATGGCGCGAATCTTCACGGACGCAGGCAGGTCGCGTGCCTAAAAGACGCCGCCATTCAGGCGGCTTGCTGATCCGAGACCGGCGCAACGGGTTCGCGCTTTGTGTCGCGCCTGACATCGGCAAAAGCGCTCGGCATCAATTCCCTGCGCATCAGTTCAATGACCCAGGCCCAGAGCATGTGGCCGATTGTCTCGGAAAAAATCTCGGCGCGCGGGAGGTTCCACAACGCTGGCGCCCAGTGTCCTGCGGGCAGCACCATGCCGTGGAAGACGAGTGTCACGACCAGGCCAAATACCACGCCCTGTCCCATGGCGATGCGCGGAAAACGGAGCCAGAGCACGCAATAGAGAAGGGCAAAGAAAATCGAGAACAGGTGGTGCACCATCAAGACGCCGCCGGGCACGATATGCCCGGAATAGACATAGGTAAGATGGTCGACATCCACACCGAGATCGCGAAGCATTTCGGCGGGCGGGCTGGCGCGATCCGGCGTGCGGGGTGGCAGGGGGACTTCCGTGCCCCATTTCACGAAGCTGGAGAGATTTCCCCCGACAAATCCCGCCCATAGGGCGGGAAGCAGCAGGGCCTTGTCCGTCTTGTTTTTGTTGAAGGTCATTTTTTCTGAGTCGGGCAGGGTGGCAGAGACAGGCGATAGATCGCGGTTGCGCCGCGCAGGGGGCGACTGTTCTTGAAGGCGATCTCGTCGAGGCGAGAGTCGGAGATGTAGAGCCAGTTATTGGCGATCGCGAAGCCGTCTGCCCAGTCGAGCACGTCAGGATTGTCGTAAACCTTCTGTGTCTGCGGTGTCTTTGCTCCTTCCGGGAACGTCAGGGCATAGAGCCCGTGATTTTCGATATTGCCCACCCAGAGCCGGTTGCAGGCATCCATTTCTATCCCGCCGCTCATGACGGACTGGCCGAGATATTGTGCTTTCTTGTCCAGATCGGCGTCGCTCAGATGGGCGTTGCGCAGATCGGCCGTCGCGATGCGCCAGTAATGATGGTCGGTCAGCGGGCGGTAATACAGCCATGCGCGGTCGGGTGAGAGGGCAATGCCATCATCCTGTGTGACAGGCAGGCTGCCGTCTTTCTTACGGGCGAGTTCACCATAGATATGCAGATGCTGTTCCGGGTCTGCGATGCCTGAACGTGTGTTGGCCAGCACCAGACGATAGGCGCCCGTATCGAGATCCATCACCACCAGCCCGCCACGCCCCCATTCATTGGTGATGTAGGCCGTACGTGTGTGGGTATCCACGCGTACGTCGTTTAGGGAGTCTTCAGGGGTAATGTCAGGCCCGAAATGATAGATCTGGATCAGCCTTCCTGTCTCGGCATCGAACTCTGCCAGCTTGGGTGGTAGGATCTTCTGGTCCACCGAGGGGAGAGAGGAATCCAGTACCCATAGATGGTTCGCGTCATCCACCCAGAGCGCGGGGACAGAAACCCAGAGTTCGCGATTGATCGGCTTCGGTTCGAACCGGTTCCAGTTGGCGTCCGGAAATGGTACGAGCGCGCCGGTTTCGGGATCGATGCGGACAACGCTGGCACTGTAGCGCTTCATGGTGGCGGGGGCAGAGGCATAGACGAGGCCTGAATGGGACACACCCACGCCGATCATGTTGAAATCGGACGGGAAACGTTTGACCACCTCGAGTGCGGGCTGTTCCGGGGAGGCCGAGGTCGCGGCGTAAGCGGCTGGGCTTGAGCAGAAAGGAGCGAGCCCTGCGCCAGCCATGCAGGCTGAAAGCATAAGGGTCTTGAGAAAAGAGGTCATGACAATCCGGCTCCCTGCGTGGCGACGTCGAGTGTGAAGATCGTATTCTCCGCACACATGAACAGGCGATCGCGCTGCGTACCCCCAAACGTAAGGTTGGACACACTGCGCGGCAGACGCAGTCGCCCGATCATCTTGCCTGCGGGGTTATAGATGAACACGCCGCACAGCCCGAGCGGGCCATTGGCCGCCACCCAGAGATTGCCCATGCGGTCGGCCTTGATGCCATCGGGCATCAGTTTCTGACCTGCAAGGGTCATGTCAGCAAAGACACGCTGGTTCGAGAGGGCAGCATTTTGCACGTCGAAGGCATAGATATTGCGATAGCCGCCGCCCTTGGGGCCGCGCGCGCCCTTCTCGCTCGAGACGATATAGAGCGTTTTCTGGTCGGGTGAGAAACAGAGCCCGTTTGGCCCGGAGAGCTCAGCACCTGTGAGTACACTGGTGAGCTTGCGGGTCTCCGGATCAAGATGAAACACATGGGTTTCCTGACCTGCCTGACCGCCAATCTGCTCGGTCGCCTCCAGATCGAGATTCCAGGTCAGATTGCCCTTGGCCGACTTGCCGTCCTGGGGTGCATCGGGATGCCCTTCCCAGAGTCTGTCGCCATAGGGCGGATCGGTAAACCAGATGCCGCCCTGGGCATCCACCACAATATCATTGGGCGAATTCAACCGCTTGCCCTCGAAGCTCTCGGCCAGGATCGTGCAGCGTCCGTCATGCTCCCAGCGAATGACGCGACGCATGCCGTGCTCGCAGGTGATCAGACGCCCCTCGCGGTCATAGGTATTGCCGTTGGAGTGATAGCTCTCCTTGCGGAACACCGTCATGCAGCGCTCTTCAGGCAGGTAGCGGTACTGGGTGCTGCCCATCACGTCGCTCGTGATGAGAAACCGCCCGTCGCTGGACCATGCCGGCCCTTCAAGCCAGAGCGTCTTCCCCTTCCAGGCCTGAACGAGCGGCGCGTTATCGAGAATGACCGTCGAAAATGAGGGATCGTAAAACAGGATATCCGGGTCGGGCGTGAACGCCACCGGGGCCTCGGGCCCCCAGATACGGGGTGGGGAACTCACGACGCTGGGTGGCGCGATTACGGAATCTGCCGATGGTGCGGCGCGTGCGCGCTCGATCGGCGCGAGGATCGGGGCAAGAGCCGCGCCGCCCAGGGCTGCCCCGCCCAATCTCAGGAGGTGACGTCTCGAACAGTGGGCGGGAGCGGGCAGCGTCGGGGTCATGGGCGGGGCTTTCATGGTGAGGACGCGCTCCAGAGAAACATTGACCCAGCAAGGGCTCGGGCTCCAGGGGACGCGCTGTCATAGGGAAGGAGCGCTGGAGATGAAGAACGGTTTGTTATTATCGTGTTATTGATCACGTTATAATGAAAGACGCGTCACCACTATGAACAACGTTGAATGGGTCGATCAGTAAATCTGATCAGCATGCGCGCGACTGTTTCAGTAAAGGCATGTCGCAATACCGTTCTGCGGGCCTGCCTGACGTAGATGGCAAGGTCCGCGGTCCTGTTTGCCGGCAGACCGGGCGATGTGTTGTCGCGCGCAGGGGGGGCGCGGTCCAGGGAAGGTGTCTTGTTCCGAAACCGGGAAGCTGTGTGACTGCCCGCGGGATCGCTACCACCAGGACGGCCCAGCGCTTGCGCCATGCGGCGCGTGATCACTATTGCGCGCGTCCCTCCTGGCATGGGGGAGGAAGATCTGGCTGCTCGGTCAGGGATCTGTCATTCAGTGCGCCCGGATCGCGCAGGGGCGATCCTCTGAGGAACATCGCTCATGAACGCTCTCATGTCTCAGCCTGTCGAGGCGATACTCGTCTTCACGCTTGTTGTCGGTGTCGTTTCGACGCTGGTTCTGGATCTCTACGCCGTGGCACTGGAGCGCGCTACCGGTATCGGTCGCACCAATTGGGGCGCCGTCGGGCACTGGCTGGTAGGGATGGGGAGGGGACGGATGGTGTTTTCGCCCAATACGGATGGTCTCTACACACCGGGCGAGCATGGGCTGGGATGGATCTTCCACTACGCCGTGGGCTGCGCCTACGCGCTGATGCTGCCGCTCTTCTGGGGAGTGGGCTACGTGGCCGCCCCGAGCTTGATGCCGGTCATTCTTATCGGGTTTGTGCTGACTACGATCGCAGGTCTGACGCTCATGGTGCCGGGCATGGGGGGCGGGTTTCTGGGGCTGAAAACGCCCAATCCGATGAAGCTCTACGGGCTTGTTCTTCTGGCCCATGCGGTATTTACCGTCGGTCAATATGCGGCGGCGCTCGCTCTGGCTTCCCTCATCTGAGGTGCCGGTCCCGGCAGGGCGTGCCCTGCCGGGGAATGTTACTCAGGCAGCGCGATCATGACGGTTGACGCTGCTGCCTGAGGGAGTGGGCGCAGGCGTCAGGGTGCGCCTCACCGCATCTTCCCAACCACGCAGCAACTCGAGACGCAGTCCGGGCTCGATCCGCGGTGCGAAGCGGCGCTCTTCCTCCCAGGTGGTGGCAACCTCATCGAGAGATTGCCACACGCCTGTTGCGAGACCGGCCAGAAAGGCCGCTCCAAGTGCTGTAGTTTCCAGATCGACCGGGCGCTGCACCTCGGTATCGAGAATATTGGCCAGGAACTGAGAGAACCAGTCATTGGCCGACATGCCCCCGTCGATCCGCAAGGTCTGGGCCTGCATCGCGCCATCCTCGCGCATGGCATGCGCCAGATCATAGGTCTGATACGCTACGGATTCCAGCGCGGCCCGGGCAATATGGGCTTCGGTCGAGCCCAGAGTAAGGCCGCAGATCAGTCCGCGTGCCTCAGGGTCCCAATGCGGAGCGCCAAGCCCCACGAAGCCGGGCACCATATAAACGCCATGGCTGTCAGGTACACGGGTGGCCATGTCATCGGTCTGCGAGGCATGGGTGATCAGATGCAGCCCGTCACGCAGCCATTTGATGGCGGCCCCGGCCACGAAGATCGAGCCCTCGAGCGCATAGGTGGTCTTGCCGTTGATGCGGTAGCCGATCGTGGTGAGCAGCCTGTGATGCGATGTGACCGGTTTCTCCCCCGTATTGAGCAGCATGAAGCAGCCCGTGCCGTAGGTCGCCTTGGCCATGCCTGGCTTGAAGCAGGCCTGACCGACCAGCGCGGCATGCTGGTCGCCCGCCATGCCGCCGATGGGAATGGCCTGACCGAAGAGCTCCGGATCGGTCAGGCCCAGCGCGCCACTATTGTCGCACAGTGCAGGCAGCAGCGCCTCGGGGACGCGGAACAGTTTCAGAAGCTCCTTGTCCCATTCCTGGGTGTGGATATTGAACAAGGCGGTGCGGCTCGCATTGGTGACATCCGTCGCATGCGTCTTCCCACCCGTCAGGCGCCAGAGGAGGAAGCAATCGATCGTGCCCATCGCGAGCTCGCCAGCCTCTGCTCGCTCGCGCAGTCCCGCAACATTATCGAGCAGCCAGGTGATCTTACTGGCCGAGAAATACGGGTCGAGAAGGAGACCCGTTCTGGAGCGTACCAGTTCCTCGGCGCCATCGCGCTTGAGTTCGGCACAAAAAGACGCGGTGCGACGATCCTGCCAGACAATGGCTTTATGCACGGGCTTGCCGGTCGTCCGCTCCCAGATCACCACGGTCTCACGCTGGCTTGTAATCCCCAGACCCGCGATTTTCTCCACGCCGCCCGATTCTGCGATGGCCTCGCGCGCTGTGGTGAGCGCGTCGCTCCAGATATCCTCGACATCGTGCTCTACCCAGCCGGGATTGGGGTAATGCTGTTTGAACTCGCGGCGCGACAGGGCGAGCGTGCGGGCCCTGTTGTCGAACACGATGCTGCGGGTGGAGGTCGTGCCCTGATCGATGGCAAGAATATGGGTCTTCTGGGTCATGATGTTGCTCCATCGGGCGCGCCTCGGGCACGCCCTGCTATAGGGAGGAGTGTCAGGCAGAACGGTGTTGGTCAGTGCTTTCAGGGAACGGGCGTTGCCTGAGGCCCAGCGGCCGGATAACTGCCGGTCGCGGTGCGGGACGCGACAGGCTCGGTCAGAACTGGCGTCAGGGGTTTGGCCTGTTCAGGATTGTAGTTCGGCATGAAGGGGCGCAGCGTGAACTGGTAGATTCCTGCTCCGATCACGCCGCCCACGAGGGGGCCTGCAATCGGCACCCACCAGTAATGCTGGGGTGCCGGAAAGGCCGAGGCTCCCCATCCGGCGAAAAATGCGAAGGTGCGCGGACCGAAATCACGTGCCGGATTGATGGCCCAGGCATCCAGATATCCGGATGAGGCGCCAATGGCTGCAACCAGTAACCCGATGATGAGCGCTCCGGAATTCGCCTGCGGGGCCTGCGTGTTATACTGGCAGGTGATGGCGAAGATGCCGAAGACGAGCACCCCGGTCAGCACGATCTGCACCACGAAGGAGTGCATGGCCGTGACCGCAAGGCCAGGATGAGTAAAGAAGACGCCCGCAGCCCCTCCATCCCCTGCACGGGTAAGGTGATGGGTCATGTTGTAATGATCGATCACCGGATGGAAGTTCAGATAGACGATGGCCGCGCCTGCAATGCCGCCAAGGACCTGAGCGGTGCAATAAGGCAGGACCTTCTTCCAGGAGAAACCGCGATAGAGCGCGAGCGCAAGCGTGACGGCGGGGTTGGCATGTGTGCCGCTGACGGCCCCCGTGGCGTAGATGGCGATGGTGACCCCCAGCCCCCAGACAATGGCGACGCCCCAATAGGCGTTCTGATAAGGGTTCGGGTCATAAAGCACGATCATTGCGGCGACGCTGTCGCCGAAGATGATGATGATCGTGACGGCGATGAACTCTGAGATCAGTTCGCCGAGATAGCGTTTTCTTTCTGACATGAGAATATGTCCGCTAGCCAGAGGATGGGGGGAGGGAAGAAGGTCAGGCGGCCACGCCGCCTTCGGTTGTTTCCGGTGCTGGATCGGTGATGGGAGGTGCACCGGCGTCCGCGCTGTTACGGTGCAGGCGTCTGTCGATATAGTCCTGCAGGGCCCTGGTCTCGCCGGGTTGCAGGCGAAGCCCAAGCTTGGAGCGACGCCACAAAATATCGTCTGCGCTGCGTGCCCATTCATGGTCGATCAGATAATCGACCTCGCATCCGTAGAGATCCGCGCCCAGATGCGGGCCAAGTTCTGCGTTCTGTCCGGGTAGGATCAGGGTATCGACCAGCGTGCCGTAATTACGCACGAGCCGTGTAGCGGTCTGATGCGACAGGCCTGTGATGCGACGCGTGAGCGCATCGACGCGTCGTGTGAAGCTGCCGCGGGCGAAATCGCCGCCGGGCAGGGGCTTGTCTGCGGTCCATGACGTGACGGGAAGGCCCCTGAGATGAGGGGAGAGCTTTTCGAGCGCATGTTCGGCAAGCTTGCGATAGGTCGTGATCTTGCCGCCGAAAACCGAGAGCACGGGGGCACCGTCATGATCGATATCGAGCTTGTAGTCCCGCGTGACCGCCGAGGCATTGCCTGAATGATCGTCATAGAGGGGGCGTACGCCCGAATAGCTCCAGACGACATCATCAGGCGTGATGGTCTTGCGGAAATAGCGGTTCACGCTTTCGCAGAGATAGGTGATTTCGTCCGGGCTGATCGAGACCTTGTTCGCTTCCTGCTCCCAGGGGATATCGGTTGTGCCGATCAGGGTAAAATCGGTCTCGTAGGGGATGGCAAACACGATGCGACGGTCGGGATTTTGCAAGATATAGGCCTGGTCGGTTTCGAACTGACGCGGCACAACAATATGGCTTCCCTTGACCAGGCGCACATTGTTGCGGCTCTCGATCGACAGACGATCCTGGAGCAGTTCAGCCACCCAGGGACCGGCCGCATTGACCAGAGCACGTGCATGGACGCGTCGGCGTTCGCCGGTCAGTACCTCTTCCAGCGTGGCTGCCCAGTACTCCTTGTGACGCTCCGCAGAGACGAGCCTCGTGCGCGTGCAGATCTCGGCGCCGCGATCAGCGGCATCCCGGGCGTTGAGAACGACCAGCCGACTGTCCTGCACCCAGCCATCCGAATACTCGAACCCGCGCACGTAATCCTGACGCAGGATCTGACCGGCCTTTTCCTTCTGCAAGGCGAGACTGCGCGTCTTGGGCAGGGTCATTGTGCGGCAGAGATTATCATACAGGAACAGGCCGGTGCGCAGCAGCCAGGCCGGACGCAGCATTGCGGAGTGGGGCAGGATGAAACGCAGGGGCCAGATGATGTGCGGGGCGATTTTCAGCAGGCGCTCACGCTCGTAAAGCGCCTCGCGCACCAGCCGGAACTCGTAATATTCGAGATAGCGCAGCCCGCCATGGATGAGCTTGGTGCTCGCCGAGGAGGTGTGGCTTGCGAGATCATCCTTTTCGACCAGAAGCACTTTCTGCCCACGCCCTGCGGCGTCTCGGGCTATGCCCGCACCATTGATACCGCCGCCTATCACGAGGAGATCATAGAGCGTCGTGGGCGGGTTTCCTTCCTGATCGTGTCGGGGTCGATCCGGTCGGCTCTGGTCGGTCATGGGAGAGCATCCTTCGCTTCAGACGAGTGCGAAGGCTTCAATAGAACGAAAACGAAAAAAAACGAACAACAAACGTTATGAATAACGTGTTCGTGTTATATGTTGCCCATTAATCGGGTCATGTAACATGCAATGTCACATTGGCGACCGACAGGCTGGTTCGAAATTCTGCGCTGGGCATCCTATCTGTAACGAAATCATCGATATCGCGCAGATCGCCAACCCGCCCGACGGGCTTGCGGGTGAACTTGGTGTGGTCCGCAAGCAGGATCACCCGTCTTGCATGGCGCATGATGGCCCGAGCGCACTGAATCTCGTCCAGATCGAAATCGAGTAAGGTGCCGTCCTCCTCAACGCCCGAGATGCCGATCACGCCAAAATCGGCCCGAAATCCCGAGAGGGACTCCGTGGCCCCGGCACCGATGATTCCACCGTCCTGCGGGCGTACGAGCCCACCCGCAATCACGGTCCGGAAATCCGCTCTGGGTGAGAGCGCGACCGCGACATGCAGGTTGTTGGTGATGACGTGCAGATCCCGGTGCCCGGTCAGCGCCCGCGCGAAAGCTTCGGTCGTTGTGCCGATATTGATGAACAGGGAGCTGCCATCGGGGATGAGTGCTGCCGCCAGGGCGCCGATCGCGTCCTTGGCGCGGGAGTGCAGGGTCTGGCGTTCGCCATAGGCGATATTCTCGGTTGATGAGGCCGGACTCGCGCCCCCGTGATAGCGGGCCACATGCCCGGTTTCCGACAGAAGATTGAGATCGCGCCGGATGGTCTGGACCGTGACTCCCAGCTTCAGGGCGAGATCCTCGTTGGACATGAAGCCATGCGCCTGAACGAGGGCTACGATCTGTCGGTGTCTGGGGGAGGTGAGGATTTCCTGCGTCATGAACCCCTGTCTGTCATGGGGCGTTGACGCCTTCAATCCCGCTCTTGTGACAGCCCGACCGAAAGCCCATTTCTCAGCCATGGCGACAGCAACACGATCCACGATGGAAGCGATCCCCGAGCACCGTCTCATGGGGTTCAGACCCGAACGTCAGCCGGCAAAGGAGAAGCTGCGGCGTCTCGTGGTCAAATCCGAATACGAGCCTGCTGGCGACCAGCCGACAGCCATTGCGGAGCTGACGCAGGGCGTCAATGACGGGGAGGTTGATCAGGTTCTGCTGGGCGTCACAGGCTCGGGCAAGACCTTCACTATGGCCAAGGTCATCGAAGCGACGCAAAAGCCGACGCTCATTCTGGCGCCCAACAAGACGCTGGCTGCGCAGCTCTATGGGGAGATGAAGCAGTTCTTCCCTGACAACGCGGTCGAATATTTTGTCTCGTATTACGACTACTATCAGCCCGAAGCCTATGTGCCACGCTCGGATACCTATATCGAGAAAGACAGCCAGATCAACGAGCAGATCGACCGGATGCGCCATGCCGCCACACAGGCGCTGCTTGAGCGTAACGATGTCATCATCGTGGCCTCGGTGTCGTGCATCTATGGCATAGGTTCAGTCGAAACCTATTCACGCATGGTGGTCAAGCTAGAGGCGGGGGGCAGTATTGACCGCGATCGTCTGATCAAGGCGCTGGTTGAATTGCAATATCGACGCAATGACGCGTCGTTTGAACGCGGTACCTTCCGCGTGCGTGGCGAGCAGATCGATATCTTCCCAGTCCAGAATGAGGATCGTGCGTGGCGCGTGTCGCTCTTTGGTGACGAGATCGAGGCGATCACGGAGTTCGATCCTCTCACAGGCAACAAGACGGCCGATCTTTCCGAAATCAGCGTCTATGCCAATTCGCATTACGTGACGCCGCGTCCGACACTCAATCAGGCCATGATTGGCATCAAGGCCGAGTTGCGCCAGCGTCTGGATGAGCTCAATGCGGCGGGGAAACTGCTGGAGGCGGAACGCCTGCAGCAGCGCACCATCTTCGATCTGGAAATGATCGAGACCACCGGGGCTTGCAAAGGCATCGAGAATTATTCCCGATATCTCTCCGGCCGAGGCCCAGGCGACCCACCCCCGACGCTTTTCGAATATCTGCCAGAGGATGCGCTGCTGATCGTTGATGAGAGCCACGTGACGGTGCCCCAGATTGGCGGCATGGCACGTGGCGACCATGCGCGCAAATCCGTGCTGTCCGAGTATGGGTTCCGGCTGCCCTCCTGCCTCGACAACCGCCCCCTGAAATTCGAGGAGTGGCAGGCGCTCCGACCCCAGAGTGTGTTCGTTTCCGCAACGCCGGGTCCGTGGGAGATGGAGCGTACTTCCGGTGTCTTCGCTGAGCAGATCATTCGGCCTACCGGACTGATCGACCCTGTGACGATTGTGCGTCCGGTCGAGGGTCAGGTGGACGATCTTCTGGCTGAGGCACGTGATACCATTACCGCGGGTGGGCGTGTGCTGGTGACGACGCTCACCAAACGCATGGCCGAGGATCTGACAGAATATCTGGGCGAGGCAGGCATCAAGGTTCGGTACCTGCATTCGGACGTCGATACACTCGAGCGTATCGAGATCATACGCGATCTGCGTCTCGGCGCTTTCGATGTGCTTGTGGGCATCAACCTTCTGCGAGAGGGTCTCGATATCCCTGAATGCGCGCTGGTAGCCATTCTTGACGCCGATAAGGAAGGCTTCCTGCGTAGCCGGACCTCATTGATCCAGACGATCGGGCGCGCCGCGCGTAACGTCGATGGGCGGGTGCTGCTCTATGCCGACAAGATGACCGGCTCGCTCGAATTCGCGATCGAGGAGACGGCACGACGACGGGCGCGGCAGGTTGAGTGGAACGAGGCCCATGGCATCACGCCACAGACTGTGCGCTCGCGCATAGGCGACGCCCTTTCCTCTGTGTTTGAGCAGGACTACGTGACCGTTGGTCCCGACGAGGCAGGTGACACGCAGGAATTCGTCGGTAAATCTCTCGCTGCGTCTATCCAGGATCTGGAAAAGCGTATGCGCGCCGCAGCGGCGGATCTCGATTTCGAGCAGGCTGCACGTCTGCGTGACGAGATCAAACGTCTCGAGGCGATCGATCTGGGGCTGGAGCCGCCCCCCTTGCCGAGTTCGACCGCAGGGCGTAGCGGGTTCAGAAGCAAGGACAAAACGCCGCGACCCCTCGGACCGGGCGGCGGCGGGTATGACCCGGCCAAGAAGCGCGGCGGCAGGAGGAAAACAGGATGATCGAGCTCAAACTGGGTGAGGCCCATCTTGGAGTGCTGCCTTCTCTCGGGGGGAGCCTTGCATTCTGGCGATTGCGCGGGCGTGACCTTCTGGTGCCGACCGCAGACCCGAACCTGGCGGCGCAGAAGAACACACCGGTGGCAGGCTATCCGCTGGTACCCTTCTCCAACCGCATCGGGGGCGGGCGATTCAGCTTCGAGGGGCAGGACTATACACTTGCGCGGAATTTCGGCGCCGAGCCCAACGCGATCCACGGTAATGGCTGGGAGCGGGTCTGGTCTGTCGCCCAGAGCGATGCCGAGCGCGCCATACTCTATCTCGATCATGATCCGGCCAAGGGAGACGACCCGGCACAATGGCCCTTCGCCTATCGGGCGGTCCTTTCGTTTGTCTTGCATCGCACAGGGCTCAGCGTCGAGATCCTTCTGGCCAACCGCGATACGCGCTCCCAGCCTGTGGGGATGGGATACCATCCGTTTTTCGCGCGCAGCGAGGATATGACCCTCAATTTTGCGGCGCGTTTTTTCTGGGAGAACGGCCCTGACATGTTGCCCACCGACCAGAAATCATGCGAGGGCGCATGGTGTTTCGATCCTGCCCGTCTAGTGGGAGAGGCCCGGGTCGATAACTGCTTCTCGGGTTGGGAGGGGAGGGTTCGGCTGGCCTACCCGTCAGCCGGGTATAGCCTAGACATCGAGGCGGACCCCGTTTTTCAGCATCTCGTCGTCTTTACCGCGCCCGAGAAAAATTTCGTCGCAGTCGAGGCCGTAACGAACATGAATAACGGGGTCAACCACCCCGATATACTGGAGAATGGGGTGCATGTGCTCGCTCCGGGCCAACGCATCTCTGGTATCATTCACTATCGGGTGGTCGAAGAGCGTGGGTGAGAACAGCAGGACCTCTCTCTCTCATTATCTGACCCCGTTGGGGGCAGCCCGGATGCGCGAGGAACTGCGCGAATTGATGCAGGTGGAACGCCCGAAGATTGTCGAGATCGTTTCCTGGGCTGCCGGAAATGGAGATCGCTCCGAGAATGGCGATTATCTCTATGGCAAGCGTCGTCTGCGTGAGATTGATCGACGGGCGCGTTTTCTGAGCAAGCGTCTTGAACACGCGCTAATTATCGATCCTGCCACGCAGACCACGCGTGATCGCGTTTTCTTCGGCGCGCAGGTTTCCTATGTCGATGAGGACGATGTGACGCATGACGTCACCATCGTCGGGTGCGACGAGGCGGATCTGACACGGCGCGAGATCAGCCTGGTTTCTCCTGTCGCGCGCGCGCTGATGCGCGCACGCGTGGGGGACGAAGTCAGTCTTCAGACGCCGGGAGGCGCCGTGATGCTGGAAATTCTATCAATTGCCTATCCCGCTTAGCTGCACGTTCGGGCACGGTATGCCCGGCGTAGGAAAGCGGCGCGACCTCTGTTAGACCTGATCACGATAAAGCCCATCTTGTGGGCCTGGGGCCTGATCCCCTCACGATGAATTCAAATACCGAAAGGACCGAGCCGATGGCGCTCAGAATAGCCGTGCAGATGGATCCGCTGGAACACGTGAATATTGACGGCGATTCGACCTTTGCCTTGATGCTCGAGGCGCAGCGACGCGGTCATGAGCTGCATGTCTATCCTGTCGACACGCTTTGCCTCGGTGAAGGGGGCGCTGAGACGGAACTGCATCGCGGTCGGGTCTCGGCCATGGCGCGTCCGGTTAAAGTACAGCGCGTCAAAGGGGATCATGCCAGCTTCGGTCCGGTATCGCGTCTCAATCTCGGCGAAACCGATGTGGTGCTGATGCGTCAGGATCCGCCCTTCGACATGGGCTACATCACAGCCACCCATATGCTCGAGCATGTTCATGGTGTGGGTACAGGCAAGACGCTGGTTGTCAACGACCCACGATCGGTGCGTGATGCACCGGAAAAGCTTCTGGTCACACATTATCCTGACCTGATGCCCCCCACTCTGGTCACCTGGGACGTGACCGCGCTCACGGAATTTCGGGAGCGCTATGGCGATGTCATCCTCAAGCCGCTCTATGGCAATGGCGGGGCTGGTATCTTCCGTATTCGTGAGGGGGACGAGAATTTCGCCTCACTTCTGGAACTGCATTTCAGCCGCTCGCGCGAGCCCCTCATGATCCAGCGCTACGAGGCCATGGTGCGCAAGGGAGACAAGCGCATCATCCTCGTCGATGGCGAACCGATCGGAGCCATCAACCGCGTGCCTGCGACAGGCGAGGCGCGGTCGAACATGCATGTCGGGGGACGCGCCGAGGCGGTGGCCCTGACCGAGCGTGATCAGGAGATCTGTGCGCGTATCGGGTCACATCTGCGTGACAATGGCCTGATCTTTGTCGGAATTGATGTGATCGGCGACTGGCTGACCGAGATCAATGTGACCTCTCCGACCGGACTGCAGGAACTCGATCGGTTCAACGGGGTCAACAGCGCCGGGCTGGTCTGGGATGCCATCGAGCGCCGTCTGGGCTGATCAGTCTCCCTAGGACGTTTTATCTTCCTGTGATTCAGGCGCTTTCTGATCTTCCTCCTTGTCACGGGGAGGGGGATCGTAACGGAAAGGGAGGGAGATCTCCGGCAGGCTATCATCGGGAAGTGCGGACGGGGGTATCGCGCCGAAGCGGTTTTGGTACCACTCGCTGATGCGGCTTTTGTAATGCACGATGAAGATCGAAAGCCATAATGCGAGAGTCAGCAGGAAAAGAGCGATACTGGAATACGACATCGAGACTGTATTCTTTCTTGATTGGTCATGACGGGTCTTGATGCAATCTGACGTCTTTTCTAGACGCGTGGCATGACGAATTGCAAACCAGCCCTCGTCAGTGCCCCCGAGATCGGGTAAGACGGGGGGAAGAACGCGTTGCCTGCCCGAACTCGCTAAGGTCAGGCGCTCTATGAACGCCCCTAGCCAACAGTGCGGATTTGAAGCAGGTATCAGGACGTAATGAATGATTTTGTGCGACCAGACGAACAAAGCCTGATGACACGACCGGACCCCCTGATCGATCCCAATGCTTCCCTGGATGACGCCCATCCGCGCCCCCGCTCCGCACTGGACGCGGATGCCGTGCGCGCAGCCTATCGCCGCTGGGCCAGGGTCTACGACTCCGTTTTCGGCGGCATATCGGCCTTCGGGCGTCGTCGGGCGGTTGCCGCAGTCAATGCCCTGCCGGGACAGCGCGTCCTTGAAGTGGGTGTTGGTACGGGGCTCGCCCTGCCACATTACAATCGCGACAAGCATATCACTGGGATCGATTTGTCCGAGGCCATGCTGGAGCGTGCGCGCCAGCGCGTCATCAATCAGCAGCTCGGCAATGTCGATGATCTGCTCGAAATGGACGCAGAGGCAACCAGCTTCGAGGCGGGCAGCTTCGATATTGCCGTGGCCATGTTCGTCGCCTCGGTCGTTCCGAGCCCGCGTCGTCTGCTGGGCGAGCTCAAGCGCGTGGTCAAGCCCGGTGGCCACATCCTTTTCGTGAACCATTTCCTGGCCACAGGCGGTGTGCGCCTCGCCGTCGAGCGGGGCATGGCCCGTGCCTCACGTTCGTTGGGTTGGCACCCTGATTTCGCGATGGAATCGCTCCTGCCTCCCGAGGATCTGAGCCGCGCGACCATAACCCCCGTACCCCCGGCTGGCCTGTTTACGCTCGTGACTTTGCCGCTCGAGAAGGATAGTAAGGAAGCGACGGCCCTGGTTGCCTGACACATACGTGCCCGACAGTTCATACCAGACTGGCCTTGCTTGAGAGGCTTCCCTTAGCTGCGTGCTGACTGGGGAGCCGCCTGGATCACGATCCAGCGACAGAATAAGGAACGGGTCTTGTTACAAACGCCGACTACCAAACCCCGTCGCGGTGCCGTACTACGCGCTGACGGGGCGGCCTTTCTCGGTCTCGCGCTTTTCTGTGGCCTCGCTGGTGGCTTTCTGGGGCTTGTGTCGCAGGAAGCGGGACCTTTTCACGCTTTGGCTCATGGCCTGCTTCTCGATCTGTTCGTTCTTATCCCCGCCTTCCTCGGCGGTATGGGCAGGCTCGTCCTTCCCGGGGAACTGAATTCCCTTCCTTCCCTGATGATCCGTTTCGACCGCATTGCTTTTGCGGCGCTTTTCGCGGGCGCCCTTTGTGCAATCTGCGGCGCGCGCTCGCCGGATGCTTTCATTGGCGCTTTGTTTCTGTGGGTTGTTGGCATCGTCTTGCTGGCCTCGTCGACGATCGTGAAATGCCTCGAGTGCCGGATGGTACGGTTCCGCGATCTGTCGCCTTTCGCCTGGTCGCAGCTTCTGGCATCACTCGGCCTGATCGTCGTCGCGCCGGTGCTGCTGGCGGGGCTGGTTCATGATCTGGTCGCGGGTCACGCCGTGTTTACCACCGTGCAATACTGGCTCGGCAAGGTACAGAGCCCGGTTCTGGCGCTGGTGATACAACTGGCGCTCGGGGCTATTGCCAATCTCGTCGCCTTTCATTCAACGCGCCTCAAGATATCCGTGCCTCTGGCAATGGCGATACCCGCTCTGGGCGTCCCGGTGGTCTGGGCCCATGGCATTACCGTCCCCGGACTGGATAATGCCGTGCTACTGACTCTGGGTGTCGCACTGCCCTGTTTTGCGATCATGGGCATGATCTGTGTGTCGTTGTGGCGTCGCAGCTTTGCCCCCAGCATCGCGTTTGCCTGGAGTTTTCCGGCGTTGCTGCTGCTCTCGACAGGCTGGGTACTGGGCCTGCTGCCGGCGCCTCCCGAGGCTTTTCACTCTGCCATGTTGTTCGGGGCGGTGTTTGCCCTGTTCGGCTGCTATTATCGCTGGCAGGAGCAGGACCTGGCTATCGCTGCCCCGCTATGGCTCGGCCGCATTCACCTGATCGCCATGGGGCTCTCCGTCCTCGCCATGATGCCGCTTTTCCCACTGGTGAAGCATGTCGGTGAGGCTGCGATGATTGTCTCGCTGTTCTGCGTCGCCGTGCTGGGTGCGAGGTTGATGGCTCCACGCCGGAGATACGCCGAGGCGCAACTTGGTGCAGCTCTTGGAGATGACCACTTATGAGCGCGTCGCAAGGGTTTGTCGAAGGGCGCGATCCCGCGATTGAGGTGCTCTCCTTCGACCGTCAGCAGGGGGCCACGCTCAAGGACTGGCTCGCCCTCTTAAAGCCGCGCGTGATCTCCCTGGTGGTTTTCACTGGCGTGGCGGGCATGGCTGTTGCTCCGCAATGGCCGTCTGTGCCGCTGGGGCTGATTGACATGCTCTGTATCTGCGTCGGCGCCGGGGCAGCAGGAGCGATCAACATGTGGTACGATCGCGATATCGACGCGATCATGAAGCGCACCTCGGTTCGGCCCATCCCCGATGCGCGTATGGATGCCGATGGCGCGCTGATTTACGGTATCGTCCTCTCCCTTGCTTCCGTCGCGCTGCTCTGGCTGGCCAGTAACGCGCTCGCCGCGGGCATTCTGGCGTTTTCGATCTTCTTCTATGCTGTAATCTACACGATGTGGCTCAAGCGCAGCACGCCACAGAACATCGTGATCGGCGGAGCAGCAGGGGCCTTTCCTCCCATGATCGGCTGGGCTGCGGCCACAGGCACCATGAATGTGCTGCCCGTCGTGATGTTTGCGATCGTCTTCCTCTGGACCCCCCCGCATTTCTGGTCGCTCTCGCTCTACGCGTGCAAGGATTACACCAAGGCGGGTATACCCATGTTGCCCGTGGTGAAAGGTGCACGCCACACGCGGTGGAATATTATCGCCTATACGCTCATCCTCATGGCAGTCTCGCTTGTGCCCTCCGTACTTGGGCTGTGCGGTGCCATCTACACGATCAGTGCGACGCTGCTTGGTCTGGGTTTTGTCTGGTTTGCCCTGCGCGTTCTTTTCGACAAGCAGGATGAAACAGGTGTCAGCCTTACGGCAGACAAGCCCGCGCGCCACGCGTTTCGCTATTCGCTTGCCTATCTGTTCTTTCTCTTTTCCGCGCTTTTGATTGATCGGGTGCTATTCCCATGAAGAAAGAGACCGCGCTCACCCGCCAGCAGGGCCGGATCATGGGACTTCTGTGCGGACTTTCCCTGGTGATGCTTTCGCTCTTTGCCCTGACCTATCTGCGTCTCTGACTTCTCCCGATTCCAAACCGGGCTTCCTGCCAGGGGACAGCTATCTCGAGCGGATATCCTCCAGCATCAGCGCATTGCGACCGCAGCCATTTTCTGGAGTGTCCAGATGGCGGGCTTTCCGGTCACCTCTGCGCGTCGGTCGCGCGCGGACCGGTCAGTTGGAACGCTGATAAAGCGTGTGACAGCGATGGTGTAAGCACAAGCTGAACCCTGGTCCCTCGCTTTCGACTGGTGTCGTATGCTGTATCCGCTGCGCTTCGACATGGCCTTTGTCGGTGTCATACGTCATATGAGCAGATAGGCACGTGGGCGCTTCCTCAAATGCCGCGCTGAGAAGCCAGGGAAAGCGCGTCGAGACAGACTGCGGGATTGCACCCGCGCTCCCTTGAACCGAGGCGTCTTTGCCCGTTCACGCATGTGCTGAAACCTGAGGGCCAGTTTCGCGTCGGCAAAGGCCATCGAGCAAGCTAAAAGGTCGTCGCAGGATCTTAATGGCCATCCCTGCTTTTAACCTTGGTCATCATGACTGATCTCTTCGTGGATTCACCGATCAGAAGAGCATTGTCGGTGCCCACAAGCTGGCCAGCTTGCGCGATGCGCTGGTCAATCATGCCAGAATTGACTGGCTGAGAGCGATCAGCGGCAAGCCGTTACTACTGTCGCGGCGTGTCTCCGAGACCAGCGCCTTGGGGATCACGGTGGTCGTGCTGGTCACGATGCCGCGCTAGAGCTGAGCGCGTGATCGTCGACGTCGTCCTCACGGTGAGCCTACGCCCATCGCCCCTGCTTTCCGTCTGCACTGGGAGGGCAAAGGGTTTCGCGGTGGAGACTGCCGCATTCGGGGTTCGATCTAGGCTGGCATTTCATGGCGTATCACCAGAAACGCGGGTCGCGGCAATGCGGGCAAGCTGATAAAGGGAAAGTGCGACGCTTCCGATCCCGATGGATCCTGTAGCGTGAGCGTATCGACCCATCCGACGTGTCGCGATGAGCGGATCAAAACATGCCGAAGACGGTGTGGGGCGCAGTGGCAGACCCTTCACCCGTACGCGCTTCAGCGCCAAGAGGGACGCCTGCGCTTTGCTGAAGCAATCGCCTCGGGCTGCGCCTTGTAAGAGGGTGCGCATGCCTGATGGGCACCTTGCCGGCAGGCGGAGAGTAATTCCCCCTGCCGGACGGGATCATCCGACCTGCTGGATTGCCGAGAGTACCCAGTTCCCGCGTCCGTCTGCACGGACGAAGGTCCAGAGCTCTGTCACCACCTGTCGCTCTGTACGGCTGCCATCAATGACATTGCCGAGTTGATCGGTCGTCACGTCATAGAGCGAGTACTGCATGGCGACTGTGGCATAGGTCAGGTTGCCCTCGCGCCATGCCTCGGAAAGATCGCCGCGCATGAACTGGACATCCGAGACGATGTTTCGTGCGCCACGGCTGGCATAATCCGCCAGCTGCTCGTTGAAATAGGATACCATTTCAGGCGTTGCCATGCTGGACAAGGCACGCATGTTCTGCGCGCTCCAGGCCGCCTGGATATCCAGCAGCAATTGCTGGAAATTCTGGTAATCAGCATTGCTGAGTGTCACGGTCGGAGCGCCTGCGCCATTCGAGAAAGCAGGGCCGCCCTGAGCCGCGCTGCCCTCGCTGCGTCGATTGCCGAGCCAGCGCAGGACCATCACGATGATGAAACCGATCAGTGCGATCTGGAACAGCAGCCCGATGAAAGACACGAACCCGCCCACGCCACCGAGGAAACCGTGGCCGGACAGCATGCCGAACAGCCCGGCCCCCAACAGACCGCCCACAAAACCCGTCATGAAGGGGCGCCGCTGCGCGAAGCCATAGGGTTGGCCCATCGGACGCTGCATCGGGTTGCTATAGCCCGGTGCGGGGGATGATGGGGCATAACTGCGCTCCATGGGACGCGCCTGATAAGGCGCGGTCTGGGTCATGGGTGGGGGGGAATAGGTGCGGCTTCCCCGGCTTCCCATGGAGCGACCGCCACCGGGGCGCGCGTCGGCCGGGGCGGCCAGAAGCGGGACAAGGGCAAGAAGCAGAAGAGAGGCGCGGAACAGGCGGCGTGACATGAAAACTCCTTACTGGCTTCCGGCAACGCTCATGGCGTCGATCCTCAGCGTCGGGGCATCGACACCATGGCGGAAGACGAGATCATCGGCGGCACGGAGCGCCGCGAACATCTCGATGAGATTACCTGCAATGGTCAACTCGGCGACAGGTTCCGCAAGCTGACCATGACGAATCATGAAACCCGAAGCGCCACGGCTGTAATCGCCGGTCAGGCCATTGATGGAAGAGCCCATCATCTCGGTCACGTAGATGCCTTCGACAATGTCTTCCATCAACGCCGAACGCGAGCCCGTGCCGCCCGTCAGGTAGAAATTCCCGACTGCGGGAGAGGGAGGGCCGCCGACGCCGCGTGAGGCTCGGCCATTATTGACCAGACCGAGCTGACGCGCTGAGCGCCCGTCCAGAATCCAGTCCTGCAGCACGCCGTTTTCGATAAAGGCGAAAGGGCTGGGCAGTACGCCCTCGGCATCGAAAGGCTTGGAGCGCAGGCCGCGGGGGCGGGTAGGGTCATCAATGATGCTGAGCGCTTCGGGAAAAACAAGCTTGCCCTTATGGCCCGAAAGAAAGGATGTGCCGCGTGCGATGGCAGAGCCATTGATCGCCCCAGCCAGATGGCCGAGCAGGCTGGCCGAGACCCGCGTGTCGAAGACCACGGGGAAGGACCCGGTGCGCGGTTTGGTCGGGTTCATACGGGCCAGAGCGCGTTCGGCGGCTTCGCGCCCAAGCAGCGCCGGGCCGTCCAGATCGGTCAGATGGCGCGCGCTATGCCCGGCATAATCGCGCTGCATGCTGGGTCCATCGCCGGCAAGAACACTGATGCCGTTACTATGGCTGGTCTGGGCATAGGCACCATGAAACCCGCTGCTCTCGGCAAGGGTGATCTCGATACGGCCATAGCCGGCAGAGGCGCCATTGCTGTTGGTGATGCCCTTTATACCGAGCGCGGTCTCCTCGGCTTCGCGTGCGCGGGCAAGCAGGGCATCGAGGCCGGGGGCTTCGGTCGGATCGACCATGTCCAGCTTCGCGATGTCATAGACACCCTGCCGATCCGGGTCGACGATGCCCGCATAGGCGTCCTCAGGCACAACCCGCGCCATGGCGACGGCCTGCTCGGCCAGGGCCGCGAAACGGCTGGGATCGAGTGCGGTCGCCGAGACATTGGCGGCGCGCTTGCCCACGAAGACACGCAGGCCAAGCGCGAGCGTCTCGGAATGCTCCAGCCCCTCGGGCACGCCCTGGCGGCACATGGCCGAGATCGAGCGCGACGCGACCAGAAGCGCGTCGGCCCGGTCGGCCCCGGCGCGTTTTGCGGCGTCGATCAGGCTGAAAAGGCGCTCCTGGTCCATGCTCATGCGACAAGCCTCTGGCTGATGGCCTCAAAAGACGGGATGGAGCCGACAGGCCCGATCGTGGCAAGCGTGGGACGAGCGCGGAATAGGCGCTCGGCAGCGCCGATCATCGCGGCCTCATCTACCGCCTCGATTTTCGCGACGGTCTCGCTGGTGTCGATGATGCGCCCGAAAAGCTGCATCTGCCGGGCGATCTGCTCACAGCGGCTGCCAGTGCTCTCGAGCGACATGAGCAGCGAGGATTTTACCTGAGCGCGGGCGCGGGCAATTTCCTCGCCGCTGATCCCGTCACCGATACGCTTGAGCTCGTCGAGCAGAACGGGAACCAGTTCGGCGGCTTCCTGCTCGCCTGTCCCCGCATAGATGCCGAACAGCCCGCTATCGAGGAAAGGCAGGGCGAAGGAATAGACGGAATAGACGAGCCCGCGCTTTTCACGAATCTCCTGGAAGAGACGCGATGACATGCCGCCGCCCAGAACGGTCGAGAGCAGCATGGTGGCGTGATAGGCAGGGTCGTTATAGCTGACCGAGGGAAAGCCCAGAACCAGATGGGCCTGATCGAGATCGCGGGATTCGCGGTGTTCTCCCCCGAGATAGCGACAGCCTTCGCGTGCAGGGGGCTGATGATCGGGAAGATCCCGAAAATGCTCCTGCACCAGATCGAGTACGGCCTCATGATGCAGATTTCCGGCGGCAGCAATCACCATGTTGCGTGTCGTGTAGTGCGTCTGCATGTAGCGCATCATCGATTCACGCTTCATCGAGGCGATGAGGGGCTCGGTGCCCAGGGTCGGACGTCCCATGGGCTGATCGCGAAACGCGGTTTCCTGGAAATGGTCGAAGATGATGTCGTCAGGCGTGTCATTGGCCTGGCCGATTTCCTGCAGGATCACGCCGCGCTCGCGCTCGACCTCCTGCTCGAGGAACGTGCTGTGTGTGAGGATATCGCCGATGATGTCGATACCGAGCGGCAGATCCTCTTTCAGCAGCTTGACGTAATAGGCTGTCTGCTCGCGCGCCGTATAGGCGTTGATATGCCCGCCCACATTCTCGATCTCCTCCGCAATGCGCGCAGCGCTGCGGCGCTGCGTGCCCTTGAAGGCCATGTGCTCGAGAAAATGGGAGACACCGTTCTCCTCGGCGCTTTCATTGCGCGTGCCGGTGGCGACATAGGCCCCAAAGGAAACGGTTTCGACGCGCTCCATCCTCTCGGTGACAACAGTAAGGCCATTGGGGAGGGTGGTGGCGGTAATCGGATCGGTCATCGAGTGGTGATGGTCCTGAAAACGGAGAAACGAGGATTTGTCAGAGATGGCGTCACGAGGGGCAAAATCCTAGCCCCCCTGTGTGCTGGGCCGATTTCAGCCGTGCTGATGCGCGCCTTTGAGATGACGGCGGACGGCATCCTCGATGATCGTGAGTTCGTTGGGCAGCGTCTCGTAACGCTCCTCACGCTCGAAAAGATCAGCGAGATGCGGGGGCAAAGCGGGGTCGATCCCGGTCGCCTTGCGCACGGCATCGGGGAATTTGGCCGGGTGCGCGGTGGCCGCGACGATCATGGGAATGCCCGGTTCCTGTTCCTGTCGTCCGGCGGCCAGCCCGATCGCGCTATGGGGGTCCGCCAGATAGAGTGACTTGTCCCAAAGTGCCTTCATTTCGGCCAGGGTCGCCTCGTCATCCAGCATGAGCGCGCCAAAGCGTGATCTGGCCTGTGTCCATCTGTCAGGATCAACGCTCATGCGCCCTGTCTGGCGGAAGCCAAGCATGGTGTCGCGACAGGCTTGCGGGTCACGATCGAGCAACTCGAACAACAGCCGCTCGAAATTGGAGGACACTTGGATATCCATTGACGGCGACAGGCTGGGCTCGACAGCACGCATGCTCATGTCGTTGCTGGTCAGGAAGCGTGTGAGGATGTCATTGCGGTTCGAGCCAATGCACAGACGTCGGACCGGCAGGCCCATCTTGCTGGCCGCCCAGGCTGCCAGAACATTGCCGAAATTGCCGGTCGGCACAGCGAAGGAAATCTCGCGATCCGGGGCGCCCATCATCAACGCCGCCCGCACATAATACGGGATCTGGGCCGCGATACGGGCCCAGTTGATCGAGTTGACCGCCGAGAGATTGATTTCGTTGCGGAAACCCGTATCGGCAAACATCGCCTTGACCAGATCCTGGCAGTCATCGAACGTGCCCTCGACGGCGATATTGAGGATGTTATCCTCCTTCACCGTGGTCATCTGGCGACGCTGCACATCCGAGGTGCGTCCCATGGGGTGCAGGATCGCCACGGACAGATGCGGACTGCCCCGGAAGGCCTCGATGGCGGCGGAACCCGTATCGCCCGAGGTCGCTCCCACAATCGTCACGCGCTGGTTGCGCTCGGTCAGCACATGCTCGAAGAGCTGGCCGAGCAGCTGCATGGCCATGTCCTTGAAGGCCAGGGTGGGACCATGGAAAAGCTCCATCGAGAAGAGCCCGTTCTCGACCTCCATCAGCGGGGCGATGGCGGCGTGCGAAAATCCGGCATAGGCTTTGGCGCACAGTTTTTGCAGCGTTGGCAGGTCGATACTGCCTGCCGCAAATACCGACAGGATCTTTGCGGCCAGATCCGGGTAGGAGAGGGTCCGCATTTCTCGCCACTCATCGGCCGTGAATTGCGGCCAGCTCTCTGGCATGTACAGCCCACCATCCTCCGCCAGACCGGCGAGCAGAATGTCTGAAAAGGAGCGCGGGCGGGCATCGCCGCGTGTGGAACGGTACTGCATGATGGCCTTCAGGGTTGAGCGTCACGAGAAAGAGTGAACAGGAGCTGTAAAGACATGGCCCGTCTTTCAGGGAAGAGCAATGCGCAACAACACATGACCTGCCGGGACATAGATCAGTCCAGCGTGAGTGGTCTTGTCGGACGATGAGCCGGAAGGTCCGTCGCCAACCCAGCCGGGGGTTCCGGCATGGACCAGTTGCGGGGCGACCAGAAGGACATGGGGGTGACGGCCGGTATCGAAACTGAGGAGACGCCCTTCGCTGATATCCGTCAGATAGAGCGTCGATTTGTCATCGATCGTCATGCCATTGATAGTGGGGGTGCCACGCCATTCGGTTACGCCCTCCATCAGTTCGGAGGGCGTCGTCGAGGGGTCTGTCAGCAAGGAAGTGGAAAGTCGATAGATGGGTCCCGTGGGCGCCTGCTCATAGAGCCAAAGGCCATTATTCTCCAAAGCCAGCCATGAGAGATCACGGGTGAGGGGGAGTCCGTCCGCGCCCTTGACCGTTTGCCGGTTGACCACCAGAGGCCTATGCCCCCGCGAGGTCGGGTAGCCCGAAAAAAATCGCGTCGCCTGGCGGCTACGCATATCGATCACGGTAAGGCACGCCCCGCCCTCATCCGCCAGATAGGCCATCTCTCCATGGACGGCGAGGGCGGTGAAACGGCTGGCTGGTGTCACGCCTTCCGGTGGAAGGGGAAACTCGGCAAGTATCGTACCGCGCACCGGGTCGAGCCGCATGAGACGCGGGGGCGCTCCGGTCCCACTTCCGTCGATAAGCCATAACCCGCCTTTCTCGTCGTGAGCGAGGGCGGAGGGAGCAAATCTGTCTGCGCCACGGCTCCCTGAAGGCGCTGTTGCCCAGTCGGGTATGAATGCCGCCGCTGCGGCTGCACCGGGGGAAAGGCGCGCAAGAAACGAACCGCTCTCTGCAGGGTCTGGTTCGCGCAGCACAATCACGCTGCCATCGGCGAAAGGCAGAGCCTGGCGCCAGTTCGCGTTGCCTGGAAGCGCTGTGACCTGCGCTATCCGGGCAGGGTGTGTATCAGCCAGCCAGGGGCGCTCGTGAGAGGCCCGCGCCGTGGTGCTGAGCAGAAGCAACGCGCTGAAACCAAGGCCGGACCGCATCAGTGCAGTCGCTGCGCTGGTGCGGGGTGAATCCCACGCGCCTTCAGGGCGTCGGTTCTGTCTCGACAGATGCTGCGCAGGGTCGTCCGACCTGACATGCGCTGGGCCAGCGAGGCGGGGGCAGCGAAAGGCTTTGGGCAAGGCGGAGAGAAAAGCGACCATGCCTCCTTGTAAGCCCATTCAAATCCCGTGCAAGATTGCGCAGTAACTCTATCAGTGTTTTCGGTGGGCCCCTTCCTGCAGCGGTACAGCGCCCTGAGAGTATTCCCCGGTGCCAGGAATCCCATGGCATGTCAGCACCGGGCATCATGAAATGGAAAGGCGAGCTGCCCTATGCTTGCACTTCTCACCAGATCGGCCCTTTCGGGCGTGTTGATTGCCCTGACCGCAACAGTGGCGCGGCGCTATCCGGGTTTCGGTGCCCTGATCGCCTCGCTTCCACTTATTTCCGTCCTGGGCATGATCCTGCTCTGGCATGACAGGCCCGACACGGAGAACATGGCCGCTCACGCAAGTGCCACCTTCTGGTACGTGCTGCCATCCTTGCCCATGTTCCTGCTGATCCCGGCACTGTTGCGCCAGGGCGTGGGATTCTGGCTATCTCTGGGTGCAGGATGTCTGCTGACCATTGCGCTCTATACCGTGATCACACTCATCGGCCCCCGATTTGGCCTTACGCTCTAGATCTTGCGCGATCTGCCGTTTTAGGTACGGAATTTCTCGAATGGGTCGCGGTGCAGGGGTCATCAGAGTGCAGCGCTGTGCGCCTTTGTCATGATCCCGCATTCTTGTAACCCGCGACGGCAGGGCTCATGATTAAACGCATGAATGCCTATCGCTCGCGCCTCGATACTGCCCTCGCCAGTCTTGCCGGGGGAGATTCCATCAAGGCTGAGGCTTTGTTTCGCGCCATCCTTGCCGAAGCACCCGATTGCGCAGAGGCTTGGCATGGGCTCGCCTGCGTGGCCCGCCATACGGGTCAGCCCCGCCTCGCCATTGCTTCGGTGGCTCATGCACTGACCCTGACCCAGGATAACGTCGAGCGCGCCCGGTTCCACCTCACCCTTGCTGCGTCGCTGGATGAAGCGGGGCATTTGCGCGAGGCCGTGTCCGCCTGTCGCGTGGCGACCCTTTTGGAACCGAGGGATTTCAGGGCGCATGCGCTGATATCCGAGCTCCTGTATCGCAGTGAACAGAACGAGGCGGCGGCTTCTGCCTTTTCGATGGCCCTGTCACTGGCTGCTGATCCCGTACCTCTCCTGACGCGTCACGGCGCTTTTTTGATGGAGCAGCGCCGTTTCGCCGCCGCCATGGCGTGTTTCAGGCGTCTCGTTGCGTTATGTCCGCAGGAGGCGGCAGCCCATGCCAATCTGGGGGCGGCCTGCTTCGAAAACGGAGCGATGGAGGAGGCGCTTGCTGCCCTGCGTAAAGCCGTAGCCCTCGCGCCGCCCAGCGCCCAGACCTTAAACAATCTCGGGCTGGTTTATCAGGCCCTTGGTTACAGAATACCCGCCGAAGAGGCATTTGATGCCGCACTGGCCCTTTTCCCCGATGATTGGGTTCTGGCGTGCAACCGCGCAACGCTGCTGGCCGAGACCGATCGGGAAGAAGAGGCTGAGACCTTCTTTCGTGACATGATCGCGGATGGAGGCGCTTGGTCCGCGCAGGCGCGCTTCAATCTCGGGATAATTCAGCTCGGGAGGGGGGAATTCGCACAGGGGTGGTCGAATTTCGAGTCACGCCAGAGCCTGATCGAGAGCACGGTTCTGCCGCCCTGGGACGGGGAGCGAACCGAAGGGCGCGTCCTTATCGAAGGGGAGCAGGGGCTCGGAGATTGCCTGCAGTTCCTGCGCTTCGTGCCTGATGCGGCGCTGCGCGCCCCACTCCTACTGAGATTGCCGGATGTGCTTGACCCGCTGCTCGCCTTCATGCCGGAATTGCAGCCTTTGCTGCGCTCGGGACGTGTCGTGCTCTCGGGTGAGGCCACCAGGCGCTGCTCCCTGCTCAGCCTGCCGGCACGGCTCGGTGTCACGACGGTCGATGCCAGCCCCTATCTCGATTTCGGCCTTTCCCCTGAGAAAGGGCGGATCGGAATTTTCAACGCGGGGAACCCGACCTATCGCTTCGATGCGAGACGGTCCCTGCCTCGTGCGTCCTTTGCGCCTATCCTGGCGGTGCAAGGCGTGACCTTCGTCAATCTGCAACAGGAGCAAGATGCCGCGCTACTGGAGCCCGGGGTGGAGCAGGGCATCGGGCACACCTTGGTTGACACCGCACGCGCGCTTGCGCGGTGCGAAATGGTGATTGGGGTTGATACCATGATGGCCCATCTTACGGGTGCAATGGGCCGACCGCTATGGCTACTCGACCGTGAGGGCGGAGACTGGCGCTGGAAGGGGCCGGACTGGTACACGGGACTGCGCATCTTCCGGCCCGAGGGCGGCCTGCCCCCCGATGAGGCCTGGCCTCCCGTCATCGAGAGAGTGGCGCAGGCCCTGCGGGAGAGATCAGGCAGCTACGACGGGGTCTGAGGCAGCGCTTGTCGCGTCGTTGCTCAGCGTATCGAGCAAAGCCTTGCGTATATCGGCCATGCGGGTTTCGGAGGTGATTTTCGTCCCGGCTCCGTCGCGCACATAGAAGACGTCTACCGCACGCATTCCATAGGTCGTGATATGCGCCGACGAGATCTGAAGCGACTGCTCGCTGATCGTGCGGGTGATGTCATAAAGCAGGCCGGGCCGGTCTCGACCATTGATCTCGATGATCGTGTGGCGCTCCGAGGCACGGTTATCGATCACCACGCGCGGAGGCACATGGATCGCGCGCATGCGCCGCGCAGAGCGTTGATCGGCCAGACGCTCGAGCTCGGAGCCAATCGCGAGGCGGCTCGACAGGGCCTGTTCGATCAACGCGTTCAACCGGGCGAGTTGCAGGGGTGTCTCGAAGGCGCGGCCATTCTGGTCCTGCACCCAGAATGTATCGAGCGCCATGCCATCACTGAGCGTGTGGATGCGTGCATCGACGATGGATGCTCCGGCCACAGCGAGCCCGCCAGCAATCTGCGAGAAGAGGCCGGCATGATCAGCGCTGAAGATGGTGATCTCGGTTACGTCACGTTGGGGAATGGGCGTGGCTTCGATAGTCAGCGGCGCGGAGTGAATTTCGGAATCCAGGACGAGACGGGCATGGCGGATATGGGTGTCCGCATCAAAGCCCAGCCAATAGCCTGCATAGCCGAGTGTCAGGAAGTGATCGACCTGCTCGGGCGCGAGTTTCTGCTGCATCAGCCCGTCGCGCACCAGTTCCTTGGCGTGGCTGACGCGCTCGTCACGTTCAGTCGCTGCCAGCCCCCCCTCAAGCACTTCCGCCACACGCATATAGAGTTCGCGCAGAAGGGTGGCTTTCCAGGCATTCCAGACATTCGGGCTCACGGCCCGCATATCGGCAATGGTCAGAAGCAGAAGCAGGCGCAGGCGCTCTGGCGACTGGATGATATCCGCCAGATCCAGGATGGTCCTGGGGTCATCGATATCACGCCGAAAGGCGGTCTGGCTGAGGAGCAGATGATGCAGGATGAGCCAGGAAACGGTTTCTGTTTCCTCAGCGTCCAGACCGAGCTGCGGGCACACCTGCTGGGCGACCTCCGCTCCGAGGACGGAGTGATCGCCACCGCGTCCTTTGGCGATATCGTGCAGCAGCGTCGCCACATACATAGCGCGACGTGATTGCATGTCACGGGCCAGGTCGTAAACCAGCGGAATCTCGTCCGCCATGGCACCCGCCTCGATCCAGCCGAGCATTCGGACGGCCTCGATATTATGCTCGTCCACTGTGTAGATATGATAGGTGTCGAACTGCATCTGCCCTACGATACGAGACCAGTCCGGCAGCAAGGCGCCGAGAAATCCCGTATCATTCAGGATCGTGAGCCAGTCCGCACCGCTCGGGCGGGCGTGTTCGCGATTCATTTCCGTCGGCTGCATCAGCAGCGAGAGAAAGACCCGCATCGTATAGGGGTCATCGCGCAGCGAGGCGATGCGGCGCTCGTTGCGGATCAGTTGCTGAATGGCCGTTGGATGCAGGGCCAGCCTGTCATGGCGCGCGGCATCGAGCATGGTGACCATCAATTGCGGCGTGGCGTCGAAGGAGGTCGTGTCGGCCGGGGCAAGCTGGTCATTGATCAGGCGGAAATGTCGGGCCTGATCGGGTGAGAGGAAGGCGCTGATGAAAGGCGCTTCGCGTAACGGACCTTGAAGGCGCTGCATGATGCTCGGCTCAAGGATCCGGCTCAGGCGCATGACCTCACGGGTTGTGAGGAAATAATGGCGCATGAAGCGCTCGACGCCCTGTTGTCGTCCGTGCCCCGCATAACCCATGCGTCCACCGATGACTGGCTGGACATCAAAGGCCAGACGTTCATCGGCGCGACCGGCGATGTAGTGCAGGTGGAGCCGAATGGTCCAGAGAAAGTTCCAGGCACGTCGTGCGCGATTGGCCTCCTGGTCGGTGAGAAGACCAAGCGTGGTGAAGGCCGGTTCGCCCGGGGCAAGACGTGTCGTCGGCTCGATCCCGTCCCGATCATGCAGCACATGCGTCATCCAGTTCAGGGTCTGCAGATCACGCAGTCCACCTCGGCCCTCCTTGATGTTGGGCTCCACCATGTAGGGATTATCGCCAAAGCGTTTATGGCGTTTCTCGCGTTCGTCGATCTTCTCGTGGACGAAAGAGAGCGCCGTCTCTCCCGTCTTGCCCAGGCGCGTCAGAAACACGCCAAAAAGGGCTTCCGTCCCCACAATACGCCGGGCATCCAGCAGGGTCGTGCGTATGGTGAGATCCTCGGCTGCGGCTTCGAGGCATCCGTCAATGGAGCGGGTGGCGTGGCCCACGCGCACGCCCAGATCCCACAGAAAATAGAGCATGTACTCGACCTGCGCGGTCGTCTCGGGCGCCGCAGTCGTGTTCGTCAGGAACAGAAGGTCGATATCGCTATAGGGCGCCAGTAATCCCGCGCCATACCCCCCGGTCGCGCAGAGGCTGAGGCCATCGCTGGAGGCGCCCGTCGCTGCGCGCGCCAATTCGTACAGGCTGGATATGGCGCCATCCATCAGCTGCGCCAGAGTTGTGGCGGCAGCGATGCCCTTGAGCTGACGCCCTTCGAACAGGCGACGTATCTCACCATGATGCCGGCCGATATGACGGCGGAAAATGCTGACGGCGTCCTCGCGCGAAACGGAGCCATCCGGCTGCCGCACACGGTCAAGCGCGGCGGCGAGGGCGGCTCGCATGTCGGTTTCTTTGAGGGAGATCGGTTCGCGCATTAAGATCCGTCGGTTTGGGGGCGTTGCAAAAGACCTGAAGTTTCTATCTTCAGGTCAAATCGTTCTTTGTTTCAAGCGCAAGTTTACGCAGGGCATAGAGCGTCTCGAGCGCAGCCTTGGGAGAGAGCGCGTCAGGATCGATCGCTTCGAGCGCATCGCGCAGCCTGTCGACGGGAGCAGGCGCGGGTTCGGAAGCGTCAAAAAGGGGTAATTGCGGTCCGCCCCGGCTCTGATCCCGCTCGAGTGCGGCGAGCAATCGTGTCGCGCGCTGCACCACAGGCATGGGAACGCCGGCAAGTTGAGCGACATGCACGCCCCAGCTCTTGCGCGCAGCACCCCGGCGCACCTCGTGCTGGAAAATAACGTCGCCCTTCCATTCCTTTACCGCCATCGTGAACGGTGTCAGGCGTGGCATCGAGTCCGAAAGCCCGCAAAGCTCATGGAAATGTGTTGCGAAGATCGTGCGTGAACCGAGTTGGGAGTGAAGGGCTTCCAGCGTGGCCCAGGCGATGGCGAGTCCATCGAGCGTCGAGGTGCCACGACCGATCTCATCCACGACGACCAGAGAACGCGGCCCTGCCTGACGGAGGATCGCGGCGGTTTCGGTCATCTCCACCATGAAGGTAGAACGCCCACGCGCCAGATCATCCGCGGCGCCCACGCGGGAGAACAGGCGATCGACGATCCCGATGCGCGCCTTCGCTGCCGGGACGGGCAGACCGGCCTGAGCCAGAATGACGGCGAGGGCTGTCTGCCTGAGGAATGTCGATTTGCCCGCCATGTTCGGCCCGGTCAGCAGCATCACGCGCTGTTCGGGCGGCAGGTGGCAATCATTGGGAATGAAACGTGTGGCCTTGCCCAGAGCGGCCTCGACGACAGGGTGGCGACACGCCTTAAGCTCGAAAGCCTGATCCTGCGTCATCTCGGGGCTGCACCAGGTGCCCCCCTGAGCCAGTCGGGCGGCGCTGGCGAGCACATCGGCCAGAGCGAAGAGCTCGGCCAGTTCCGGCAAGGCAGGATGACTGATCGTTTCGGCCACCAGTCGCGCAAAGATCTGCCGCTCGGTCGCGCTCGCGCGGTCTGCGGCCTCCAGAATGGCGCGGTCAAGCTCGAGGAGTTCGTCTGTCGTGAACCGCACGAGATTGGCGGTGCCCTGACGAAAGGAAAGTTCGGGTCGCTCGCGGAGCTTCGCAGCATGAAGCGCCGAGGTCTCGATGATATAGCCAAGTTGCGCGTGGTGGCGGATCTTGAGCGTGGCCACATTGAACTGCTCTGCATAGCGCTGTTGCAGTGCGGCGAGGGTGCGCTTGCTATCATCGCGCAACCCGCGATACCGATCGAGATCGGCGTCATAGCCGGTGGCGATGGCGCCCCCATCCTCGATACGTGCCGGAAGGGTCTCGGCAAGGGCTTTCTCGAGGGTTTCCAACAGGGAGTCAGCCCGTCCGTAAAGACCGGCAAAGAGCTGCCTGACTATCGGTGGCGTCGTCGCGTTGCAGAGCGGCTCAAGCACGCTGCATAGTGCATCCGCTGCCCGGAGTGTGTCGCGCGTCGCGGCAAGGTCGCGCGGCAGGCCACGCCCCGTCGACAGGCGTCCGAGAGCCCGTGCGAGATCAGGCGCGCGCCGAAGGATCGGGGTGAGGGTGTCGATCAGTCCGGATTGTGCAATCAGCCATTGCCAGCCCTGCTGTCTGGACTGGATCAGGCCGAGATCGGTGGACGGAGCCGCAATCCACTGTGCGAGCGCTCTCTGCCCTGCCGCGCTGGCGCAGCGATCAACGGCCGCGAAAAGCGTGTGGGTGGTCGTGCCATCCCGCGCCGAAACGAGGTCCAGGCTGGCCCGCGTGGCGGGATCGAGCCCGAGTGTCTCGCTCTCACCCCGTCGCAGGGGGCGGGCGATACGCGGCATGGCGCCTGCCTGGCTGCGCCGCACGTAGTCGAGCGCAAGCGCCGCAGCACGGATTTCTCCATCGGTGAAATCGCCGAGGATCGCGATCTGGGCGACGCCGAACTCCTGCGCCATGCGCGAGCGGGCGGGCTCCAGGGCAGGCAGCACCACATTGGGTGCGACCCGGACCGAGAACGGGTCCGGTACATGGGCAGGGTCCGCCAGGATCTCGGAGGGGTCGAGACGCGCCAGCAATTCCTCAATCTGGTCATGAGACAGAGCCGCCGTCTCAAACGAGCCAGTGGAGATATCAATCCATGCCGCGCCGCATTCGCTGGCCGCGCGGGTTTTGCGGGCCGGTGTGATGAGCGCGAGAAGCAGGTTTTGCCGACCGGCTTCGAGCAATTCTTCCTCGGTCAGGGTACCTGCCGTGACGAGCCTTACGATCGCACGGGATAGCGGCCCCTTCTGGGCGGGCTCCCCTGGCTTGCGTGCCTGCTCGGTCTGCTCTGCCACAGCCACCCGGAAACCACGGCGAATCAGCCGCGCGAGATAGGCCGGGGCTGCCGCGACCGGCACACCGCACATCGGAATAGGCTCTTCGTTGTGCTTCCCACGTGTCGTGAGGCTGATATCGAGCGCCATCGCGGCCGTTTCCGCATCGGCGAAAAAGAGCTCGTAGAAATCTCCCATGCGGAAAAAAAGCAGCGCATCGGGTTCCTGGGCCTTGAGCGCAAACCACTGGGCCATGGCGGGGGTAGCGCCCTCGGATGAGGGGATTGTCCCCGTGATCGACGGGCTGGTCATGAGGAAATTACTCGACGCATGAGCCGAGCTTTACCGGTCAAAACCTGTCCTGTGAACAGTAAGTTAAGCGTCCCTGGGCAATGGGTCCCGGGGGATGATAATTTCGCAACGCTTGTCGGTGGGGTCAGAAAACCTTGCCCCTCAATCGGCTCCACCGGTTCATGAGGGACTTCATATCCAAGCGGGGTGGTGTCTTCTATCGGGCACGCTCAGGCCGTGCGTCCGCGCCGCGTTAGTCTCCTCAGCAGGCGATCGGGCTTGGCGATACCGCAGGCCCAGAGCAGCGCCAGGTAAATGATCCCGGCTATCCCTATCAGCAGGCCCAGCATCATCGCGCGCATCAGTCCGTGCCACATGACCAGGCCAGGTGCGATCACGCGCGCAAGGATGAGCGTCAGCACCGCCATGACCACCGAAGCCATGAGGATACGCAGCATGCGTCTGATCAGCGCCGCATCGGGGCGAAAAACGGCGCGTCGATGCAGGATGACCGCGAGGAAACCCAGATTGACGATGGCTGCGATCGTACTTGCCAGAGGCGGGCCGACATGAGCGAGCGGCTTGTACAACAGCAGGTTGAGCGCCAAATTCAGGGCGAGGGTCAGAAAGCCGATACGTACCGGCGTTCGGGTGTCACCATGGGCGAAGAAGCCCGGTGAAAGCACCTTGATCAGAATGAAGGCAGGCAGGCCGAGCGCATAGGCTCGCAGCGACTGGGCCGAGGAGAGCGCGTCCTCGGTGGTGAAGCGTCCATAGCCGAACAATGTCGCCATGATTTCCGGCGCCAGGGCCAGAAGCCCCAGACAGGCAGGAAAGGTCAGGATCGCCGCATAGTCGATCGCGCGGTTCAGGGTCTGCTGGCCGCCCGACACGTCTTTCTCGGCAGCATGACGGGTGAGCACGGGGAGCAGGGTCGTCCCGGCTGCCGCGCCCAGAACGCCAAGCGGCAACTGATTGACCCGGTCCGCAAAATAGAGCCAGGAGATCGATCCTGCCGGCAGCAGGGTCGAGATGAGCGTATCCACCGTAAGATTGAGCTGTGTCGCTCCGGACCCCATCAGGCCAGGCCACAGGCGGCGCAGCATGGCGCGCATCTCGACCGTCAGTCTCGGGCGAGGAAAAGAGAGGCTGACGCCAGCCCGTCGTACTGACCAGAGCAACAGGCCAAGCTGGACGAAACCGGAAAAGGTGATGCCGTACGCGGTCCAGCTCGCCGTGTCCTCGAAGACGAGCGCGCCAAGCAGAATGGCGATGATCCCGACGATATTAAACGAGACATAGGCCCCCGCCGCCATGGAGAAGCGATGAAGCCCGTTCAGAACTCCGGCCACGAGGGCCGCCGTGCAGATCAGGATCAGATAGGGAAAGGTGATGCGCGTGAGCCGGACCGCCATCTCGAAACGCCCGCCCGCATGATTGAATCCGGGCGCGATGATCTCGATGATCCACGGCATGAATACCTCGCCCAATATCGTGAGGGCGAGCAGCCATGCGCTCAGGCAGCTCAGGGCCTGCGATGCAAAACGCGTGGCATCTTCCTTGCCGTGGGTGGTGAGACGTTCGGTGAAGAGCGGGACGAAAGCTGCGTTGAAGGCGCCTTCGCCAAACAGACGGCGAAACATGTTCGGAAGACGGAAGGCGATCTGATACGCGTCCTGCACCGGCCCGGCCCCGAGGAAGGCGGCAAGAAGCTGGTCACGCACGAGGCCAAGAACTCGGGACAGCATGGTCCAACCACCAACGGTGATCAGGTTACGGAGCATTCCTGGCTTCCAGTCGCGTATCGAATAAAACAGGGTGCCTCTTTAGACGCAACCCTGACGGAGCGCCATGGGGCGGTCAGACAATGGCGGGGCAGTGATGGCAACACTGAGGCAATCCCTCTATCTGCGCAGGGAGCAGGGCAGCCATGTCTTGGTGTATCGCTGCTTGCCGGGTCAGGCTAGCGCTTCTAAGGAGAGCCCAGCCCCCTGAAATGATCGCGAGGAGCCTGCGCATCCATGAGCCCCATATTGCTGTCTCTAACGAGCTTCGTTCTCGCTGCGGGTGTGTTTACTCTCGTTCCCGGTCTCGACACGGCTTTCGTGCTCAGAACCGCGACCGTGTCAGGTATGCGCGCGGGGTTCTGTGCGGCACTCGGGATAACGATCGGGCTTTTCATCTGGGGCGGCGGCGCGGCATTCGGTCTGACAGCCCTCCTGGCGGCATCCGCGCTGGGGTTCACCATCGTGAAATGGGCGGGGGCCTGCTATCTCTTCGTAATGGGGATGAAGCTGCTGTTTCAAAGCCGCACTGCGCGTCTAGAGAATGGCGCCGTTCGCCCCGCGAGAATGAGTGGCTGGCACAGTTTCCGGCAGGGGCTTCTGACCAATCTCCTGAATCCCAAGGTCGGTATCTTTTTCATCACCTTCTTGCCCCAGTTCATTCCCCATGATGTCAATGTTGTGCGGTTTTCGCTCCTGCTGGCACTCATACAGGTGCTCCTGACCCTGAGCTGGTTTTCCCTCCTCATTCTCATGACGGCGCCGCTCGGGGCCTTTCTGTCACGCCCTCGGGTCGTTCGCTCTCTGGATCGGGCGACGGGCGGAGTGTTCATGGCTTTCGGTTTCAAGCTCGCCCTGGAGCGTCAGGGGTAAAAAAGCCTGTCACGACGTCCAGCCCGAGCTGTTTCAGCGCTGTTCGGGCAACCGGATGGCATGACCAGGCGTGTAGCGAAGCTGGAGAAATTCTGGCGTCATTCGCCAGATGATCAGCGATCCATCACCGCGCGCATGACGCTGGATTTGAGGCGTCCGGAATCCGGCGCAGCAAGCGGGGTAAACCACTTGAGCAGCTTGCCCTCACGCGACACGACATATTTGTAGAAGTTCCAGCGCGGCAGGGAGAGGAAGCCTCCCTGTTCGGCCAGCCAGCGGAAGAGCGGGGTCGCCTCCTTTCCCTTGACCGTAGATTTGGCCGCCATGGGAAAGCTCACGCCGTAATTGCGTGAACAGGTGGTCTGGATTTCGATGGCGGTGCCGGGCTCCTGCTGACCGAAATCGTTGCTTGGCACGCCGAGCACGACAAGCCCGCTCTTGCCATAATGGCTCCACAGATGCTGCAGCCCCTCATATTGCGGGGTAAAGCCGCATTGTGATGCGGTGTTGGCAATCAGCACGACCTTGCCCTCGAAATCGGCCATGGAGATGGGAGAGCCGCAGAGGGCGGGGATCTGGAGATCGTAGAAACTGGAGGTCATCAGGGAGTCCGTCGCATTCTGCAGGTGAGGCTTGCCTATTATGTGGCTTCGGGCTGGACAGAGCGCAAGCATGCCGACACAGTTGCCCCTTCCTTGCGCGAACGTATTGTTCTATCGAACCGCCTCCATTGTCCCCGGAGCTGTTCGGGCGCCTGGTGCAAGAGGAGTTGGCGCATAGATGTCGCTGCGCGGTTTGATCGGTATTGCGGTGCTCCTTGCCCTCGGGGTCCTGTTGTCGAGCAATCGCAGGGCGATCGATTACAGACAGGTTGCCGTGGCACTCGCGTTGCAATGTGCCATCGGGGCTCTGGCGCTTTTCGTACCCTGGGGGCGGCGCGTGTTTGGCGCCCTGGCCGACGGGGTGGGGGCGGTTCTGTCTTACGGTCAGGTAGGTACGCATTTCCTGTTTGGCGGTCTTGCCAGCCCGAAGATGGAGTCCGTTTTCGGACAGGACAGTTTTGTCTTCGCCTTTCAGGTTTTGCCCGCGATAGTCTATGTCTCGGCGCTGATCGCTCTGCTCTATCATTGGGGGATCATGCAGGCTTTGGCCCGGGTGATCGGACAAGGGCTGCGGCGTCTGCTCAGAACTACACCGATCGAATCCTTCTCCGCCGTGATGACCGTCTTTCTGGGCCAGAGCGAGATGCCGGTGGTGCTGCGCCCCTATGTCGGCACGCTGCGCCGCGCGGAGCTTTTCACGATCATGAGTTCCGGAACAGCCTCGGTGTCGGGTTCGGTGCTCGCAGGATACGCAGGCCTTGGCGTGCCCATGCACTATCTGCTCGCGGCTTCGTTCATGGCGATCCCGGGCGGGCTGTTATTCGCCAAGCTGCTCTGGCCGACCCCCGAGGACGCCCAGGCTGGTCACGAGCCCATGCCCAGAGCCGTTCTCGAGACGACCGGAGTTTTCGACGCCTTGGCCGAGGGTGCGATGAGTGGCGCGCGTGTAGCCTTTGCCGTAGGCGCGGTGCTTGTCGCGTTCGTCGGAATTACGGCGCTGATCGATGGCGTTCTTCACGGCCTTGGGGGATGGCTCTCGATGCCTGGGCTCAGCCTTTCCTCCATTCTGGGTGTGGTCATGGCGCCACTGGCCTGGCTCATCGGCATCCCCTGGTCCAACGCCTTGTTGATCGGGGGATTTCTGGGTGAAAAAATCGCCTTCAACGAATTCGTGGCCTATGTTGGCCTGTCCCCCCTGATTCACGATCACACAGTGTCAGGCCATGACCTGGCTATCGTGTCCGTTGCGCTCTGCGGTTTCTCGAATTTTTCGAGCGTTGGCATTCTGATCGGGGGGTTCGGTAGCGTGGCACCCGAACGCCGTGCCGAGATCGCCGTGATTGCGTCGCGCTGCGTCATCGCGGGGACCCTCTCGAATTTGATGAGTGCGGCCATCACGGGGCTTTTTATTGCGGCCTGAGCTTGCGGAAGTCAGTTACTGCACCACGCCCTTTGAGCTTGAAGTGCTCGCGGGGCGGGACAGAACTGGAGAAAGACGCAGCCCATGGCGGGAAATGCCACCGCAGGATCGGATCTGAGAGCTCTCTATCCCCATCCTCATGACCGGCCCTTACTCGGCAAGCCCGCTCCCGGGCGGGAATTGCATCCCCGACTCTATGTCTGCGAATTTTGGGCCACGGCGCTGCTCATGGCTTTTGGAGTGAGTTCGAACGTCGCGTTGGGTGCGCCCCTCAGCCCCGTTCATCGCGCGCTTGCCGACTGGCCGAATCTGCTCAGCGCGCTTGAAGGCCTCGTATTCGGTCTGAGTTCGACTCTCGCGGCGCTTTCTCCCTTCGGGCGCGTCAGTGGCGCGCATCTCAGTCCGTCCATCAGTCTTGCCTTTTGTCTGGGCAAGCGCCTGACCGTGACAGACACCGTCTTTTACATGCTCTCGCAGATTTCCGGAGCCGTTCTCGGCACCGGGCTGGTCGCCGCGAGCGCTCTCATATGGCCCTTATGGGGGCGATGGTGCGCGGCGGACCATTTCGCGGCGACAGCGCCATCGCCTTTCGTTCCCCCCTGGTGGGCGATGATCGGGGAGATCAACACGACTGCCATTCTCGTGGCTGTTGTGCTGCTTTGCGGTGCGCGTCCCGCGCTCCGCCCTTTTGCCGCCTGGGCCTCAGGGCCGGTGTTTTTTGTGCTCAATCCGTTCGAGGCCTGGCTTTCGGGAGATAGCACGAATCTGGCGCGCAGCGTGGGACCTGCGCTCTTTTCCGGTATCTGGCAGGATTTCTGGGTCTATCTCATCGGTCCCTTTGCGGGCGCCGCGATCATGCTACTGCTGATACGTGCCGAGGCTTTTGGCAGGGTGCATCTCCATGAGGCACGTCTGTCCTATTTCGGGCATGACGGGCGTGCGCCCTACTTCTGGTCCCGCATGCTGCGGCGGCCTCGACGCGAGCGCAAAACCCGTGACTGAGCCCGAGTGCGGAGGCCGTGTCTTTTCGGAATGCACGGTCTCTCACGCCCGATGAGGCGATGAAGGCTGTGGCAACCCGGAGGCTTTCCTGTCGGGCGGACACGAAGTTCTTGCGCGCGGGAAAGAGGACCGGCTACTCATTTCGTAACCAATACGAAAAGGAGGGCCATCATGTTCCAGCCATTCTGGGTCCGTATGTGGCATCCCCAGTCCCCGATCGCTTTCGCACTCTGGGGAATGTTTGGTGTTCTCTGGGTATTTCTGCCCACATTGGTCGCGACTCTGCGTCGACATCCTAACATGAGAACGATCGCGCTGATCAATCTGGTCTTTTGCTGGGAGGTGGTGCTTTGGACCCCGCTCATGGCATGGGCCTGTTTTGATCGGCAAGGAGAGGTCATTCTTGCGCGGTTCAAGGGTTTTCGCGAACGGATCGGACGCAGAAATCGCGATAATACGCGATAGATCGGGCGGAGCACGCGTTGCCGCGTATGGTCCTCGTGACCCCGCGTGCACGGTCGGTCGGCGCGGTGTTTCCCGCGCCGTTGCGCTGCTAGCAAACCAATCAGGGTTAACCGGCGCGGAAATCCCGCGCTGATGAAGGCCGGGGCAGCCTAGCGCGGCTGGGCGCTGCGAATGATCATGGCCTGGGTCGTGGGGAGTTCGATCACGTGCTCGGGTTTGTCGGCGAGAAATTCGGCGAAGGCCTGGGATACGCCGTCGATGATCGAATAGTCATGGGTAAGGATGATCCCGCCAGGGATCATGCGTGGGTAGAAATATTCCAGCCCGGCCAGTGTCGCCTCATAGAGATCGACATCAAGATGCACGAAGCTGTAGCGCTCTTCGCCAAGGTCTCGGGCGGAATCCGGAAAGAATCCGGGATGGAATGCGACGTTCTCATAGCCCGCCAGCTTGCGCTGCACACTCTCAAGCGTGCCGCAGAACTCACCTCTCGCAAATACCTTGCCCTCTTTTCCCTTCGGTGCAGGCAACCCTTCGAACGTGTCGAAAAGGTGAAGCATGCGGTGACCCTTGACCATGCAGAGCAGCTCCGCCGAGGCCCCGCGATACACCCCGAATTCGGCTAGATCGCCCTCATAGACAGATTGCGCATGGGCGAGTTCGTGCAGGACGAAGGCCTCGTCACTGCTGAGCAGGGAATCAGTGCCCTTGCGCGCCTTGTCCAGGCGTCGCAACGTGACCGGGTGCTTGTGCCCCCCGAGCAGCTTCATCTGCATCGCGCTGTGCAGGCCGAAGGTCAAAAACCTTACGAAACGGTTCCGGCTGACAAAGCGGCGCATGGCTTCGTTGCGCATCCACATTTCTTATTATCCTTTTCCGCTTTCTGTGCCGCGTGGGAGTGTCATTCGACGGTGATCGGGCGTTCGAGCAACAGGCGTCGTGCCTGAGCCAGATCGATCCGATCATCGAGAAACGCGGCCACTGTCTCGACGATAGGCATGGCGATACCGAGCTTCTGCGCTGTCGCAGCCAGGGAGGGCGCGGTAGAGACGCCCTCAGCCACTGTGCTGCGCGTGCGCAGGATATCGGCAAGCCGCATGCCCTGACCCAGTTCGAGCCCAAGGCTGTAATTGCGTGAGCCAGCGCCGGTGCAGGTCAGGATCAGGTCTCCCAGTCCGCTGAGTCCGGCAATCGTGGAGGCGCGGCCCCCAAGCGCCTCGGCCAGGCGACCGATCTCGACGATCGCCCGTGTAATCAGGGCTGCGCGGGCATTTTCGCCAAGCCCGGCGCCAATCGCGATACCGGCGCCGATGGCGACCACGTTTTTCGCGGCACCGGCAATCTGGACGCCAATCGGATCGTCACTCGCATAGAGGCGAAAAGCCGGGGAGGAGAGAGTGGCCACGTAATGGCGGGAGGCCCCAAGCGAAGCGGCAGCGATTGTGGCGGCCGCAGGCGCACCGCGCGCGACCTCGATCGCGAAATTCGGCCCTGAGAGAACAGCATGCGGGCGTTCGGGCTGGGTCTGGGCGAGGATGTCGAGAGGGAGTGCGCCTGTTCCCAGTTCGAGGCCCTTGCAGCACGCGATGAGGGGAGACGTACCCGGGAGGCGGGGGGAGATATCACGTAGGGTCTGCATAGGCACGACCAGCAGCGTCAGATCAGCCTCATGAGGAAAGTCGGAGGTGACGCTGACCGCATCGGGCAGGGTGATGGCTGGCAGGCGTGGCAGATTGCGACAGGATTCAGGGACAGGAGAGCGAGACCACAGGGTTACACGCGCACCGGCTCTTGCGCTTGTGCACGCGAGGGCGATCCCCCAGGCCCCTGCGCCGATGACGGCAATATGAGGAGGGCTTCTGGTCATTCTTCGGCGATCCGTGTGATTTCCACGCTGCCCGCGCCATCCGGGGCGAGAACTGGCAGAATTGCCTCGAGAAGAGCGCGCGCCTGCTCGTCGAAGCGATAAGGCGGGGCGGCCACGAGCAGGCCGCAGCCATTGAGGCGGGTCGGATCTGTAGGCGTCCGCAGCAGCAGGCTGCAATCGAGCAGATCCTTCACCCCGGCATCGCGTAGGGTGTCGTGAAAACGCCGCACTGGGGTGCGATGCTTGATCGGATACCATGCTGCAACGATGCCCATGGGAAACAACCGCCGCGAGCGAACAATGGCTTCGGCCAGACGATCGAACTCATCGCCTTGCTCGAAAGGTGGATCTATCAGCACCAGGCCACGCTTGAGGTCGCGTGGAGGCAGAAACGCCTTCAGCGCGGTATACCCATCGCGCGCATGGACGGCGACCTGAGGGTTGAAGCGGAAATTTCGTCGCAGGGTCCGTGCGTCCTCGGGGTGCAACTCGCAGCAGATGAGACGGTCCTGCGGCCTCAGAACCGAGGCAATCAGGCTTGGCGAACCCGGATAGAGCTTTGGTACGCCGAGCCCGGTCATACAGCGCAGGTAATCGACCAATTCCTCAGGGCCATCGGGGAGGCTTTCGAACCGACCGATCCCCTCGCGCCATTCGCCCGTCTTTTCGGCCTCGGTGGCACTCAGATCATAGATCCCGCATCCTGAATGGGTATCGAGCACGCAAAACCCGGCGGGCTTGCGCAGCAGATGGCGCAAGATGACCAGGAGCAACCCGTGCTTCATCATGTCAGCAAAATTGCCGGCATGATAGGCGTGACGATAGTTCAAGGCGTGTCTGGCCTCCAATCCTGAGTATGTCCGTGAAGAGGAAGCGGGCCGAGCAGCCGCAAAAGGCTATTCTGGTCCGGTTGGGATGCAATGGCAATTTCGCCGAAAGGCGCCTGATGCAGCACCGATGCGATGCGGCTGGACAAGGCGAGCGCCCTGACCGAGCGCAGGAAGGCCCGGTCTGACCCCAGAGCGTTCAGAAACGCGGCGGCTGTGACAGCGGAATAAAAGAGGATGGCGGCAACGCGTTCCTCGTGAAGCAGCGCTCGGGCATGCGCCGTTAGAGCGGCCTCAGACTCTGCGCGATAAACGACGCGTCTCTGCACGCGCCACCCTCCGGCGCGGAGTTGCGTGGCCAGATCCGCTCCGAGGTTTCGTCCGGTTGCCAGAAGCAGGGACCGCTCATGGGAGGGCTGCGCCTTGTCCGCTCGGCCAAGATGAGGGATCAGGGACTCTGCCGTACCTGAGGCATGATCGACCTGCACGAAACCCAGAGTCCGGGCGCGCTCTGCCGTTTTTGCGCCGACCGCCGTAAGGGGGATATCGAGTGGAACCGAGGCGCGCAGGGCGTCGAGGCTCTGGCCGCTGGTGATCACGACGCGGTCAAACGTCCCGGTTGCACGGAGCGGGAGCGGGATGATACGCAGCATAGGAGCGACGCAGGGCGTCCAGCCCAGGCGCTCGAGCGCATGACAGGTATCGCTCAGCCCCGGCTCGGGCCGTGTGACGAGGACGCTGCGTTTTGCGGCGTCAGCCATGATCCTCGAAGATATCGGCAGGAGAGTCCGCGCGCAGCGAAAGACCGAGTTCGCGGCCAAGACGCAGCGCCTCTGTCGGCTCGCCGCAAATCTCGCGCCTGAGGTGGAAGGAGCCGTCTTCTCGTGCAACGAGCCCGGTCAGAACCAGCTCGCGATCACTGAAATGGCCGCGCCCGGATGGCTGGGCCTTGGCGCGCAGCCTGGCATAACCGCCGATCGGGGTGCGGCACGAGCCATCGAGGACCTCGAGCAGGGCGCGTTCGGCAGTCGCGACGGCGCGGGCTTCCGGATCTTCGATGGCCGAGAGCAGATCGAGCAACTCACGATCCTCCTCGCGTACCGTCACTCCCACAATGCCCTGACCGGCCGCTGGTGTCATGAGTTCAGGATCGAGAATGAGATCGGCACGATCTTCCATGCCCAGACGGCGCAACCCGGCAAGCGCCAGCAAAGTCGCATCGCAGGCACCGCCCGCCAGCTTGTCGAGCCGTGTCTGCACGTTACCGCGCAGCAGCCCGAAGCGCAGATCGGGGCGACGATGCAGCAACTGGGCCTGACGCCGCACAGAGGCGCAGCCGATGGTCGCGCCGAAGGGCAAAGCGTCCAGCGGCGAATGTCCGGCGGCGACGAGAGCTTTCGCCTTTTCACGCAGCGCGGGGCTGAGGATGAGCACATCGCGCGCATCCTCGCGCTTAAGCGTACAGGCCAAGGTGAGCCCCGGCGGCAGCACCGTCTCCAGATCCTTCAGGCTGTGAACCGCAAAATCGATCTGCCGGGCCAGGAGGGATTCGTGAATTTCCTTGGCAAAAAGACCTTTGCCACCGATTTCGGCCAGGCGGCGCGACTGGACCTGATCCCCTGTCGTATTGATGGGGTGTTCCTGAAACGCGCCCATATCGCGCAGGACCGGGCAGAACCGGGTGAGGCGCGTCAGAAAGGCACGCGTCTGCACCAAGGCCAGCGGCGAGCCACGTGTGCCGACGCGCAACGGCAGAGAGTGCCGGGAGGAAGGCGGATGAGGTGACGCCTGACGACGCATGGCTTCGGCAGCGACCTGCTGCAATTGCAGGCTTTGTAACATGGGTGCGTCGGGCATCGTCGTCTGTTTCATGGCCGCTCTAGCTACTCCTTCGTGCTGGCTGTGAAAAGAGACGGCTCGCCTCTGGCGTTGCATCGCGTTATCAGAGGCGATGGCTAATTTTCCCCTCTTGGCCCCCATCCTGGCCATTGAATCAAGCTGCGACGAGACGGCCTGCGCCATTCTGACCCCCGAGGGCGAGGTCCTGGCAGAGACCGTTCATACCCAGGCGGACCATGCCGCTCTCGGTGGGGTGGTCCCCGAAATCGCAGCGAGAGCCCATTTGGGCCTGCTTCCGACCATTTTGACTGAAACGCTTGCGAAAGCAGCGCTTTCGCTGGGTGATATCGGTGCCTTTGCGGCCTGCACCGGCCCCGGCCTGATCGGTGGACTGATCGTCGGGAGCAATTACGCAAAGGGTCTGGCCGTGGCGCTGGATCGGCCCTTCATCGCGGTCAATCATATCGAGGCCCATGCACTGACTGCGCGGCTGCCGGGTATCAGCACTGCCGAAATTAAATTTCCGTATCTTTTGCTTCTCGTCTCGGGCGGTCATTGCCAGTGCGTGGCGGTGCACGGCGTCGGCGCCTACCAGAAGCTGGGGGGCACCATTGACGATGCGGCGGGCGAGGCCTTTGACAAGGTGGCGAAGTTGCTCGGTCTGGGATGGCCCGGTGGTCCTGCGCTGGAGAAGCTGGCGCGCGAAGGTCGCGGCGATGCCGTGGCACTCCCCCGTCCGCTCATGGGGCGGGCAGGATGCGATTTCTCATTCTCGGGTCTCAAGACAGCGGTCGCGCGACAGATTGCACCTTACGGTATGGATGCTCTGCCCAGGGCGGTGGCTGCCGATATCGCGGCGAGCTTCCAGCGCTCGGTCTGCGATGTCATCGCGGATCGGGTCCGTCATGCCATGGCGATGCTGCCTCAGGCGCAGTCTCTGGTCGTGGCCGGGGGGGTGGCAGCCAACCAGATGATCCGTGCCTCGCTCGAACAGATCGCTCATGAGGCTGGTGTGCCTTTCGTTGCGCCTCCGCTGCGCCTGTGCACCGATAATGCAGTCATGGTGGGTTGGGCCGCTCTCGAGACGCTCAAGGCGTATCATGAGGCTGGCGTGGAACTGGCGGATGGTATCCCCGTGGCACCCAGACCGCGTTGGCCGTTGGAAGAGGTGGCAGCCCCCACCGATCTGGTCACTTCCTGATTGTCGATCGGGCGCGCCATGCAGCGCGCAGACTTGCTCTGTACATCCCGTCCGCACAAGAAGAACTGATTCGGCGTCCCGGGATGCACCCTGCTAAAACAGGAGGCATCAAGGCAGGGGAGTCGAAATGACCAAGGAAGACGACGCGTGGTTTCATGTGGATGAAGAGGCAAGCGCGATCGAACGTTCCGCGGGGATCCCGGAACCTCGTCATTCTGCGCGTGGGTTCATTCTGTCTATTTTCCTGCCCGTCATTCTGATGGGAATATTTCTGCTGGTCTTCTTCTGGGTCATCATTTTCCGTTTTCGCCTTCTCGGATAAAACGACATCCGCAGCTTGGCGCGGCTGAGAGACAGGCTGGCTTCCCGTTGCTTTATCCGTCCCCCCTTGCGTCATGATCCGAAACCGGGCAAAGAGGCGGCGCCTGTCGCGAGATGCATCGATTTTCGCGCTGCAGGAGAGGTGGCCGAGTGGTTGAAGGCAGCGGTCTTGAAAACCGCCGTGCGTGCAAGCGTACCGTGGGTTCGAATCCCACCCTCTCCGCCATATCCCCAATGAAATGAGCCTGTGTCCGTGAGTCGTGCGTTGATACGCCGTGCTGCCATGATGTGCCTGTGTCGGCGTTCGGCTCACAAGTCAGATGAACGTGTCACGGGATAGGGACCCAGCCCGGAAAACACCGGGCTTCCGAGTGTTGGCTGCGGGTATCGACACGGGCTTTTCCGCTAGGAGGATTTTGGATCCGGGTGGCACGACCCCAAGCTCTGATGCGTCGATTGGCGCGTAGGCTTTTTTGGGGAAAGCCGCTTTCGGAGGACCGTTGCGCGGGAGAATTCCTGGCGCGAACCTGATTGTCAGGGATCGGCGGTGTGCCGGGAGGACAGGCCTCCCGGACGATCCGGATCAGGCGTTGCCTGCGGTTTCCGGGAATTGCTGGGCGCGCTTGGCCTGCCACAGCGCCACGAAATCGATGGGCTGCAGAACGATCGGCGGGAAGCCGCCATCGCGCGTTACATCGCTGATGATGCTGCGAACATACGGGAAGATGAGGCGCGGCACTTCAACCAGCAGGATCGGCTCGACCAGCTCGGCAGGTGCGTCGGTCAGGGTCACGATGGCGGCGTAGGTCAGTTCGGCAATGAACACCGTGCGGCCCGCAGCACCACCCTCGGTTTCGGGGGCTTCCGTGGCTTCGGCGCGAATGGCAAGGGCCACTTCGAATACAGGCTGTGCCTCTTCCAGGCGATTGGCCTGAACATCGATATTGACGGCAATCTGCGGTGCAGAGCGCAGCGTTGCGAAGATCGCGGCACCAGCCGGAACTTCGAAGGAAAGATCCTTCGTGTATTGCAGATTGACCGACAGGGGCAGGGCTGGCGGGTTGCCCTGGTCGTTGGCCGGGTTCTGGGCAGTATCGGACATGAAGCCTCGCATTCAGAGTCGTGAAGACACAGCCAGGCGTGACTGTATCCTGTGTTCTTTCGCGGTAGCATGATCACCGGCACTCGCCAACAGCTAGGCGGGCAGGCGCGATTGTGACCGTGTTTCGGGCGTGGGTGGCGGGTAAGGGTGTTGTGCCACGCTCCTTCCCGCACTACCAAGGGACCGTGCCTGTCCGGAAAAGAATAGCAAGAAGCTGAAATCGTGATGTCTGTCCTTTCGAACATACCGTACGACATCGTTATCTTTGCGCTGCTGACCCTTGTGCTGGTCTGGCGGTTGCGCGCCGTGCTTGGGCGCCGTGTCGATGTTGGCGGCCAGTCCGCGGGGCCTCTTCCCGTCTCGCTACGGCAGGACAGGCGCGAGGATTCTGCTACTCCCCCGCCTGTGGAAGAACCGGGGGCGAGGCTCGATATCCCGCAGCCGGGAACCCGTGTTGGGCAGATCCTGACGGAAATCGCGGGCGCGCAACCGGGCTTCAAGCCTGACAGTTTTCTCCAGAACGCCCAGAAGGCCTTTCGGGACGTGGTGACAGCCTTCGCCATGGGTGATCGGGCCAAGTTGCAGGTCTATCTTACCCCGGGAGCCTATGCCGGGTTCGAAGCCGCGATCACGGAGCGTGAGGAAGCCAAGCAGCAGCAGCGCACGGAGATTGTCGGTATCAACAGCCTTGCGATTGTCGATGCGTTTTTCACCCGCTTCGAAGGATGTGAAAAGGCGCGTATCGACGTGCAGATCGTCTCGCGCCAGATCAGCATTCTGAATGATGCTGGCGGGCAGCCTCTTGTCGGCACGGAATCCGTCACCGAATTTTCCGATCTCTGGCAGTTCGAGAGCGAGGGCGGTCGCGATCTTCCCCCCTCGAGCTGGCATCTGGCCGCCGCGCGTGCGGCCTGAATTTCGAGCGTCGGATCGGTTCACGCCCTTCCGGCCTGTCTTTTATTGACGCGTCTTGCGGGGCGCACGACGAACTCGGTTTGGCATGAACATAGTTTCTCGTATCTCCCTGGGGCTTGGCCTCGCGCTCCTCTCATCCTGCGCGGAGCCGCAGCAGGAAACCCGGCTCGATCTGACGCCCGTCAGTTACGCGATGCTGGATGGATGGTCTGCGGAAACCCCCGCACAATTGCTTCCCGAATTACGGAGCGAGTGCCAGCGCCTGATGCGCCTTCCGCCTGAAACCCATCTGGGGGGCGCTGAGGGCACTATCCCGAACGGAAGCAGGGCGGGAGATTGGTCTGGGGCCTGTACAGCGCTCCAATCCGTAGCCAGCGCTCCGGAAGAGGCGCGACGCTATTTCGAGCAATGGTTCGCGCCTTATCTCGTTTCGAATGATGCCTTCTTCACCGGGTATTACGAACCCCAGATCTATGCCTCGGCCACGCGTGAGGGGGCATTCCAGACGCCACTCTATGCCGCTCCGGGCGATCTGGTCAGAACGAAGGATACCGTCGGCGACTGGGTGACAGGGCGCTGGGATAACGGAAAATTCGTTCCCTATTACACGCGTGCCGAGATCGATGGCGGCGCGCTTGACGGTCATGGGCTCGAAATCGCCTGGCTACGTTCGCCGGAAGACCTGTTCTTTCTGCAGATACAGGGTTCGGGCCGCCTGGTCATGACCGACGGGTCGGTGCGCAGGGTCGGCTATGCAGCCAAGAACGGTGCACCCTATGTTCCTATTGGACGCATTCTGGTCTCACGTGGAGAGATGGCCGCGCAGGATGTGTCACTGCCCTCTCTGCGGAACTGGCTTGCTGCCCATCCCGATCAGGCGCGTAGCCTGATGGAGCAGAACCCCGACTATGTGTTTTTCAAGCGTGTGGACACGATCCCGCTGGATCGTGGCGCTCCGGGTGCCATGGGCATCCCGCTGACCCCCGGACGTTCCGTTGCGGTGGATCGCTCGCTTCTGCCTCTTGGGGTGCCGCTCTGGCTCGAGACGCGTATTCCGCTTGCAAGTGGCGGTGAGGGGCGCTGGACCCATCTCACCTTCGCTCAGGATGTCGGTAGTGACATCAAGGGCGTCGGGCGCGCCGACCTGTTTACCGGATGGGGGGCGGAGGCCGAGCAGGTGGCCGGCTCGCTTCGCAGCCATGGGCGCATGATCGTCCTGTTACCGCACCCGCCCGCCTGATCATGCAGGAAAAAGTCAGGGCACGGCGCGAAGCGATTGGTCGTCATGCCTTGATTCGGGGCGATGCGTTCAATGTCATGCGCCGTATGGAGACCGGGTCCGTCGATATTGTCGTGACCTCTCCCCCCTATAATATCGGGGTCGCCTATCGAAGCTACGAGGACAGGCTGGAGGAGCAGGATTATATCGGCTGGATGCAGACCATCTGCACCCAGATTGCGCGCGTGCTGAAGCCGGATGGGTCGTTTTTCCTGAATATCGCCGGGTCATCGGCGCAGCCGTGGCTACCCTTCGAACTGATCACCCAGCTGCGTGATATCTTTGTGCTTCAAAATCATATCGTCTGGATCAAATCGGTCTCGATCGAGGAGAAGACCTATGGGCATTTCAAGCCCGTCAACTCGTCGCGTTTCATCAATCATAACCATGAGCATGTCTTTCATCTGACTCATCGGGGTGATGTGCCCTTGCAACGTCTCGCGGCGGGTGTCCCCTTCACCGACAAGAGCAATATCAGTCGCCGACGCCACGCGGTCGATCGCCGGTGCAGGGGCAATACCTGGTTCATCCCCTATGAAACGGTCCGTCACCGCAAGGAGAAGTTCCTCCACCCTGGGACATTTCCGGTAGCCCTGCCGACGGCTTGCGCAACGCTACACGGCTATGATGCCCGCTCGGTTATTCTCGATCCGTTCATGGGCACCGGAACCACGCTCATTGCGGCTCAGGAACTGGGGCTGACCGGTATCGGGATCGATATCGATACGCGCTATGTCGCCGTGGCGCGCAGAAGGCTGCGCACTGCAATGGGAGAGGGGGTGCCAGACGGCGACCCTGACGAAACCAGGCGGGAGGCGGTCGATCCCGATCCGTTGCCGGGGCAAGCGCGTCGCGGGGATCATGGTCAGGATCTGCACCGGTCCGATCTCCCTGATGGGGAAGGGATGCCTCGCGCACAAACCGGGGATATCGACGCCGCTTCATCTCCCTGAGATCGGCGGGCGAGGTGAAGAGCGCTTGCCGAGAGCGCATCTCAGCTCAGGCCTCCTTGTCACGCTCATAGGTAAAAACGATCAAATTAATCGGGATCATTATTTTGACACTCGGGAAATGTGTCGTCATTGTGATGTATCGCACGATCACTAAAGGGAGAGAGACGGTTGACGGGTACCGCCGTAAATAAAGGGCTTATAAAAACAACAATTGCAGGTTTGGTTGTGGCCGGAGCTTTGGCCTATGGTGGAACGATAGCCTATCTCACCCATTTCGATCATCAGGGCGCCCCCCGCCTGCCAACGGGCAGCCCGACCTGGCATGATCCAAAGGCGCTCGCGGCCTATAGCGCGTTCCAGGAAACGCGTTGCGATTACTGCCACACGCAAAAGGCCGATCTGCCTTTCTACTTCAAGCTTCCCTTTGCAAATCAGATCATGAAGCGCGACCTCGTGGCGGGCCAGCGTCATTTCCGTTTCGAGCCCGTTCTGGCGGCCTTCATGAGCGGTAAACCACCCTCGGTCGAGCAGCTTTCGCGCATCGAGGCAGTCATCAGCCAGAACCGTATGCCGCCCGCAGCCTATCTGCTGATGCATCCGCATGCCTATATGACCGAGAGAGCAAGACATGATGTGCTCACTTGGGTCGCCGACCAGCGTCGGCGCTACTACGCGACACCGGGGGTGGCGCCGCAATTCGCCGGCGAGGTCATTCAGCCTATCCCGGAAAGTCTGCCCGTCGACTGGACCAAGGCAGAACTCGGACGTCAGCTGTTTTTCGACCGGCGTCTTTCCGGAGATGGCAAGCTCAACTGTGCAAGCTGCCATGGGCTGGACAAGGGGGGGGTAGACAACCTCGTCACTGCGACCGGGATCAACGGCCAGAAAGGCCCGATCAATGTCCCCACGGTCTATAACGCTGTGTTCAGCGTCTCCCAGTTCTGGAACGGACGCGCCGTCGATCTTGCCGCCCAGGCCGCTGGCCCCGTGACAAATCCGGTAGAAATGGGTGCACATGACTGGAATGCGGTAGCAGCCATTATCGCGGCCGTGCCCGAATATCACACGGCGTTCGCGAGCCTGTACGGACCTGACTCCGTCAATGAGAAGACGGTCACCAATGCTATTGCCGAGTATGAGAAGACGCTGATCACACCGGACAGCCCCTTCGATCTCTACCTCAAGGGTGATAACAATGCGATCACGGCGCAAGAGAAGCGTGGTTACGCGCGTTTCAAGGCTCTTGGATGCGCAGGGTGCCATAGCGGTGTCGCGATCGGCGGCGACGCCTATGAGGTCATGGGTCTCGAAGGGCCCTATTTCGATGACCGCAAGGCAAAGCTGAGCGCCGTCGATTCCGGCCGCGAAGGCTTTACGCATGCATTCGAGGATCGTCAGCGTTTCAAGGTGCCCAACCTGCGCAACATCGCTCTGACCGCGCCGTATTTCCACGATGGCAGCGCCGCAACTCTCGACGAGGCCGTGCGTCAGATGGCGCGGTACCAGACGCCTTACGGTACGCTTCCCCAAAGCGATGTCGATGATATCGTTGCGTTCCTCAAAACATTGACTGGCCGATATCAGGGCGTTCCGTTACAGCAGGTGGTTGCTGAACCGCCATTGAAGGCCCCTGACGCCCAGTAAGACACAGGGGCGGGAAGACCGCCCTTGTGCAGAGAAGGACTGGTAGTGGCCCGACGCGACTTGAGTTCGGACGAAGAAAGCCTCTGGCGCTCCTTCGCGCGCACGATCCTGCCTCTGCGTGACAAGGCCGGCCGCCTGTCAACGCGACATGGTCGTCCCCAACGCCGTTCCTCGGATCAGCAAAATCCTTCTGGCGATATGGCCGACCGGTCAGGGGACGTTCAGGGAAAGGCGGGTGCCGGGCCCGGCTCGAATACCTCAGCGGACGCGTCGCCTACTCTGCGTATCCGAGAGGTCATGCGTGTCATGGCGGTCCCCGTGCCAAGGGCGCGGCAGCATGCGCGGTTGGAGATCAATAATCGTCAGCCTGGGCTTGATACGACATCGTGGAATGCGCTTGCCAGCGGCAAGATGAAGCCGCAGCGTCGTCTTGACCTGCATGGCCATTTTGCCCAGGACGCTTTTCACAAGCTCCACCACTTCTTGCATGCGTCGAGCGCTCAGGGTGTGCGCTGTGTCGAAGTCATTACCGGCCTTGGCAGCGGTCAGGAGGGCGGCGTGATCCGGCAGGAATTGCCTCATTGGCTTGATCGGGGTGATCTGAGGCCGCTCATCCTCGCCGTTGTGCATACTCACAAGAAGAACAAGGGTGCGGTGCGTATCCTGCTGAGATCCCGCGATCGCCTCTGAGGCATCGAGATGCGCTCAATGGCAGGTGCGGCGCTATCGGCACAGCGCGTGAGGACCAGTGCGCGCTCTGTTCAGGTGGGGCGCGTTTCCTGACCCTGACGCCATCTTGGCTGGTTATTGTTGATCCAGCGTCTGAGGGCGAGAAGCGATGTCAGTTCCGGCTCGAGTTGGTTTAACAGAGGGGCCGCGTCGGCGCCTGCCGTGATCGTCAGGTGCTGGGAGTCATTCCAGGTCTTGAGTGCGGCCTCCGTGACCGCCTCCTGCGCCGCGTGGCGCCACCGCGCAATGGCCAGTGGCGGTGTCAGCATGGGTAAGGCGAGGATCAATGCCGAAGCGGCAGCATTCGAGACGGCACCCCAGGCCTGATATAATGCGCCAGAGGGCGCATGGCCCCGGGCCATTGCATAGGTCGCGTCAAAGCTCGGAACCCCGGCGATCGTCGGGCCGGAAAAGAAGATGGGTTTGATGCCCTCCGGAGCGGAGGCGATATCGGCCGAGAGATCGTCCCCCGGCCCGGGCGTCAGCTGCACGGCATCGACCTGACCGCTCTTGAGCGCTTCGAGCGCTTCTGCCTTGCCGGCATATCCCGGGACAGGGAGGGGGTGCAGGCCCAGAAGGGAGAGCCCAAGGAGGCTGGAAAGCTCCACGCCGGTGGGATGCGACACCGCCAGTCTTACAGGGCGGTCATGGAACATGCCGCTCAGTCGAGATCGTAGGGACCTGTGGAGTTCCGCCTTGGCGAGCGTGACAACCGGGCGGCGCGCCATGATGAGCGCGGCCCAGCGCGAGTAATCGAAATGAACTCGCGCATCCCCCGCGAGCGAGGCGATCAGGGCAGCGCCGGGCGCCAGAATGGCGGTGTTGCCATCGGCTTCCGGGCTTTGGGTGTCGAAGAGATTGGCGGCTGTCACCCCGTCCCGGCCCAGATCGTAATGGGTCGAGATGGGGGTGAGGGTGGATAGTCCCCTTGCCAGGGCGGTGGCGAGAATGGGCGCAACCTGACCAGGCAGGGAGTCGGGGCCGCCGCCAACGATGAGACGGGGGGTATCTGCCAGAGCAGGGCGGGCTTCGGCGCTGATGTCATCTTCCCAGGCGCGGGCAGGGAGGATGGTCGCCACTGTGGTCGCGGCGATGGTGGAGAGAAGACTGCGGCGGCTCAGCATTCTTTTTGCCGCCAGAGACATCATCTTGCTGTGCACGTCGTTCCCTTCACCGCCAGATCGGCTGGCTTGCCGCGATAAGCCAGACGATTGCGGCCAAATCGTGTCCCGTTCGTCAGGGCCACTTCACCTCTGGAGGCATGCTCATGAGAATGGCCTCGGTATTGCCACCGGTTTTCAGTCCGAAAACCGTGCCACGGTCATGTATCAGATTGAACTCCACATAGCGACCACGACGAATCAGTTGCGCGTCGCGCTCTTCATCGGTCCAGGGACGCATCATGCGCGAGCGTACTGCACGGGGATAGGCTTCAAAGAAGGCGAGGCCCACATCCTTGGTGAAGGCAAAATCCTGATCGACATTCCCGCTGTCGAAATGGTCATAGAAGATGCCACCCAGGCCGCGGGGCTCGTTGCGATGATGCAGATAGAAATACTCGTCGCACCATGCCTTGAAGCGTTCGTAATAGGCCGGGTCATGGCGCGCGCAGGCATCGCGGAAGGTCTGATGGAAATCCGCCGCGTCCGCTTTGGCTTCCTCGCTGTCCGGAAAGATGGGTGTGATGTCGCCGCCACCGCCAAACCAGCCATTGCTGGTAATGATCATACGGGTGTTGAAATGCGCGGCGCTGACATGGGGGTTACAGGGATGTGCGACCAGCGAGATCCCGGTCGCAAAAAAGCGCGGATCCTCATTGGCGCCAGGCATATTCTTGCGGAATTCGGGAGAGAATTCTCCCCAGACGGTCGAGACATTGACGCCGACCTTCTCGAACACGCGCCCACGCATGACGGACATGACGCCGCTGCCATGCAGGTTGCCGCTCGGGTCGTCATGGCGGTTCCATGCCGTACGCACGAAACGTCCCGCCTCGGTCCGGTCACGCAGCACGGGAGAGTGTCGGGAGACAGCCTCGTCCTCGATCGCCTCGTATGAAGCGCAGATCTTGTCGCGCAACGCTTCGAACCAGTGACGCGCTGCCTCCTTGAAGGAATCATGGGGGACATGGTCACGGATGAGGGTGCCGAATGTTTTCGGATCCAAAGTCGCGCTCATCACAAGCTCCGCTTTCTGTTTCAGCTGGTCTTGCGCCAGCCTGAATGGGCAAGCCTATAGCAAAACGGGGCTTTTGAAACCATGACGGGGGAGATGAAAACACTGACAGGTTGCGAAACGCCCCATTCTGGTGTTCCTGAAGCCCTGCAAAGCGGTCAGACCGGAAAGGTGAAACCTGATGACTGAAGATGTGACCATCGAACCCGTGATCGGCCTTATCGGCGGCTCGGGCCTGTATGACATTGACGGACTGGAAGAGAAGGAATGGCGTCGTGTCGAGACGCCCTGGGGCGAGCCCTCGGACGACCTGCTTTTCGGGCGCCTGAATGGTGTGCGTTGTGTATTCCTGCCACGCCACGGCCGCGGTCATCCCATTCCTCCCTCGGAGCTCAATTTCCGCGCCAATATCGACGCACTCAAGCGCTCAGGTGTGACGGATATTGTCTCGCTCTCGGCGGTCGGGTCGTTGCGTGAGGATCTGCCGCCCGGCGTCTTCCTGCTGGTCGACCAGTTCATCGACCGCTCATTTGCGCGCGAGAAGAGCTTCTTCGGACGGGGCTGTGTGGCCCATGTGGGCATGGCCGATCCGGTATCGGCACGCATGGGGGACGTGATCGCGGAGCAGGCCGGAAAGATCGGCGTGGAACTGGTCCGCGGCGGCACGTATCTTGTGATGGAAGGGCCGCAATTCTCGACCCGCGCCGAGAGCGAGCTTTATCGCCAGTGGGGCTGTTCGGTCATCGGCATGACCAATATGCCCGAGGCCAAACTCGCTCGCGAGGCCGAGATGTGCTACGCGAGCATCGCCATGGTGACCGATTATGATTGCTGGCATGACGACCATGATTCCGTGACGGTGGATGCCGTCGTGGCGGTCATGACCCAGAACGCGGCCAAGGCGAAGGCCCTCGTCAAGGCGATTATTCCGGAACTCGGTCGCACGCGTGGGCTGTGCCCCTCTGGGGCCGAGCGCGCGCTCGACCACGCGATCATCACGGCACCCAATGCACGCGATCCGCAGATGCTCGCCAAGCTCGATGCCGTGGCGGGGCGCGTTCTGCGCTGAAGCGCCTTTGGGAAAGGGGCCGAAAACGGCCCTTTTCCCGGTGCTCCGGTGGCCGGAGTGTGAGCTTGCTCAGGACCGATTCTGTTTCTCGGGAAAGTGGTCGCGATCGCCTTGATCGGTCTGGCGCTCGGGAAACTCCCCAAGGTTCTCCTGAATTTCGGCATTTTCGACCTGCACATCGGCAAGCGCCGGGTCAGGAAGGCTGCTTACCGGAATTTCGCCCGTATGGGGATGCTCCTCCATGCCGATGATTTCCGAGGCGTTTTCGAGATAGGCTTCCGGGCCGCATCCCGGCTTGCCATCGGCTTCCCAGAGTTCGCGCGACTTGGCGGTGATGCGCGCATCGCGCTCCGGGCTGTCAATCAGGGGATTGGTGCTGTCTGTGCTGGGCATGACGCGGCTTTCAGAAAATCAGAGATGAGTGGAGAAGAACGCGATGCTGCGCTCATGGGCGAGATCGCGGGCGTTACGATTGAAACTTGGACGATCATTGCAGCCGAACCCGTGACCGGCCTCGTCATAAACGAAGATTTCGACCTCCGGGCGGTTCTCGCGGATCGTGTTGATATCGGTATGGGGGATATGATCGTCCTCGCCACCGAAATGGAGCTGCACGGGGCAATGCGGCTTTTCGTGACTGACTGAGGCAATACCACCCCCATACCATGCGCAGGCAGCAGAGAAGAGGCGCGTGCGTGTTGCTGCCTCCCAGGCCACAAGTCCGCCCCAGCAGAAGCCGAGGATTCCAACCTTCGCATGGCCATGATGACTGAGCGCATGGGCGCTGGCCGTGACATCCGATAGAAGTCCATCCGGGCTGATCCGTTCACGCAGGGCGAGGCCCTCGCTCATGCCATTCTGGTCATAAGGCAGTACGGCGTCACGCCTGGCGCGATCGAACAGGGCCGGAGCGATCACGTGATAGCCGTGACGATCAGCGAGTTCATCGCAGACGGCGCGTATATGATCGGTCAGGCCGAAGATTTCCTGGACCACGACGAGGGCGCGCGGCGCACTGGCCTCACCGGCCTCGTAGGCGCTAAAATGGTGGGTATCCGAGGCGGTCAGGGATATCAGGTGTCCCACGGAACGACCCTCCTTCATTCTTGTTCATTGCGTCGGGAGATCAACGATCACCATGGCAGAAATCATCAATCTGCGTCGTGTGCGCAAACGTGTGGCGCGTGAGAAGGATGCGGCCCTTGCGGAGGAAAACCGGATCCTTCACGGTCGGACCCGGGCCGAAAGGCTGAAAACCGAGCTTGAGCGCGGGATCAGGGCACGCGAACTTGATGGCGCCAAGCTGGAGGACGCAGCCTTCGCCGTGCCTGCTGGCGCGAATAATGAAGGCTCGATGAAAAATGACGGAGATGACAGGAACGACCCTTGACGATAGGGCAGGGCTCTCTTACCTGTTTGGCACTCTCGTATCGGGAGTGCTAACGCGCTGCGGCTGAGCGGGCGCGCAAACCGGCGGCGTTGCTTTTGAGCAAGGACGCCGCCTTAGAGAAAAGTGGAGCGATCCATAATGACAAATTTTCGGCCTTTGCATGACCGTGTCGTCGTTCGCCGCCTTGAGGGCGAGCAGAAGACGGCCGGTGGTATCATCATTCCGGACACCGCCAAGGAAAAGCCGATGGAAGGCGAAGTCGTCTCCGTTGGTTCGGGCGCCCGTAATGAGCAGGGTCAGCTCGTGGCACTGGACGTCAAGGCTGGCGACCGTGTGCTGTTCGGCAAGTGGTCCGGCACCGAGGTGAAGATCAACGGCGAAGAGCTGCTGATCATGAAGGAAAGCGACATCATGGGTGTGATCGGCTGATTTCCAGCCTCCCCATCTTCGCACACTGAACCTCTACTGGAGAAAAGATAATGGCTGCCAAAGACGTAAGATTCGGCGCTGATGCCCGCCAGCGTATGCTGCGTGGCGTGGATATCCTGGCTGACGCCGTGAAGGTCACGCTCGGCCCTAAGGGTCGCAACGTTGTTCTGGACAAGAGCTTCGGCGCACCGCGCATCACCAAGGACGGCGTTTCCGTCGCCAAGGAAATCGAACTGGCCGACAAGTTCGAGAACATGGGCGCCCAGATGGTGCGCGAAGTGGCCTCGAAGACCAACGACATCGCTGGTGACGGCACGACCACCGCAACCGTTCTGGCCCAGGCCATCATCCGTGAGGGCGCCAAGGCTGTTGCCGCTGGCATGAACCCGATGGACCTGAAGCGCGGCATCGACAAGGCTGTTGCAGCCGTCGTTGAAGAGCTGAAGGCGAACACCCGCAAGATCACGACCCCTGCCGAAACGGCGCAGGTCGGCACGATCTCGGCCAATGGCGAGCATGAAATCGGCGAGATGATCTCGCAGGCCATGCAGAAGGTTGGTTCCGAAGGCGTGATCACGGTTGAGGAAGCCAAGGGCCTGCACACCGAACTCGACGTCGTCGAGGGCATGCAGTTCGACCGCGGCTACATCTCGCCGTATTTCGTGACGAACGCCGAAAAGATGATGGCGGATCTGGATAACCCCTATATCCTGATCCACGAAAAGAAGCTGTCCTCGCTTCAGCCGATGCTGCCGCTGCTCGAGAGCGTTGTGCAGTCCGGCCGTCCGCTCATGATCATCGCAGAAGACGTCGATGGCGAGGCTCTGGCCACGCTGGTCGTCAACAAGCTGCGCGGTGGCCTCAAGATTGCTGCCGTCAAGGCTCCCGGCTTCGGTGACCGTCGCAAGGCCATGCTGGAAGACATCGCTATCCTGACGGGTGGCCAGGTCATCAGCGAAGATATCGGCATCAAGCTCGAGACGGTTACGCTCGACATGCTCGGTCGCGCCAAGAAGGTGCATATCGAGAAGGAAAACACCACGATCGTTGAAGGCGCCGGTAACACGGACGACATCAAGGGCCGTTGTGCACAGATCCGCGCGCAGATCGAGGAAACCACCTCGGACTACGACCGCGAGAAGCTGCAGGAACGTCTGGCCAAGCTGGCTGGTGGCGTTGCCGTCATCCGCGTCGGTGGCAGCACCGAAGTCGAGGTGAAGGAGCGCAAGGATCGCGTTGATGACGCGCTGCATGCAACCCGTGCCGCCGTTGAAGAAGGCATCGTTCCGGGTGGTGGCACGGCTCTTGCCCGCGCTTCCGTTGCCCTGAAGGATCTGGCTTTCCAGAACGACGACCAGCGCGTCGGTGCGGACATCATCCGCAAGGCCCTGCAGGCTCCGCTGCGTCAGATCGCGTTCAATGCTGGTGAAGATGGCGCTGTCATCGCTGGCAAGGTGCTCGAGATCGACAACTACACGCACGGCTTCGACGCACAGAACGCCGAGTACAAAGATCTGGTGGCCGCTGGCATCATCGATCCGACCAAGGTTGTCCGCACGGCTCTTCAGGACGCAGCTTCGGTTGCCGGCCTGCTGATCACGACGGAAGCCATGGTTGCCGAGAAGCCCGAGAAGAAGGCCGCTCCGGCCGGTGGTCCGGGTGGCATGGGTGGCATGGGCGATATGGATTTCTGATCCAGCGCCTTTCCATCAAGGTTATGAAAGAGCCGCCCTGTCGAAAGACAGGGCGGTTTTTTTATGTGATGCGTCCAGGTTCTATGTCTTTGGCGGGTGCGCGCGGGAGGGGGCGTCGATAAAATGCGGCTGCGTTTATGAAAGCTTTTGTTGAAGCAATAAGCGCAGGAATGCCCGTATGTACGAATCTCGCAACTCCTGGCTCGGAGGATATGAGGAACGGACATGGGAGGCGGATTGTTTAAGGACCCCCATGCTGGCCTTGAAGGGCGAACGGAATGCGGACCGGCTATGGTCGTTCCGGAATCGGTTTGTCTCTTACCTTGTCGGGCCAGGTCGCAGGTGAACGAGCGGGCGTGATACCTCAGGAACCGTTCGCCATCTCGGCGCGGCCTTTAGCTTTCCCTATGCGCAGGTGATGGGGCGAGAAGCGCACGCCGGCCGCAATCGCGGTGTCTGAAGCCGTTTTCCGTTCCCAAATCCGGTGCCACGCTTTGGAGAGAGCACCGGATCGGCAAGAGGACTTTGTCAGGAGCAGGGCGTGACGCTCGCCAGGAAATGAGGCTTCTATTTCTGAACGGACTCCATCGAGCCGATGAAGGGGAGGGGGGCGCCTGCGCTCAGATAGGTCGGCATGGTACCCGACCAGCGATCGAGCGCTTTTTGCTGCAACAGGGCCGGTGTCAGGGATTGCGAGACGAGACTGTTCGCCTTGGCCTGCGCCTGAGACGTCACAAGCAGCGCCTGAGCCTGTCCCTGTGCTGTCGCGACGGCGGCATCGGCCTGCGCCTTGGCCTGAACCACCTGAGCCTGCGCCGAGATCTGGGTCTGTTGCAGCGTGTACTGGGCCTGCAATGCTTGTTGCTGAGCCACCTGTTTGGCTTCGATGGCCTGCGCGTAGGCGGTCGAAAACGCGAAGTTCGCCGTGTTCACGGAATGAATGGTCAGATGATAGGGCTGGAGCGAGCGAATGATCAGATCCTTGATCTGACCATCCACCAGGTCGCGCTTCGTGATCAGCTCTTCCGCATTATAATTGGCGGTGATCGCTTTCACATCGTTCGAGACCGTGGGCTCGATGATCCGGCGCGCGAGAACATCAAGTGTGCGGAAATCGCGGAAGAACCCCGGCGCATCGGCGGAGGCAATATGGAACGTGACCGATACGGAGGTGCGGACATCCTGAAGGTCATGCGTTGCAGCCTGTTCATGCGAGGTGATGGTCTGTGGCTGCGTGGAGACGGAGATGATCTTCTGATAGACCGGTATCGCGATATGCAGACCGGGCTCGAGCGCAGTGGGCTGCACCGAGCCGAAATTGGTCAGAATGCCGCAATAGCCCGAGGCGATCTGGTAGAACGGATTCAGGATTGCGATCACGGCAACGGCGCCCAGAGCAACGACACCGATCTTGATCACGCCGGAGGGGAGGCGAGGCGGGATGGGAAGCGTCTTGCGGGGCGGGAGTTCTGGGAAAGACATGGTGCAATCGGTCCTTCTAACCGCTATTTTTATTCTCGGACAAAGACGAGACTTTGAATATTTAGCGGCAGTATTGGCATTGGCAACGCATAGTGCAGCATGGGCACGACAATATCCAAGTTAAATCAAGTCTGTCCCGTATTCTTGGGGCAGCTGATGCCCAACCCTACGGTCAGGCGCGCTGCCGGCCGGCGCCGGCGTAACTAGCAAGTATGGTCAAAACGTGCCCCTATTGCATGCGTGCCCAGAGGTTTCGGCTGAAACCACCGGGCAGCAGGGCTGTCAGTTCTTTTCGACGGCAGAACATTGCTTGGCAAGGGCGTCTTCGCCCAGTCCCTCACAGATCGCCGAGAGCTTGAAGGCGTTCACCTCGTCCTTGGCCTTGCGGGCGTTTGTGATGCGGTAAGGGAGGAAGCTCGTATTGTTCATGGCCGTCTGTTCGGTGGCCATATATGTTTCTGCCTCATTGTACTTGCCGGCAGATGTCAGAGCCATGCCCCATTCCGTCGCGATCGGGAACGTGACGTCATCGCGCTGTGCCGCTGCGGAAAGCAGCTTGACCCCCTGGGCCTTCTGTCCGGTTTGCACGGATACCTGATACGCCATGAGCGCGTAATAGGCGCTTCCGCTGGCGGGCTGGGCGACATGGGCCAATGTCTGTCGGGCCTGACCCCACTGGGCCGATTTGATCTGAACGGCTGCCTGATTGAGCTGTTCCGTGCCCTTGAGCAGTGCAGCGACGGGGCGACTGGACTCCCATTGTTGCAAGGGCCTGCGTTCGAGTGCGACATGGGCGCGCACCGGATAGGCCTGGCGTAGGTAGGCCGCCAGGGCGACACGTCTCTCGCGTGCATGAGGGTGCTGCTGGGCAACCGCTCTGAGCGCGTCCACAATTGCCCCATCCAGTCCGTCCCCTGCTTTCGCCTGGAAGGTAACGGAGTCTGCGACAAAGCTCTTGCCTGTCTTCTGCTCGTCCTGTGCCTGACGTTGCATCTCCTGATCTTCAGAACTGATCAGGACGTCCATCACATCTGTTGCAGCACTGACGGCATAGCCTGCACGCGCCATCAGATCGACAGCGAGCGCATCGGCCTGCTCTTCCTGATCACGCGACCATGAGGGGAACAGGGTCGTATCAAGAAAGGCCTTGGCGCCCATGGAAGAGACGATGGCCCTGCTGACATCGCCTGCAGCCCCACTGCCAGCAGCGAAGCGACCAATAACGGACCCCCATTTCATGGCGCTGAAAGCATAGTCCTTGCGCGCCTTGCTTGCGCGTTGCGCAGCCGTATGGCCCAACAGGATGTGTGACAATTCATGCGCCAGCACGAAAGCCAGGGCATCTTCCTTCTGGATATCCGGCGTATCGTGGAAATAGCGGATCAGTCCGGTATTGAGAAATATGGCGCCTCCGACCGATACATCCGATGTGAAGGCCATATCAGGCGTCAGCCAGACGCGCGCATCCGGCTTAGGGCCGGACCAGCCATTGAGCAATCGGTCGACGATCTCCTGTGGGTAGGCCGACACCTGAGGGGCCTCGATCACTCCCGATGCCAGCGTGTTTGCTGGGCTCAACAGACCCTGCACGGTCGTGGCCTGCGCGTAGTCCTGAGGAGGATGCATCTGATCGATCAGGCGTCCGCTGGTGGGAATTCCGCTACCGCCCTCTCCGGCGCAGGCGGTGAGGGTCAGGAGGCTGAGCAGCGCAGCCAGTGGACGGGATGGTGCATACATCATTCAGCTTCCATGACAGTTGCGGCCGAGGTTGTTTGTGCTGCCGCCGACTTCGTCGGTGGAGGCGGCGCCGATCTGCACGCATTGCGTAGGCGTGGGCGCGACAGCTCCAATCTCGGCCTCGACGGAATCCTCGGTGACGTAAACGACACCCTTGTCGGTCTCGACTGCGAGCATATCGGTGGATGGATCCTTGGCGATCACGCGATGGCCGGTCAGAGAAGCCGCCTCGACCCGGGTGGTGGGCTGGCCGTTGCGGTCATAGGCCTGAATGGAGGGGGTGTTATAAGTGCCCTTGATGACGGGCGCCGTTGCAGCAACACCCGGCTGGGCTAGCAGGACAATCATCACGGATAGAACCCCTGCGAGGCTGACGCGGCATGATTTCTGTTGTGATTGCGGGCGGTCTGACGCGCCTGGCGTCGGACTGGAAAAGCGTTTGGTCATGAGGGTCTCCTTTCATCCAGTGGGAAAGAACCGGGCAGAGCCATTGCACGGGGTAAAACCAGGGGGGGAACCTATCCTCTGAACTGTGCAAGTCGTGTCCGAACTGCCCGGCTCGTGTCGCGCGGGAGATCGATAAGCCGGTTCAGAAAACGGCAGAGCGGCTGAACGAAGCGATTGCGCTCCTGTTCCTCTTCCACCCCGGCGGCGAGCCAGAGCAGGAGCAGTCCGATCCAGTCGGCATTCGGCCATCGTGGACCAGCCTCATTCAGAGCGAAGCCTATCGCGGCCAGACTGGCCAAAAAGCAGAGTTGTGATGTCAGGCCGCGCTCTTCCTCGCCCGGCGCCTCGCTCGCGGGGCGTCGTGGGGGCATGGCCCATGCCCCGATGAAAAGCAGGGTCACGAAAAGCCAGATGATGACGAGATCCATAAGCATGTCGGGCGAAAGTTCGGAGGCAGCCGGAAGCGCAACAGTGACTGCTGCGGCCAGAGCGCAGGCGACGCTGCGTCGCCGTCTGCCTTGTGTCCAGCGCAAGGCATGATGATGGGTCTCGGGGCTCTGCCTGTAGGTTTCGTCTGCCTCGCCCCGTCGCGCCGGCTTGAGCCGCATGACGAGCGCCACGCTACACACGAGCCAGATCAGGGCCTCGAGCAGTTCGGCCTTGTCCAGTCTCAGCCATCCCAGTTGTGCGATCTCGGGCGGCTCGTGGAAGTAGCGCGGGCCATAGGTTACGAGATTATCGAAAGCCATGGCATGGGTGACGACACCAGGGATCCGCCCAAGCAGGGGCACGATGGTATCGTCATGCTGGTCGCGGATATCCGAACCGTAAAAGACGGCCCGCCCAGTCATAAGTGCTGAAAGCGGCGGGCTACCGGGGGGGGCATCACGCGCGCTGTGGCCAAGCTGCTCGGCACCCATCACCAGGGGATAAAAGGCGAAATGCCTGACGCTCCCTTTGGAGTGGAAGAAAAGATAGTTCAGAGCAAGACGCGAAGCTGCACCCAGTCGGGTGCATGAATGGAACAGCCACCCCCCACAATCGCGTTGCCAGCTCTCCCGGAGGTCGCTGACCTGATCCTGCGCCGGATCGGGGGCCAAACCCCAGCGAATCACCATGGGACGGGTGAAGTCATGAGTATCAATTGCGTTGCACTTTGCGCGCCAGCCTTGGTGGCAAAGCTGCGCATAAAGTGCCCAGGCAGGATTGACTGCCTTGAAGGGGGCGTCCGTGTCTTCGGAAGCCGCATCCTCATCGACAAGCGGATAGGTGCCAGTGCTTTCGAGGCCGTTGCTGTAGACCTGCGACGGACGAAGCTGTGGGGGAAGGGCGGCCTGCCCGTCTCCTGCTTCCCCACGGGCGAAGAGAAGCGGAACATTCATCACGCGTGCCCGTGCGATGACAGGGGTGAAGCTGTCGAGACTCTCTCCGGGCAGTTCGCGCATCATGCGGAAGTCGACAAAGATCGCTGCCGGGTGAGCGTCGAGTATCTGGTTCAGGATCGATACATGGCGCGTGTAGGAGAGTGGAAATGCAGTGCCGAAACGTTGGAGCGTCTGATCGTTGATTTCGACCACTGCGACATGGCGATGGGAGTCAGGGTCGCCCGCGCCGTAGAAAGGGGCGGTGAGCGCATTGAATAATCCCGCAGATGTCTGCTTCGTTGCGCTCTCGAGCCCAAGGGGATCAAGAACCTTGTAGATGACGAAGAAGATCATCATCGCAACGACATATACCAGCCGAAGGCGCATGATCACGCGCCTCCGGCCCAACGGCTTCCCCTGTCTCATTCCACCTGCCTGGTCTGTTGCGTATCCCATCGCATCCGGGCGTGGCCGAGACCGTCCGAACATGTTTCGAAACGATTCGGAAAAACTTAGTCACAGTAAGTTGACTCTATCAACAGATTCTAGATGCCCTGGAGACGAAGCGCGCAAGGCGTTGCATCAAAGCTTCACTGATCGGATCAGGAGCGCGAGCATGTTCCGCTGATCGATATTTCTTGCTCGATCTCGATCAGCCGCTGCTTGCGCCACAGGCCGCCACCATAACCGGTCAGGCTGCCATCTGAGCCGATCACGCGGTGACAGGGGATCATGAGCGCAATGCAATTGGCACCATTGGCGCGTGCTACGGCCCTGACGGCGCCGGGATGGCCGATCGCTCGTGCAAGCTCGCCATAGCTGCGCGTTTCGCCCGCCGGGATTGCCTGCAAGGCGCGATGGACACGGCGTGTGAAGGTCGATCCCTGAGGCGCGAGAGGGGTTTCAAAGCGCGCACACCTGCCGCTGAAATAGGCGTCCAGTTCCTCGCGCGCCTGCTCGGTAACCTCGGTTCTGCCAAGGCCGAGCGGAGATTTGAGCGCGACCTGCAGAACTGTCAATTCGCGGGGGAGGGCCTTGCGATCGATGAACTCGAGAAGATGCAAATGGCGTGCGGATGAGACGGCAAGCATGTCGCCCAGGGGCGTCGCAATCCAGCTTGCCTGAAGTAGTCCCCCTTGCTTGAGCGCCCCAGGCGCGCAGCCAATCAGGCGTGAAAATGCCTCGCGAAAGGCGCTGGGTGATTCAAACCCTGAATCGATCTGGGCTGCAATCACGCTCTCCCCTAGCGAGAGCGTGGTGAATCCGTCACGCAAGCGCCGCTGCCGCGCCATATCGAGAAACGTCATGTCGAAATGCCGCGTGAAACTGCGCCGCACCGTGGAGGGATCAAGACCAAGGGCAACGAGATCGCGCTCGCTCCAGCGTCGACCCGGATCGGCATCGAGACTGTCGAGCAACTGGGCGATGAGTGGGTCATGGCTTGCGCCCCCCTGTAGCGGATGGCACCGCTTGCACGGGCGAAAACCGGCCTCGATGCATCCCCTCACGCTGTCGCGAAAGCTGCAATTGGTCGCGAGGGGCTTGCGCGCAGGGCAGGTCAGGCGACAGAAAATGCCTGTCGTGCCGACGCAGACATAAACCCGCCCATCATAGCGGGCATCGCGCGCCAGAAGGGCTTCATAGAGCGTCTCATGGGAGGGAAGATCGAACAGCATGACGCGATCCTAGCTATTCCGGCCTGATCATGAGGTCGGAAATCGGGCGTTTCATTTTTTGGAGTGCTGCTGCCTGTCCCTGTCGAAAGCCCCAAAGATCTCAACCAGCCAATCCATGAAAACCCGCACGCGTGGCGGAAGCTGCCTGTTGCTGGGGTAGAGAAGCGTCAATGGGGTTGGTGCCGGTGGGAAGTCCGACAGAACCTCCACCAGCGCCCCCCGAGCCAATTCGGCTTCGAAGCGATAGCGCGGCGCCTGTGCAAGGCCCAGCCCCAGACAAGCCGCGGTTGCCGAGGACTCGGCGCCGGAGACGAGCAGCCTGGCCGGTAGCAGGCGTTCGACAAGACGGCCTTCAAGGCTGAATTCCAGTGGCAGGATCTGCTTCGTGCGGGAAGACGCAAAACCGATCATGCAGTGCCCGTCCAGATCATCCGGGTTGCGCGGCGTGCCATGGCGGGCCAGATAGTCCGGGCTGGCCACCGTGACCTCGGGCAAAAGGCAAAGCGGACGGGCAATCATGTCGCTATCGGGTAGAGGGCCGCCACGCACCACACAATCGACGCCCTCGCGCAACAGATCCACAAGCCTCTCGCCTTCGCCCAGATGAACGGTGAGCCCCGGATGGCGGGAGAGGAACTCGGGAAGAGCGGGCAGGATGATCGTGCGAGCCAGATGCCCGACCGTATCGAGGCGGATCACGCCCGAGAGCGCGGAGCCGATGGATCTGTCGGCTTCTTCCAGCGATGCGACGATCGACCGGCAATGGGCGTAATAAAGTCTGCCTTCCTCGGTGGGCTGTACATGGCGCGTAGAACGATGCAGTAATCGCGCACCGAGACGCTGCTCGAGCGCCTGTATGGCTGCGGTCGCTGCAGGTCGGGAGATCCCGCAGGATGCGGCTGCCGCGCTGAAACTGCCGCGCTCGATGATACGCAGGAAGAGGTCGATACTCGCCAGTCGATCCATCTGATTATTCCGTATTACGGAACAATGATGACAGGTCTTCCTGCCTTATCGCAAGCCTCACCGCATGGAATGTTGCGCTCATCACCAGCGAGAGGAAACAGCATCATGACACAGCATCAGCCTATCGCCCTGATCACGGGCGGCAGCCGCGGCCTTGGACGCGCTACAGTCGAGGCTCTGGCGAAGCGGGGTATTGGCGCGATCCTGACCTATCAGGGCAATCGAGAAGCCGCGGAGACCGTCATGGCCATCGCCCATGCGGCAGGGGTGAAGGCCGCCATCCTGCAACTCGATGTTGGCGATACACGCAGCTTTGCGCAATTTGCCACTTCTGTGGACGAGATCCTGAGGGGATGGGGCCTCACCCATTTCGACTATCTCATCAACAATGCGGGCAGCGCGCATAATGGCGGTCTGGCCGATACTACTGAGGATGAGTTCGACCGGATCTATCGCGAGCATCTCAAGGGGCCTTTCTTCCTGACGCAGGCGCTTCTGCCCTTGCTCCGGGATGGCGGGCGTATTCTCAATGTCAGCAGCGGTCTGACCCGTTTCACCTTCCCCGGCCGGATCGTGTACGCCTCGATGAAGGGGGCCGTAGAGGTTATGACGCGTTATATGGCCAAGGAACTCGGGATACGGGGGATAACGGCCAATGTTGTCGCGCCCGGTGCCATTCAGACCGATTTCTCGGGGGGCATGGTACGCGACAATCCCGAGATCAGCCGCCATATTGCCGGGCTGACCGCGCTCGGGCGCGTGGGCGTGCCCGAGGATATCGGCCCCATGATCGCTTCGCTCCTTTCGGAGGATAATCGCTGGGTGAACGCGCAGCGTATCGAGGTTTCGGGCGGGCAGTCTCTCTGAAGCAATAGTCTTCGGGAGACGCCTATGGCCTCTCCATGATTGGAGAGGTCGCGAGCAAAGGAAAGTCGCTCAGGGATTCAGGCGCGTCAGTCGGGCATGGCGCGCCGCCTTGACGGGTTCAGGCGTGAGCCTGTTTTCCTCCACCATCCGCCTGGTCGCATCATCACCGCCCACAACATGGTCGAGATCCTTCATCAGGGCCTCGTAGCCCTGACGAGCCACCAGGGTCTTGTCATTCTTGGAGCCTTGATCGATCGCGCTGCGCGCCATGCCAGCATTTTTGTGAAAGCGGCTATCCGTGGCGCCCGGTAGCAGGGCAGTGACGGTGACGCCGCTTCCCCTCAGTTCCTCGCGCAGGGATTCGGCGAACATGAAGCCGAAGGCTTTCGAGGGGCCATAGACGGTCTCGAAAGGTGTGGGGAGCGTCGCAGAGACCGAGGAGGTGATGAGGATACGCCCGTGGCCCTGTGCGACCATGAAGCGCGCCACATTCTTGGCCATATGGACAGTGCCGGTGATGTTGATCGCAATCACGCGCAGGTCGTCCTCCAGGGCCGTATCAATGAAAGCGCCCCCGAGCCCAATCCCGACATTCAAAGCCGCAGCCTCAAGAGGTCGGCCAAGCCCTAGAGTAAATTGCCAGAAGCTTTCCACCCCCTCATGGGTCGCTGCATCGGCCCGATGGGCATAAGCGGTCGCACCAAGGTCCTCAATGTGTTTTGCGGCATCGAAAATCTGCGCGCTCGATCCGGAGAGGGCGACATCATATCCGTTTCTCGCAAATTCGAGCGCAAGTTCAAAGCCGATGCCGGATGAAGCGCCGGTCACGAGAGCAAGGGGGCGATGGGTCACGGGGTGAGTCCTTTCCTGAAAGCGATCCGTCTGATCGCCGGGACAGGGAACATTCCGGGCCATTTCCGGTTTACAGCGCTCATTTTGATGGTGAGATGAAAGAAATTCACGAATGAACGCGAGTGGGATCAGCAAGGACAGTCTGGAAAGCTTTCTTGCCATCGCCCGGGTGGGCAGCTTCACCCGGGCGGCCTTGCAGCGGGGCGTGACGGGTTCGGCACTGAGCCATGCCATGACGCAGCTCGAGCGCAGACTGGACGTGCGACTATTCCATCGGACGACACGGCAGGTCAGGCTTACCGGCGCGGGTGAGATGCTTCTTGCGGAGATCGCCCCGCATTTCGAGCGGATCGACGCCTCGCTGGCGCAGCTTGAGGCTTTTCGGAGGCTTCCCTCGGGCAGGTTGCGTATCACGACCCTGCGCGATGCAGCGACTTTGCTCCTGGCGCCAAGGCTGGCGGCGTTCATGGCGCTTTATCCCGCCATCGAGCTCGATATCGTGGTGGATGATCGCGTCGTGGATGCAGTATCCGAGGGGTTCGATGCGGGCATACGCTATGGGGGCACTGTCCCTGAAGGCATGATTGCCAGACGTCTGACCGACGATCTCAACTGGGTTGTTGTGGGTGCGCCGGCTTATCTCGACGTCATGGGACGTCCCCGCCAGCCAGAGGATCTGATGCGCCATCGCTGCATTCGTATCCGCACGGGAACCGGACGGCTCTGTTCCTGGGAGTTGGGCAGAGGCGAACGACAATGCGCGCTCGATGTGCCGGGCCAGGTCATTCTGGGCGATAGCGAATTATCGCTGGCCTGCGCCTGTGCAGGGGGAGGGTTGTTTTACTGCCTTGAGGACAGAGCCCGAGCGGCTCTCGATTGTGGCGCGCTTGAACTCGTCCTGCCCGAATGGACGTCAGTGGGAGAGGGCTTTCACCTCTATTATCCCTCCCGCAAACACGTACCTTCCGCATTGCGGGCTTTCACGGCGTATTTCTCGACCCGCAGCGCCTGAGAGATTCACCTCGATTTCACGGACGGCGCGCAAATCCCGCATGGGATGGCGCCTCTTCCCCATCGATGAGAGATATTCAAGGGGTGATCATCTACCCATCTGTCTGCATTCCCCGTCCGGAAAGACGTTATCTCCGAAAACGTTTCTGAGTGAGTCTGATTATTTCAAAAGTGTATCTATAATAACCGAAAGTAATATATGAGTTCAATTTACAACTCAGGTAAGTAACTTTGTGATAAAAATACAATGATCCGCTTCTGCGCGCCCAGATCCGCAATAACCCTCTGGACGTAATTTCGTTTGTGAAATCTTTTCGCTTCCAGAACGCCTTACTGGAGGTCAAAAGCATCATGAAGATCATCAGGAACAAGCAAAGACTGCTGCTTGTCTCCACACTCGGCGCCGGACTGGCCCTCGGGCATTTCCACGCTGCGCAAGCCGCTGCTGCATCGTCGTCTTCAATAGGGACGACGACTCACAAGGCTCATAAGCGTACGGGATCCAAAAGCGCGCAGAACAGCGTCCGCCGCCCGGCCCCGGCATCTATTGCGGCAGCTCCGGCGGCTGCGTCGTCTGCCATGCCCGTCACGCGTACGGCTACGGCACAGCGTAATGCCTTTGCGCCGGTCAATGATTCGACCGGCCGCGGCGGGAGCGAGAATATCGTCGTGACCGGTTCGGCGCTCAGCACGTCGAACAACGCCAATGCCAATCCGGTGCAGATCGTCACCGCCAAGCAGATCATGCAGACGGGCGCCACGACGGTGGGCGACTATCTGCAGCGTCTGCCCTCGGTCGGCTCATCGGGCACCTATAACTCGCAGACCAACGGCACAGGCGGCTCTTCATGTGTTGATCTGCGTAACCTCGGCCAGAACCGCACGCTGGTGCTCATCGATGGCAAGCGCACGACGCTCAACGGCAATAACAGCTGCGTCGATCTGAACACGATCAACGTCTATCAGGTTCAGAGCATCGAAATTCTCAAGGATGGCGGCTCTGAACTCTACGGTGCCGATGCGGTTGCGGGCGTCATCAATATCAAGATGCGCCACGACCTGAACGATGCAAACATCACCGTTCGTGGCGGTATCACCGATGTCGGCGATGGCCAGACGGGCCAGATCTCCGGCTACAAGGGCTGGAATTTCGATCACGGCAAGGGCAATGTGACGCTGTTCGGGTCTTACATGACCAAGAGCGGCATCATGCAGCGCAACCGCGCCTGGTCGCGTAATGTGCAGACCAATGACCCGACCGATGCGTCCGATCTGCTGTTTGGCTCGTCCATCCCGACCACGGGCAAGTACTTCACGGATTCAGGCACTTATGTGCCGAATGCCAGCGGGACCGGCTATCACACCGCGACCTCTGCCGATCGGTATAATTACGGTTCGCAGCAATCCCTGACGAATTCGCTGCAAAACTCCACGCTGTCCTTTGACGCGCATTATGACGTGAACAGCCATTTCACGCCCTATGCCAATTTCCAGTACAGCCACCGTACCTCCAGCACCACTCTGGCGCCGGAGCCGATGACGGGCAGCATCTATCCGTCCAATCTGCCATCCAGCCTCGTCATCCCTGCTGACGCGCCCTACAACACGTTTGGCGAAGATGTGCTGATGTACAAGCGCTATGGCGAATGGGGCAATCGTCGGACCGAGACGGCGACAGACACCTATACTGCCATCGCAGGGGCCAAGGGTGAGATCACCCATGGCTGGATGTACGATCTGTCCTACACCTATGGCTGGAATCAGGTGACCTCGCAGATGTCCGGCGTGGGCAATTATGCGAAGCTTCTGCAGGAATACGGTCTGGAGCAGGTTGACCCGACCGACTCAAGCTCGGCTCTCGTGTACAACCCTTCGGTCTGTCAGACGTCGTCGGGGTGCGTCCTGTCCGATCCGTTCAAGCCGCTTTCTTCGGCTGCTGCGGCTTATTCGAATTATACCAGTCACGATCACTATTATTACCAGCTGCGCGACCTGAATCTGCGTATGCATAATAACCATGTCGCGACCATGCCCTGGAAGGGCGGCGGCGATCTGGGCTTCGCGCTTGGTATGGAACATCGTGGCGAACAGCTGGCCTATCATCCAGATGCCGTCGTGGCCTCTGGCGATACGCTGACCAACTCGGCCTCCTATACTGGCGGCGGATTCAACGTCACGGAAGGCTATCTGGAAGGCAAGGCCACGCTTCTGCGTGATGTGTTCCTCGCGAAGGATCTCACCATCGACGCCCAGGGCCGCTATTCGTCCTACAGCACATTCGGTGGCACCAAGAACTGGAAAGCCTCGATCAATTGGGCACCGATCCGCGATATTCGCTTCCGCGCCACGATCGGCACCTCCTATCGTCAGCCGAATGTCTACGAGCTCTATTCGGGTGGCAGCCTTGGTTATGCGTCGGCAACTGATCCCTGCGCCCAGGCCAGTTCCTATGGCTCGCTTTCTGCCAATGTCGTGGCCAATTGTGCCAAGCAGGGCATCAATACCTCGACCTTTGTGGCGGCAAACTCGGGTCAGGTGCCGACGCTTTACGGTGGTAACGCCTCACTGAAGCCGGAAACCGGTCGCACCTATACAATTGGTACGGTGATCACCCCGCGCTGGGTGCCGGGCCTCTCGGCTTCGGTGGAGTACTGGCATTACACGATCAAGAACATGGTCTCGTATCTGAGTTCCCAGTACATTCTCGATCAGTGCTACACGGGAGCCAGTACGAATTACTGCAACAACATCACCCGCGTCTCGAGCACAGATCAGCTGAACTCGGTGACGGATTACTACGCCAATATCGGCGGTCTGCGGACGAGCGGCATCGATTTCGATCTCGATTATCGTATCCGCGTGACGCGCAAGGATGTAGTGACCCTGGGCAACAACTTCCAGCAGCTCATCAGCTATCTGCAGCAGAACGAGCCGGGTGGGCAGTGGTACAACTATGCCGGTCGCCTGATGTACCAGTCGGGAACGGGCCAGCCGCGCGTGCGTGACTATGCGACGGTCAACTGGCAGCACGGCAACTGGGGCGTCACCTATATGATGAAATATACGGGTGGCATGGTCTGGAATAACGGATCGCAGGATCTGAGCACGGCCCTTGGCTATGGCCGCTACAAGACCCCCGGCGTGTTCTCGCACGATCTGACGATCGATTATCGCCTGAACAAATGGACGTTCCAGGCGGGCGTAAACAATCTGTTCGACAAGCAGCCGCCCTTTGTTGCCGATGCCTCGACCAACAGCGCCGCTGGTCTTTATGGCGACCTTTATTACGGGCGCTATGTTTTCCTGCAGGCTGGGGTCAATTTCTGATCCCTCTACGCGCCCCGGCATTCATGCCGGGGTGTCACATTTTCCGCTGCCCTGACGGGATAGGCGTAAGACTGCGCGCCGGGTGCGCGTGCACTCAAAGGCGATAGGTTTCATTGCCTGTCACGAGGGCCGTCTGAGCGGTACGATAATTACTGCCGCTGCGTGCGCGATGGTCTTCCATCATTGAATAGACGAGTCCTTCCGTTTCGGAATCGATCATCCTGTGCGGATGATCGTCGCGCACAGGATAGATGGCTTTGGTAAAGGCATGCGGTCCGGTGACGTTGAACGTCGTGACCGCGCCGATCCCATGCAGATCGGGGCGATAGATCGCGATCCTTGTCAGAACGAGCTGGATCACCCGGCGCAGATAGGGGTGGAGCGGTCGGGCGATCAGAAACCATTGCTGATACTCGCCGCCTTTCACATGGGCGATGGTGGCACCGAGCCCCCAGTTCCTGTGCACGCCGGACCCTGACATGTTCCATTGCGAGAGGATGAATGTATCGTCTTCACGCAAGATCGCATCGAGAGGGCGTGCAGTGGTGGATTTCAGATCGAGATACACGCCGCCTAGCTTGTAGATCAGCAAATAGCGGAACAGATCGGCCTTGGCTGCGCCATATTCCGGCCCGATCATCAGATAGAGCTTGAGCACATCCCAGCCATAATGCTCGGTGATGAACTCGAAACGCGCGGCTTCGTCCCAGAGGGTGACTTCCCAGCCGGGATTGATCGCGGCGGTACGCTCGATATTGGCGACAAGCGCTGGATCGAGCGTCGCTCGGTCGTTGCAGATGAAATGCAGTCGGCGCGGTATGGGCGAGAATGCATCCGAGGCGGGGGCGATGGCGGGAAATCGCCTCAGGGCGAGGCAGGAGAGGGTGCACCAGCTCGGACGGTCCATCGCCTCGTCACGGGTTCCGTCAGGCGCGCAGGACCAGATCCTGCCGGTTGCATCGCGCAGGTGATAGAGCGCGGGCGATGTCTGATACAGGGTCAGCCCGGCTGGCGCATTGAACATGCATTGTCTGACCGGATCGATGCCGAGAAACGGGCGTGACAGGTCATCGAGCACGGTACCCTCGATCCGGTCGCCAGTTGCCACAAGCGCATCGCCGAACAGCGAGATCAGGGCTGTCTCGTTCACAGGATGTGCCTCATTCGTCTAACTCTATCCTCGGAATAGACCCTGCATGCGGGACGTCGCCGGTGTCGACGCCGGGCAGGAACGCGCCGATCTGTCGAACAGCCTCCGCAAGACTGACCCGTTCGATAGAGACCCCTTCCGGAAAGGCGGAGAGCAACCGCGAGGGCATGCGCCGGTCGAGAATGACAAATACACCCCGGTCATCGCCCTTGCGTATCAGCCGCCCGAAGGCCTGACGCAGCTTCATGCGGGTCAGCCTGTCATCGTAATCGCGCGGGTCATCGGGGGAGAGAGCCTTGCGCCGTTCGCGATGCAGGATATCTGGGCGGGGCCATGGTGTGCGCTCGAAAACGACCAGACGCAGCGCCTGACCCGGCACATCCACGCCGTCGCGCATCGCATCGGTGCCTAGCAGGCAGGAATGGAGCTCGGTACGGAAGATGTCGACCAGGGTCGCATTATCCATCGTATCGACATGCTGGGCATAGAGCGGCAACCCGGCTTCTTCGAGTGGTGCGGCGATACGCTGATGGACGGCGCGCAGGCGCGAGATGGCCGTGAACAGTCCCAGCGCGCCGCCTTGCGATGCCAGAAACAGCAGACGATAGGCGCCGGCCAGCGCATCGAGATCATTCTGCGGTATATCGGTCACGACGAGCGCGCGCGTCTGGCGCGCGTAATCGAACGGGCTGAGCAGGGAGGCCCTGAAGGGTGGCTTGATGAAATGCGGGGTTCCCAGACGGATCTCGGCCGCATGCCAGCTCTGCTCGACCTGTCTCGGATCAGGGCCATCATTCATTCGGGCGGGCGTTTGGTCGCGCAACGTCGCCGAGGTGATGAGCATGCCATGCGCCGGGCCCTGCATGACCGAGGCAAAGGGGATGGTCGGGTCACGCCAGTGGCGATGGAGCCCGATATCCTGCTCACCGGGGCGTCCGGGGATATACTCGGCGCGGATGAGGTCGATATAGGCGCTCTGGGCTTCGTCCTGCGGGTCGAGTACGGTATCGAGCATGGCGATCCAGCCCTCGACCCGCGCGATGGCGCGCCGACGCAGGGAGCGGATCATGGCCTCTATGCGCAGGCGCTGCGCCGCCTCGAGCGCATCGTCGGGCTCACTCAGCAGCGCTTTCAGACGCTCCACAAGGGTATTGAGCGGTGCCAGCAGGCGGCGCAGTGCCGTGTCGAGTGGGGCAGTGGCCTCTCGCAGCGCCTCGCCAGCAGGATGCAGGCCGCATTCCGAGGAGTCGTTTCCCTGCGCGCCGATACGGCGTGCCTCAAGCTGAGCCCTCAGGGCCTGAAAGAACTGTTCGGAAGGATTGGTGATTAGTTCCGGCACGGCAGGCTGCGGGGCATCGTCCTGACCGTTCAGGCGGCCCAGCCAGCCGGGGGCGGGAAGCCCGTGAGCCGCACCCAATATGGCCTCGAGCGGGGCGTCGAGTACCGGCGATCCCGCCACCAGATCCTCCAGCCTGCGACGAAGCCCACGCGCCCGGGAGCGGCTCCCCTCGGCCCCAAGCAGCCATCGGCGTAATTCCGCCGCTTCAAGCCCGGAAAGCGCGAGGGAGAAGGCGCTATCGGCAGCCTCGGGAAGATGATGCCCTTCATCGAAGAAATAACGGGTCGGGAGTTGGTCCTCATCTGGCACGTCGTCGCGCCCGAGGCTGGACCAGCTGGCCTGCGACAGGACAAGGGCGTGGTTGGCGATCACGAGCCTCGCACCCCGTGCGCGTCGGATGGAATGCTCGACGAAACAGGTCTGGTAGTGCGGGCAGGCTCCGTGGATGCATTCGCCCCGGCGATCGGCCATGCCGAACAGGGTACCGGCGCCGAAGATATCGCCAAACCAGCCAGGCAGATCGCCCCCCATCAGATCCCCGTCTTCGCTCGCCTCGGCCCATCGGGCCAGCATGGCAAGACCGATCAGGGCAGGAAACGAGGGGGCAGGGCGCGAGGCAAGCGTGTTGACCGCATCTTCCATGTTCAGAAGGCAGAGATAATTCTCGCGACCCTTGCGCAGCACGACCGCGTCGCGTCTTTCTGACTCATCGGGATAGAGGCGCCTTACCTCCTGCTCGATCTGGCGCTGAAGATGCCGCGTATAGGTCGAGATCCAGACGGGTCCGTCATTCTGCTCCGCCCAAACGCTGGCGGGGGCGATATAACCCAGGGTCTTGCCTGTGCCCGTCCCGGCCTCGGCCAGCACAATTTCAGGAATGCCTGCGCCTTCGCGAGGGGCCAGGGCCTGGGTCACTGCCGAGGCGTAATCGGCCTGGCCGGGGCGTGTTTCCGCCCCGTCACCAAGAATGCGTGTCAGGCGCAGACGGGCTTCGGCAGGGGCAACCGGACGGCTGCCCGGCGGCGGTCTCTGGGCCATTTCCTCCCAGCGCGGGAGACGACGCCAGACGCGCAGCGCCTCATAAGGGTGGCGATGTTGGCCCGGATTGGCCTGCAGGACGGATTCGACAAAGCCCGACCAGACCCAGCCTGCGCGCGACAGGAGGGGTAGGAGAGCGCTGAGCGTTTCCGCTTCGCGGCTGTCCTTCATGGCCTCGAGCGCCTGGCGGAGGCTCTCAAGGATCAGCAGGAGGAAATCGGCCTCGCAAGGGTCGGGAGGCGTCAGGCCGAGCGCCAGCCCCATGCCGCGCGGTGTGGGTACCACTGAGCGCGTCGGGAAAAGGAAGAGAAACAACTCCAGCAAGTCGAACCAGGGCACAACCTGTCCGGGCGGGGTCAGGCCCAGACGGCGAATGGTCGCTGGACCATGGATGAGCAGCGGAGGGGGCTGGGTGGCCAGCACGGCCGCAGACTCGCTTGCATCGAGCGACAGGATCTCGCCATCGGGCGTGAGAATTGAGGCACGCGCGCGCGTCGTGATCAGGGCGGGGGCATCATAGGGCGAAGCGCGGGAGGGCGTGGGCATCGCCCTCATGATAGAGGCAGCGGACCCAGATCGCCAGTGCGTGTTCACGCTTCGTCCGCCCGAACGTCTTTTACAGGGACGAAACTGCGGGTGAACGTGATCCTTCTCGCGCATCGGGCGGCCAGGATGCGTATTCAGGTTTCACAAGAGGGAGGAGATCACAGCGTGGCAAGCGATGCGCAATTAATCGATCGATAGGGTTATTATGCGGTATTAGGGGGGTGCGCACGGGGCGCATAACGCCATGTTGCTTGACCCGGAACGGAACTATTTCTAGTTTTCATCCAATCATGTCCGACCTTGTCCAAAACACCGCTCCTGTCCCTCCCGATGCTCTCGCCCTGCCAAAAGCCTGGCCGTTCGAGGAGGCGCGAAAAATCGCGGCGCATGTCGAGGCGCGCGGCGGAGAGGCTCCGGCCCTTCTGGAAACCGGGTACGGGCCCTCAGGCCTGCCTCATATCGGCACGTTCGGCGAAGTGGCACGTACAACCTGGGTGCGTCTTGCCTATGAGCGTCTGACCGGTCGCAAGACGCGTCTTCTCGCGTTTTCCGATGATATGGACGCGCTGCGCAAGGTGCCGACCAATGTGCCCAATCAGGAGATGCTCGCCAAGCATCTTGGTCTACCGCTCAGCCGAATTCCCGATCCTTTTGGTCGCTTCGAGAGTTTCTCGGCCCACAACAATGCCATGCTCTGCGAATTTCTGGACCGTTTCGGGTTTCAGTACGAATTCGCTTCCGCCACGGATTATTACACCTCGGGGCGTTTCGATGCGGCCCTGCGTCGCATGCTTGAAGTGCATGACGAGGTGGTGGCAACCATCGCCCCGACACTCGGCGCCGAGCGCCGCGCAACCTATTCGCCAGTTCTGCCCATCCATCCGCGCACCGGTCAGGTCATGCAGGTGCCGGTGACCAAGGTTGATCCTGTTGCCGCGACCGTGCAGTGGCAGGACCCTGAAACGGGCGAGACCTTCGAGACCTCTGTGCTTGGCGGTCATGCCAAGATGCAGTGGAAGGCCGACTGGGCCATGCGCTGGTATGCGCTGGGCGTCGATTATGAAATGTCGGGCAAGGACCTGATCGACAGCGTCAAGCTCTCGAGCAAGATCTGCCGTATTCTGGGCAAGGCGCCCCCGGCTGGGCTCACCTATGAGCTCTTCCTTGACCAGAACGCCCAGAAGATCAGCAAATCCAAGGGTAACGGCCTGTCGATAGAAGAATGGCTGCACTATGCGCCCCCCGAGAGTCTGGCGCAGTACATGTTCAACCAGCCCACACGTGCCAAGCGTCTGTTCTTCGATGTGATCCCGCGTGCGATGGACGAGTATCTGGCCAATCTCGACAAGGCCGTGGTGACCGAGGATGAGTCAGTGCTGCGCGCCAATCCTGCATGGTTCATCCATGGCGGCGCGCTTGATACGCGTCTGTCCAGCCCGGTTTCCTTCACCGCGCTGCTCAATCTGGCCTCGGTGGCCAATGCGGAATCCAGCGACACACTCTGGAAGTTCCTGCGCCGTTATGATCCGAGCCTTTCGCCGGAAACCCACCCTTACGTGGATCGTCTGGTCGGGCACGCCCTGGTCTACTTCAAGGAGTTCGTGCGACCGGCCAAGACATTCCGTGCGCCGACCGATCTTGAACGCGTTGCGCTTCAGGATCTGGCAGATGCCTTGAAAACTGCCGATCCCGGCCTATCTCCCGTCGAGGTTCAGGATATCGTCTTCGAAATCGGCAAAAAGCATCAGATTCAGCCCCTCCGTGCCTGGTTTGGGTGCCTCTATGAGGTTCTGCTTGGCCAGACAGAAGGGCCACGTTTCGGGATCTTCGCTTCCCTGTTCGGCCTGCCGGAAACGGTTTCGCTGATCGAGGGAGCGCTCGCCCGTGACATTTCTGACGCTGCAGAGTGAAAGTGACCGCAACAGAGACGATCAGCTTCCTTGGTTGAGGGTTCATGACCGTTCAGGAACAGACAAAAAGCAGCTGTGAGGAAAGCGAGCCCCGCTCGGCGAGTGGGTGGCGCCGTCTGGCTTGTCGGCTGCCCGCGCTGCTCGGGCTGATTCTTCTCGTTGCGGCCATCTATGTCATCCAGAAGGAGCTCAAATCGCTCTCTCTGGCTGACATCAGGACAGCATTTCAGTCTATTCCGGCCGAGGCGCTCGCTGCCGGTGTGGGATGCACGGTGCTCTCCTACTTCATCTTGTCCTTCTACGACCGGCTGGCCTGCTATCATATCGGCACAAAGCAGTCCTTTCTGAGGACCGCCTTCGCCGCTTTCTGCTCCTATGTGCTCTCGCATAATCTTGGATGCTCGGCCATTTCGGGTGCTGCGGTACGCTTTCGGCTCTATCGCAACTGGGGCGTCTCACCCGGCGGTATCGCCCAGATCATCGCGTTCTGCTCTACGACCTATCTGCTGGGCGCCATGGCGCTTATCGGCGGCGTGTTCCTGTTCGAGCCGGGTCACATACCGCTGGTCGATCATCTTCCCCACATGGTGCTGCAACTGGCCGGTGCGGTAGCCTGGCTGGGTGTGCTCGCCTATCTGGGCGTCTCCCTGCGGTACCGCCAGATGCGCATCTGGCGGTACACACTTGATGTACCCGGGTTTCGCGTGGCCCTGGCCCAAGTCGTGGTCAGTGCTGCGGACATGGCCATGACGGCCATGATCGCCTACGTGCTGTTGCCTCCCCAGGCGGCGATCGGTTTCCCGGCTTTTCTGGCGATCTATATCGCCTCCTACACGGCAGGCCTCGTGGCCAGCGTGCCAGGCGGTCTGGGGGTGTTTGACGGGGCCATGTTGCTCGCGCTCGGGCCCTATCTGCCGACACCGCAGATTCTCGGCGTCATCCTCACGTTCCGGCTGTTCTATTACATCATCCCGCTTTTCCTCGCGGGTGGCATGTTTGCAGCCCATGAGCTGTTTCTGCGTGGGGATGCCGCCTGGGCGCGCCGTCGCGGTGCGGTGGCGGGGGCTCTGGCCGTACGCCGCCCCAGCCAGGTCGTGCGCGAATCAGAAGCGGATTTTTCGGTCACGGTCGCAACGGGGGTGGTTGCCGGGACCGGCATTCTGCTCGTGTTCTATGCGGTGGCGGTACCAGCGCCCCTGGTCGGCAGCGCCTTTACCCATCTCATGCTTCAGGCAGCTGAATTTCTGCTCTGCCTGACGGGGGTGATGTTGGTGGGTGTGGCGGCAGGGCTGGCGCAGCGCGTTACGGCCGCATGGCGTGCCGCACTGACCCTGCTCGGTCTGGCTATCCCGCTTGTGATTCTGCGTCAGGGTCCGCTCGGCATCCCGCTCTGTCTGATGATGGTGATGTTCCTGATCGCGCCATTTCGGTCCTGCTATTACCGCAAGGCAAAGCTGTTTGCTGAGCCGCTCAGCCCGACTCTTATGGCGCCTGTAACTCTCTGGGTCGTCAGTCTCGCCAGTGTGGGACTGTTTGCGCTGCGACACCACCTTGGCCATTCCTGGTGGCGTTCGCTCATTTATGATGCGCATACGTCTGTTGTACGCTGGGCGCTGGGTGTTTCTGCTGTTTTCGGTATTGTTGCGGTCATCCAGATGTTGAGGCGCAGCCATGTACTGGTGCGCCCGTGGAACAGTGAGAGTGAGGTCTTGTATAAAAACCTTGCTCATGCTCTTGAGGAGCTGGGTCCTAGGCGTCCGAGCGGGCTTATACTGAACGACAACGGACTGGCAGGCATTCCGTTTCTGCGAACGGGTCAATTTATTATTGGAGTTGGGGATCCGGCGGGCGCGGAGGCCGAATGCATTGCCGCGATCTGGCGTCTGCGCGATCTTGCCGTGGAGGAAGGGCGCCATCCTGTCTTTATCAAGGTGGGCCAGGCTCTGCTTGGGGTCTATCATGACATCGGCATGACCGTGTGTCCCAATGGCCCGGGGGAGAGTGGAGTGCTGTGCTGCCTTGCCCAGGATCTGCAGGCCGTGCGGGCAGTTCTGGACGGCGAGCATCGGCGCTTGCGTCGCTTGCTGCATTCGCGGAATTTTCTGTCCGTCAAGGCGCGTCACGACAGGGCAGGGTAATGCATCTGCCGCATGTGCTGACGCAGCCTGTCAATTTCAGTGATGTCACCGCAATCTGGCTCATGGCGTATTCGGCGCTGTTTTCCATCGTCAATCCGCTCGGGGCCTCCCTCATCTTCGCTCAGACGACGCTGGGTCGGCCACGTCCTCAGGTCGTAAAGCTTGCCCGTACGGTCGGGTTCTATTCCTTTATCATCCTCATGGTTTCGGTCTGGCTCGGTGGCTGGATCCTGAGTTTTTTCCGTATCACTATCGACGCCCTGCGCGTGTCCGGCGGGCTCGTAGTGGCTTCCCGCGCTTGGACGCTGCTCCTTGCACCAGAGGAGAGCGAAGCGCGCAAGGAACGGCAGGTCTTCGATCACGATACGGCCAACCAGGATAATGATCTGGGCGACCGCGCATTTTTTCCACTGGCCATGCCCTTCACTGTCGGACCAGGGAGCATCGCCGTGGCGATTGCTCTCAGCTCGGGGCGTACATTGGGCGCATCTTCAGCAAGCTATATCATCGGCCTGTCGCTGGCAGTCCTTGCCATCGCCCTGACGGTGGTCGTGCTGTACAGCTATGCCGAGCGGATCGTCAGTTCGCTTGGGCGCACCGGGGCGCGCATCGTCAGTCGGCTGGCTGCTCTGATCCTCCTTTGCATCGGCATTCAGATCCTGTTCGCGGGGCTGGAGGGTTTTGTCGTGTCCACGCTGAAGCACGTACGCGCGCTAGGCTGAGCCATTCCGTTCTTGTGCCATTGAGACAGGATGAGTCCCGGAGGGTGGGTTATCGTCCGATAGCGCTTTTTGTATGGCCTCGCGCAAGGCAGGGATGACCTCGGCCTTAAACCAGGGCGCGCGCTTTTCCCACACTCCTGTGCGCCATGAGGGGTGTGGGAGTGGGAAGTACCGCGGCAGATAGCGCCTGAATTCCCGGACCCGATCCGTAACGGCGCCGCGACCCAGCGTATAATGCTGGCTGTAGGACCCGACGAGCAGAACCAGGCGCAGTTCGGTCAGACGCGCAAGGACCTGATCGCGCCAGGCCGGCGCACATTCAGCTCTGGGTGGTTTGTCGCCCCCATTGGGGAGGCGTCCCGGATAGCAAAGCCCCATGGGCAGGATCGCGACCTTGTTCGTATCGTAAAACGCTTCCTCATCCAGGCCCATCCAGTCGCGCAATCTGCGACCGGAAGGGTCGTAGAAGGATTTGCCGCTCTCATGAGCGATGGTCCCGGGTGCCTGGCTCGCGATCAGGATCCGCGAATGCGGCGATACGTGGATAAGCGGTTTGGGGCCAAGGGGAAGATGGGGCGTGCAAAGGCGGCATTGCCGGACACGACCGACCAGATCTGCAAGAGTTTCGCCAGCGCCCCCGGAGGCGTGAGCGTTCACCATGCCTCGTTCCGCGGCAGAGCATGGGCACTGAGCGGATAGTCGGCGCAAGCTTCGTAATGTGGCTCGTCCGCTGTGCGATGGGAGCGGAAGAGAGTGAAATGTTCCACACTCAGGGCTTTTCCGCGCATCAGATTATTTTGCTGCATCCAGCGTATGATATCCGCGCCCGGCTCATCCGGACCTATCCCAAGGGCGATATGCGGAACGAAACGCCTCTTTTCCACACCAACCCCGCAGCGACGCAGGACGCTCTCAACGCGCGACTGAAGGGTGGTCAGGCTGGGGGAGGGGGCGACACCAGCCCAAAGTCTCGTGCGCGCCGTTTGCGGGGTCAATCCCACACCGCAAGGGGTCAGGTCGAACGGCTCGGCCGTGATTCCTGCCAGAGCATGGTCGATCTCTTCCATCATGGGACGTGCGCGTATGTCGCCAATGAAGCGCAGCGTGAGATGGTAGCTCTCCGGGGGATACCAGGTCACACCTGCAAGCGGGCGACGAAGAGAGGAAAGAAGGCGCTTATGTTCGCTTGCAAGATCGAGAGCGGTGAAGAGGCGCATGGAGTGATCCTGCTGCAAAGGGGGTAAGGCCCAAACGGCATGCGTGATGGGCAGGCTTTGGCGTGGCGCTATCTTACCGAGGTTTGCCAGTGGCGACCGCGCCTGGGCCTGACGCTTCGGGCGCGCAATTCGATGGCGTGTGGTGAGGGTTTTGCATTATCATCACAAACCTTAACGCGCGGCTTCGCTCCGGTTTCAGAACGGGTCGCCTCTGTATCTTAGCATGTCGGATGACCTGCCTCACTTGACCGCTATGTTAAAAACGCCACATTGAAACGACAAAAGGCCGGTCCGGCCATATTTCAGGAAAGGGTGTCATGGCTTTCGTTCCAAATCCTCGTTCTAGCAGCCCGTCGCAGAGAGCAGGGGCTGCCAGCTTCGATACGGTCGATGCCGGTCTGCGCGCCTACATGCTCAGCGTGTATAACTGGATGACGGCCGGTCTGGTTGTCACCGGCGTTGTGGCCTTTGCTGTGGCCGAGACTTCGCTGCGCGATCTGTTTTTCCATCATGTGCTGACCCCGGCAGGGATGCAGATACGCCCGACAGGGCTCGGGATGCTGACCATCTTCGCGCCGCTTGCGTTCGTTATGGTCATGTCGTTTGGTGTCAATCGCCTTTCGCGCCAGGCGGCGCAGGGTCTGTTCTGGGCGTTCTGCGCCGTCATGGGGGCGAGCCTTTCGAACATCCTGCTGGTCTATACGCACACCTCGGTGGCGAGCACGTTCTTCGTCACTGCAGCGACTTTCGCCGCTATGTCGCTCTGGGGGTACACCACGAAGCGTGACCTCAGCTCCCTGGGCTCGTTCCTGTTCATGGGTCTGATTGGGCTCGTGATTGCGTTGGTGGTGAATATCTTCCTCCAAAGCGCGATGATGGCGTTCGTTGTCAGTGTGGTCGGTGTCGCGCTGTTCACCGTGCTGACGGCATTCGATACTCAGCGTATACGGGCTACGTACCAATACTACCTAGCCTATGTCGGCCCTGAGGAAATGGGCAAGCGCAGTGTTTATGATGCGCTCTCCCTTTATCTGAACTTCATCAACCTCTTCACCTTTCTGCTCCAGTTCATGGGCGTTCGTAATAACAATAACGGATAATTAGTATCCAGCTTGTCTGTATACTTGGCGGGGCGCATCTCAGATGCGCCCCGTTTTTGTTTATCCGTACTATTTCGGTCTAATTAACTTGTCATTTCTATCTGAACTGAATCTAAAAAATCCGCAATGAATTGAGGCGAAAACGTGCCTCTCTGCCTCAACCTCCTGAAAAACAACGCTTTAGCCTGTGTTCAAATTGTGAACAGACACCGGAAAAGTAAGGATCAGTGCTTGCTTTGCTGGCCAATCGGGCGGAAACAACAGAACAGTGCTGGGCGCCGATGCCCGGTGTGCAGGCATGCGGGATTTCCGATCGGAAATACTCCATGCTGAAGTAAGGCGAGGCAAGGATGACGCATACCAACGCTGAAGGTCGATGTGCCATCAGCATACGTAACGTTATATCTTCATTCGACAAATGCCGGATGCAGGTATCACGTTGCGCAACCGATGCGTCGTCAACTGGAATAGGAGAGATGGATGACATCCCCTGAAGGTGTTGTCGCCATGTTCGACCAAGCCGTGGTCGGGTTGAGCGGCAGCGTAGCGCAGCCAAAGAGCTTGACGGTCGGTTCAACGAGCGGGGCAGACAATGAACAATAGACTTTTGCCGAAGTTGCGGCGGCTCCTGCCGCTAGCGCCGGCACTTCTTCTCTCTGGCTGTACGCTCGATCTGCTCGATCCGCGTGGGCCGGTGGGAATTCAGAACCGAAACGTTATCCTGATCGAACTGGGCGTGATGCTGTGCATCGTGATTCCGGTGATCCTGATGACGCTTTTCTTTGCCTGGAAGTATCGCGAGGGTAATCAGTCGGCCGAGTATCTGCCGAACTGGGATCATTCCACGAAGATTGAGTTCTTCGTCTGGGGTGTTCCGGCGGTCGTGATCGTCATTCTGGGTGCGATTGCGATCTGGACGAGCTATACACTCGACCCGTATCGCCCCCTTCACTCGGCTGAGGCGGCAGGGCGCAAGCCCCTGAATGTCGAGGTTGTGGCGCTCGACTGGAAATGGCTGTTCATCTACCCGGATCAGGGTATCGCAACGGTTAACCAGCTTGCGGTTCCGGTGAACACACCGATCAACTTCCGCATCACGTCTGACTCCGTCATGACGTCATTCTTCATCCCCCGTCTGGGCACGCAGGTCTATGCAATGGCCGGCATGCAGACCCAGCTTCATCTTCTGGCCAGCGCGCCGGGCGATTATCTGGGTGAAGCAGCGCATTACACGGGTCGCGGCTTTTCGGACATGAAGTTCCGTACGCTGGCAATGACTGATGATGACTTCAACCAGTGGGTCGACAAGGTGAAGGGCGCGTCTGACTCGCTCGACTCAGCCGACTACCCGCAGGTTGCTGCTCCCCAGGAAGCGGCACCGGTCAAGTATTTCGCGCATGTTCAGCCTAACCTCTTCGACACGATCGTGGCCAAGTACAATAATGGTACGGTCATCGACAAGTCGACAGGTCAGGTGATGCACATGCAGTCCGCCATGTCCGACATGCAGATGAAGGAATAGGGACACATGCTAGGTAAGTTAACCCTTTCAGCGATACCGTTGGATGTGCCTATTCTTGTTGGCACATTCACCGGTGTCGTTATTGCCGCTCTCGCCGTTCTGGGTGCCATCACCTATTTCGGCAAATGGGGCTATCTGTGGCGTGAATGGCTGACCTCGGTCGACCATAAGCGTCTGGGCATCATGTACATCGTGCTTGCCCTCGTCATGCTGTTCCGCGGCTTCGCCGACGCCATCATGATGCGCAGCCAGCTCGCTCTGGCCTATAATGGCAACCCGGGCTATCTGCCCCCGCACCATTACGACCAGATCTTCTCCGCCCATGGCACGATCATGATCTTCTTCATGGCCATGGCGTTCATGACGGGTCTGCTCAACGTCATCGTGCCGCTGCAGATCGGCGCACGTGACGTGGCCTTTCCGTTCCTGAACTCGCTGAGCTTCTGGATGACCACGATCAGCGCGGTTCTGATCAACGTCTCGCTGTTCATTGGTGAATTCGCTCAGTGCGGCTGGCTGGTTTACCCGCCTCTGTCCGAGCAGCAGTTCAGCCCCGGTGTCGGTGTGGACTATTACATCTGGGCGGTGCAGCTCGCAGGTGTCGGTACCTTGCTCACTGGCGTGAACTTCTTCGTCACCATCGTGAAGATGCGCGCTCCGGGCATGGGCTGGATGCAGCTCCCCGTTTTCACCTGGACGGCTTTCGTCACGGTCGTTCTGATCATGGCGGTCTTCCCGGTCCTGACGGTTACTCTGGCGGAGCTCGCGCTCGACCGTTATCTGGGTATGCACTTCTTCACCAATGATGGCGGCGGCAGCGTTCAGCTGTATCTTTCGCTCATCTGGACGTGGGGTCACCCGGAAGTTTACATTCTGGTTCTGCCGGCCTTCGGCGTGTTCTCGGAAATCACCCAGACATTCTCGCGCAAGCCCCTCTTCGGCTATCGCGTGATGGTTTACGCCACGCTTGCGATCGGCGTTCTGTCCTTCATCGTCTGGGCTCACCACTTCTTCACCATGGGCGCAGGCCCGAACGTCAACGCCTTCTTCGGCGTGGCCACGATGATCATCGCCGTCCCGACGGGCGTGAAGATCTTCAACTGGCTGTTCACCATGTACAAGGGTCGTATTCAGTTCAACGGCATCATGTACTGGGTCATCGGCTTCATGGTCACCTTCTCCATCGGTGGCATGACGGGCGTCATGATGGCGATGCCGGCAGCCGACTTCGTGCTGCATAACTCGCTGTTCCTTGTTGCCCACTTCCACAACGTGATCATTGGTGGCGTTTACTTCGGTTACGTTGCCGGTCTGAACTTCTGGTGGCCGAAGGTTCTCGGCTTCAAGATGAACGAGGCCTGGGGCAAGCGCGCCTTCTGGCTCTGGTTCGTTGGCTTCTATCTTGCATTCGTGCCGCTCTATATCGCGGGCTTCGAAGGCATGACGCGCCGTATGAACCATTACGACAATGCCGACTGGCATGTTCAGATGCTGATCGCAGGCTTCGGCGCTGCCGTCATCGCTCTGGGTGTCGTCTGCCAGCTGATGCAGATCTACGTGTCTATCCGCGACCGCAACCTGCCGGAAAGCCGTGATTTCACGGGCGATCCGTGGAATGCGCGTACGCTGGAATGGTCGATGTCCTCGCCTCCGCCGGCTTATAACTTCGCCGTCCTTCCTGACATTCACGGTATCGATACGTTCCATACCGAGAAGCAGATGGGCCGTCGCAGCTATGAAGGTAAGGTGCTCGCACCGATCCATATGCCGAAGAACACGGCTGCCGGTTTCTTCGTCGGTGCCTTCAGCTTCGTGCTCGGCTTCGCGGCGATCTGGTACATCTGGTGGCTCGCAGCGCTCGCCCTTATCGGCGTGTTCGCAACGGTCATCCTGCGCAGCTTCAACAATGATGTGGACTACTATGTCCCGGTCAGCGAAATCGAACGCGACCAGGAAAACTATGTCCGCTCGCTGACAGCACAGGCGGCAGAATAACAATGGCAAATATCTCAGCAACGCCGCACGGCACCGCACACGGCATCGACGACCACGAACACCACCACACGAATAACGTGTTCGGTTTCTGGGTCTATCTGATGACGGACTGCCTCCTTTTCGGAACGCTGTTCGCCACCTTCGCTGTCATGCGCACCCAGTTCGCCGGTGGCCCGACGGGCAAGGAGCTGTTTGATCTGAACGGGGTGGGGCTGGAAACGGCCCTCCTTCTGCTCAGCTCGATCACCTTCGGTTTCGGCATGCTTTCGGCCTATGCCCGCAAGCAGGGCGCCATGCTCGCATGGCTCGCCGTCACCTTCCTGCTCGGCCTGGGCTTCCTCGTCCTCGAGGTCAAGGAATTCGCTCACCTCATCCATGAAGGTGCCGGTCCGGATCGCTCAGCGTTCCTTTCCGCCTTCTTCACGCTGGTGGCGACACACGGGCTTCACGTTACCTGTGGTCTGGTCTGGATCGCCGTTCTGATGGTCCAGAGCTTCAGCTCGCAGGTGTTCAGCACACGCTACATGGACAAACTCCAGTGCCTGAGCCTCTTCTGGCACTTCCTGGACATCGTCTGGATCTGCGTGTTCACCTTCGTTTATCTGTTGAGTGTGATCTGATGAGCCAAGCATCGACCCATCAACACGAAGGCGAGTCTCACGGCAGCTTCGCCTCGTACATCATCGGCTTCGTGATTGCGGCCATCCTGACGGTAGCGGCGTTCGCTATCGTCGAGATGCACCTCATGTCCCCCGGCATGACCTTTGGGGTCATCGCTGCGCTGGCAGTGGTTCAGATCTTCGTGCATCTGATCTACTTCCTGCACATGAACAGCAGCTCGAGCCAGTCCTGGAACAACACGGCATTTGCCTTCGCGGTCATCTGCGTGCTCATCATCGTCGGTGGAACAATCTTCATCATTCACGATGTCAGCATGAATATGATGTCGCGCTGACATTTTCCCGTCTGCAGGCGCCCCCCTTAACGGGCCGGGGCCTGCAGCGAAAATGCCGCGTCATGAAAAACGGCCCCGAGGATATCCTCGGGGCCTTTTTCCTTATCTCAAGCGTCTCAGTCACAGAGACCGTCACCGGATGATCCGGTGAAAACACCGCCTTGGGCCGCGCTCCTGCCAGGGCGTTCGGGGCCAATGTCGGCCCAGAACGCGTCGGGCCTCCTCTGCCAGATCAGTCCTTGTGCGGCTCCGGGGACAGCATCGCGTCCTTGCCCGGTTTGTCTTTCCATTCATCAGCATCGGGCATCGAGTCGATCTTGCGCGTGATGTTGGGCCAGACAGCCGCGTATTTGCTGTTGACCTCGAGCCACGGCGTCGCTCGGTCGTCGCTGTCGGGGAAGATCGCCTCGGCAGGGCATTCCGGCTCACAAACGCCGCAATCGATGCACTCATCGGGATTGATCACGAGGAAGTTCTCACCCGCATAGAAGCAATCGACGGGACAGACTTCGACGCAATCCGTATATTTGCAGCGTATGCAGTTTTCGGTGACCACATAGGCCATTGGTGTCTCCGATCTTAGGCTGGGGCCACTCGGCCCGAGATGATCCCGACTGGGGTAAGTCACCCCAGGGGGATTATGCAAAAAGGAATGCCGCAGATAGGCGGAACTTCCTGCTTCTGGCAAGCATATGTTTACTTCGTATAAGGCAAAGCGCGGTCAGGGAGCGCTGTTCTCACTGATGACTTCATAGAGCAGGGCAGCTTGGGTGGCTGACCCGCGGCGCTCGGCCAGATCCAGTACACGCCAGATCCTGATCTCGGGCCAGGGATGTCCGGGCAAACCCAATACATCGCCAATCCGGACGCGGGCATGGGGTTTGTTTGTCACCTGTCGGTTGATCCGCACTGCCCCCTTGGTGATCAGGGCGGCGCAGTCGCTGCGCTGGCGGCAGACACGCGCATGCCACAGCCAGAGGTCTAGGCGCTGGCAATCCTTGTCGTTGTCGGCCGTCAACGCTGTTTCCTCCCCAGATCAAGTGCGGCCAGGGCCGCGAAGGGACTGTCCGGCGATGGACGGTTGGCATGCGCTGCGTGCGACACTTTTCGACGCGGGGCAGCATGATGACGGTTTTTGACTGGCCCGAGCAGCAGGGCCGGCGCTTCGGGACCAAACTGATCCGGCGCGAGTGTCAGGGGCGCGTGCACACGGATAGTGAGCGCCTTGAGGGTTTCCATCAGGGTTTTGGGCGGCAGGCCGTAGCGGGCGGCCAGGCCCTCCGGCAAGGGGCAGGGGCCATGGCGTGTCGCCCGATGAAGCTCACCGAGAAGCTTCTCGACACGGTCTAAACGCAGCCACACCCGGCAGGCATGTACCCAGCCCAGAGTTGCCAGGGGCGCAATGGCGGGGGCGTCGAACGTGACCTGGCGGGCATCGAAGGAGGGGAGCGCATGACCATGCCACAGGCTGAGCAGGATCGCCCTGAGCGTCATGGGTGCGGGCTTGAGCAATGCGGGCATAAAGACACCGTACGGGGTGAACAGAATGCCGAGCCGGCGAAAATGGGCGATGGCCTGTCCCCCATGGCTCGCTGGCTCCAGAGGAAGGAGAGGCGCGACACCGCCATATTCCATGAGACGATGGGTAAGCCCCCGCAGGGCCGGGTTGGGCTGACGTAGGGCCGCCAGGGCATAGAGCGGCGCGAGGGAAGCACGCAGATGGGCCCTGACAAAATCCTGCAGGCGCTCCTGAACGAGGTCGCGCTGCTTCGTATCCGCAAATTCCCCCCCGAGAATCTGGATGGCGGGTGAGAGGAGCGCCGTGCCGCGCACCAGTCGGGCGATCACGACATTCTCCCACGAAAGCCGACCCGTTGCGGGATCGAGCGAGAAAGCCTCGTCCGACGCGGTAACGAGGGCCTGAACGCGTCGTGGGATCTCGTGCAGCAATGCGCGGCGACCTGCGCGCATCATGAGTTTCTTCTCCGGCAGGGCCTCCTCGCGGTCGGGCATGAGGGTGAAACCCTCGATCCGCCCCACTGCGTGTCCTTCCACGATCACCTGGCCTTCGCGCGTGACGGCCGAAAGCAGATCCCGGGCCCCCTCGCTATCGAGGCGGCGCAAGAGCGAGGTGGCCCGTCTGTCGACAAAGCGCGCGGTCAGCCGCTCATGCAGGGCATCGGAAAGCAGGTCCTCGACTTCCCGCGTCCGATCCTGCCAGTGCTGCGCGCGATCGCTCCATTCGCTCCTTGCGGCCACATAGGCGCAGATCCGAATCCCTGTCAGTCGATGCATGAGCGTGTCGATATCGCCCTCAAGCCGGGAAAAACCGGCTATATGAGAGTCGAACCACGACGCGGGAATACCGCCATCCTGGAGCAGGTGAAGGAACAGGCGGTGGCAAAGCCGGACATGCGAGTCATCGCCCAGCTTGCGGAAATCCGGGATCTGGCAGACCTCCCAGAGGAGCTGTGTCGCCTTGCGCCCACGCGCCGCGTCGCGGATGTCGCCCTCGCCGGCGAGGCTCTCCAGCGTGAGCACGTCGGAAGCTGGTCTCCCGGCCACGAGTCCACGTCGCGGGGGGGGCGCGTTCAGGCTGTCGAGCAGGGCATAAGGTGTAGCGAAGTCCAGGTCTGCATTACGCCAGCTCACGCGCTCGATCGGGTCGAAACGATGGGCCTCGATGGCATCCACAAGCGCCTCTGACATAGGACGTGCCTCGCCAGTGGTACCGAACGTGCCGTCCTTCATGCCACGCCCGGCGCGCCCGGCGATCTGGGCGCATTCCTGCGCCGTCAGGGGGCGCAGGGAGGCCCCGTCAAATTTGGTCAGTGAGGCGAGCGCCACATGGTTCACATCCATGTTGAGCCCCATGCCGATTGCATCGGTGGCGACCAGGTAATCGACATCCTTGTTCTGGTAAAGCTCGACCTGCGCGTTCCGCGTTCGTGGAGAGAGCTGTCCCATGATCAGGGCACAGCCGCCCCGCCTTCGCCGTATGATCTCGGCGATCGCGTAGACCTCAGCCGCCGAGAACGCCACGATGGCCGAGCGGGCGGGAAGCCGCGAAAGCTTGGTGTGGCCTGTGTGGATGAGGCTCGACAGGCGGGGGCGCGTATCGATTTCAATTCCCGGGACCAGCCGCTGCAGAAGGGGACGTATGGTTTCCGCCCCGAGGAACAGGGTTTCGACATTACCACGCGCATTCAGAAGCCTGTCCGTGAACACATGGCCACGATCGGGATCGCTGCTGAGCTGGATCTCGTCCACGGCCACGAATTCGACCTTGCGGGTCAGGGGCATAGCCTCAGTCGTGCAGGAGAACCATTTCGCGTCGGGAGGAACGATCTTTTCCTCCCCTGTGATCAGCGCAACTTGGCGTGCCCCTTTGAGCCTGACCATGCGCTCGTAGTTTTCGCGCGCCAGCAGGCGCAGCGGGAAGCCGATGATTCCCGAGTCATGGGCCAGAAGGCGCTCGAGCGCATAATGGGTCTTGCCGGTATTGGTAGGGCCGAGCACGGCGCGAACCCTGCGTGGCATGACATGGTGCTGCGACTTCATGACATGATGCTTGTGCATGATGGTTGGAATTGCAAGACGAGGCCGTGGCTGTCACAGCTCGAGAAGGCCCGGCCGGCCGAGATGGATCTGTACGAAAGGGTGAATGAAATGCGCAATCCGGAACAACTCTGTCTGGTGCAGCACGCCTCTATGGCGGAACAGGAAACGCCCAGAGCAGTTCATATCGTCCCCGAGGGGCAGGACATCAATGCCCTGCTCGGCGCGCAATCCGAAGCGCTTCTTGAAATGGTCGGCCCCGTAGAGGCCGGACGGCTCTATCTGGTGCCAGGTTCCTCCGGCATCGCCCATGGGATTTTCGTTTTCGATCCCACCCGCAGAGATGCCGCCTGTTTCGGAGCGCTCGCAACCGGGCTTCCGAAAGGCACATGGATGCCCATGGTCGACGCGACAACAACGCAAAATTGTCCGGATATCCTCTCTGATGTGGTGCTGGGATTCTGCATGGGGGCCTACCGTTATGCTGTGGGTCGCACGCTCAGCTTCGACACGAAGCTCGTTCTGCCTGGAGCGGGGGTGCATTTGAGCCCCTGTGTACTTCCAACTGCGCAGGGTTTCTGGCTCGGACGGGATCTGATCAATCAGCCAGCCAATCTGCTGGGCCCAAAGGAGCTCGCCGAGAGCGCTGCCGAGACGCTCAGGGCGCACGGAGCGACATGTACGCTCCTGTCCGGAGAGGCACTCGAACACGCTTATCCGTGCCTCGCTGCTGTGGGGGCAGGTTCGGATCGTCCCGCCCATGTCGTTCTGGCGCAGTGGCGTGGAAGCTGTGCCGGGGAGTCCGCCCCTTTACTCTCCCTCGTTGGGAAGGGGGTCTGTTTCGATACGGGCGGGTATGACATCAAGCCCGCAAGCGGCATGCTACGCATGAAAAAGGATATGGGTGGAGCCGCACTGATGCTCGCACTGGCCCATGTCATCATGGCCATGGACCTGCCCATTCGAGTGGAGCTACGGCTGGGGTGCGTCGAGAACAGCATCTCGGGCCATGCCATGCGTCCCGGCGATATTCTGGAAACACGCGCCGGGCTTAACGTCGAGGTCGGCAATACCGATGCCGAAGGACGGCTCGTTCTCGCTGACCTGCTCACCGAAGCTTGCGAGTCGAAGCCGGACTGGCTGCTTGACGCGGCGACTCTGACAGGCGCCGCCCGTGTCGCCTTGGGTCCGGATTTGCCTGCCTTGTTCTCGAACAATGCTGAATGGGCTCAAATCCTCTTGAGCGCTGCCGAGGCAGAGGGAGACGCCATGTGGCAATTGCCACTCTGGCATGGCTACAACGCATGGCTCCGCCGCAAAAATGCCCATCTTGGCAATGTGACCGATAAGCCGATGGCGGGGGCGATTACGGCAGCGCTCTTCCTGCAGCACTTCGTCGAACCCACTGTAAAATGGGCACATATCGACACTTACGCCTGGAATGACAGTGCGGCACCAGGCCGTCCGGAGGGTGGCGAAACGCTCGCACTTCGCGCCCTCGTGGCCGCTACATTACGTATGATTAATGAAAACGCAGGGTTTGCGCAGGCTTAGTCACTGAGTTTCAACAAAAAGATACTAAACCGATTACCAAAACGAACCTATATGACTGCGTATCGTTTGGCGGATGTTGTAGGAATGCAACGCTCATCGGGATTGAACCCGGGACCATTTCCTCCGACAGGCGTCAACAGGACACGCACCCAAGGCGTGGCGTCCCCGGAAGCAGAGTGGCTGCGCGGGGTGGCTTACTTGGGCGACGGGTAAGACCATTTCAGCCGCGCCCCCTGCGCGATGCATTCAGGAGTTTTTTCGATGGCCCAGGCACAGAACGACCAGATGCTGAACCTTCTTCGCGACACGATCGTCTCACTCGTCCGCAAGGATGGTCCCGATCTTTCCGCACGCCAGCTCGGTGTTTTCCTGACTTGCTACCTGCAGGACGGCGCGCATACGGTACGTGGACTGGCGCAGGAGCTCAACGTTTCGAAGCCCGCCATCACCCGCGCGCTTGACCGTCTCGGCGAGCTCGATCTTGCCCGCCGCAAGGTTGACCCGCTTGATCGTCGCTCGGTGCTCGTGCAGCGCACCCTGAAGGGCTCGGCTTTCCTGCGTGAGATGCGTTCGCTGATGAGCGAAGCTTCGGGCGTGGTCAAGCCGGCCGCCAAGACCAGCCGTGGCTCTGTCGAGCGTATGAACGTACGCCGCATCGCAGGCTGATCTGCTTCTTAGGCAGGGGCGAGGGTGCTGACTGGTTCCGCTTCCACGCCTCTATAGACAGGAAACCGCGTTCCGTAAGGGAGCGCGGTTTTTTTTTTTGCCTGGTTTCTCGCGCTTGCCGGCGTGGACGCTATGATCCAGGCTCTTTCGGGTGAGGGAGAAGACAATGACGGTAACGTCCTTCGCGCTTGAAACAGAGCGCCTCATTTTGACCCGGCCTGAACGATGCGATTTCGACGATTTCGCTGCCATGCGGGCCGAGCCGGAAGTGATGCGCTACATCACCGGCATTCCGGCCACGCCCAGAGAGAGCTGGGAACGCCTGATACGCTATCGAGGCTTCTGGGATATCCTTGGCTACGGGTTCTGGATCGTCAGATCCCGCGAGACAGGGCGTTTTGTTGGAACCGTAGGTTTTGGAGAGAACAGGCGCGGGCTTCATGAGGCCTTCGAAGGATTCCCCGAGGCAGGATGGCTGCTCGCCTCCTGGTGTCATGGTCAGGGTTTCGGCAGCGAAGCAGTTTCCGCCGCTTGTGCGTGGCTCGATTCTGCGACCCGCCATAAACGCAGCGTCTGCATGATCGACAAGCATAACGCTGCCTCTTTGCGGCTGGCGCAACGTAACGGCTATGCGTTCTTTACAGATGCCTCCTATATGGACACGCCGGTCGTGCTCATGGCGCGCCAGAAACCCTGATCAGCCCTTCACCATTTTCCCAGATCCGAGGCGCGTGCGCGGCTGATCACCAGGAAGGTCCAGCCGATTTGGGGCAGGAGTACCAGAAAGGCGCGGGCCCATAGTGGCCAAGGCTGCAGGTACACCCCCCCTCCCCAAAGAACGAAACACCAGGAGAGCAGGGTCACTGCCACGGGAGAGACGCCGCTTCGGGTCGCGAGCTGGTAGAGGTGGCTCCGATGCGCCTGGGCGAGCGGATCGCCCGCGAGGAGTCGCCTGACCAGGGTGAAGCCGACATCATAGAGAATTCCGAAAAGCAGGAATGGCATGATCAGCGGCCATACCGTCACCCGAGCGGCCTCGAGTCCTAACCAGGAGAGCGCGAGCCCCGCTCCCTGACTGCCGACATCGCCCATGAAAATACGCGCCCTGGGAAAGTTGAAGGGTAGGAACGCCATGAGGCAGCACGCGAGAATGAGCGCTGCATCCATCAGACCGCTCCGACCCGCCAGGTGAAAGAGAACGGCCACCACCAGCGCACTCAGACACATGGCTCCTGCGGCAAGACCATTGATGCCGTCGATGAAGTTCAGCGCATTCGTGACATAAACCAGCCAGAAGAAGCCGATGCCTCCCATGACAGCGAGCGCGACTAGCGCTCCCGTCGAGACCGGGAAAATCTGTACGCTCAAACCAGCGAGCGCCATGAGGGCGGCAAGGCCCTGAACCCCAAGCTTGAATGACGCCCGGTAGGAGTGGATATCGTCGAGCCAGGAGAACAGGACGAGCAGGGCGACCGCGATCAAGGGCAGCAGCAGGGAAGGGCCCGGCAGATCGCCCTGGGTCCAGAGCTGCGAGAGCGGGAAGACGAGCAGGAAGGCTATCACGATTCCGATTCCGCCCCCTTTGGGGGTGGGACGCGTGTGGGAACTGCGATGACCCGGAACGTCCATGACGCCCACGCGGATCATGTGACGGATAAGCAGCGCGCTTAGAGCAGCGGCACCTGCGCAGCAAATGACCAGGGGTATCATCGACATATCCGATATTTTTTCGTGACCGGGCGAAAAGCCCGATGACAGGGCATCGCAGAAAATGGGATTTGGGGGCTATAAGTGCGGTGTGAACACGAAGCAACACTCTCATAACCCGGCACCCGTCTCTCCATCCATGGTGCGACGCCACCGATCTTCAGGGCGCATCGCCGTCAATGTGCTGGCTGATGGCCTGATTTCGGCTGTTGCAGCGCCTCTCGCACGCTTTCTGGCCGCGCCGCATGACGGGCTGCTCCACCCTTTGTGGTTCATCATGGGAGGCGCTATCACCCTGCTGCTCAGCGGTTTGCCCTTCAGAATTCCGCAGCAGTACTGGCGCTTCTCGGGCGTTGCAGATCTGAGAGGCATCGCGGCTGCTTCGATAGGCGGCTCTGCCCTCTTCTCGCTGACGCTTTGGCTCTCGGGCTTTCCACTGCCATCGCCTACCTTTCCTCTGATTTATGCGCTGGTCCTGCTTGTCGGTCTGGGGGGCGGACGGCTTCTGACGCGGGTCTATGGCACAATGCGCAGCCAGGCGCAGGGGCAGAAGATCCGCGTTCTGCTCGCGGGGTCCGATCTGAGTCTCGACCTGTTCCTGCGAGCGCTCGAGCGCGCTTCGGATCGCCCCTATCACGTCACTGGCCTGGTCACCCGTTCGCGCGGGCAGCAGGGCCGACGCCTGCACGGTGTGCCCATTCTGGGCGTCGCGGAAGATCTCGGGAGCGTGCTCGATCGCATGACCCGTAATGACATGCTGCCTGATAGTGTCATCGTCACCGATCCCGAATGGCGTGGCTCCCAGCTTTCGGTGGTTCTCGATGCCGGACAGGCCCATGGTATTGCGGTGCAGCGCGCGCCCTCCATGACGAGTCTGACGCCTGCAGACGAAATCCAGATGCGCCCGATTGCTCTGGAGGATCTGCTCAATCGTCCCGAGGTGCCCCTCGATCGCGAGGGGATGGCGCGGCTGATTCAGGGCCAGGTGGTGCTCGTCACCGGGGCCGGCGGGACGATCGGATCCGAACTCGCCCGTCAGGTCGCACAGTTCGGGCCAGCACAATTGCTTCTCCTCGATCATGGTGAATTCGCGCTGTGGCAAATCGATCTCGAATTGTCGGAGTCCTGCCCGGATGTCACCCGTCGCGTGATCATCGCCAATATACGCGATGCCCAGCGTGTGGATGAGGTTTTCCAGACCTACAAGCCCGCTCTGGTTTTCCACGCCGCTGCGCTCAAGCACGTGCCGATTGTCGAAGCCAATCCCTGTGAGGGTGTGCTGACGAATCTGATCGGTACGCGGATCGTGGCTGACGCGGCCATACGTCATGGCGCCTCTGCCATGGTGCTGATTTCGAGTGACAAGGCCGTCAATCCATCGAGCATCATGGGGGCGACCAAGCGCTGCGCCGAGATCTATTGTCAGGCGCTCGCCGTCGAGGCCGAATCCCGGGGGTCGAAATTCCGCTGCGTGACGGTGCGCTTTGGCAATGTACTGGGCTCGACCGGCTCGGTCGTCCCCCTGTTTCGCAGGCAGCTCGAGCAAGGGGGGCCGCTCACGGTGACCCATCCGGACATGACGCGCTATTTCATGACCGTGCCTGAGGCGGTGGGACTCGTCCTGCAAGCCAGTGTGCGCGGCACGGCCTCGCGTCGACAGGCGGACGAGACCGATCAGCGCCTGCAGCAGGGGGGCATCTTCGTACTCGATATGGGTGAGCCCGTGCGCATTCTGGATCTGGCCCGCCAGATGGTACGCCTCGCAGGGCTCAGGCCGGATGAGGACGTCGCCATACGGTTCACAGGCCTGCGGCCGGGTGAAAAGCTCTATGAAGAGCTGTTCCACGGACGTGAGGCCCCCGTGCCGACCGATGCGCCCGGCCTCAAAATGGCTACGCCGCGCATGACCGATCTGCAGGCCGCGACAGCCCTTCTCCAGACTCTGGAGGCAGCGAGCCTGCGCGACGACGTCGATGAAGCCCTCGCGATCATCAAGGCGCTGGTACCCGAATTTGCGCATAACCCGCTGGGGGAGGTGCGTCATCCTTCTTCCTCGGGTGAGGAAGAGCGCCAGTCATCTGGCGCGGCGGCTTCGTAAAACAGGCGTCTTGTGGCATGGTCGCGCGCCATAGAGGGTCGCCGTCCGGTGGCTGAAGACGGAAAAACAGGTGCAATGAACAACAACGCCCCCATTTCCTTTCTGGATCTGCCCAGACAACAGGCCCGGCTGGGCGCCCCCCTGCGCAAGCGCATCGACACCGTGCTCGAACACTGCAAATTCGTGATGGGCCCGGAAGTCGACGAGCTCGAAGCCCGTCTCTGCGACTATAGCGGCGCGGCTCACGCAGTCAGTGTTTCCTCCGGCACCGACGCCCTGCTCATGGTGCTCATGGCCGAGGAGATCGGCCCGGGCGATGCGGTTTTCCTGCCGGCCTTCACCTATACGGCCACGGCCGAAGTCGTGCTCCTCCTCGGCGCGACGCCGGTTTTCGTCGATGTCGATCCTGCCACTTTCCAGATCGATCCTGCCAATCTCGAGGCCCGCATCGCCTCCATACGAGCGCAGGAAGAGTTGGAGCCCCGTGTCATCATCGGTGTGGATCTCTTCGGCCAGCCAGCCCCCTGGGAGGTTCTGCGCCGTATTGCCTCGGAGCAGGATCTCGTCCTGGTTGCTGATTGCGCACAGGCTTTCGGTGCGTCCCTGGCCGGGCGCAAGCTCGGGCGCGAGGCGCTCGCGACCACGCTTTCTTTCTTCCCCTCCAAGCCGCTCGGCGCCTATGGCGACGGCGGAGCCATTCTGACCGATGATGCCGAACGCGCGGCACTCTATCGCTCGCTGCGTACTCATGGTGAGGGCCGGACGCGTTATGAGGTTCTGCGCATCGGGCTGAACGGGCGTCTGGACACCTTGCAGGCGGCCATTTTGCTCGCCAAGCTCGATGTATTCGAGGCGGAACTTGCGCGTCGCGACGCCATCGCTACCGCCTATGACGACGCGCTCGCGGATCTGGTGCAGACGCCGATGCGTGTCGCGCAGTCGCGCAGCGCCTGGGCGATCTATTCCATCCTATTGCCCGACGCTGCCACGCGCGATGCACTCCAGGCCCATCTGGGCCGTGAGGGTGTACCCAGTGTGGTGTACTATCCGCGTCCGCTTCACGCGCAGCCCGCCTATGCGGAGCATCATGATGAGACGGTATCTCTCCCGGTCTCGGAGGGGCTCGGCGCCCGCATTCTGGCGCTGCCTCTGCACCCGGAACTGACAGATGACGAAGTGGCACGTGTCTGTGCGGCCGTTCAGACGTTTTTCCGTCAGGAGAGCGTGGCGTGAGAAAGGAGACCCTGCTTGTCGTCGGGTTTCTGGCGGTTGTTTTCTCCACCGTCGCCGTGATCTGGTTTTTTGCACTGCCGTCGCTGCGACCGCTCAAATTCGAGCGTCTGGCCGAGGCGAGCCTTACCATTGAGCAATCCGGACAAAACCGGATACTGAATGGGCAGGAGATTGCACAGCTCAATGACTGGCTGCAGGCCCATACCCATGGCTGGGCACCCCTGACCTCACCGGCCCCTTCGACGGGCGACGTCATTATCAAGGGCCGGAGCGTCCAGGGTGATGCCTTCGAATTGGCGCTGTGGACCGGGGTGAGCGGTGCTGACTGGAACAACACCGCCATCACCCGCGCCTCCTCCAAATCCCGTCTCAAGGTGCAGAGCTTCGGCGATGAGGATTGGGCGCGTCTGCGCCATCTCATTGATGGGCAGGGCTTTGAGAAGACAGATGTCCCCTGAGGCGAACGGCCCTTTGAGACGTCCGCTTCCTCCGACAGGGGCCCAATGTCATTCCGATTGGGTCAACCCTGCGCGGCCGCGATCGCTCGCCCAACGCTGACGTGCCAACTCGTCACGCATGACGCGTAGCCATGTCTTCGCGTCATGCGGGTGCCTTGTGCATGGTGGGTTGGTCAACCTCGATACGGGCGCTGCCTATCTTAGTCTCCCCGTCGGACGATTTCTGCGGTTTCGGACATGAAGCGATAGACCTCGGCACTGAAGGGACCCTTCAAAGTCTCGGTCTGCCAGTTCTCCATTTCCGCATACATACGCGCCATCTTGGTCCAGTGCTCGGTACCCAGCGCGTCGACCATCGGGGTCTGAAGAATACGCCACTCATCGAGCAAGGCGCGGGCCAGTGGTGCGCCCGGGGGCGTGCCTCGCGCCATGGCCGCCTCGCATCGTGAAATCAGGGAATGCCATTGGGCGGTATAGCCCTTCTCTTCCTCCTGAGCGGGGAAGAGGCTTGGGGCGACTTCCTCCCATCGCGCCATTTCTTCCGGTGTCAGGTAGCGTTGTACAACGGCTTTGAGGTCGTGGTTGTTCATGATTGTCTGTGCCTCCTTGATCAGGGAACAGAGCGTATCCACATCCGAGGCCGGGCGCTTTTCGAGCAATGTCCGTGTGTGACGAAGCCGTCGCAACATCTGATCGATCTGCCGATATCTGGCGCTCAAATGCAGAATCTGATTATCGATCAGGCTCCGGGAGTCGAGATCTGGGGTGAGCATCGCCGTCGAGATCTCCGCAAGGCGATACCCTGCCTGACGCAGGAGCACGATCTTCATGATCAGTCTGGCTTCCCGTTCATCGTAGAAGCGCCTTCCGGCCTCGCTTCGTCGGGGCGTGATGAGGCCCTTCGCTTCGAGATGACGCAGAGCACGGACAGAAAGCCTGCATTGTTATGCCATCTCACCGATCGATCGATTACGCGTCATGGCTCCCCTTTTTTCTTCTCCACCCACACCATGCGATCCTCCCCCTATGTCAGGAGCAAGCGGAAAATGAGGTTTTTCGTCTTTCTGACGCGCGGGGCCAGCACGCCACCGCCAGGTATCTGAGCCATATGAGCATTGTCCGAACGCGCGAATGCAGACAGCGGGCGAGGCTCACAAATCGCCATCATGGCGAAGGGTGATACGATCGATACGCGGTACAGCTCGATAGAGGAGGGGCTTGCGTACTGGAGGAGCCTTCCCGGCAGGCCTCACGCAGGGACCAGTAATGTCGCTATGGCCGCCCCAGCACACCATGACCGGAACCGGTCTTCGAAGTGGTGCTTCGGCACCCGGGTGTCGCTCCTGCGCGGCGTTACAAGCCTGGAGTAACCTCTATAGATGTTTCTGCGCGAACTGAATCGCGAGGGACTCCCAATCTGGTGATGATCTGAATATCAATCGGAAAAGCCTCGAATTTGTCACTTGGTGCGGCGAGGGCCGAAACGCTTCCCGGGAAACAACAGCTAGCAAGGAAAGACCCGAAGCAAGCTCGAACGAAAAGAGATTCTCTGATCTCTCCATGCGGCACCTTTACTTAGATGACCGCAAGGCGGAGGATCAACTCAAAGCACTGAAGATATCTGCAGCGACGAAATAAATTCCCCTCGAGTGTAGAAAATAAAAAAAGGCTTGATGCAAAACAGAGATAAGGTGATGTATAAATAGTACTAATTTGGTACTGAACACTTTTTTGTTATCAAATAATCAATATTTTTTCGTCCATCGCACCCACCTCATTCGTAATCAGAATAAGCGCCGATTTCTGGTCGGCAAACATTTCCCTGGAATTCGATCAGGGAGCTGGGCATTTCTGTAGGAACCGAGAGCGATGACGCAGACCGAAGAAGATGTCTCAGGCGACGAAAAAAGTGTCGGTGAACATCGAAAGGGCCGCGTCCAAAAAAAAGACCAAGTCGCAAGTGTTGGCCCGGCATATATTCCACCGGCAGTCTTACCTACGGTGCGACACGAGAGTGGAATTCGTTTTGACTTCAATTGCGGAGCGCGAATTCTTTTGCCGGACTGTGAGGCGGGAGAATGGTGCCTGACGATCAAGGATCTTGACACGGGCAACATTGTTTTTACTTACCAAACGAAAGGCGGATTCGTAACTTCCTCGAAACGATATTATAATCGTTTCCAGTTGGAGGTGAGTAAATCTGATGAAGAGGGTAACTTATATAGTGTATTTTTGCATGATTACGACTGTACAAAAAAAATAGTCATAATTCAACTGCCTATAGGAACCTTGGGGGACACGCTGGCATGGTTTCCCTACGTTGCCCGGTTCGCTGAGTCCCATCAGGCTTCGGTTGTTTGCACAATGGCAGGCTCATTGATAGAGCTCTTAGAAGATCAATATCCTGATATACGGCTCGTTACTCCGGAAGACGCAATAGCGGCCGGTCTAGTGGCAAATGCTTACGCCACGTACACGATAGGTTTGTTTTTTGACGATGCTGACCATCAATATCAGCCCACTGATTTCCGCCATGTCGGGTTGCATAAAACCGCAGCTTATATTCTGGGTGTAAAACCCGACGAAGTTCGACCTCTCGTATTTTCTGACGAGGAAAGTACGCCTTTTATCGATGAGCCTTATATCTGTATTGCAGCTCAGGCCAGTACGCAGTGCAAATATTGGAATAACCCAAGTGGATGGACTTCGGTTGTACGATGGGCGCAGCAGCATGGCTACCGAGTGATATGTATTGATAAGGCTCATTATTACGGAAGCGGAATAGTATGGAACTATATCCCACACGGAGCGGAGGACCAGACTGGGGATCGTCCTCTTAAGGAGCGCGTCCGCTGGTTAAGGCACGCCAAAGCGTTTGTGGGTCTATCATCGGGTCTTTCCTGGCTGGCATGGGCCTGCGCTGTACCCGTTGTCATGATTTCGGGTTTCACGCATCCGACAAATGAATTCGAGAATCCATACCGAGTTGTCAACTGGCACGCATGTAACTCGTGCTGGAACGACCCGGAATTCCAGTTCGATCATCGCAATTTCCTTTGATGCCCGCGTCACGCGGGAACACCTCGTCAGTTTGAATGCACAAGGCTGATCACGGATATGCAGGTAATTGCAGCGCTCGATAACGCACTAAATGATAATAACAGGTAAAGAAGCATACAAATGACCAGTACTAATGTTGGATATGGCGTAACCTCGACCAATCTGATCGCGGCGGCAGGAGAAGTTGTTGCCGTCACGGGGGGGGGCAGTTACCAATACTCAAGTTGCGAGCGGCGGTACGCTCTCGGTTAATATGGGAAGCAGCTGGGATCCGGGAGGGATTCTTGGTATCGGAGCCCACTGGAATTACTCTGCCGGGAACTCCACGAATACGACCGTCGCGTCAGGCGGCGTTGCCACGATCGGGTCGGGCTCAACCGAAGTCGTCGCAGCAGGAAGCAACGCAAATGTAATGATTGTATCCGGCGGCGCTCTGCTGGTGGGTGCAGGAGGTACTGCTGTAGGCAATACGCTCTCCTACGGAGCTAACGGTGACGTAAGCGCGGGTGGCACGGCTACTCAGACTTCAATTCAAGCCGGCGGGCATTTGTGGGTATATGCGGGCGGTTTGTCTACCGAAAATATTGTCGACGGATATATCAATATATACTCTGGCGCGTCGAGCTATAACGACGATGTGCGGGCCGGGGGTATTATCAACCAGTCCGGCGGTGTTCTGAGTGGCGCTCATATCGCTGCGCAGGGTACACTTAACATCACATCCGGTCAGACAATAAACCCTGTCATCGATAGTGGTGCAAAGGTGACTGCCTCGTCAGGGGCTGTCGTCATCGCCGAAAACGCGACAGTCAATTCCGTAACCCTCTTAAATGGTGCGACGGAAACCGTGAAGGCCGGTGGCATTGTCACGGATACAATTGTTTCTGCTGGTGCGATTCAAAATATTCTCTCGGGTGGATCTGCGCTTGATAACGCAGTGTCGCAAAGTGGCACGGTAAATGTCCAGGGTGGCGGTCTCGTTTCCGGGGGCGTCGTCTCGGGCTACTGGGCAGTCGTCAACGTATCGGCAGCTGGCGTAGCGTCGGGAGTAACGTTGACAGGGGCCCCGGGGGGGCTCTTGTTTCCTAACAACATGGGCACGATGAATATTCTCAGTGGAGGTACCGCTGTGAACAATATCGTAGACGAATATGGCCTCGAATATGTCTCAGCTGGTGGGACGACTATTAGTGCTTTAGTTCAGAACGGCGGGTTACAAACTGTCTATTCTGGTGGGATGACTTCAGGTCTCACCCTCGCTAACGGTGGTTCGGCCGTGATTATGGCAGGAGGAGCGGGTTCGAATGTCGTTGTGAGCGGCGGCGGGACCAATGGCGGCGGAAATCTAACCGTGCAAAGTGGGGGCATTGTAACGAATATTAACGTCGCAGCTGGTGGGAGCGCGACATTCAATGCCGGTGCGACGTTATCGGTAACAAATTCGACTGATTTTGCTAATGTAACCCTTATGCAAGGGGCAAGGGCGAGCCTCGCTGGCGTTGGCACCGTCGCATCGAATCTCCATATCACCACCAGTAATTCGGTAGCTACCACATCCGGAAGTATTATAAATAATGCGACTGTATCGGGTAAGGCCGCCACTCTCAACGTAAATAACGGCGGAACAACGTCTGGTACCTCCCTCACAGGTGGGGATAGCAATGCAGCGGGCGTCGAAAATGTTTACGCTGGAGGCATCGCGCATAATACTCAGGTGGGAAGATACGGAATACAAGTTGTTCAGGGTGGTACCGCGATAAGCAGCTATGTGAGTGCTTTAGGTGAACTGGACGTCAACACAGGCGTCGCGTCTGGGGCGCTTATCGACGCCAGTGGTAGCGCCAATATTTTGGCAGGTGGAAGCGGCGTCGGTTGGTCAATCAATAGCGGGGGCGTTACAAACGTTAAATCAGGGGGTGTTATTATCAACAGCCTCGCAAATACGGGAGGTAAGGTCAGTATTCTTACGGGGGGGAGTGCTGTTGCTATGCCCCTGACCAATGGCGCTCACGTTCTCTCAAATGTTACGTTATCGGGGGGGAACGCGTACGTTTCGTCTGGAGGTGTTGCAACCAATATCAATATTGCGACTTCTGCAGGAAAGCCTTTCGGTAATGTTATTGTTTCTGCTGGCGGCAGTGCTGTTGCGAGCGGTACTGTGCTGAGCCGAGTTACTGTCCAATCGGGAGGAGTTTTGGTTGTCGATGGGTCGATAACCGATAATACGCTTACAACGGTTATGAATGCCTCTCTTCAATCTGGGAGCTATATCCTCTTCCCTGAACTGAATAAGGGGAATTCCTCCTATACAACAACTGTCGTTGGAAATGTGTTGACCGTTTATAGCGGAGGTAAGGCTGTCGCCAACGTCACGCTCGGCGACAGTCTCTATAACGGCCAAGGTTCGGAGTTCATAGTCCAACCCAGCGCGACTGGCCTCATGGTCCAAGTGTGCTTTCTTGCAGGCACAATGATCGAAACGCCAAATGGTGCTGTTGCAATCGAAAATCTTTCTGCTGGCGAGATGGTATATGTCTGGGAAGGTGGGAAGAAAGTTGTTGCGCCGATCAAATGGATTGGATCTAAAACACAGCGTGTCAATCGGGACGAAAGGCTCGAGGACGCCGGATACCCTGTACGCATTCGTAAAGGAGCAATTGGACTCAATGTACCGTCAGAAGACCTCTTGATCACACCAGAGCATTGCCTCTTCATCGACGGATGTTTTGTTCCAGTAAGAATGCTCGTCAACGGGCATAGTGTATTCTACGATCAGTCTTATGATGAATATGAATACTTTCATCTCGAGACAGAGAAGCATTCTGTACTCATCGCCAATGGGACCCTGACGGAGAGTTATTTGGATACCGGCAATCGAATGACGTTTGAAAGTAAAGCTCTCGCAGAACTAGGAAATGTCATCCGTATTGGATCGAGCCAGACGCGTAAGAATTGGGAGCGTGATGCCGCTGCACCCTTAAATACGTCTCGAGAGTTTGTAGAACCCATCTACAACAAAGTCCTTGAGCGCGCATGTATCAGGGAGGGGGTGAAACCAGTACTGACGGAGGATGCAGAACTGGTCTTGGAAACACTCCAGGGGAGGTTGATCAAGCCCACTCGTCGGATTAACGGGAGGTATGTATTCATGATTCCCTCCACTGTAGACACTGTGTTCCTTCGTTCACGTACGTTCCGTCCAAGCGACACAATTGGGCCCTTCTGTGATGATCGTCGCTCTCTCGGTGTTTTGGTCGGTCAGGTATGCTTATTTGACGCAAACTCTAGCGTCATGCTGAGCGAGCATCGCGAAGCGGCGATGCTTGAGGGATGGTATCCGATCGAGCATCCTGATATGAGGTGGACTTCGGGGCGCGCCAAATTGACTCTCGGCGATCGGGTGGCAGATAGTATTGGCTTATTGAGCGTAGATGTACTCTCAGCAGGACCCTATCTGGCTGCTGAAGAAGAAGTCTCATTACAAGAGCGACGTACTCGATAAACATTGATATTTCTATGGCAGTGGTCGGACCAATGATGAATAGTTCCCATCATTGCCATTGATCGTGATGCTTTAAGATTGAATACCTATATATATTAAGCGACTATGATGTTTTTACGACGATGTTCGTTATTTTCTCTCGTTCATATTGCATGAAATATATAAACCAACCGGAAATCTGCATCATTCACTCTACATGTCGTGTGAATTGCGAAGAATAACGGGTTTTGACGATGGGGGGGGAGAAAAAATAACCGTGATCGAGTCTGAAAAGAGAGAAGCTCTATCAATGCGGGTCGATTTCGTGAGGTTAAAGGAAGATCTGGTCTTGTTCGACGCGCAGCTGCGCCGAGTTGGTCACTGCGGAAGGGGGGCTGCCTTATATCTCGAAAGATATTCCGTTTCGCTCGGGATAAGGCGCTGAGAGATGAGTAATAGTCTTGAGGGATATGATGCAGCGTCAGATGAACATTTGATGGAACGTTGCAGCAGGCTCGATCACGAGGCATTTAACGAAATCGTTCGTCGCTACGGGAAAAGCGGCATACGCGCAGCCTTCAGGATACTCGGGAATGCTCACCTCGCTGATGATGCCACTCAAGAGGCACTGCTGAGGGTTTGGGAAAACGCAGGGAAATTCGACAGCGAAAAGTCTAGATTTTCTGCCTGGTTTTTCACGATCGTGACCAATATCTGTCTAGACTATCTAAAAAAGAAGCCTATGGAGCCACTTCCTGAAAATTTCGATGTGGCGGACGAAAGGGCGGATACAGAGCTAAAAATACAGGAGGCCCAATCTCAAGGATTTTTGCTTAGACTATGCCGGGCTCTTCCGAAACAGGAGCGCGTGGCAATTGCTTTGATCTATGGTGAGGGCTACGCTGTGACTGAAGCTGCCAAAATAATGGGGATGCACAGGAAGGCTCTGGGAAGACTATTGATAAAATGTCGTATACGTCTGAAGAGGGAGATGACAGGAGCGGTTAGTGGAGAACAGGATAGGCTTGTATGAAAATAAGAGAGTTCAGCCACCTGGCGTCGATCTACGGCGGTGACATCGACGTTTGGCCGCTAGATCTGCAGGACGCGGCGGCTACACTGGCGCGCAATAATGCTACTGCTCGGGCGATTATCGACGATGCGCGGAAGATCGATTTCTCGATCGTTCAGATGATAGAGATCACTCCCACTCAAGAGAAGGAATTGGCGCTCTTGGCTGAGGAGATGATAGAAAAAATTTCACTAAAAAAAAGCGACAAAAGAGAGCGTGTATTCAATGTAAGTCCCCCTTTTTCTAATGATGAATTTCTAACATTATCCCATGTCATGAGCGTGCTAAACAGTCGGCACTATAGATACCTGTTTGCCACACTATTTTTAATCTCGACGCTGAGCGGTGGACTGTTGGGTAGTCTCGGGCATCATGTAAGTACCGACTATATTACTGATATTATATGTAGTGCGGTAATTTATGAGGATTTGATGAGATGATATTTTCAAAAGACAACCTCGCGAAAATAATCATTCTTATTCTCGTAACAAGCAATCTATTTCTTATCGCGTTCCTCGTCTCGTACAAATTGAGCGATGAGACAGTCTGTGTAGACCGTCGTCTCACGCTTGCCTCTCTGGCGCAAAGTCTTCCACCCGCTGATAAAAGGCGATTTTCCGCGGAACTGAAGCTCCACGAAGCCGAATATAGGGCGTCATTAGCGCAGTTGAGGAAATCTAGGGCAAGCTTGGATATGGCGATAATAGCGGTTGATTTCGATATGCAGGAGGCTTCGACCCGCTTTTCAAATTGGAAACAGTCGCTCGACGAATTCATCAATACGTTTGGAAGTATCCTTATATCAGCGACCTCGAAAGTTTCTCCCGAAGGGCGCAGGAGCCTGGTGGATACTTTTCCAGCTGTGCCGAGATGCAAATAAAAATTTTAGGATATCGGACTTCGATTTCGATAAATCGTAAATGCGAGGCCGGTTCAGTAGTCATCTGCGGACGCTGAGATATATATTCCGGGCTATTAATGCTTTGATCGATATACGTTATTCAAAGACAGATGCGGTTTCGAACTTTAACAAGACGAGGTAGGGTACAAGCCGGTCCGAGAGAAGATGGGTTCGCAGGTGAGGTTATGCGGATCGAATAGACGGACGAGTCTAAGCTTCGGGTTGCGATGGAGGCAATCTGGCGCGAGCAGACACTGGCGGGACCTAGCAACGGCTGCATCACAAAAAGCCGAGGCCCTCTCAAATCATTCATCCTCTGCTTCTAGAGCGGTCCCTGAGCGAACTGAATCGCGAGAGATTCCCAATCTGACTGTGATCTGATTCGAGATGACGGCCGGAATGGTGGCCGGCGCTGAATATCGTCACGCGCGCTGTCTCTGGATCTACGTGCCCGCGTTGTCGCGGCGGTTTGAAAGGGCCTGTCCCGCCGGCAGGCTGCCGAGCGCTTCGGCGTCAGTCCGGCGAGTGCCGTGCGCTGGTGGGCCCTGGCCGCGTCGACTGGCAGCCCCGCAGCAAAGCCACGCGGTGGGGATCGGCTGTCACACAGGATCGAAGCACAGGCCGACCGGATCCATGCCCTGATCGCGGCGCAGGACGACCTGACCCTTGCCGAAACCCGTATCCAGCTGGCTGAGGATGGCCACCATTTCCCAATTGGCACGCTGTGGCGCTTCTTCGCACGGCCACCAGATCACATGGAAAAAAAGTCCGCCCATGCGGCGGAGTAGGATCGTCCGGATGTCCTAACGCGACGGCAGAAGTGGTTCGATAGCCAGCCCTATCTCGCCCTCGAGCAGCTGGTTTTCATCGATGAAGCCTGGGCCTTGACCAACATGGCGCGACGTCATGGTCGCTGTCGACGGGGGCAGAGATTACGATCCGCCGTGCCGCACGGGCACTGGAAGACCACAACGTTCATAGCGGGACTGCGGCTGACCGGCATCGTGGCGCCCATGGTGCTGGACGGACCGATCAGCGGCCGCAGCTTCCTGACTTATGTCGAACGCGTCCTCGTACCGGATCTGCGCCCCGGCGACATCGTCGTCATGGACAATCTCGGCTCGCATGAGGAACCGGGCGTGCAGGCGGCAATCTAGGCGGCCGGGGCCAGCCTGGAGTTCCTGCCTCCTTACAGCCCGCAGTGCACTTCGATTGAGATGGCCCTCTCCAGGCTCAAGGCCCATCTCCGCCGCGGCGCCGAACGCACCCGCGAGGAGCTTTGGAACAGGATTGGAAGCCTTGTTGATCAGGTCACGACCGATGAATGCGCCAATTTCTTCACCGCTGCGGGGTATGAGCCAGAATGAGAGGAAAACGCTCTAAACGATCATCGCCTGCGACTGAGACGAGTGCGTGCTCCCGGTGAGGAGTAGCTCATCACGCGGTTCGGCATCCTGCGTTGTCGTTTGAAATCTCGTCTGGTGTCTCACGTAGGGATCCTGTCGCTCAAAGCCACGATGGGGATGGGCACATTGTTCCGCGTCTCAGCAGCATTAGTTTCGAGATGAGCACCCGTATTGGCGGTGGCGGGCGCGATCAGGGTCGATGATGCGCTTTGACCAGGAGGTCACGAAAGCTCTGTCCAACTCACCAGCGTTTCGGAGGAACCCGAGCCCCATGTTTGTGGGACCCGGATCTGACTCTCAGTCGACCGATTTGAGAATGCGGCCAATCGTTTCGAAGATACGATCGATCTCGTTTTTCTCGATGATCAGGGGCGGCGAGATCGCCAGAATATCGCCGGTGTAGCGAAGCAGGAGCCCTTCATTGAATGCCTTCTCGAACACTTCGAAAGCGCGCGTCGTCTTCGCCTGGCGTGGGGCGAGTTCGATTCCGGCGACAAGGCCCTCATTACGGATGTCGACCACATGCCGCGCGCCCTTGAGCGCGTGCGCGGCTTCTTCAAAATAAGGGGAGAGGGCGGCGGCGCGCTCGAATAGATGCTCTTCGGCATAGGTATCCAGCGTCGCGATGGCGGCTGCACAGGCGATCGGATGGGCCGAGTAGGTGTATCCGTGCGGCAGATCGATGGCTTCGCGCGGTCCTTGCATGAAAGCCTCGAATATTTCGTCCGAGACGATATTCGCGCCCATCGGGATTGTCCCGTTGGTGATGCCCTTGGCGACCGTCATGATGTCGGGCACGACGCCGTATTTTTCGGCAGCGAACGCGGCACCGAGGCGACCGAACCCCGTGATGACCTCATCGAAGATCAGCACGATGCCGTGCTTGGTGCAGATCTCGCGCAGACGCTTCAGATAGCCTTTGGGAGCCGGAAGCACGCCTGTCGATCCCGCCATGGGCTCGACGATGACAGCAGCGATGTTGGAAGCATCATGGAGAGCGACGATGCGCTCCAAATCATCGGCAAGCTCCGCACCATGTTCGGGGAGGCCGCGGGAGAAAGCGTTGCGACGCAGATCGAGCGTGTGCGGGAGATGATCCACTCCAGTCAAAAGCGAGCCGTATAGCTTGCGGTTGCCCGAGATCCCACCGACCGAGATGCCGCCAAATCCGACGCCATGATAAGCGCGCTCACGACCAATCAGCCGGGTACGCGTGCCCTCGCCACGCAGGCGATGATAGGCAATGGCGATCTTGAGAGCGGTATCGCCTGCTTCTGACCCTGAATTACAGAAGAACACATGGTTGAGCGGGTTGGGTGCAAGTCGCGCCACGCGATCGGCCGCTTCAAAGGCGAGAGGGTGACCCATCTGGAAGGCCGGGGCGAAATCGAGGGTCGCAACTGTCTTCTGCACCGCCTCGACAATGCGGGGCTGGCTGTGACCGGCATTCACGCACCACAGCCCTGCGCAACCATCGAGCACTTCACGCCCTTTATCATCGCGATAATACATGCCCTTGGCCGAAACGAGCATACGCGGTGAATCGCGGAACTGGCGATTGGCCGTGAAAGGCAGCCACAGGGCGTCGTGATTGCTATCGGCAAAGGGCGTGGTCATTGTCTTGCTCCGGCTCCTTGTGGAAAAATCAGGTCCAAGTGGTGGCATGGCGCGCGGGTTCTGCAAAGTAAGAAGAACTTGCGTGAGCTTTAATTCTTCGGGGGGTAATATGGCGTCTGCTCGCAGCGCGCTGCTTTCTCTGGCAGTAGGGGCCTTTGCCATTGGCACGACCGAATTCACCCCAATGGGGCTGTTGCCGGTCATTGCGCAGGATCTGCATGTCAGCGTGCCGAAGGCAGGAGGGCTCGTGAGCGCCTATGCCTTCGGCGTCATGATCGGCGCGCCGTTCATGACGCTCCTGCTCGGAGCGGTCTCACGCAAGGCCGCCCTGATCGGGTTGATGGCGCTTTATATCATCGGCAATCTTGGGGCCGGATTGAGCCACAGCTACGCCCTGCTCATGTTCTGGCGCGTGGTGACCAGTCTCTCACACGGCGCCTTTTTTGGTCTCGGCGCGGTCGAGGCATCGAGTGTGGTCGCGCCGGAGCGGCGTGCATCGGCAGTGGCCTCGATGTTTCTGGGCCTGACCATAGCGAATATCTTCGGCGTGCCGGCGGCAACCTGGCTTGGCGATACCATGGGCTGGCGCAGCGCGTTTCTGGTCACGGCCCTGCTCGGTGCCCTTGCCGTATTGGCTCTTTCCGTCGCACTTCCGCCACGAGGCCGATCGGCGCGACCGGATGTTCTGGGCGAGTTGCGCGTGCTCGTGGGCGGGGAGGTGCTCCTGGCCCTGACGGTCACGACACTCGGGGCTGGGATCATGTTCGTTCTCTACACCTATATTGCGCCCTTCCTGCACACCATCTCACGGGCGAGCGATGCACTGGTGACGCTGGCCCTGATGACCATCGGGGTCGGGTTCAGTATCGGCGCGGCTCTTGGCGGAAGGCTGGCCGATCGCTCCACGGGCTTCGCGCTCAAGGTGATGCTGCCCGTGCTCGGCGGGGTCATGCTCGTCTATCCGTTTCTCGCCGTTAGTTCTGTGGGCGCGATCGCAGGTATTCTGGTCTGGAGCGCAGCTTCTTTTGCCATCATGCCAGCGCTTCAGATGCGCACCATGCAGGCCGCCCGAAAGGCGCCTGCGCTCGCTTCCTCTGTCAATATCGGGGCGTTCAACCTTGGTAACGCCCTAGGTGCGTGGCTGGGGGGCGGCGTGCTCTCCGCCGGGCTCGGCTACGGAGCGGTCTCCATGAGCGGCACGGCTCTGGCTGGGATCGCGTTTGTGATCGTCCTGCTTGCCCGCAAGAACGCGGCGGGGCCTGTGATTAGTCAGGAATGATACTGCGCCCCGTCACGCAGTCAGCGGATCGAGCCGTACGTCGATAGCCAGCAGGCTTTGCATCAACACTGCAGCCCCGGCAGCGATGTCTTCTTTCGTCGCGGACTCGGCTTCATTATGGCTGAGGCCTCCGGCACATGGCACAAAGACCATGGCGCTCGGCACGACACGCGCCAGATAGACAGCGTCGTGTCCCGCGCCTGAAATGAGTTCTCTGGCAGTGAGGTGCAGGCTGCGAGTGGCATGGGCGATCGCATCGATCACGCGTTGATCGAACTGGGTGGCAGGCAAGTCCCACACCTCTCGGATACCGATATTCACCCCATATTCGCGCGCAAGGGCAGCGGCACGGTCGCGGAAGCTGTTTTCCATGGCGAGCACGACCGCGTCATTCGGGTCACGCAGATCCACGCTGAAGCAGACCTCGCCCGGCACGGTGTTGGGATTGTTGGGCTTGAGGGAAACCCTGCCCACTGTCCCCACGGCATGAGGCGCGCGATTGAGCGCGATCTCCTGTACCGAGGCCATCAGTCGTGCTGCGGCCTGCAAGGCGTCGGCTCGCATCGTCATGGGGGTGGTACCCGCATGGGTCTCCCGACCGCTTACCGTGACTTCGTACCAGCGCATGCCCTGAACGCCGGTCACGATGCCAATAGCGCAGCGCTCCGCTTCAAGAACGGGGCCCTGTTCGATATCGAGTTCGAGATAGGCGGTGAGTTCATGAGAGCCGCAGGCTGCGCTCCCTGCGGCCTCTATCGTGGCCAATGCTTCTTCGAAGAAGGTGCCCGAAGCGTCCACGCGGCTCAATGCGAACGCCGACGTGAAGACGCCCGAAAAAACGCCCGATCCGAGCATGGCCGGGGAGAAGCGCGCGCCTTCTTCGTTTGTCCAGTTCACGATCTCGATAGGATGACGGGTCCGGACCCCGCTCTCGCGCAACGCCCGCAAGATGGCGATACCGGCGACCGCGCCGACGACGCCAGCGAATTTCCCGCCGCTGGGCGGGCTGTCGAGATGGCTCCCGATCGCAATGGGGGCGAGGCCAGGCTCACGCCCCTCCAAGCGGGCGAACTGGTTGCCCATCCCGTCGGTCGAGAGGGTCGCCCCTAGCGAGATACATGTACGCGCAAACCAGTCGCGCACCTGACGGTCTTCCGGCGTCAGGGTGAGACGACACACGCCGCCCTTGGCAGTGGCCCCGAATTCGGCTGCTTCAAGCAGGTCATGCCAGAGAGCGTCGGCGTCGATGCCGTTGTTTTCCGGCAAGTTGGGCTGATGATTTGGCATGTTCCGAACTCCTTTGGTCGCCATGATGGTGAACGCGAAAGGGGCCGTGGGCCCGACGCGCCGAAACGGGAGGCGTCATGTCGGCGAGCGTGTGAAACGATGACGGGTGGGATCGCCTTTGGCAATGGCACGGTTCGGCCTCTGACCAGAGTGTCTTTCCCTGTCGATCCGGCCTGACCGAGACGGACGCGCACAGTCTTGCGAATGGGGGTGGAAGTCCGAAGATGCGCGATCATAGGGAGACCGACGGCCCCAGCCGTAGCGATGAACACGATGAGGCATATCCTCGGCTCGTCATCGAACATGGGAAGAAGTGTGGCTCAGGCCCGTGTGACGAGGGAGAGGATGGTCCTGGCTGCTGCGCTGAAATCCTTCTCTTCCAGTGATTTCTGGCCCAGAAGACCGGTGAGTTGTGGCTGCATGTCCGCGTACCACTGTGTCATCGCCCAAAGACAGAACAGGAAGTGGAGGGGGTCGCCCCTGGGGATTTCCTGCCGGTCCATCCACACCGCAATTGTCGCTTCGAATGGACGGATCGCCTCGCGCAGCGTGCTGGAGATATAGTCCTGCAGGTAGCGCGCGCCCCCAAGAATTTCGTGCGCAAATACGCGTGAGGCCTGGGGATTACTGCGCGAGAAGGCGAGTTTTGCCTCGATATAGCCCTCCAAGGCTTCCGTTGCGGGCATGTCGGGCTTGAGCCAGGCTTCGCAGCCCCCAAGCCATTCCTGCATCGTCCGACGCAGGACTTCCTGATACAGAGTTTCTTTCGTTGAAAAATAATAATGAATATTCGCCTTGGGAATGCCCGCGACCCGAGCAACTTCGGCGATGCTTGCGCCACTGAATCCGTGTTCGGCAAAAACTTTTTGCGCGGCGTCCAGAATTGTGACTACGGCTATTTCGCGAGGAGCACCCAACGCTTCATTCCTCCTAGGGCGGCGCGATGTGATTACGCCCGAACATCACGCCACTATGTTCAAGTATTTGAAAAAGTAAAGACACGTCTCCTTGCCCCTACCGGCGGAGCTCCTCTTTCTGGTATACAAGATGCTGGACGTTGCGCTCGTGATCTGTTTCACTTGCGGTGATAACGCGCTGCGCGGAGGATGAACGCCTCGCCTTACACGAAGCGATCATGCCCATGATTTATGTCATGGGCATGATCGCTGATTTATGCTGCGCTGCGACGCATTGACCGGAGTTACAACCCGGAGAGTGAGGCGGCAAAAGGGAGAGACGGACCAGGTGAGTGAGAACGTGATGTCCCTGCACAGGAAGGATACGGGCAGGAAGCAGGTGCTTGGTCGCCTGAGATGCCTGGGCCCGCTGCTGATGACTGTGGCTTTACCCGGCTACGCCCTGGCCGCGCCTGTCAATGTGGGGGATGCCGCCCTGAATGCCACCCGCTACCATGATAGTGGGGCATATGAGCGCGATTTCAATTCCGTGCTGCAGGACGCCGAGGACTGGATACGCCTGCGCTCCTCTCACGTGGTCAAACCGGCCGTCATCCTCGATATCGACGAGACGTCTCTGTCGAACTGGCCCGAGATCGCCGCAAATCAGTTCGCCTATTTCCGTGAGGGTCAGTGCGCTTCCTTGCCCAAGGGACCTTGCGGGGTCGAGGCCTGGGAGCAGAGCGCGCGAGCCGAGGCCTTCCCGGAAACGCTCTCGCTCTACAACATGGCGCAGCAGCACGGGGTATCCCTATTTTTCGTGACTGGGCGCTATGAGAGGGAGCGCAACGACACGGCACGCAACCTTGAGAGCGCTGGCTATCACGGCTGGGTAAAACTCGTCCTGCGTCCCGAGGGCAGCCATACCCCCTCCGCCTCGGACTACAAATCAGCCGAGCGCGCCAGGATCGAGCAGGAGGGCTATCACATCATCGCCAATATTGGTGACCAGCCTTCGGACCTCGCGGGCGGCCATGCCGAACGCGGTTTCCTTCTTCCCAATCCTTTCTATCGGGTGCCCTGACATGCCGAACAAAGCGCTAAACGATCTCACCCGCCAGGTTCACGAGGATCTGGAGAAAATCGCTTATGCCTCGGGACCCTGGGTTTCCTCTGTGCTTACCCATCATGGCGAACCGGTTCTCGATGTCGCCGTGATTGGCGGGGGGCAGGGGGGACTGGCGACATCTTTCGCCCTGCGTCGCATCGGCGTGCATAATGTGCGCGTTTTCGAGCGCGCGGTGAAAGGCCAGGCGGGCCCCTGGGTCACGTTCGCGCGCATGATCACCCTGCGTACGCCCAAACATGTGACAGGCCCCGATCTGGGGATTCCCTCTCTAACCCCACGCGCCTGGTTCGAGGCGCGCTATGGGGCCGATGCGTGGCGCTCACTGGGCAAAATCGACCGACGGGACTGGCAGGAATATCTGGACTGGTATCGCGACACTCTCTCCCTGCCGGTCGAGCATGATCGCGAACTGGTCGAGATCACCTGGCAGGACGGATTGCTGCATCTGGGCTTCAAGGACCAGGAGGGATCGCTTCACAGCGTCTGGGCGCGCCGGCTGGTGCTCGCAACCGGCATCGAGGGCAGCGGGTCCTGGCATGTGCCGGAATTCGTTCGCAATAATGTGCCTGGGCATCTTTATGCGCATACCCATCAACCGATCGATTTCGAGGCTCTGCGTGGCAAGCGCATCGGAGTGCTCGGCGGTGGCGCCTCCGCCTTCGACAACGCCGCAACGGCGCTTGAAGCCGGGGCGCAATCGGTTGCCGTCTGTATCAGGCGCAAGACCCTGCCGCGGATCAACCCGTATCGCTGGATGGAAAATGCCGGGTTCCTGGCCCATTTTCCCGCTTTGCCGGATCTGACACGCTGGCGCTTCATGCGGCGTATCTTCGATCTCAATCAGCCCCCGCCGCAGGATACGTTCTGGCGGTGCAGCCGCCATGACGGTTTCAGCTTTCACGGCGATACCCCGTGGCTCGATGCCCGACGCGATGGCGAGACGATCAGGGTCACGACCCCCCATGGCGAGAAAGTATTCGACTTCCTGATCATCGGAACAGGGTTCGTGATCGATTTCTCCAAGCGTCCGGAAACGGCCTCTTTCGCGCAGAATATCGCTCTTTGGGGGGATCGTTTTTCCGCGCCCGAAGGCGAAGAAAGCGCCGTGCTGGACTCATATCCCTATCTTGGGCCGCAGAGCCAGTTCCTGCCTCGTGAACCCGAGCATCCCGATTCAGCTATGCTGGGCATGATCTATAATTTCACTTTCGCAGCAACGCCCAGCATGGGCCTGTCCGGCGCATCCATCAGCGGTATGCGTTACGGGGTAGACAGACTCGCACGCGCCATAGCGGGTGACCTTTTCGTGCAGGATGGGGAGAAACATCTCGAGAGCCTCCTGGCGTATGATGCCGAGGAACTGGTGAGCCTCGGGCGCGAGGGTGAGGAGCAGGCATGATCGGAGAGGACGAACTCGCTGCCCGTGCGGCAGCTCTTGGACTGGTCATTCCGGAAGAGTATCGTTCCGAGGTAATGCGCAATCTCGCGCTGAACGGGCAGTATGAGGCGCTCGTCATGGCGCTTGACCTGCCTGAGCGCCTCGAACCGGCTTTCGAGTATCATCCATGAATGCCCTTGAACTGGCCCGCGCCATCCGCACGGGCGAGCGACGCGCTGTCGGAGTGATTGAAACCTGTCTGGATCGGGTGACCCGACGTGATGGTGGGATCAATGCGGTCACTCGGCTTCTTGCCCGGCGTGCTCTCGATCAGGCGCGTCATGTGGATGCGCGCGTGGCTGAGGGCATCGATCCGGGACCGCTGGCCGGGGTGCCTTTCGGTATCAAGGATCTGTTTGATGTCGAGGGGGTGGTTACCACGGCAGGGTCTCGCGTGCTTGCCGATCGGCCCGTCGCCGATTGTGACGCGGCGCTCGTCAGCCGTCTGGTCGAGGCGGGTGCAATTCCGCTGGCTACCACGAACATGGACGAATTCGCCTATGGCTTTGCGACAGATAACGCCCATTACGGGCTGACCCGTAATCCGCATGATCCGTCCCGCCTCGCAGGGGGATCATCAGGTGGGTCGGCAGCGGGCGTGGCAGCAGGGTATTTTCCGCTCTCACTTGGCTCGGACACGAACGGCTCGATCCGTGTGCCGGCGTCGCTCTGCGGCGTCTGGGGATTGCGTCCCACCCAGAATCTGTTCCCGACAGAAGGGTCGTTTCCCTTCGTCGCCAGCCTCGATACGGTCGGCCCATTCGCCTCGAGTGCGGCCGATCTGCGGGTCGTGACCGAGATCCTGTCGGGGCAGGCGCTCGGGGCCGTTGAGGCAGGTTCCCTCAGGCTGGCCCGGCTTGGAGGATGGTTCGACACCGATTTGTCAGCTCCCATGGCCGCGGCACTGAACAATTTCTGCCGGGCCCTTTCCATCACGCAGGAGGTCGACCTACCGCGCGTTGACGCGGTGCGCGCGGCAGCGTTCGTGATCAGCGCCTCGGAAGGAGGGGCGCTGCACCTCCAGACGTTGCGCAGCCATGCGTCGCTCTATGACCCGGCCGTGCGCGATCGCCTTCTGGCCGGAGCGCTCGTTCCGGCCCCCCACGTCTTTCAGGCGCACAAGCTGCGACGCTGGTTCCGTGCGGCCATGCATGAGGCGTTTGCGCAGGCCGATATTCTCGTGGCTCCCGCCGTTGTCGGGGAGGCGCCGCCGATCGACGCGCCCATGATCATGGTGAGCGGGCGCAGCGTGCCTGCACGGGCCAATCTGGGCCTCTATACCCAGCCCCTCACCCTGGCGGGGTTTCCAGTACTTACCGTGCCGCTAGCCGTTAAGGGCCTCCCTCTGGGTCTGCAACTCGTCGCCCAGCCGGGACGCGAGGATCGTCTGGTCGCCCTTGGTGAAACCCTCGAGCGCGCGGGTCTTGCCCGTGCCAGAATCCTGGAGGATTGATGCTTTACAGCGCGCGCTCCCGCAGAGGGATGGTCACGGCCCCCCATCATCTCGCGGCTCAATCGGGCAGGGACATCCTCAAGGCCGGGGGCAACGCGGTCGAGGCGGCTGTTGCGGTCGCCGCCACGCTTTCTGTCGTCTATCCCCACATGACCGGGCTCGGTGGTGACGGGTTCTGGATCATCCGTCGCCCTGACGGGGCGATGATGGCCATCGATGCCTGTGGGCGTCTTGCCCAGTCTGCCACACCGGAACTCTATGCAGGGCTCGATGCCGTGCCCTGGCGTGGGGGACTGGCCGCCAATACGGTTGCAGGCACGGTTGCCGGGTGGAGCCGGGCTCTGGCCTATGCCGGAGGGACCCTGCCACTCACGCAGATTCTCGACGATGCCATCCATCACGCCGAGCATGGCATGGTGGTGACCGAAAGCATGGCTGGGCTCATGGCGGCGCATCTCGATGTGCTGAGCTACATGCCCAATTTCAAATCGCTGTTTCTGCCGAATGGCGATATGCCGATTGCTGGTGCGGTGCATCGTAATCCGGCTCTGGCGCGGACGCTCAGGAGGCTGGCCAATGCCGGATTGGGCGATTTCTATCACGGCAAGCTGGCGGATCTGATCGCGGCTGAACTTACCGCCTGTGGCTCACCGGTCAGTCTGGACGACCTGGCGCATCATCAGGCCGTGGCCTCCAAGCCGCTTGAGACTACGCTGCATCACGGGCAGTTCTACAACATGCCCGCTCCCACGCAGGGGGCTGCTTCGCTGCTGATTCTGGCCTTGGCCGAGAGGCTGGGGGTAAAGGGGGCCGATACGGTTGGGGACATTCACTGTTGGGTGGAAGCGACCAAGGCAGCGTTCCTCTGGCGCGACCGTGTGATTGCCGATCCTGCCACCATGACGACCTCCCCGCAGGAACTGCTTTCCGACGCTGCCGCCCTCGATGCCATGGCGGGAGAGATCGATCTATCCCGTGCGGCGCCTTGGCCGCATCCGGTCCAGCAGGGTGACACCACGTGGTTTGGTGTAATGGACGAGCAGGGTTGGGCGGTCAGCATGATCCAGAGCCTGTATTTCGAATTCGGCTCCGGGGTGGTCCTGCCTGAAACCGGCCTGGTCTGGCAGAATCGTGGCTCCAGCTTCAATCTGGCTCCCGGGCGCCTGCGCAGCCTCGTACCGGGGCGCAAGCCGTTCCATACCCTCAATCCGGCCATGGCGACGCTGAATGACGGCAGTCTTCTGTCCTATGGCACGATGGGAGGGGAGGGCCAGCCTCAGACCCAGGCGGCCATCGTGGCCCGCAATGTGATTGCAGGGCTGAGTCTGCAGGACGCCATCACGGCGCCACGCTGGCTTCTGGGCAGGACCTGGGGGGAAACCACCACTACGCTCAAGATGGAGACACGATTCGAACCGGCGATCCTCGACGGGTTGCGCGAACTCGGTCACGACGTCGAGAGCCTGACGCCTTTCGCGACCGCAATGGGTCATGCAGGCGCAATTCGACGCTATGAAGACGGCACCATGGAGGGGGCGACCGATCCCCGGAGCGATGGCGGTGTGGCCGCCCTCTGACACGTGCGAGAGAGACATTCATGACACAGGACTACCCGCGGGATCTGCTGGGCTACGGGGAAGCCCCCCCTGATGCGAACTGGCCCAACGGCGCACGCATCGCTGTACAATTCGTGCTGAATTATGAAGAGGGCGCTGAGAACAACGTGCTCCATGGCGATGCGGGGTCAGAGGCCTTTCTCTCTGAAATGGTCGGGACGCGCTCCATTCAGGGCGCGCGCTGCATGCAGATGGAGAGCCTGTACGAGTACGGCGCGCGTGCGGGGTTCTGGCGTCTGCATCGTCTCTTTACCGGTGCGAAGATGCCGCTCACCGTATTTGGTGTGGCGATGGCACTGGCGCGCAATCCTGCCGTGGTGCGCGCCATGAAGGAGGCCGGGTGGGAAATCGCGACTCATGGCCTGCGCTGGATCGATTACCAGGACGTGCCGGAATCAGTGGAGCGCCAGCACATACGCGAGGCGATCAAGCTGCATCGTGAGGTCACGGGCGCGGCCCCGCAGGGCTGGTACCAAGGGCGCACCAGCCCCAATACCGCTCGGCTCGTCGCTCAGGAAGGGTGCTTCATCTACGACGCGGATTCCTATGCCGACGATCTGCCTTACTATGATCGGCGCTATGGGAAGGGTCAGTTGATCGTGCCCTACACACTCGATGTAAATGACATGAAATGCGTGGCGCTCAACGGATTTACCGAGGGCGAGCAGTTCTTTCGCTATCTGCGTGACAGTTTCGACATGCTCTATGAGGAAGGCGGACGCATGATGTCCGTCGGTCTGCATTGCCGTCTGGCGGGTCGGCCGGCACGGGCGCTCGCGCTCAAGCGCTTCCTCGCCCATATTCAGGCGCATGAGAATGTCTGGGTGGCGACGAGGCTCGATATCGCACGCCACTGGCTGGAGGAACATCCGCTATGATTGGCGCGGAAAGCCGTGATGCCTTCGTGGCGCGCTATGGCGACATCTATGAACATACGCCCTGGATCGTGGAGGCAGCCTGGCCTCAGGCTCCCTTCGAGGACGCGCAGACGATGATCGCCGCCACGTCGCGGATCATCCATGACGCGGGAGAAGCGAGGCAGAAAGCTTTGGTGCAGGCGCATCCGGAACTGGCCAGAAAATTCGGGGTCGATCCCGATCTGGGCCAGCTCTCCGCAGCGGAGCAGGAGGGAGCCGGGCTGGATCGATTGACACAGGAAGAATTCGTCGCCTTTCGGGCGCTCAATGACGCCTATCGCGCCCGGTTCGATATGCCATTCGTGATCTGTGTGCGCCGCGCGACCAAGGATCTCATGCGTCGCGAGCTTGAGCGTCGCCTCGATCAGTCGCCCGAGGTGGAACTGGCGGAGGCGCTGAGGCAGATCGATCAGATAGCCCTGCTGCGGCTGAAAGACAGGACAGGCCAATGACCACGCTTTCGACGCATATACTCGACACGGCAAGCGGCCGTCCCGCAGAGGGAATGCAGGTAACGCTGCTGCATGATGACCGCGTGCTATTTGAAGGCGTCTCCAATGCTGACGGACGCTGTCCGGATCTGAAGGAGATTGCGGTCGGGCAGGGTGCCTATGTGCTGCGATTTGCGGTTGCGGCCTATTTTCGGGCACAGGGGCAGGACCTTCCCGAGCCGCCTTTTCTGGACATCGTGCAGATCGACTTCGGCATGGGCAAGGAAGGGCATTACCACGTGCCGCTTCTGGTCTCGCCTTACGGGTATTCGACCTATCGGGGGAGCTGAGCCGCCTCCCGCATGGGGTATGCGCAGAAGGTACCGATAATTCCACCCTCACTGATGGCCAGCGCCGGGCATTTCTCGCCCTGCAAGACCTGTGCGCGTCGAGTCCGGCTCAGTAGGATTTCAGGAGGCGATCCAGGTAATCGAGTTCGCTTTGCGGGCGGGTACGATCGGCATCGCGTCGGCGTAGCTCGCGCTCGATTTCGCGCGCCTTCTCGCGGCTATCGGCGTCTGGAACGGTGCCGTCAGTATCGGCGCCCGAATGTCCCTTGCCCATCTTGCGTCCCAGCGGATCGCGGTCGTTTTTGTCACCGCCATCACCCTGCGTGTCGTCATCTTCTGATGATTCCTGGCTCTGACCGCCTTTCTTGCCGCCGCCCTGGGCGTGCTGTCCTGTGCCCATGGTCGGCAGGAGCGCAATCGGACCCCCACCGTGATTCTTGCCCTTTTGCGCTTCGGTCATCTGCTGACCCGTCTCGGCCAGATCCTTGAGTACCTGCCGGATGGCGGTTTCGGCTGGGCCGTCTTTTGCTGAAGCGAGAGCCTGGCGCGCCGCCTTCATGTCGCGATCGGCTTTGGTCAGCCCATCCATGGTCTTGCCCGTGAGTGCTTTGATGTCGTCATTGAGCAGGCGCGCCACCATCTGCAGGGCGCGCTGCGCGGCATGATCGCTGCGTCTCTGCTCGTGCTGGGCCGTGAGTTCTTCCGGCGTGAGGGGGGCAGGAGCGGTAGCATCGGGTGGGGGCGACGGTGCGTCCATGTCGGGCGGAGGCGTCATGCCCAGGCGACGCAGTAATTCCGCCGTCGGCATGGTGCTTACATCCTCTCCCGCTGCATTGGAGCCCGACTGGTTCTGCTCGGCTTCGCGTGCGGCGCGCTGTCCAATGCCGAGCCGGGACTGCACATGATCGAGCAGAGTGGTTTCGCGGCGCACGAGATCATGCAATGCGGCACGCTGGGCCTGCGCACGGGCGCGGGCCTGCAATTGCTGTGCAATCTGGGCGAGGTCCTGTGGCGTGGCGCTGCGCATGCGCTCGGCCATTTTTGACAGTTCCTCAAGACGCTTGAGAGCCTCATCGGCCTGTCCGTTGGCGGCATCGGATTGCAGGCGGCGCATCAGGCGCGAGGCCGGATCGGTTCCGCCATCCGGCGTCTCCCCGATATCGGGCATGGCCGTACCCATCTGCAGGCTGCGCTGCATGAGTGCCTGCATGCGCTGGTCCAGCGCGTCTTTCAGCCGTTTGAGCCGGTTGCTGAGTTCCTGCTGTTCCTCTTCCGTATGTCCGGCATCGCCAAGCGCGCGCATGTGGGCAATCTGATCCTGCACTGCTCTCTGGGCAGCGCGTATCTCCAGATTGGCCTGCGCTGTCTCTCGATCGCTCGTTGCGAGATCTTCCAGATACAACGCCACTGCCCAGCACAGGCCGAGCGTGTTGTCCTGCGCCTGATCGGCGTCCGGATCGTCGAGCTGGGCTGCGGCATAGAGCAGCGCAAGCATGCTGCCCTTTTCGTCCTGCGGCAGGGTTCCCGCCAGCGCCCTGAGCTCGTCTGCCGCTTCAGGAGGAGAGTCCTGACCAAGGCCAAGGCGATGACGCAGGCTGATCAGGGCGCGGGCGGTAGGGTTGTGAAAAACCCGCGCAGGCAGGGTCACGGTCTCGGCCTTGCTCGTATTTTCCTTGCCGCCACGGCTGGCAGCGTGGAGGCGTATCGTCACCTTCTCTCCGGCCCAGAGAGATTCGGTCAGATCAGTGGCGAACACGCCTTCCGGTTTGGTTGGCATGGCTTTGAGAGGGATCGGTACCGTTCGGGCCGGAAGATCCTTGCGCGATGGCAGCGTGATCTCGGCCCAGAGACGGGCGATGCCATGGGCTTGAGACGCACGATAAGGCAGGAGGAGGGTGGTGCCATCTTCGGCTTTGTGCGGCGCGGCTTGCCACGAGATCTCGGGAGGCAGGTCAGGCTCGATTTCGAACTGCCACTCTCCCACCGTGCGGCCGCGTGACCGTATCGATACCCGACCGCTATGCATCAGATGGGTTGTGAAGCTCCAGCTTCCGGGGTCGAGCTGACGGACGGTGACATCACCCGTCTCCACACCCAGAAGATGTGGACCCGAGCGCGCGCCCGTCACGTGGATGGTCAGGGTTGCGTCCTGAGGGATGCGGGGCGGTGATGCGGCGGCAGAGAGGAAGACAGGAGCCCCCGGAGCATAGGCGGGGAGATCGATCCAGGCTTCGATCTGCGGAAGGGCCACGTCGCCATCATCGACTCCGGGCAGGAAAGCCGCCTCGAGCCGGGAGGGGGCCTTCGAGCCCGCCATGACCAGCGCGAGCGCGAGGCAGACGCCAAAACCCGCCCAGCCTGCCATGCGCCTCGGGGTCCAGGACAGGACGGGCCATCCCGCACGCAAGGGACCGATGGCCTGGCGAAGCCGCTCCATGTGGGCCTGCCAGAATAAAGTCTCGTCGCCATCGGCGGGGAAGTCGTCCAGAGCCGCAAGCGGTCTGTGTCGCAGGTTCGATTTCTGTTCGAGGCGTCTGTCGATGGCCTGCAGCCGCGGGGGCTTCATCCGTGACAGATTGCGCGCCGCGAGTGCCAGGGCGCCGCCGCCTACACCCGCCAGCAGAAAGGCATGAAGTGTGTCTGGCAGCGATTGCGGAACGCGCACCAGGCCGCTGAGCGCATAGCCTCCAACAAGGGCGAGTGGCCACTGCACCGCAATCCACGCCGACTCGACGCGAAGCACATGCCTGGCGCGCTGACGTGCCTGGCTGACCCGCGCCTCGAGCGAGAGAGAGGCGGCCTTGGCGGGGGCGGGCTGCGCCGTGCTCACGGATTAACCGGCCGACCCGGCGCCATCCAGCCAGTCGGGAACGCCGTCGTCATTCCAGAGGGCTTCGAGGGGCTGTCTCTTGCGAATGATCTGCCATTTGCCGTTTTCGATCATCACCTGAGCCGCCAGCGGGCGACTATTATAGGTCGAGCTCATGACCGAGCCATAGGCCCCTGTATCGAGAACGGCGATCTGGTCACCCGGGCGCAGTGCGGGAAGGAGACGATCCTTGGCGAGAACGTCGCTCGATTCACATACAGGTCCGACGACGGTCTGGGGGGCGGTTTCCGCATAGGCCAGATCTGGGGCGAGGGGGATGATGCCGTGCCAGGCACCGTAAAGGCTTGGGCGGGCCAGGTCGTTCATGGCGGCGTCGACGATGACGAAATCTGACACGCCTTCGCGTTGCGCCTTGAGGTCGATGATCGAGGCGAGGAGAAGGCCTGCCGGTGCTGCGATCCAGCGACCTGGCTCAATGGCGAGTTTGAGATCAAGCGCGCCCAGGGTCTCGACGATGGCGCCCGCCAGAGCCGCAGGCGGGGGCGCCAGCTCGTCACGATAGCGTACCCCCAGCCCCCCCCCGCAATCCACCACGGCGACAGGCAGACCTTCGGCGCGCAGCCCGACCACGAGCTCGGCGATACGCGCATAGGCTGCCTTGAACGGTGTGGGGCTCAGGATCTGGCTGCCGATATGAGTCGCGAGCCCTCTGATCTCGATTCCTGGCAGGGTGCTGGCTTCGCGATACAGGAGGGGCGCGTCGTCCCAGTCGATTCCGAATTTGTCTCCCAGTCGGCCCGTGCTGATCTTGTCATGGGTTTGCGCATCGATATGCGGATTGACGCGCAGCGCAACGCGGGCGGTCAGGGTCGAGGCGCGAGCAAGCCTAGACAGGCGCCGTAACTCCTCGACACTTTCCACATTGATCTGGCCGATTTCCTCCTGAAGCGCGAGCATCAGTTCGGCATCGGTCTTGCCCACGCCCGAGAATACGATATGCGCCGGATCGATCCCAGCCTGAAGCGCACGGCGCAATTCGCCTCCGCTCACCACATCGGCGCCGCAGCCTTCCTGACGCAACACGGTCAAGGTCGCCTGATGATCATTGGCTTTCATCGCGTAGTGCAATGCGATATCGACGCCACGCTCCGTGAAGGCCTTGCGCAGGTTACGCGTGCGGCGACGCAGCGTCCCGGCACCCGTTACCCAGCATGGCGTCCCGACCGCGCTGGCGATGGTCTGAAGGGGTACGCCCTCGAAAAGCAGTCCGTCCTGCCCGTCCATGTGAAGAGAGGGGCGAGACGCGAGAAGGTTCATGATATCAGGGTCGTGGCGTGTCATGCTGGACAGACTACAAGGGCAATCTGCAGCTTCCAAGCTGGGATTGCGAAGCGAGGAGGGATATTTGATGACCGGGGATCTGATCGAGGCGGCCCTCGCTGCCAGGCTGCGCGCCTATGCGCCCTATTCGCGGTTTCAGGTAGGGGCGGCACTCCTCTGCAAGGGGGTGATCCATGCAGGTTGCAACGTCGAGAACGCCGCCTATCCACAGGGCAACTGCGCCGAGGCGAGCGCCATTGCCGCGATGGTAATGGCGGGTGGGCGCCGTATCGAGGAGATCGTGATCGTGGGATCGGGTGAGGCCCCGTGCACGCCATGTGGCGGGTGCCGTCAGCGCCTGAGGGAGTTTGGCGCGCCGGAATTGCCCGTCAGGATTATCAATACGGAGGGGAAGCTGGTTCTGGACACAACTCTCGAGGCACTTTTGCCCTGGTCATTCGGGCCGGACCATCTTTCGGCGGGAAACACCGGCGAAGAACCTGGCGCATGATAACGGGATCAGAGTTTTCGCCTGCTGCCCCGTCGCGCCGTCTTCGGCGTCTGATGCGGATCGGCATGATGCTCGCTCTGGGTACCCCCTTGCCCTCCGAGCGTGTCTCGGCACGCCCCTCGGCTGCCGCATTGCCCGGTGTGGGGCAGGGCGCGCGCCACGCGATCGATGTTGGCCATATGCCGTGGCGTATACTGGGGCGGGTGCAGACTGAACTGGGCGCACGATGCACAGGCTTCATGGTCGCACCCTCTGTGATCATGACGGCAGCACATTGCCTGTGGCGGGATGAAGCCGCCAATTTCGTTCAGCCTTCGAGCGTGCATTTCATGCTTGGCTACGACACGGGTTCTTGGCGCGCGACGGCCCGGGCGGTCCGGTTCATCATCGCACCCGCTTACGATCCGTTCCATCCCCTGCGAACGAGCCAGGCCGACCATGCTACGCTGATCCTGGATCATCCACTTGTAGCGTCGGGCGAGATCCTCCCCATGGTGACGCCTGCGCCTGGCATGAACGCGATGTTGGCGGGGTACCAGCAGGACAGGAAAGAGTTGGCCATTGGCGATACGCAGTGCCACGTGGTGAAGGTGCGTGGGCAGCTGATCGATCATGATTGTGCCGCAACGCGTGGCGCAAGTGGCGCTCCGTTGTTGGTGCAGAAGGATGGGCGCTGGGGAGTGGCGGGTATCGATGTGCTTGCCCATGACGGCCAGGGCGGCACCGCGGTCGGTCTCGCCAGCGAACAGGATCCTGACGAAACTGTTAGATAGAAGTAACAAGGTCCTGAACGAACTGTAAGGCATTGGCGCCGTTGATGTAGCTCAATGCTCTTTCGGGAGAGACGGGGACCATGTGCGCAGATTTATCGTTCGGTACCGCTCGCTCTAGCGAGCATCATGCAGCGCCAACCGTTCTCGTTGTTGAAGATCAGGTTCTGCTGCGTCTTTACGTATCCGATATGATCGAACAGGCCGGCTACACGGTCATTTCGGCCGAGGACGCCGATGAGGCGCTCAGCATGATCAGCCTCAATCCGCAGATCCAGATTGTCTTCTCCGATTTTGAGATGCCGAGTGCGATGACCGGCTTGGAACTGGGTCATCATCTCTCACGCACGCGGCCCGATATGGGCTTTGTGCTGACGTCAGGGCGGCAAATGCCCGGGAGTACCTTGCTCCCGCCCCGCAGCCTTTTCGTCGCCAAACCCTTTCTCGAAAGTGATGTCTGCGCCGCCTTGGCGCATTGCATTCACTGACCTCGTCAATACTTTCCCCTAACGATCCCCAATAAAAACAAGAATATGGGATTGCACCATGGATACGACCGATCAGGGTCGCGGACCCAGCGGGCGTATCCCGTTAGGGTCTGTGCCTCGCTCTCTCCGGCCGAGGCCAGCCGTGTTGATCACTGGCGGAAGCCAAGGCGTTGGCCGAGCTGTTACCCTCCGTTTTGCCCAGGCGGGCCACCCTGTGATCCTGACCTACAGGGGGGATCCGGTCCAGGCGCAGGCACTTGCCTGCGGAATCGCGCAACGGCAGGGACGCGCTCTGGCGCTTCCTCTTGATATACGCGACCATACCGAGATCGCTGCCGTGTTCCAGAAAAGTGCCGTCGTCTTCGGCCCTATCGGTGTGGTGGTCAACACGACTGGCATCTCCTGCAGAGCCGTCCCGCTCACAGCAGTCGAACCACAGGAAATCGAGACGGTCATCGACACGAATATCCTAGGCACGGTGCTCGTCAGCGCTCAGGCGGTGCGTCACATGGCGCTTTCAGCCGGGGGCAACGGGGGCGTGATCATCAATATCTCGGCTGTTCCCGTGCGATCGAAAGGGATGTCCCTTCATGTGCCCCAGACAACTTCGGTCGGCGCTGTCGAGGCTCTCACGAGGTCCCTGTCCGACGAGGTCGCACCGGATGGCATACGGGTCGTGGCGGTAGCCCCGGCAATGGAAGGGCACAGGGAATGCGTGGGCTCTACCGCGAACAGATCATGCGGGGCCGGGGTCATTACAGCGGAGGATATCGCAGATGCGGTGTTCTTCCTGGCCTCTGATCAGGCGCGCGCCATTACGGGGACAATACTGACAGTGTCAGGCTGATTGGTTTGTCGGCGAAGGAATGAATGGCGCACCCGAAAGGACTCGAACCTCTAACCCCCAGATTCGTAGTCTGGTGCTCTATCCAATTGAGCTACGGGTGCGTGGTGATCACTTGAGCGATCACGCTATATACTGGCGCACCCGAAAGGACTCGAACCTCTAACCCCCAGATTCGTAGTCTGGTGCTCTATCCAATTGAGCTACGGGTGCGTCGTGGGGCGGGTTCTACTGCGAGTTTCCCGACCCTGCAAGAGGGAAAAAGAATTTTTTTCAATCAATGATTTGGACGTGTCATGACGATATGAGCGCGGCAGGTGGGAGCCCCGTAAATGCCGCCAATGGCATTCCCTACCGGATAGCCGTTGAACACGATGCTATAGGCTTTACCCTGTGCGTCCTTCAGGTCGAGCTGGGCATGATAATGGTGTGGGTCCGTGCCCCGCACGCCCTTAAGCACCAGCGCGTTATCTCCCGGTGTGAAGCTGATGACTCTGGTGCCGATCTGAAGGGTCGAATCAGTGGTCGTCGGACAACTTCCCTCATCGGCCACAAGCGCTCCGGTCCAGAGCCCGATGGGATCCTTGCTTGGAGGGGCAGGCGGGGAGCAAGCGGTCAGGCTGGCGCTGAGCCCCAGGAGAGTCAGGCATGTTGTCCTTATGCCGGAGCCACACCGCATATTTGCGTCAGAAGCCAGGCGAACCCTCGCGGAGGCGGTGAGGAGGGGGAGGAAGGGCATGATTCTCTCGTCCGGGTGAAGAAATGGTGACATTTAGCGGGGGGCAAATGCGTGCTTTGGGATGACGATGCCCTGCGAACATCCTATACGATGCCCACAGAACTTGCCCATGCACGACGTGTTGAAAGAGCGCCATGACTGAAACCGCCCCGCAGAACGCCGATAACCTCGACCTTCAGCTTCACGAGGATCGTATCCTGATCCTCGATTTCGGCAGTCAGGTCACGCAGCTCATTGCGCGTCGGGTGCGCGAGAGCGGCGTCTACTGCGAAATCTGGCCATTCACCGCAACGGAAGAGAAGATCCGCGGTTTCCATCCGCGCGGTATCATCCTTTCCGGCAGCCCGGCCAGCGTGCATGACGATAATGCGCCGCAGATCCCTGAGATCGTCTTCGATCTTAACGTACCCGTGCTTGGCATCTGCTATGGCCAGCAGGCCATGTGCGCGCGTCTTGGTGGCAAGGTCGAAACCCATGAGCATCGCGAGTTCGGCCGCGCTCATATCGAAATCGCCGAAGATTGCGCGTTGTTCCGTGGTGCCTGGTCGCGCGGGCATCGCGAGCAGGTCTGGATGAGCCATGGCGATCGCGTCACGGCACTTCCCCCCGGCTTCCGGGCCGTGGCCTGGTCGGAAGGCGCGCCGTTTGCGATCATCGCCGATGAAGGGCGTCGCCTCTATGGGGTGCAGTTCCACCCTGAGGTCGTGCATACGCCGCATGGCGCAGCCCTGATCAAGAACTTCACCCATGATGTGGCCGGGTGCAAAGGCACATGGACCATGGCCGGATTCCGTGACCTCGAGATTGCCCGCATTCGCGAGCAGGTCGGGTCCGGCCGCGTCATTTGCGGTCTCTCGGGCGGTGTGGATTCTTCTGTTGCGGCCAAACTGATTCATGATGCCATTGGCGATCAGCTCACCTGCATCTTCGTCGATCCGGGTATTCTGCGGGCGGGCGAAGCCGATGAAGTCGTCAAGACCTTCCGTGGCCGTTTCAATATCAGCCTCGTCCATCGCGATGCGTCGGATCTGTTCCTGAACGCTCTTGCTGGCGTGACGGACCCGGAGGTGAAGCGCAAGACCATCGGGCGCCTGTTCATCGAGGTGTTCGAGGAAGAAGCGACGAAGCTGGGTGGGGCGCAATTCCTTGCCCAGGGCACGCTTTATCCGGATGTGATCGAGTCTGTCAGCTTCACCGGCGGGCCTTCTGTCACCATCAAGTCGCACCACAATGTCGGTGGTTTGCCCGACCGTATGAACATGGAATTGGTCGAGCCGCTGCGCGAATTGTTCAAGGATGAGGTGCGTGCGCTCGGTCGTGAGCTTGGAATTCCCGAGGCCATTGTCGGGCGTCATCCTTTCCCCGGACCGGGGCTGGCCATTCGTATTCCGGGTGCGATTGACAGGGAGAAGCTCGATCTGCTGCGCAAGGTAGATTCGATCTATCTTGAGGAGATCCGCAATGCCGGACTCTACGATGCCATCTGGCAGGCTTTTGCCGTATTGCTGCCGGTTCGCACCGTCGGCGTGATGGGCGATGGCCGCACCTATGACCAGGCCTGCGCGCTGCGCGCCGTCACCAGCACGGATGGCATGACGGCTGAGGTCTACCCCTTCGATTTCGGTTTCCTGAACCGCGTGGCGGGACGCATCGTCAACGAGGTGCGCGGCATCAACCGCGTAACCTACGACATCACGTCCAAGCCGCCGGGTACGATCGAGTGGGAATGATTCTCCCGGTTTCGAACACCTGATTAGAGGGCCTTGTTGGCGTGGGCGGGGTTGACGACCCACGCCGTTCGGGAGTTCTGCCCTCCCGACACGTCGAGACATGGCCTGGCAGGCTCGGCCCACAGAGAGCCAAGATTGGCACGACCCTGTGATGTGCTCCCGGCATCGATAGAGCTGCGCCGGCAGGACGTGCGTGGACTACGTTGCGGGGTCTGCTTCCTAAGGCAGATCATTCTCAGGCGAAGGCAGATTTCCCTTTCCCAGGTGGGGATCCGCCTTGTCAGGTCCGATCCCACTCCTTGCACCAATGAACAGCGGTCGTGCCGCCATCGATCAGGAAATCACTCCCGGTGATGAAGCGTCCATCGGGGCTCATGATGAGCGCAGCGAGCGTGGCAATTTCGTCGGGTGTGCCTGCGCGCCCGGCAAGTGAGCTCTCGATCATGCTGCGATAGCTGGCGCCTCTCGGGCCACGCAATTCGTCATTTGCCAATGGTGTGATGACGATGCCCGGACTGATGGCATTGACCCGTGCGCCGCGCTTGCCCCAGTCCATGGCCTGAGCCCGTACCCGCAAGCCATTGGCGCGCTTGGAGAGCTGATAGGCATGCAGCGTGTCGCGTACAGCGTCTGGCTGCAGAAAGGGCAGATCCAGCAATGCATCCACGGGCGTCACGGCCAGTTCGCGGTCCTGCTCAGGGGTGAGCGCGCCCATTCGGTGGCCGGATTGTGACGAAATGACGAGGGCGGCGCCATCGCCCGCCATCACCTTGCCAAAGCATTCGAGAACGAGCGCCGTCCCGTAGAGATCGATTTTGAGAATCGTCTCGACGGAGGCCTGGGAAGGCGAGACACCGGCAGCCTGTATGAGACCGGTGATCGGCCCCAGCGCTTGCGCCTGCGTTGCCAGCGCCTCGACCGAGCGGCGAGACGCGATATTCACGTCGGTGGTACGCACATCGTAGCCCGCATCTGCGAGGGTTTTCGCTGCGGCTTCGGCATTGCCAGGCGTCACATCGGCAATGAGCAGGATCTTGCCAGCGCTTATGCGCCGCGCAATGGCCTGACCGATCGAGCCAGCACCGATGAGAACGATGACATCAGACATTGAGGTTTCTCCTTTCTTCGTTGACACAGTGTGTTGTTGAGACCTCCCGGGTCGATTGGATTGGAGACCGGGGAGGGTTTTCTGGCGGACTCAGGCATCATCTTTGAGAGGCTGGCTTTGGCGGTCAGGGAATAAGGTCGGCCTACCCGGGAAGAAGGTGGCGACATACGGTCCTGTCATGGGTTCACTTTCGGGCATGACAGGCTGCACCCCCCCTTGCTGTCAACGGGAATTGCGCTTCCAGATCCATGGGCTCGGAGTGATGCATGAGTCACGCGCAGCAAGGAAGGGGGGCCCTCCCAGCTCCGGTGAAGTGCCTTGATAGGGAGCCACTGCGCGTGTGAGGTGGCGTGACGCATTGCCAGTCCCGCTCGACAACCGCTGATAGGATGAACCGGTTTTGGCACGCGGTCCGGCGCGCATGGGGACGGACTAACCCGGCGCGGGGAGCCGCCCGGCACGCATGGCTGCGATTACGCCGCCATCAATCAGAAGATCGCTCCCCGTGATAAATTCGGCATCCGGTCCAAGCAGGAAGCTTGCGGCGATCGCAATTTCATCCGGGGGCGCCATGCGTTTGGCTGGTGATGCTTCAACCATGGCGCGATAGACAGGACCGATCTCGGAGGCGAGTTCATGCGCTGCGAGTGGTGTGACGACGATGCCGGGGCTGATGGCGTTGACGCGCGCAGCTTTCTCACCCCAACGGACCGCCTCGGCCTGGACTCGCAGATAATTCGCGCGCTTGGCGACCATATAGGCGATCATGCTATTTGGGATTGCCTCTGGTTGGAGGAACGGCAAGGTGAGCAATTCATCCGCTGGTGTCGAAGCGAGTTGCTTTTCCTGGTCTTCAGGCAATGGACGCATCATGTGACCTGCCATGCTCGATATGATCAGCCCCGCGCCCCCTGGTGCGATCACGGCGCCGAACGCCTCGAAAACGAGCGCCGATCCGTAGAGATCGACCTCGAGCACAGTCTGCGCCGGGGCCATATTGGGCGATAGCCCCGCCGTGTTGATGACCTGCATGACCCGGCCGAGCTCCTGTGCTCTGCGGGCCAGCGCCTGCACTGAAGCGCGTGATGTCACGTCCACGTCTTGTGTGACGACATCATAGCTCGCCTCACGAAGGCGCATCGCGGCAGCCTCGAGCGTTTGCACGTTTCTGTCGGCGAGCAGAAGCGTCTTGCCGACACCCTGGCGCCGGGCGATGGCTTCTCCGATACCGCCTGCGCCGATGATCACGACTAGGTCTCTCGTCATACTCAATCTCCGCTCTCTGCACCTCTCGCGGGGGGTGAATTCGCGCCGGAGGTCATTCGGGAAGACAGATATAGCCGTCTGTGTTTTTATAAATTAGACGCTGTATTCTGCATGGGCTTATCATCAGGGTTAATCAATGAGACGCGAAGAGCTGAGCGATCTGGTGGTGTTCCTTGCTGTTGCCGAGGCACGCAGCTTCACGCGGGCAGCCGCCCTTCTGGGCGCATCCCAGTCCGCAATCAGCCAGATCGTCCGTCGGCTCGAAGCCGGGATGGGTGTCAAGCTGCTGACCCGCAATACGCGCAATGTCGCTCCGACCGAAGCGGGAGAGCAATTGCTGGCGACGCTGCGTCCCGCTCTCAACGACATCGACGCCCAGCTCTCGCGCCTAAGTGCGCTGAGGGAGAAACCTTCCGGCACAGTGCGCGTCACCTCCAGCCGTCATGCAGCGGAGACCATACTCTGGCCCACTGTGGGGCGTTTGCTTGAAGCCTATCCCGAACTGGTGATCGAGATTTCCGTCGACAGCCAGTTGACCGATATCATCACTGATCGTTTCGATGCAGGCATCAGGCTCGGCGAGCAGGTCGCAAAGGACATGATCGCCGTGCCGATCAGCCCGGAACTGCGCATGGCTGTCGTCGGCTCACCCGATTATCTGGCGGCCCGAGGCGTTCCCGCGACCCCCCATGATCTTACGGGACATGCCTGTATCAATATCCGTATGCAGACACGTGGCGGCCTTTATGCATGGGAGTTCGGCCGCGACGGGCGCGATCTCAAGGTGCGTGTTGAAGGGCCGCTCATCCTCAATGACGTGCCGATGATCCTGCATGCTGCGGCACAGGGCGTGGGCCTTGCCTGCGTTCTGGAGGATCAGGCCCTGGCCCTTCTGGCATCGGGGCGGCTCGTACGGGTTCTGCAAGACTGGTGCCCCCCGTTTTCGGGCTATCATCTCTATTATCCCGATCGCCGGGAGCTACCCCCTGCTTTCAGGATTCTGGTCGATGCGTTGAGGTACCGGAAGCCTTGATAGGGGGCGGTGTCCTGGTGTGCTTGCGCGGAGTCGAGGGCGGTGCAGTTGCCGTGCTGCGCTCAATGCGGATGATGATCGATTGGTTGGCGCAGTTACCGTGACCCGCAGTCCGGCCCGGCATGGGCAGGGTCGAGCTCATCGGGAAAGTTGGGAAAGGAGACGCTCATGGAAAATCAGCCGGTATTATACGGAATCACCACCTGCGACACGGTGCGCAAGGCACGGCGCTGGCTTGAGGGAGAGGGGATTGCCTATCGCTATCACGACCTGCGGAAGGACGGATTAAGGGCGGATGATCTTACCGTCTGGATGCGTTCTGTCGGATGGGAGGCTCTGCTCAATCGGGCCGGGACGACCTTCCGCAAGCTGCCCGATGCCGAGAAGCAGATCGCCAATGAGGCACAGGCCTTGGCTGTGATGCTGGCCCATCCCACCGTGATCAAACGGCCGGTTCTGGTGCAGGGAGAGAGGGTGACGCTCGGCTTCAAGCTCCCTGTCTACGAGGCCCTCTTCGCGCAAGGCTAAATGCAACCCGAACGCGCGTGTAAAAAGGGTCAGCCTTCGAGTTCGCTGTCCCAATACAGATAATCCCGCCAGCTCTCATGCAGGTAGTTCGGCGGGAAACTGCGTCCGTTCTCCTGCAGGCGTCGCGTCGAGGGCTGGACCGGGCGAATACGGGGATGCATGCCGATTTCGGAAGGCAGTTTGGAGCCCTTGATGAGATTGCAGGGGCTGCAGGCTGTCACGACATTCTCCCAAGTGGTGCGCCCCCCCTTGGCGCGTGGGATAACGTGATCGAAGGTCAGCTCATGCGTCGGCAATCGATCATGGCAATACTGGCATGAAAAATTATCGCGCAGGAAGACGTTGAACCTTGTGAAGGCAGGACGTCGTGCCGTCGGGATGTATTCCTTCAGCGCAATGACGCTCGGCACGCGCATCACGCAGCTAGGCGAATGCACCTCGATATCGTCATATTCGCTCAAGACCGAGACGCGGTCGAGAAAAACGGCCTTGACGCTTTCCTGCCAGGACCATAGCGACAGCGGGAAGTATGAAAGCGGACGAAAATCCGCGTTCAGCACAAGGGCGGGGAAATGCTGGGCGCTGGCAAGCATCGATCGCATCCTCTTTTACAGGGCGGCACGATCGGATTATCTCAAGCGCGACGGGAAACCAGCGCCTATAGATACGCGCCGTCTGTCTGATAGCGCTGACTATTTCAGCTTTCCGTGAACAGGGCAAGCGAAGGTTTGATGACAGGATTTCGCACACGTTTCGCCCCGAGCCCGACGGGATATCTGCATTTGGGGCACGTGGCTTCTGCCAGCTACGCGCGCGCCATGGCGGGCCCTGAAGGATCGTTCCTGATTCGTATTGAGGATATTGACCCGCAGCGCTGCCTGCCGCGTTTCGAGCAGGCCTTGCGCGAAGACCTCGACTGGCTCGGGTTTGGGAGCGCGCTTCCCGTGCGACGTCAATCTGATGATCTAAAGACCTATCGGTCCGAACTTGCGCGGTTGCACACCATGGGGCTTGTCTACCGCTGTGCCTGTTCGCGCGCGCAGGTGCAGGCGGGCACGAAGGGGCGGGCTCCCGACGGGAGCGCGGTTTATGGTGGGAGTTGCCGCACGGCGCGTATAGGGGCTGATACGCCCCATGTTTGGCGGCTCGATATGCAGCGGGCACTCGCTGCCATCGGGCACGCACCGGGCTGGGAGGAATGGTCGCCTCACGGCAGGCGTGCTGTTTCCAGCCGGGCTGCCGAATTTGGCGATGTGGTTCTGGGTCGCCGCGACAACGGCGTATCCTACCATCTCTGCGTCACGGTGGACGATGCACGCCAGAAAATCACCCTCGTGACACGCGGGGCGGACCTGTTCGAGGCGAGTTCGGTCCATCGTGTGTTGCAGACACTGCTGGGATATGAGGCGCCGCTCTATGCCCATCATGGCTTGATTTGCGATGAGTCGGGCCAGAAGCTCTCGAAGCGCGATGGGGCGGAGAGCCTGCGTGCCCTGCGCGACAAAGGGTATGACGCACGCCAGATCATGGTTCTGGCGCGCGCCTCCTTGCCAGATGCGCCCGTTATTCCGGTGGGTAGGAATGTGGATAGGTGATCTTGCTGGCTGGGCCAGGGGCATGGGGGGCGCCCTTCTTGCCGCAGGCTGTCAGCATGACGCACGCGATAAGGCTCAGTGAAAGCAATTGCACTGTGATTTTCACGCGTTTTTCTCCTCGAGGCGTGCGAGCCAGATTTGTGCAGCCTTGGTGACGTTGGCAGGCGCCGTGCCGCCCTCGCTGGTGCGGGATGCGAGCGAGGATTCGACGGTCAGGACGTCGAAGATCGTGGCATCGATCTGCGGCTCGACGCCCTGCATCTCCTCAAGCGTCAGATCGGCGAGATCGCAGTTCTTCGCTTCCGCCATGCCGACCAGACGCCCGGTGACGTGATGCGCCGTGCGGAAGGGCAGACGCGGCACACGCACCAACCAGTCGGCCAGATCGGTCGCGGTCGCAAATCCTGCCCCGGCCAGAGCGCGCATCTTGTCGGTATTGGCCGTCATGTCGCGGATCATCCCGTCCATGGCCGCGAGGGACAAGGTGGCGGCTTCGGTCGCGTCGAATACCGGTTCCTTGTCTTCCTGGGTGTCCTTGGCATAGGCCAGAGGCAGGCCTTTCATGACCATGAGCAGCCCCATGAAATCACCGGTAATGCGCCCGACCTTTGCGCGCACAAGTTCGGCAGCATCGGGATTCTTCTTCTGCGGCATGATGGAGGAACCGGTTGTGAAGCCATCGGAAAGCCGCACGAAGCTGAACGGTGCGGAGCACCACAGAACGAGCTCTTCGGACAGGCGCGACAGGTGCATGCCGAGCAGGGAAAGCGCAGAAAGATATTCGAGCGCGAAGTCGCGATCGGAAACCGCGTCGAGAGAATTGGCCGTCGGGCGGTCGAAACCAAGGGCGCCCGCCGTGAAGCGGCGGTCGATCGGAAAGGATGTGCCGGCCAGCGCGGCCGAGCCGAGCGGGCACTCATTGAGCCGCGCGCGGGCATCGCGCAGACGGTCGCGATCGCGTGACAGCATCTCGACATAGGCCAGAAGATGGTGCCCGAAGGTCACTGGCTGGGCCACCTGCAAATGGGTAAAACCCGGCATGGCATCTGAGGCGTGTTCCAGCGCGCGCGTGGCGAGGGAACGCATGAGGGCGGTGATCTGCCCGCTTATCCCGTCAATGGCATCGCGCACCCAGAGGCGGAAATCGGTCGCAACCTGGTCATTGCGCGAGCGCGCCGTGTGCAGGCGCTTGCCTGCCTCCCCGATGCGTTCCGACAGACGGGCCTCGATATTCATGTGAATATCCTCGAGGTCCTGCGAGAAGGTGAAGGCGCCGGCCTCGATGTCGCGCGCGATGCCATGCAGACCGTCGCGGATTTCCTGCTCTTCCGAAGCGGTCAGCAAACCGACGCGTGCGAGCATGGCCGCATGGGCCAGAGAACCACGGATGTCCTGACGCCACAGCTTTTGGTCGAAATCGATCGAGGCATTGATATCGGCCATGATGGCCGCAGGTCCGGCCGCAAAGCGCCCGCCCCATTGCGGGTTCGCCAGACGGGCCTCGCCCTGAGTATTCGTCTCGCCACTGGCGGAGGGGAGCTGGGGCGCGGTCGGTCGATCTGTCTCGGTCACGGGGTTGTCCATGGCGTAGGGATTATGGTCAAGAAGGGGTAACCTAGTCAGTCAGCATGGTGCGCGCAATTCATGAGCGGGTTTCCTTCTCTTCTCGGCCCAGACGATCCTGCTCCCTTCAGGATCACGAAGGCGACATCGGACTCGCCTTTCCTTCTCGTCAGCGACCACGCCGGGCGCGCCGTCCCGCAAAGCCTGGGACGGCTCGGTGTCGCCGAGAGCGATTGGGGGCGCCATATCGCCTGGGATATCGGCATCCATGGCGTGGGGGTAGCGCTTCAGGCCCTGCTGGGCGCTGATCTGGTCGAGCAGGTCTATTCCCGCCTCGTCATCGACAGCAACCGGGCGCCGGGCCACCCGACCTCGATTCCGGCCATCTCCGATCACACACCGATCGGCGGGAATGCCAATCTCTCGGCGGCGTGTCGTGCGCGCCGCGAGAGCGAGATCCTGCATCCTTATCACGACCAGATCGCGGCCCTGCTGGCCGCCAGAACCCGGCCCACTGCGCTGATTGCCCTGCACAGCTTTACCCCACGCATGAACGGGGCGGAACGGCCCTGGCATGTCGGGATTCTGCATCACCGCGATACGCGCTCAGCCGGAGTCATGCTCGATCTGCTGCGCGGCGAGGGCGATCTCTGCGTCGGGGATAATGAGCCCTATGTGCTGACCGCCACATCGGATTATACCGTGCCCTATCATGCGGAACAGGGCGGACTGCCCTATCTGGAAATCGAGATCCGTCAGGATCTGATCGAGAACGAGGCAGGGCAGAACTCTTGGGCACAGAGACTGGCGCGGCTATTGCCGCTTTACTGGAACGCCATCTCAACGGCGAAATGAGCCTCGATCAGGCCAGGGCCGCGCTCGACGCCTTGTTCACGAAGGATCTGTACCCGCAGGGGCGGCCCGTCCTCGCCGCCGTGACGGGTTGGCCGCTCACCTATACGCGCTCGCCGATCCTGCATAATGACTGGTGCGCGCAATACGGGATCAACGGGCTTTATCTACGTCTGCCTCTCAAGCCCGAGGATTTCGAGCACGGTGTGCGAGCGCTTCAGGCGCTTGGGTTTGCCGGGCTCAATGTCACCATTCCGCACAAGGAAGCCGCCTATGCGCTGGTGGATCGACACACCCATGACGCGCGGCGCGCCGGGGCGGTGAACACGCTTGTGTTCGAGGCGGACGGGTCGATCGAGGGCGGCTGTACGGACGGTATCGGCTATCTCGATTCCCTCCGTGAAGCGGGGGTGACCTTGCCACGTCGCGCGCTGGTTCTGGGGGCAGGCGGGGCCGCCCGTGCCGTATGCGCCGCCCTGCTCGATGCAGGTTGTCGCGTGACGCTCGCCAACCGTACGAAAGCGCGCGCCGAGGCTTTGAGTGCCGCGCTGGGCGGTGGCCATGTGATCGACTGGCAGGACTGGCCCGAGCATCTGGCAGAGGCCGAGCTGCTAACGAACACCACATCGCTCGGCATGACGGGGCAGGATGTCTTTGACTGGGCGGGGAGCCTGTCGAAGGCTGCGGGATCGTTGGTTGTGTCCGATATCGTCTATGTCCCGCTAGAAACACCGCTCCTCGCCGCGGCGCAGGCACGCGGTCTCGCGACGGTGGATGGACTAGGCATGCTCATCCATCAGGCCCGTCCCGGTTTCGAGGCCTGGTTTGGGCGTCGGCCCGATGTACTTCCAGGGCTGCGCGGGCGTCTGATCGAGACTCTGGACTGATCATGCGTGTTCTGGGGCTGACTGGAGGTATGGGGGCGGGCAAGACCACGGTAGCGCGTTTCCTGCGCCGCGCTGGCTGGCCGGTCTTTGATGCCGATGCGGCGGTCCATGTCCTGCAGGCGCGTGGGGGTGCCGCGGTCGCTGCTATTGCGTGCCGCTGGCCCGACTGCGTGCGGGACGGCGCTGTGGACCGGAGCGCCCTGCGTCGCGCCGTCATCGGCCAGCCTGCCGAGATTGCGACGCTGGAGGCGATCATCCATCCTCTGGTGCGCCGGGCACGCCGCGTTTTTCTGGGGCAGATGCGTCGCCGCAGCGTGGCCATCTGCGTGCTCGATATTCCGCTCCTCTTCGAGACAGGGGCGGATCGCGACTGCGATGCGGTTATCGTCGTCACTGCCCCGCTCGATATCAGGCTGCGCCGGATCATGAGGCGGCGCTCTTTGACTGAGCCTCAGGCCCGCGCCCTGCTCGCGCGCCAGATGAGCGATAGCGAGCGTAACAGGCGCGCCGATATCCTGTTGCGCAATGGCCTCTCTCGCGGCCATACCGCGCGGCAGATGAAACGCCTGATTGCCAGAATGGAGAACCCGGCATGAAACGCTCGATCCTGTTCGATACGGAAACGACGGGGCTCGATCCGGCGACGGGGGACCGTGTAATCGAGATTGCAGCGCTCGAGTTGATCGACGATCTGCCGACGGGCGAGACTTTTCACGTGCTGATCAACCCGGAGCGCGATGTCCCCCCCGAGGCGAGCCGCGTGCATGGTTTTACGCTCGATGATCTGCTCGACAAGCCGAAATTCGCCGAGATCGCCGACGCATTCCTGGCCTTCATCGGTCAGGACGAAATGATCGCCCATAACGCGCCCTTCGATTTCGGCTTCATCAACGCTGAGCTGAAAGCGTGCGGCAAGCCGATCCTTGAGCGTTCGCGCATGGTCGACACGCTCGAAATGGCCAAGAAGCGCTATCCGGGACTGCCCAATTCGCTCGATGCCCTGTGCCGTCGCCACGATATCGATCTTTCGGCGCGTACCACCCATAACGCGCTGCTCGACTGTAAATTATTGTCCGAAGTCTATCTCGAACTCATGGGCGGCCGTCAGCGCGGGCTGGGCCTCGCCGTATCAGGCAGCGGAGGGGGTGTCGCCACCTACCGCGCCAATCCCGACCGTGTGCCCCGGCCGATGGCGCCCCCCGATGACGAGGCCCGCGCAGCGCATGAGGCGTTCGTATCCGGGCTCAAGGAGCCGATCTGGCTGCAATGAAGCGTATCCTGTTCATCACCGCTAACCGTCTGGGCGATGCGGTCATCTCTTCGGGTGTGCTGGCGGAACTCATGCGCCGTCACCCCAGGGCGCGCATCACCGTGGCATGCGGACCCGTAGCGGCCTCCTATTTCGAGCCATGTCCCGCAGTCGAGCGGGTGATCGTGGTCGACAAGAAGCCGTTCGATCTGCATTGGGCGGGGCTCTGGTGGACATGTGCGCGGCGTTTCTGGGATCTGGTCATCGATTTGCGCGGATCGGGGGTGTCGTTTTTCCTCCCGGCATTACGCCGACGCATCCTCCGCGGCGGTCGCCGGCCGGGCGCGCGTATCGGGCATCTGGCCGATGCCTTTCCCGATCCGGTCACGCTGATGCCTGAGGTCTGGTGCCGCCCCGAACAGGAAACGCTCGCGGCGGAAATCCTGCCCGCATCCCGGACCTACGCGGCCCTCGCACCCACAGCCAACTGGGAGGGCAAGATCTGGCCATCTGCCCATTTCGTCGAGATAGGGTGCAGGATGCAGGCGAGAGGCCTCGTGCCGGTGGTCTTCTACGGTCCCGGGGAAGCCGAAAAAGCACTCGCTTCGCCTGTTATCGAGGCGCTGGGACACGAAAACGGGGTGGTGCTCGATATGGGCGGCCAGACCAGCCTCGGTCTGGTTGCGGCGTTGCTGAAGCGCTGCGCGGTGTTTGTGGGCAATGATTCCGGGTTGATGCATCTTTCCGCTGCCGCCGGTGTGCCCACTCTTGGCCTGTTCGGCCCTAGCCGCGCTTCCGAATATGCACCGACCGGGAAGGCGGCCCATTTCGTGGCTGCGCCCGGCCCCGAGGGGGAGGCACCCATCGCAGGGCTCCCGGTCGAGACCGTCTGGCACGAGGCTTGTAAGCTGATGCCGGATGAAGGATGAACACGGTCATGGGTCACGTCTCGTCCGATATGCCATCGTCTCCTGCCTCGCTCTCTGACGCTGGGGCTCGGTGCTTGGCCCCTGAGAGTCTCCCCCCTTTGCGCCTGGCGCATGTGATGGCCGGCGCGCCGAGTGGCGGCGCCGAGCTCTTCTATGAGCGGCTCAGTATGGCGCAGCATCAGGCCGGGCATGAGGTGCTGGCGCTTCTGCGCCGTGATCCGGGACGGGAGTCCCGGTTGCAGGCGCGAGGGGTCGCAACAAGAGCGCTCCGTTTTGGCGGCAGGCTCGATCTGCTGACTACGCCGTGCCTGAAGCACCATCTGGCATCGTTCAAACCGGATATTGCCGTCGCCTGGATGAGCCGCGCGGCCCGCATGATGCCCATGGGGGACTGGCCGGTGGCCGGGAGGCTGGGCGGCTATTATGACCTCTCCAACTACAGGCGCTGCACCGATCTGATCGGGAATACGCGCGGACTGGCGCGCTGGATGGTCGAGCAGGGCTGGCCCGAGCACCATGTGCATTATCTGCCCAATTTCGCGCATGATCTGGCTGATATCGCACCGGAACGGCCGTCATGCGTGCCCGACGGCCAACCGTTCATTCTTGCTCTCGGTCGGTTGCATCGGAACAAGGCGTTCGATGTGCTGATACGCGCCATGACGAGTCTGCCGGGCGTGCATCTTGTGATCGCCGGGGAAGGGCCGGAGCGCGAGGCTTTGACGGCTCTGGCCCGAGGGGAAGGGGTCAGCGCGCGGGTGCATATGCCCGGGTGGGTGCAGGAGAGCGGGGCGTGGTTGAAAGCGAGCGACCTGCTTGTCTGCCCGTCGCGCATCGAGCCTCTGGGCAATGTCGTCATTGAGGCGCTCTCGGCAGGCCGTCCCGTTGTGGCAAGCGCCATACAGGGGCCGGAAGAAATCCTGTCCGGCACGCAGGATGGTCTGCTCGCCGAGGTAGAGAATCCGGCCTCCTTCGCACAGGCTATAGGGCGGGTGCTGGAAAGCACTGCGCTCGCGGATACGCTGTCACAGAACGGGCGCGCCCGATTCGAGCGTGAATTCTCCGCTCCGACGGTTCTGGCGCGCTGGGATGCGTTTTTGCGGCAGGCTGCCTCAGGGCACGGCAAGGAGAGTTGAGCCATGTGCGGCATTGCAGGAATGGCTTGTCTTCCCGGCTATCATCCCGATCTGGTCGTTCTGCACCGTCTTGCCGGGGCACTGGCGCATCGCGGCAAGGATGGAGAAGGGTTCCATGAGACGGGCAATGCCGCCCTGGTGCATCGTCGCCTCTCCATCATCGATCTGGAAGGGGGCGCGCAGCCCCTGATCCAGGGGGATCTGGCGCTGGTGGCGAATGGCGAGATCTATAATGACCGCGCCCTGCGCGACAGGTTACACGATGCGCCGTTCAAGACAGGCAGCGATTGCGAGTCCCCGCTTTTTTTATGGCCCGAATGCGGGGCAGGATACGGGTTCGAGTTGCGGGGCATGTATGCCATTGCCCTTCTCGACAATACGGGCCCCGACACGGTCCTTGCGCTCAGCCGTGATCCGTTCGGGATCAAGCCACTCTATTATGCCGAGACCGGACAAGGGGTGGTCTTCGCTTCCGAACCGCAAGCGATTCTCGCGACCGGGCTCGTGGCGCGCAGCATCCGTCCGCTGGCGCGAGATCAGTTGCTTCAGGCGCAGTTCGTGGCCGGACGCGAGACGATCTTTCCGGGCATCATGCGCGTCCTTCCCGGTGAGACGCTGCGTTTCGTCAATGGCAGGCTCGATCATGCGAGGAAACTGCCTGCGCGCCATGGCCGGATAGACAGGGATCTGACGGAGGCCGAGGCGCTTGCGCGGCTCGACGCGGCTCTGATGGACAGCGTACAGGCCCATGAGCGGGCGGACGTGCCTTTTGGCATGTTCCTCTCCGGCGGGATCGACAGCACGGCCGTGCTCGCGGCCATGACGCGTCTGGGCAATGGCGCGCCTCTGGCCTGGACCGCGCGTTTCGATGCGGGTGAGATCGATGAAAGCGCGCAGGCCGCCAGCATGGCCCGATCGCTCGGGGCGCAGCATCATATCCTGACGGTCACGGAGACAATGGTTTGGGACCATCTGCCGCAGATCGTGGCCTGTCTGGACGATCCGGTCGCCGATTACGCGGTTATCCCGAGCTGGTTTCTGGCACGTGAGGCCCGAAAGGACGTGACAGTGATCCTAAGCGGCGAGGGAGGGGACGAACTGTTTGGCGGATATGGTCGCTACCGTCGCGCCATGCGGCCCTGGTGGCGTGGCGGGCGTCTGCCGTGGCGCCGTGGCATGATGGATGGTCTGTGCACCCTGCCCACGGGCAAGGCCTGGCGTCAGGGTTTTCATCCCCGCCCTGACGAGACCCGGCTGCGCGCGGTGCAGGGGCTCGATCTCGACGAATGGCTGCCCAACGATCTGCTGATCAAGCTCGATCGCTGCCTGATGGCGCATTCGATTGAGGGGCGTACGCCCCTGCTCGATCCGGTGGTGAGCGCGCTGGCCTGGTCATTGCCCGATGACCTCAAGATACGGGGCGGGCATGGAAAATATCTGCTGCGTCGTTGGGTTGAGGCCCATGTACCGGGGGCCGAACCCTTTGCGCCCAAACAGGGATTCACAGTGCCCGTCGGGCAATGGATCGCCGCGCAATCAAAGCGTCTGGCGCCATTGGTAGCGTCGAGCCCCGCTTTCGCCGGGGTCATCGCGCCTGAGACGATCAAGACCATTATCGAGAGGGCAGGAGAGCGCCGCGCGCGCCATGCCGCCTGGGCTTTGCTCTTCTATGCCCTCTGGCACCGCCTTCACGTCGAGACTGGCCCGTCAGGGGGGGATGTGTTCGAGACACTTGCCTCTGCCGTGCCCTGAGAAGGAGAACACCATGCATTATGATCTGATCATCAAAGGGGGCACCTGCGTCTTTCCCTGGGGAGAGGCGCAGGCCGATCTGGGCGTGACGGATGGGCGTATCGCGAGTCTTGCCGTCGGCACGGGGGACAGTGCGACGCAGGTAGTCGATGCCAAGGGCCTGCATGTGCTGCCGGGCATGATCGATTCCCATGTCCATCTGCGCGATCCCGGCAATGCGGCCATCGAATCCATCGCCACAGGCACGCGCGCCGCGGCTCTGGGCGGGATCACGATGGTGTTCGACATGCCAAACACCTCGCCCTCCATCACCTCTGCCGAAACCATCGCTGACAAGCGTCGTACGGTGGCGGAAAACGCGCTGATCGATATGGGTCTGTATGTTGGCGCGACGCGCGCCAACACGCCGGGACTCGCAGCCCTGGAACAGGAAGAGGGGATCTGTGCGATCAAGGTCTTTGCCGGGTCTTCGACCGGCGATCTGATGATCGAGGACGATGAGGGCATTGAGGCAGTCCTGCGCAGCGGTCATCGCCGCGTCGCTTTCCACTCGGAAGACGAATACCGCCTTCAGGCGCGCAAGCCGCTTTTCGAGACAGGTATGCCTCACGTGAACCATATGATCTGGCGTGATGAGGAATGCGCATTCCTCGGCACGCGCCGCATCACCGCGCTGGCACGCAAGACGGGGCGCTCGGTGCATATCCTGCATACCTCGACCGCCGAGGAGCTGGAATGGCTCGCCGCTCATCGTTCCCATGTGAGCGTCGAGGTGCTGGTCAATCATCTCACCCAGGTCGGCCCGGAATGCTATGAGACACTGGGCGCCTATGCCGTGATGAACCCGCCCATCCGGGATCGCCGTCACTATGACGCGTGCTGGGAGGCCGTGCGCGACGGGCGCGTGGATGTCGTTTCCTCCGATCATGCGCCGCATCCGCGCGAGGCAAAGGAAAAGCCCTGGCCGCAATGTCCGGCCGGACTGACGGGTGTGCAGACCATCCTGCCGCTCATGCTCGACCATGTGAATGCGGGCAGGCTGAGCCTCAGCCGTCTGGTGGATCTTATGGCGGCCGGACCCGCCCGGATCTACGGCTTGCTGACGAAGGGGCGTCTGGCAGTTGGCTTCGATGCTGACTTCACCCTTGTCGATCTGAAGGCGCGGCGCGAGATCCGCAATGACTGGATCGCGAGTCCGGTAGGGTGGACGCCTTTCGACGGCAAGCAGGTCACGGGCTGGCCGATGGCCACCATCGTGCGCGGCCATGTGGTGATGCGCGATGATGCGATTGTCTCGGCACCGATCGGGCGTCTGGCCCGATTTGCGCCGTAATTATCGCGCACTCCCCCACACTCCTTCTCTCCAGCAGATCGCCTGATCATGAATCGCATCGCTCTCACGCTTCTCACGACCGCCTGCCTTGCCGGTGGGTCTACTCTGTCTTCGGCTCATGCCGACCCACGCGCCAAATGCGGGCAGGAGCCGAGCGCGCCGTCGATCGCGGCGACCGATACGGCGCATTACAATGCGAGCGTGGACAAGTTCCAGGCCTATGAGAAGGAGGCCCGCGCCTATAATAGCTGCGTCGCTGCGGCGGCCCAGAAGGAAGAGCAGGCGATCAGCGAGGATGCGCGCGATCGCATCGCCAAGATCCATGCTGTCAGTACCGGTGTTCAGCAGCGCATTGCCGCCAATTTCAGCCATCTCTCGGCTGAACTGACGGCAGCAGGCAAGAAGCTCGCCAAGCACTGAGAAACGTCGTCCTGCGTTCATGCAGGGCCGTAAAGTCTTCATGCCAGGGATGGGCTCGTGCCCATCCCTTTTTCTATGGCGGTCCTGCGAGGTTCGGACCTTCCCCGCTGCGGGGCGCGCAGCACGAGCCTCGTGTTTGCAGGATCAGGCGATCAGCCGCGGTGCAAGGGCGCCGAGATCATGGAACACGTTCCTGAAGCGTGTCTCGTCAGGTGTCCCGCCTGCCGTATAGACGGCGATGATCAAGGATTTGCCGATGCCTGGGTCCGGTGCCGCGAAAGCGATATCGGCGGCAATATCCTGGCCGTTATTGCCTGTCTTGTCGCCGGAGATCCAATGGGGTGGCAGGCCTGCGCGCAGACGATGGGTCCCTGTGTTGCAACTGATCATCCAGCTCCGCAGAAGTGCCGCCGAATTCGGGTGGAGCAACGTTCCGTGCACAAGGCGATGCAATGTGCGCGCCATGGCGACAGGGGTGGTCGTGTTGGCGGCCGCATCGGCCGAGGGCCGGTTCAGCTCCGGCTCGTAGGCATCGAGACGGGTAATCTCATCTCCGCTCTCGCGCCAGAAATGGGTGAGGGCAGCGGGGCCGCCGATGTGACGAAGCAGCATGTTGGCGCACACATTATCGCTGGCGGTCACGGCTCCGGCGCAGAGCGCAGCAAGACTCAGACTGCCCGCATCACGGTTTTTGCGGGCTACTGGGGCCCAGGCAGAGGCGGTGAAATCGCTGTCGAGGAAGGGGAGGCGGGTGGTGAGCTCATCTTCATCGCGGTCGCATCGGGCCAGCACGCAGGCCACCAGCGAGGCCTTGAAGCTGCTGCACATCAGAAAGCGCTCATTGCCGCGCCATGTCAGGGCAGCCCCGGTTTCCGGGCAGAAGATATGGACCCCCAGTCGGCCTCCACATCCCTTTTCGTAGCCCGTCGCGATCATGCCCAGAGCCTGCTGGGCATCGAGAGAATGATCGGGGATCAGGGTCGTCGCGCCCGCAAGTCTGGTGGCGGGCTGGGTCTTGGCCGAAGGGGAGGTGGCGAGGGCAAGCGTGGCTCGGGAAGCGACCCCGATCAGGGGCAAGCCGAGGATAAGCCGTCGTCTCACCATTGAAAAAGCGGGATCAGGATGCATGAAAGGGCCTCGTGTAACTGCAAAGATGCTCTTCTGACGCTCGGTTGTGTCTGAAGTTTGTCCGGTCCATGTCCGAAATGACAAAGCGATTTGCCGCATGGTCCCGGCGTCTGTATGGTTGGAAAGATAGTGTCGCAAGAGGATGACGGTGGCAGACGAGTTTTTCAGTCAGGCCCAGGCGGAAATGCGTGCAGCTGAGATGCGCGCAACCGCCCGGCGTTTCGGGGGTGTAGCGGCTGGCGTGGCGATTATCGCCCTGATCGGTGTCGGCGGGTGGCAGTGGCAGATCCATCGTCATCATCAGGCTCAGGCCGAGGCATCGGGGCGTTATTACACGGCCATGGAGGCCCTTCAGGCCCCGCAGCCCGATGCCGCCAAGCGTACCCAGGTCGAAAAGACACAGGAAGCTGTCCTGGCCGATCTTGCAGCGAAGGCCCCGGGTGCGACGCGTGAATTTGCCGCCATCAGGCTTGCCCAGCTCAAAGCCCAGGCGGGCGATCTCGCGGGGGCGCGCAAGGTCTGGCAGGGTGTCATCGACACGAAGGGCGCCAACCCGGCCTTTACAGCGCTGGCTCGCCTGCTGCTGCTCAACAGCCATGTCGACGATAGTGACACGACCGAAACTCGCAAGGGCTTCGAGCTTCTGGCCGCCAATCCCGGCCCCTGGCGCGCTTTTGCGCAAGAAGGTCTGGCCGCTCTCGACCTGCGCGCGGATGCCACGCCTAAGCAGCACGAGGAGGCACGCAGCCTTCTGACCGGGCTTGCCCAGTCTCTTGACGCGCCTGACGGTGTCCGCCAGCGCGCTTCCATCCTTCTACAAACATTCGGCGGAGCCGGTTGATGCCCACGACCCCCAAGAACTCCCTGCGTCAGCCGGGACGCCGTTTCTTCCTCGGTTCGACACTGGCGGGAACGGCACTGCTGACCGGGTGCGGCATCTTCAAGGATGAACCCAAGCAAATTCTTGCCGGCAAGCGCTACGACGTGCTGTCTACGGGCGCGGGGCTGGTGATCGATGAGGAAGACCACACCCCGATCAACTTCCCGGCCGCGCAGAACGTCGTCTCCTGGCCGATGGTGGGGCGTGTGCCCGATCATATGGGCGTCAATGCCAGCTGGGCCGGTCCGCAACTTGCCTGGTCGCGTTCGATCGGTCACGGTATTTCGGAACCCGCCTTTCTGCATTTCGTGGCACTCGGACCAAATGGTCGTGGCGCCATTCAGTCCCCACCCGTGATTGATGGTGGTCGTATCTATACCCGCGACGGCGTGGGGACGGTGCGCGCATGGACATGGCCCGCCATGAGCGCGCTCTGGACCTTCATCCCCAAGGGCAACAAGATGCGCTCGAGCGATCTTGGCGGCGGCATGGGGCTGTCGGGCGATACGCTTTATATCGTCGACGGTGTTGGCCAAGTTATCGCGGTTGGCGCCGAGACCGGCAAGGTCAAGTGGCGTGCCGAGACAGTCGTGCCCGGACGCTCGGCTCCGACCATCGTGGATGGGCGCGTGTTCTTCGGGACCATTGATGAGCGGCTTTTTGCCCTTAATGCCGAGACAGGCGAGCAGATCTGGACCTATCAGGCGACTGAGGCCGACACGGTGATGTTCGGCCAGTCCGCTCCGGCCGTTGCCAATGGCGTGGTGGTGGCCGGTTTCGGCAGTGGCGATCTCGTCGCCCTGCGGGCAGAATCGGGCGAACTGGTCTGGAGCGACAGTCTTGGTGGGTCCAACGGCCGTGGCGCCATGCTCGATCTGGCCTGCGTGCGTGGCGCGCCGGTCATCAAGGATGGCACCGCCTACGCCGTCTCCCTCTCAAAGGTCCTGGTGGCGATCGACATGCGCTCTGGACGCCGTCTGTGGGAGCGTGAAGCAAGCGGGCAGAATACGCCGCTGATCGTCGGTGACTGGCTCTATGTCATCTCGTCCGATCAGCAGCTCGCTTGTGTGGACCGTCTCTCGGGCCATGTGCGCTGGATCCATGATCTGCGCCGCTTCAAGAACGAGACGAAGCAGAAATACGCCGTGACCTGGTTCGGGCCGGTCATGGCTGATGGCAAGCTCGTCTGCGTGTCCTCGCTCGAGGAAAACGGTCTGCAGGTGATCGACGCTGTGACGGGCAAGGCCACCGCTCCGCTCAAGACCAAGAAACCGACCCTGGTCGAACCCATCATCTGTGACGGCAAGGTTCTTGTGCTGTCCACGGATGGCAATCTGAACGCATATGGTTGATCCGTGACTGACTTTTCTACTCTTCCGCTCGTTGTTATCGCCGGGCGTCCCAATGTCGGTAAATCGACTCTTTTCAACCGGCTGGTAGGGCGGCGTCAGGCCATCGTGTCTGACATGCCGGGCGTCACACGCGATCGCAAGGAAGGAGAGGCCCTGCTGCGCGGGCGCAAGGTGCGTCTGATCGATACAGCCGGTCTTGAAGAGGCGGCGCCTGACACCTTGTTCGGCCGGATGCGCGCCTCATCGGAATCGGCGGTAGCCCAGGCCGATCTGGTCCTGTTCTGTATCGATGCCCGCGCGGGCGTGACCCCCGCTGACAAGCATTTTGCCGCCTGGCTGCGCAAGCAGAACAAGAAGGTGTTGCTTCTGGCCAACAAGGCCGAGGGCGCAGCAGCGACCAATGAGGTGCTCGAGGCCTATTCGCTTGGCCTCGGTACCCCTCTCGCGCTTTCTGCGGAGCATGGCGAGGGTATCGCGCATCTGATGGGCGAGATTGCCGACCGTCTGCCCGAGGGGGAGCGCGTACGCGAGAAGCCCCGCTCGCGGGCCAAGCCGCTCGATGAGGATGGCGAGGAAATCGAGGAGCGCCCTGCGGGGCCGTTGCGCCTCGCAATTGTGGGACGACCCAATGCAGGAAAATCGACGCTCCTGAATTGCCTGCTCGGCGAGGAACGCATGATCACCGGGCCAGAACCCGGTCTCACGCGTGATTCAATTGCTGTGTCGCTTCATGATGAAATTGGCCCGATTCAGCTTGTGGATACGGCAGGTTTGCGTCGCAAGGCACGCATCGAGCAGGATCTCGAGCGTATGTCGGTCTCCGCCTCCATCGAGGCCCTCAAAATGGCCGAGGTGGTCGTGCTCACGCTCGACGCCACACTTGGCGTACACGAGCAGGACCTGCAGATTGCCCGGTTGATCGAGCGCGAAGGTCGCGCTTGCGTTCTCGCCCTGAACAAATGGGACGCGGTCGAAGATCGTGCGGCAACGCGCCAGGCGATCGCGGATCGTATCGAGACGTCGCTTGCTCAGATGCGTGGCATTCCGGTGGTCACCTTCTCGGCCCTGACCGGTGCGGGGGTGAACAAGCTCCTTCCCGCCGTGCGCCGTGCGCATGAGGTCTGGAACAGCCGCGTAACCACGGGCGAACTGAACCGCTGGTTCGAGGCGGCACTGGAGCGGCATCAACCGCCACTGGTGGATGGTCGTCGCCTGAAGCTGCGCTACATGACGCAGGCCAAGTCGCGTCCGCCGACCTTCATTCTGTTCGGTACGCGTGCGGAACTCCTGCCTGACGCGTACAAGCGCTATCTCGTGAATGGGCTGCGCGAAACCTTTCACCTGCCCGGCACACCCATCCGTTTGCAGTTGAGGGGCACCAAGAACCCTTATGCGGAGAACAAGTCATGAGCCATACCGCCCTTGTGTTGATCGAATATCAGAATGATTTCGTCACCGAGGGCGGGGCGTTGCATGACGGTGTGAAGGCGGAGATCGCGCGCACAGGGATGATCGATCGTACTATTGCCCTGGTGCGTGAGGCGCGCGCCAGAGGCGTGCAGATCATTTGGGTACCGATCGAATTTGCCCCGGGCTATCCCGAGCTTCCTGCCGAACCATACGGGATACTGGCCGGGGTCAAGGCCACCTCGGCATTCCGCAAGGGCGAATGGGGCGCGCAGATCATTGAGGCATTGACGCCGTACGACGAGGATGTCGTGATTGCCGGCAAGCGAGGACTTTGCGGCTTCGCGAGCACCAATCTGGATTTCGTTCTGCGTCATAACGGCATCACGCGTGTGGCGCTGAGTGGTTTTCTGACCGATTGCTGTGTGGAATCGACCATGCGTACGGCTTATGAGCTGGGCTATGACGTGATCACTCTGACCGATTGCACGGCCAGCCTCTCGCAGGCGCAGCATGAGGCCGCTATCGCCTATACCTATCCCATGTTTTCACGTCCCATGACGTCGCGGGACTTTCTGGAAACGCTCGCTTCCTGACCGGATCATGAACGCGTATCGGGTGTCTCAATGCCCGATATAGCGTCCCGGCCGGTGATAAACGATCAGGATCCCGCTCGTCGCGACGGCGCTGACAAGAGACAGAGCCATCTTGTCTTTGGGCAGGAAGAACGCTGAGACGGTCAGGATGACGACGTCGATCGCGATCTGCACACGCCCCGCATTGATGCCCCGCGACTTCTGTAGCCACAACGTGACAATGCCTGTGCCGCCGACACCGGCCTGATGACGGGCAAGGCACAATATACCGAGCCCGATGATCGTGCCCGCAAAAAGGGCGCTGAAGAGCGGATTGATTTCCGACACCGTGATGACGCGCGGCATCAAACCGCCAAAGACCGTGACCCCCATGCTCGCGATCATGGTCCTGACCGCAAAATTCGGGCTCATGGCTTTCAGGGCGAATGCGAGGAAGGGAATGTTGATGAGCGTGAAGAGCAGACCCGGCGAGAGCGGCAGGAAATAGGACAGCAGAAGCGCGATCCCCGCCATCCCGCCCGTCACCAGCCCGGCCTTGTGCAGACAAAGGATGCCCATCACGATCAGAGAGCATCCGATCAGAAAGGCATAGACGTCCTCAGCGAGCGAATGGCGCAATCCGCCTGTATGCGGCGTCGATATGGCGGTCGAGGCAGATGGGCCCATGGGAGCGAACTCGCAATTGCGTGAAAGTGCCTACTTTACGCCTGCCTAAAGCAATAAGATAATATGATCTTCAGATCGGATATATAGGATTATACCTATGGTACCCCCGCAGATCACCTTTCGTGAATTGAGCCATTTCCTTGCGGTTGTCTGTCAGGGGGGATTCGTCAGAGCCAGCGAATCGCTACATGTCAGTCAGCCTTCGGTCAGCCAGAGTGTCCAGTCTCTAGAGACAAAGCTGGGCACGCAACTGATCGTCAGGGGTAGAAAAGCGATTGCCCTGACCGAGAAGGGGGAAGTCCTGAGGCGTTACGCCGAGCGTACCTTGCGAGAGGAGATGAGCCTGCGCGACATCATGGGTAGAGACAGTCAGGGCCTAGAGGGGCGTTTGCGCGTCACCGTACCTCCGGCGCTTTCCTCGGTATGCTTCCCCGCAATCATCGAGAGTTTTTGTCGTGAGCATCCCGGCGTGATGCTCGAAATCGACGAATCACCGTCTGAAAAGCTGATGCCGCGCTTGCGTGGAGGACAGACAGAAATTGCGGCACTCATCGTGCCTGGCGGTGAAGAAGCGCTGCATTTTTACCCTCTCGGGCGGGACCATCTCTGCCTCGTAGTGCCTGACGCCCATGACCTCGCGGAACGGCGTTCCTGCGCGCTGTCGGAAATCATCCAGGAGCGGGTGGCGCTGCTCCGAGAGGACTTCAAGATCAACCGTTTCATCCTTCAGGCCTATGCCGGGCATGGCGCGAAGCCGCGCGTGGTTGGGCGCACAGGGGATATCCATCTGCTCATGGCCATGGTCCGGTCGGGGCTCGGGCTCGGTATCATCCCTTCCGCCCTGTGTCGTGGCGTCTGGATGGAGGGGGTGAGGGCGCTGCATCTGCACTCACCTGTCATGGGTTTCGATTGGGCACTCGCCACGCGGCGGGACCATGGGCTTTCACCGGCTGGTGAGGCATGGCGCAAAACCTGCCTGGAGCATTTCACCCACTCGATCCTCCCGGAGGAAAACCTCCTGGAGGAAGGCTCCTCGCGGGGGCGCCCCTCGTAGGTCAGTGTTCAGAAGGAACGCCCCTAGGCGCCGTATCGGCCCGCCCTCGGTCAGATCACCAGCGAGGCCAGAAGGCAGAAGCCGAGGCCAAGAAACGCGATCAGGGTTTCGATCACGCACCAGGTCTTGATGGTCTGGGGCACGGTCAGGCCCAGATATTCCTTGATCTGCCAGAAGCCCGCATCATTCATGGGGCCGAAGGCGACCGAACCGGCACCCGTAACAAGCACCATGAGTTCGGGCGAGACGCCATGGCTCTTGAGAAGGATCGGTCCGGCAATGCTCGAGGCAGTGCTCATGGCAACAGTCGCCGAGCCACAGGCCACACGCACGATCACGGCCAGAAGCCAGCCCAGCACCAGAATTGGGACGTTGAAATTCAGCGCCGTGTCGGTGATCACCTTGGACACACCACTATCGACCAGTTCGCGGCCAAAACCACCGCCGGCTCCAACCAGAAGCATGATCAGAGCGGTCGGGCCAAGGCACTCATTGGTGAAATGCAGGATCGTCTCACGGGAGAAACCGCGCGCCAGACCCAGCACGTAGAAGGACAGGATCACTGCCAGAACGAGGGCAATATCGGTATTGCCGATAAAATGGAGCGCCGTATTCAGTGTCGTGCCTGGCGCCGAGACGCGATCGGCTACCGAGGCGACCAGCATGAGCACGACGGGCGAAAGAATGGTGAACACCGTAATCGCAAAGCCCGGCATGTTCTTGGGTGGCTCGCGATTGACGAATTGTTCGGCCAGTGGATTGGCCTCTGTCAGCGGAACGCGCGGTGCGATGAACCGCGCGAAAAGCGGTCCGGCGATGATCGCAATGGGTGTGCCGATCAGGATACCCAGGAAGATCGTATGGCCGGTATTGGCATGATAGGCCGAGAGTGCCAGCAGGGTCGCCGGATGGGGCGGGATCATGGCATGGGTCACGGACAGTGCTGCGCCCATGGGCAGGGCCACGCGCAGCAGCGGCATATCGGTACGCGCCGCCAGCACGAAAGCGAGCGGGATAAGCAGTACGAACCCGACCTCGAAAAACACCGGGAGTCCGATAAGCAGCCCGATGATCATCATGGCCCAGTCCACACGCGACCGGCCCGCGCGGTTCGAAATCGTCAGGGCGATCCTGTCTGCCCCTCCTGATTCGGCCAGCATCTTGCCCAGCATCGTACCGAGCGCGATCACGGTCCCGACATGGCCGAGCACATGGCCCGCGCCCTCCTCGAAGGATTTCACCACCTTGTCGGCAGGCATTCCGGCGGCGAGCGCGAGAGCAAGCGATGTCGTGAACAGCACGATGAACGGGTTGAGCCTGAAATAGGCGATGAGGACGACGATCGCGAGGATCGCGGCGGAGGCAAGGGAGATGGCAAAAAGCGCAGACATGGCGTGATCTCGGGGGCCGAAACGGGTTTCTGTCAACGTGTCGAACCCTGTCAGGATGTTCACATATTGGGCAGGTTTCTTACAACCCGCATCCTCGCTGGCTTTGCGCGTCGGGATTTCTGGATCGATCCAACGAACGCTGCGGGGGGTGACGCGAGTCGGCGCTTGCGGTGGGCATGGCGCCGCGACCCCGGAGGCTCTATGCACGAAAGCCCTGCGTGATCGGCTCGGCCGATTCCATCACCGTTGAAGGAGAGATTTCCGTGCTGATTCGTAGCGACGAGAAAGCAGATATCGACACCCCGACAGGGACGATGCGGGTCCACCTCTTTCGGCCGACGCGCCCCGGTCGTTTCCCGGCAGTGCTGCTTTTTTCCGAGATCTATCAGGTAACGGCACCCATCGAGCGCCTGGCGGCCATGATTGCCGGGCAGGGCTATCTGGTAGCCGTGCCGGAAGTCTATCATGAATATGAGGCTCCGGGCTGCGTGCTGGCCTATGACAAGCCAGGCACGGATCGTGGCAACGACCTCAAATATACCAAACCCATCGGGCAATTCGACAGTGACAACATGGCCCTCATCGACTGGCTGCGAGGCCATGACGCCTGTAGCGGCCGGTTTGGCGCCTTTGGCGTGTGTCTGGGCGGACATCTGGCGTTTCGTGCGGCGCTGCATCCGGCCATCGAAGCGACGGCCTGTTTCTATGCGACGGATCTGCATACCGGAACGCTCGGTGGTGAGCGTGCAGATGGTACGCTGGCCCGGGCGGCCGAGATCAGGGGTGAACTCATGATGGTCTGGGGACGCCATGACCCGCATGTTCCCTATGAAGGCCGCAAGCAGATACGTGATGCACTGGAGGCAGCTGCGGTCGCTCTGGAATGGCATGAGGTGGACGGTCAGCACGCGTTCCTGCGTGACGGCGCTCCGCGTTTCGACGCCGCTCTGTTCCTGGCCGGGATGACCTGGACCAACACGCTGTTCCAGCGCGTCTTCATCGCCCAGAGCTGAGCCATGAGCCCGGCACCACAGGCAGATGGACTGTACGGAGCCGAGCGCGCCAAGGCGATGCTGGCGGTGGCGCTCGCTGTCCTGCTTTCGGTGCTGGATTACGCTGTCGCCAATGTCGCCCTGCCCAGCATCGCGCATGATCTGCATATTGCATCGTCGCAATCCATCTGGGTGATCAACGCCTATCAGCTCGCGTCGCTCTCGATGCTGCTGCCGCTCGCATCGATCGGGGCCCGGATCGGCTTCGCGCGGATGTGCCGCCTGGGGATCGCGATCTTCCTTGTCGCGTCCATTCTGTGCGCATTGTCGCATACCCTGCTCGAGCTGGCGCTTGCCCGCGCGCTGCAGGGCATGGGGGGGGCGAGCATCATGAGCGTGGCCATCGCGCTCATACGCTTCATCTATCCCAAGGCAGAACTTGGGAAGGGTCTGGCCCTGAACGGGCTGATCATCGGCACCGGGGTGGCGCTGGGGCCGACCGTTGGGTCGCTTGTCATGTCCGTGGCCGACTGGCCCTGGATTTTCTGGATCAATGTGCCGCTCGGCCTGGCCGCCCTGGGGCTGGCCAGCGTTGCCTTGCCCGTCACGCCGCGCTCGGACAAGAACGTCGATCTTCCGGCCGTCGCACTCACGATTGCGGCTTTCACCTTCACGGTCATTGGGGTTGACGACGCGGTGCATGGCGGTTTGCTCAGCGCTCTCGCCCTGTCCGGAATCGGGGTAGGGTGCTGGGTGGCATTGCTGCGCTATCAGCGTGGCAAGAGCGAACCTGTCGTGCCAGTGGATCTTCTGGGAGTGCCGTCGTTTCTGATCGCCTTCATCGTGGGGCTGACCGGGTTCGTGGCGTCGAATTTCTTCATCATCGCCATGCCCTTCACGCTTGAGACCGTGTTCCATCGCCCTGCTACCGTAACGGGGTTTCTGATCACGCCCTGGGCCGTTGGCGTTGCGAGCATGTCGTTTCTGATCGGTCGATGGACAGACCGGATCCCGGCGGCCCAGCTCTCGAGTCTCGGCCTCGCTGTGACAGGGTGTGGCTTCGCTCTGCTCTGGCAGCTACCCAGCGATGCCAGCAGTTTCGATATCATCTGGCGTACCTGGCTCGCAGGATCGGGGTTCGGCATGTTCCAGCCGCCGAATAACCGCGTGATGATGCTGGCTGCTCCGCGCGGGCGTGAGGGTAGCGCGAGTGGCCTCGTCTCGGTGGCCCGGCTGGGAGGGCAGACGCTCGGCGCCTTGCTGGTGGCAAGTGTCTTCCGGTTCAGTCTTCATGCCTCCACACTGTGTCTGCTCTGCGCCATGATCATTGCCTGGCTTGGTGCAGGTTTGAGTCTGGGACGGACGATCCGGTTCAGCCGCAGAGGTTGATCGCTGAGCTGTGAGGCGGCGCATTGCCCGAGCTGCGCTATGCCGGGGGTGGATCCGGTGTGAGCCGGAAGATGTACAAGAGAGAAGAGCTCATGAACGGCCTTGTTCGTCGCGCCAAGATCTTCGCGACCCGAGCCCATGCCTCGATCGGGCAGAAACGCAAATATGACGGTCAGGATTACATCGTCCATCCAGAGGCGGTTGCGCTGATCGTGGCGACCGCCGGTGGGCGGCCCGAGGCTGTGGCGGCCGCATGGCTGCATGATGTGGTCGAGGATACGCCAGTCACCCAGGCCGAGATCAACGCTCGTTTCGGGCCGGATATCGGCGCTCTGGTAGAGATGCTGACCGATGTCAGCCGCCCCGAAGACGGTAATCGTGAAATGCGCAAGGCGCTCGATCGGGCGCATTCCGCCCGAGCGAGCGCCGAGGGGCAGACGATAAAGCTGGCGGATCTGCTCGATAATGCTCGCTCCATCATCCGGCACGATCAGGATTTTGCCGTGACCTTCCTGCGTGAAATGCGCCTGCTGATGCCCCTTCTGACCAAGGGGGATCGCGGTATTCATGACACGCTCGACACCGTGCTGAGTGCCTGGGAGCGTTCACGCTCATGACTCCGGTCATACGCATGGTCGCGGGGGCGCATCTTTATGGCACCGACACCGTGTCTTCCGACACGGATCTCAATGGCGTTTTCCTGCCCGATGCGCGTGATATCCTCCTGCAATCCTGCCGTGATGTCGTCGTACAGCAACGGAAGAAGCATCACGGGGAGCGCAATCAGCCCGGCGATATCGATGAGACCGGTTTCGCCCTCCATCGCTTTCTCGATTTTCTGGGTCAGGGTCAGATCGTCGCTCTCGACATGATCTTCACTCCGTCACAATTCTGGCTTGAGAAGCCCCACCCGGTCTGGCACCGCATCGTCGAGAACCGGCGCAACCTGATTGGTCTGAATGCTGCGAGTTTTCTGAAGTATTGCCGAGCCCATGCGGTGCGGCTTGGCGCGCGTGGAACGAGGCTCTCCGAACTGACCCGCATGGTCGATTTCATCGACAGCGCGCGATCGGAACACGGCGCTTCGACCAGGCTGGATGATCTTGGAAGCTCGCTGCCGGACTTCATCGCGGCGTCAGGCTTTTCACATATCGCGATCGTCCCGCTCGATCAGCCGGATCCGAGAAGGGCTGTTGCCCATCTTGACTGTGCTGGCCGCAAAATGCCGCTCCGCACCAGGCTGAACGATGCGCAAGCGCTTTTGGCCCGTGCTGTTGCCAGCTATGGTGATCGCGCGGCCGCCGCTGGTACGGGGCATGACTGGAAGGGGCTTAGCCACGCGTTGCGCGTGAGCTATCAGACCAGAGAATTGCTGGGCACGGGCCACATCACCTTCCCGCGCCCCGAGGCAGCGCTTCTGCGCGCCATCAAATGTGGCGAGCGTAATGCGGAAGAGACGGGCGCGCAGCTTGAAGCGCTCATGGCCGAGATCGAGGGTCTGACGGAAACCACCCAATTCCTGCGTACAGAGCCCGACGGAGCGCTGCGCGATTCTCTCGTCTGCGATAGCTATGCCGAGATCATAAACGCCCAGCGTGATCGTGGTTTCGTCCACCCTCAGGGTCAAACCGCGAGCGCACGACGCTAAGAATCTCTTAGCCGGGCGAAGGGAGGATACGGCAAAGCCTTGTCTCCCGCTCGGTCTTGCCTTCGAGTTCCATTGTCGTCGGGAGTGTCGCCGAAACGAGGATCTCGATAGCGTCTTCAGGGGCGTAGGGACGGCCCGGATCGGCCATCCACACGTCCATGGTCCGGGCGCAGCGGCGAAGCCAGGGGATGATGCGATCCGCCATCTGCTGATTGTAGCAGACGTCGCCGCAAAGCAGCAGGTCGATCCCTTCAGGCACGATGCCGACCAGATCGCTCGTCACCGGTAACACAGACATCTTGTTCAGTGCGGCGTTCAGGCAGGCGGCTTCGAGCGCGAGCGGATCGATATCGTTGACGCGCACGGCCCGCGCGCCAGCCTGGGCGCAGGCGATCCCCGCAAGGCCCCCGCCACAGGCGAAATCAAGCACAGACTTCTCCCTGACCCGTTCGGGCTGATCCAGGACGAAGCGCGCCAGCAACTGACTTCCTGGCCAGGCAAAGGCCCAGAAAGGCGGCTCGATATTCAGTGCTGCCAGATGCGCCTCTGTCGCCTGCCAGATCGGCGTGATCTCGGTGGCGAGATGCAGTGCGATCTCGGGTACCAGAGGCGCCGCCGTTATGACCGTCTGACTGCTGATGAAGGTGCGGGGGTCTTTCATGAGAGGGCTCTGCCGCAGATCAGGGCGAGAGCCAGCACCATGCCGAAGGGAACGTTCTGACGAAAAAGGGCCAGGCAGAGCGCGGGGTCGCGGATATCCAGCCGCCCGATCTGACGAAAGAGCATGAAAGCCGCCAGGGCTGCGATCGGCCAGGCGATCCAGTGAAGGGGGGACAGCGCCATGGCTGTGGCAATGAGAAGCAGGGCAGCGCCATAGCAACTCCCGATGAAGCCACGCGCCTGTCCGGCCCAGAGCCGCGAGGTGGAGCGCACCCCGATGCGGGCGTCGTCATCCATGTCCTGGAACCCGTATATCGTATCAAATCCGAGCTGCCAAAGGATGGTGCCCGCATAGAGCAACGCACACACCCAGTCGATCCTGCCCGCGCTGGCGGCATAGCCCATGGGCGCACCAAACCCGAAGGTGAATCCCATGACGAGCTGAGGCCACCAGGTCACGCGCTTTGCGGCCGGGTAAAGCCCGACGAGCAGCAGGGCGAGCGGTGCCAGAGCCCAGCAGAGAGGAGGCAACTGAAACAACACGAAGGCACCGATGGCGAGCAGAAGCGCGAGAGTGACAAGCGCCTGACGTACCGTAAGCCTGCCGCTGGCAAGGGGGCGCCCCGCCGTGCGCGCGACCTGAGCATCGATCTTGCGATCCCAGATGTCATTGACCACGCATCCCGCCGAGCGCATCGCGAGCGAGCCAATTGCGAAAAGTAGGATCAGCGCGGCGCGATGCAGGGAGGATGAGCCCTCGGCCAGTTCAATGCCCCAGATACCCGGCAGGAGCAAAAGCCAGGTCCCGACCGGACGATCGAGCCGTGCGAGCAGGATATAGGGCCTGATACCCTCAGGGAGGCGGGCTACCCAACCATGAGCGCGTATATCGGTGTGGGGCACGGTCTGGCGCGTCATTCGGGTCTCCATGTCGTCATCCCGGTTCATTGCGTCTATGAACGGGGAACGTCAATCGCGCATCAAGAGGGTTTCATGCAGGACGCTCCCCGGCTTCATATCGACTCGCTGCAGCCCGTGATGGGCGAGGGTGCCGCCATAGCGCTCGATCCGGGCCAGATGCGTTATCTTGCAACCGTGCTCCGCCTCGAGACGGGCGATAGCGTACACCTGTTCAATGCTGAGGCGGGAGAGTGGGAGGCACGGCTGGAGATCCAGCGCAAGGACAGGGGGCAGGCCGTGCTCACCCGACAGCTCCGCGCCCCTGTCGTGACGCATGGCCCGGTTCTGGTCTTTGCGCCGCTCAAGCGCGATGCCACCGATCTCGTGCTCCGCATGGGCACCGAAATGGGGGTGACGCGTTTCTGCCCGGTCATTACGGAGCGCACCAACACGCATCGCATCAATGCCGAGCGTTTTCACGCGATCGCGCTGGAAGCCGCCGAACAATGTGAGCGGCTCGATATACCGGCGATCGAACCGCTACGCCCGCTAATGCAGGTTATGGATGAATGGGATCGGTCGCGGCCGCTTTTTGCGGCTCTGGAACGACAGCCAGGCGCGCTCGTTAAGAGCGTACCCCAGGACCACGCGCTTCTGATCGGACCGGAGGGCGGGTTCACGGAAACCGAACGCCGCCTGCTGGGCGCGCATGAGGCCGTAACCCCGATTTCGCTCGGGAATCTGATTCTGAGAGCCGATACCGCAGTGGTTGCCGGTCTTGCCCAGTTGGCGTTTCGCGTCTCACAGTCCATATAGGACGAAACTTCTCAGTTTCTTTTTCCAGAAATCCCCTTCGAGGCTCCAGTACCGCCCATGTCTAATCCCGGTGACCTGAACGATACGCCCATCGAAAACAAGGCCCAGCTCGTCGCTCTGCTTGCGGAGGGGGGCAAGCCGCAGGAATCCTGGCGTATCGGTACGGAGCATGAGAAATTCGGTTTCGTTCTGCCGGGTGATCGATCCGGCCGCGAGGCGTTTTCGCCGCCACCCTATGCGCCGGGCGGTATCGAATCCCTGCTCGAGGCACTCAAGGGCAATGGTGACGACTGGCAGGCCATAGAGGACCACGGCAAGCTGATCGGCCTCAAGGGGCAGGGCGCGCATAAGGGCGAGTCGGTTTCTCTTGAGCCGGCAGGGCAGTTCGAGTTATCCGGCCGACCGGTTGCTGACCTGCACGAGACCCGCGCCGAAATGGATGCCCATTTCTCTGCGCTGCGTGAGCCCGCTGCGGCTCTCGGATTGGGTTTCGCGCCGCTCGGGTTCCAGCCGCTCTGGTCCCGTGACGCCATGCCGATCATGCCGAAAAGCCGCTACGCCATCATGCGTCGTTACATGCCCAAGGTGGGATCGCTCGGTCTCGACATGATGACCCGTACCTGTACGGTCCAGGTCAATCTCGATTTTGGCTCCGAAGAGGATATGGCCCGCAAGATGCGCGTCTCTCTGGCCTTGCAGCCATTGGCCACCGCGTTTTTTGCGAACTCTCCCTTCTATGAGGGCAAGCCCAATGGCCTGCTCTCGAACCGCGCCCATATCTGGACCGATACCGATAATGCCCGTTCGGGCATGCCACCCTGCTGCTTCGACGAGAATTTCGGCTTTGAGCAATATGTCGACTGGGTTCTGGACGTGCCGATGTATTTCGTGATGCGCGATGGCGAGATCCGTGATGTCGCCGGTGCATCCTTTCGTGACTGGCTGGCGGGAAAGTCGCAGAGCGTCTTGGAAGGGCTGACCCCGACCATGGGTGATTTTGAAGATCATCTGACCACGGTTTTCCCCGATGTGCGCCTTAAGCAGTTTTTGGAAATGCGCGGTGCTGATGCAGGAAGTCCGGCGATGATGCTCGCACAATCCGCACTCTGGGTCGGTCTGCTTTATGACCCGGCCACATTGCTGGCGGCTGAAGCTCTGGTGCGCGAACAGGATTGGTCCAGCTATCGCGCCTTGCGCGGGGCGGTGCCAGCCCAAGCCATGAACGCGTCCTTTCCCGGGGGGCTGCGCACTCTGGCGCAGCGCGTAGTTGCTCTGGCAGGGCAAGGGCTGCGCGCGCGCGGCCTGGGTGAAGAATCCTACCTCGCCCCTCTTGAAGCCATTGCCGCTGGCGCGCCGACCCAGGCTGAGACCTGGCTCGAGCGATTTAACGGCGTGTGGCAGGGCGATGTCCGCCCGATCTTCCAGGAAGCCTCGATCTGAGCGCCCGGCCATGAAAATCCGTTCTTTCTGCCTCCTTGCTCTTCTGTCTGTGTCACCGGGCCTTGCTGACGCGGCCCATGCGCAGGCCAAACCCGCCGCTCTGCGTCCTGCTGATGCCGGCTGGATTGCGCGCGTGCAGGACGCGCTCAACGCGACCCATGCCATCAAGGCAAGGTTTCAGCAGATTGCCCCGGACGGGGCGCGTTCAACCGGGCAGGCCTGGCTGGATCGACCGGGGCGCATGCGTTTCGATTACGACAAGCCGAGCCCGCTGCTGCTCGTCGCTAATCAGGGGCAGATTGTCTATCAGGACCGCGAACTCGGTCAGGTCACGACGTTGCCCCTCGACAGGACACCGCTCGGGTTATTGCTCCGCCCTGATCTGAAACTTTCGGGTGATGTGACCATCACGGGCTTCGTGCATGATCATGGTCTGGTTCAGGTTACTGTCGTGCGCAGCGCGACACCGGGCGAGGGCAGCCTGACGCTCATTTTCAATGAGGCGCCGCTGAGCCTGCGGTCCTGGGTCGTCAAGGACTCGCAAGGGCGTGAGACGCAGATCGATCTCTTTAATATCGAAACCAATCCGAGGCTCCCTGACAGTCTGTTCGCCCTGCCGAAGGAACAGGACTGATCAGGGTACGGGTCAGTCCCTTTCTGGCCCTTCGGAACCGATTTCGAGCGCGCGCGCATAGACGACGCGCCTCGGCAGATTGACAGCTCCTGCCACGAGTGTCGCGGCATCCTTGACCGAGTGGCTTTGCAGCGCCTTTCTCAGGCGCGCGTCGAGGTCCGCCTCGCCGCCGTTTTCTGCTTCGTCGGCCGGTCCAACGAGGATTGTGATCTCGCCCCGGGGGGCAGTCTGCAGGAAGTGCTCCTGCAATTCCCGCAATGTCCCGCGACGGACCTCCTCAAACCGCTTCGTGAGCTCGCGGGCGACCGCTCCCTGCCGTTCCGACCCGAACACGACGATCAGATCCTCGATCATGTCGAGCAGACGGTGCGGCGCTTCGTACCAGATGAGCGTCGCTGAGAGTCCTGCCTGTTCGGCGGCACGCAACACGCCGAACTGGGTGCGACGGGCCGAGGAGCGTGGGGCGGCGAAGCCGCTGAACAGATAGGGATGGGGGGGCAGGCCGGAGAGGGTGAGGGCAAGCGTCGCTGCGTTGGCCCCTGGTAGGGCGCCTACGTTCATTTTCTGCGCAAGGGCGGCGCGCACGAGACGAAAGCCGGGATCGGACACCAGAGGCGTGCCTGCATCCGAAACCAGCGCCATGCGTGCGCCGGAAGCAAGGCGGCTCAGCAAGCCGGGAATGCGGTCTTCCTCGTTGTGATCGTGAAGAATCTGTGTCGGTGTGGAAACATTATAGGCCTTGAGCAGTTTGGCTGTTACCCGTGTGTCTTCGCAAAGAATGACATCGGCAGCCTTCAAGGTCTCGATGGCCCGCACGCTCATATCGCCCAGATTGCCGATAGGTGTGGCCACCAGGGTCAGGCTGCCAGCGGGGAGGGTCGCAGAACTGTCCGAATTGTCATAAGCATGACCCGGACTCTCGAGAGTCGAATCGTTATCAGGAGTATGGGTGTAAGATGGTAGGTCGGACATTCGGTCCCCGTCAGCGCGTGATTTCCTTCACATCGCTCAGGTCGGCCTCTGCATGCAAGGTTTCCGCTCTTGCCGGTGTCGCGCTCTTTGCCCTCAATGCCTGTAATGGCCCCGAGACTGCCCCACCGGTTAGCCCGGTAGGCCCCACCGCGCAGGAAACCGGAACACGCAAGATCGGCATGCTCCTGCCGCTGACAGGTCGTTTCGGCAAGCTGGGTCAGCAGATGGCCAATGCCGCTCATATTGCCGTGCCGGATGGGCATGGGGTGACCCTTGATATCCGTGACACCGACGCTCCCGGCCAGACCGCAGAATCGGCCGCGCGTGCGGCGATCGATCAGGGCGACCGTGTCATTCTCGGCCCGCTGACCGCCCCGCAGACGGCTTCGGTAGCAGCGCTCACCCAAGCCGCCAACCTGCCTGAATTCGCTTATACGAGCGACCAGGCGCAGGCGCGCCCCGGCGTGTGGGTCATGGGGGTTACGGTCGAGCAGCAGGTCGATCGCCTTGTTGATGCCGCAACAGGTGAGGGACGCAAGACGCTTGCGGCTTTCCTGCCCGATAACGCATTGGGGCATGCATTGGGCGATGCGCTGCTCAAGGCATGCACGAACAAGGGTCTGACCCCGCCTCAGATCGTCTTTCATACCGGGGCCTCTGACTCGATCATCTCCGGGCTCAAGACCCTTGCCGCCGTTCAGACACGACAGGATCAGGCAGGGCAGCAATCCGCTTCCGTTTCTAGCCCTGCTCAGCCTGCCTCGACCGCTCCAGCAGAGCCCGACGCGATCAACCCGCTTGGTGCTGATACCGCTGCGCCAGGTAAGACCGCGCCGCCCTCGGGCGCCCCGGCGCAGGCTCCTTCCGTCCCTGTGGCGCCGGTATCCCTGCCACCTCCGCCCTTCGATGCCTTGCTGCTCGGTGATACTGGACTTCAGCTCGCAACGGTCATCGATGGCTTGAAACAGGCCTCGGTCGATCCGCACCAGACGCGTATCCTTGGTCCGGCCCTGTGGAGTGCGTTCGCGGGCAAGCTTGGGGCGTTGCAGGGAGGGTGGTTCGCGGCGCCTGATCCGTCGTCGCGCACCGACTTCGTGCAGCGTTATCGCAGCCGCTATGGCTATGCACCGTCGGTACTGGCCAATGTCGCTTACGATACTGCCACAATGGCGGCCGTGCTTAGCCAGCAGCCGGACGGTTTTTCACAACACTCGCTGCTGCGCCCAGACGGATTCGCGGGGGCAGATGGAACGTTTGTGCTTCAGGCCGATGGTACGGTGGCTCGTGGCCTTGCCGTCTTCGAAATCCTGCCGGGTGGCGGTGTCAAGATGGCCTCGGCAGCGCCTCGGCGGCTGGGCAGATGATGCAGCCCTGGCAGGCTGAGGGGTGTCAGATCAGGGAACTTTGACTGCGGCTCCTCGCCCCATCTCTTTGCGTCGTGGCGAACGGTCCTGACTGGCGCCTGATACGGCGCGCTGTGTCAGGCTGCCGCGATTGATTTGAGCGGCAGGACGGGGCGCACTGTGTGCAGGGCTAATTCCAGACTCGCATAGACGCCGAGCTCGTGATCGCGGATGTGATCGACCAGAACCCAGCGCAAACCGCGTGGCTTGATCATATAGGCGGGGTCAGCATTCTCACGGACCCAGATCAGGATATGGGCGACGGCCTCCTCGCGTCCGTTGAGACACTCGGTTTCGATATCGGCGTCGCAAAGCCCCATGGCGAGGCCAGCCTGCAGCCACTGCGACAGATATTCGCGATGACGAGGCAGCACATTGAAGCGCAGTGGAATCACATTGCTGAGAGGTGCTGGAGTTTCGTTCTTGGGAAACGGCAGCGTCTGGGCCATACGTTGCGTCCTCATTTCTGGTGCAACTCTGAGGCTAGACGGCAAAAGCGGCGTCTCTCAACGTAAAATTGCGCAGAGCGCCCTTTTTTCCGCATCGAAAACGCAAGGTGTTGCAGAAAAGCAATGCTTTGTTTCGCCTTCCGTTAGATCGGAAAAACGGAACTCGTAGAGCCTATTGGGCGTTAATTAGCCCTTTTTTCTTGTATACAATTCCTTGGGCCAGCGACGATGTAGCCAGAGCCAGGATTCCGGCTTTTCCGTAATCCATCTCTCGAGGAAGTCATTGAGCTGCTGTGTGAGGCTACCAATCTCTATTTGGCGCGGTGCCTGCGTGTCTGGGTGGAGCACGGGACCGACTTCGAGGTGGAGCCGGGCTGGGCCAAGTCTGACGATACGTCCGGTCACGATGGGACAATCGTACTTCACGGCGAAACTGGCTGCGGCTGAAGCCGTCATCGCGGGGAGTCCGAAAAAGCGACACTCGATTCCATCATTCATTTTCTGGTCGCCCAGAATGCCGAGATGATGTCCGTGAGAGAGATAGCGCAGTGCAAGTCTGGCACCCTTGGCGCCCTTGGCGAACATTGGCACGTCGCATCCCATCGCCCTGTTGCGCAGCCTGATGATGAGACGATCGATCAGAGGATTGCCGGCTGCGCGATAAAAAGAGGCGAAGGGCAGTCCGTGGCGTGCGACGATGGGGGGCAGCATTTCCCAATTGCCGATATGGCCGGAGAAGAAAATGACAGGGCGTGATGCGCTCGCCATGGCATGAAGCGTCTCGGCATTCGTGACGCTCCAACCCGGCCCCTCAGGGGTATCCTGTTCCAGACGGGCAAGATGGGGAAACTCAGCGACCGTTCGCCCCAGATTATCCCAGACGCCAATGAGAATCCGCTCATGCTCCTGCGCCGTAAGCTTCGGCAGAGCCATCGCCAGATTTGCTCGTGCAACTCGGGTGACAGGCAGTCTCGGGCCGATTTTGCGTGCAGCCCAGCCGCCCAGATTCGACGCCGCCGCCGGGGTGAGAACGGAAAGCCCGGCCAGGGCGAGGCGTGCCACGCCGTATTCGACGCGGTTGAGGAGGGTGACAGCAGGTTTATCGCTCATGCGGCGGCTCTACACATTCGCCAGTAGCAGGTCCAGAAGCCGCTCCGGAGCGCCGGGATCAGCCCAGAGCAATTCCACATCGATGACCGTGACTTCCGAGCGCAACCATTCCGGCAGCTTGACCCAGTCCTTGCGTGTGGTGACGAGAACGGCCCCGGGCTGGCGTGAAAGGACGGAGAGACGACGGCAGTCGCGCTCATTATAGTCATGATGATCGTCGAACGGGATGCAGCGCATGGGCGGTGCCCCGGAATCGGTGAGCATTTCGAAGAATTTTGTGGGTCGGCCGATCCCGGCAAAGGCAATGACCTGGCGCCCCTGCAATTTACGGATCACTGAAGAGGGTATGAGGCGCGCCGTCAGAGCGGGAAGCCCGGGTGGGAGGGAGGGAACGAGCCCTGTATCATCCCGGCCGATCAGGATGACCGCATCGGCGCGGGCGAAACCGCGCGATGCCGGTTCACGCATAGGGCCGGCAGGCAGGATACGGCCATTGCCCAGGCCCACGCTTCCATCAATGGCGATCAGCTTCATGGTCTGACGCAAGCTGTGATTTTGCAGCCCGTCATCCATCAGCAGGCAGGTCGCACCGGCCTCGGCGGCAAGGCGGGCGGTCTCGGCGCGATTGGCACCGATCCAGACGGGAAAGTCCTGCGCCAGCATAAAGGGTTCATCCCCTGTATCGCGGGCGGTGTGATGCACTGGATCGACGCGCAGAGGCCCCTTGAGCTGCCCCCCATAGCCACGGCTGAGAATATGGGGCTGCTCGCCACGGGCGACGAGACGCTGCGCCAGATCCCTCACGATGATCGTCTTGCCTGTACCGCCTACCGTCAGGTTGCCGCAACATAGTACCGGGACGGGGGAAAGCGCCGGTGTGGCCCTCAAGGCCCGGAATGTGCCAAGTGTATCGACCGCCCATGCCAGCGGGGTGAGGGCGCGCGCCTGCCAGCGAGGGGACTGGTCCCTCCAGAAACCGGGTGGTCCGGGCTTCAGCCGCATAAGGCGTCGATCCTGTCCAGGAGGGCCGCGGGGACCGCTTCTTCTGGTGCCACCGCAGCACGGGCTTCGCTCGCTCTGGCCTGCCAGGATATCGGGTCGGTCATCACGGCATCAATCCATCCAGCCAGTTCCTGTTCGTCATGTATAGTCGAAACCAGACCGTTGAGTTGCGCGAAAGCCGGGCGGAAATTGCTGCAGTGCGGCCCGCTGCTGAGGATCACGTCAAGGCGTACGGGCTCGAACGGGTTATGGCCACCGCCGGGTGAGAGGAGCGAATTACCGATGAAGGCGCAGGTAGCGAGCCGGTAGAAAAGTCCCAGCTCGCCCAGTGTATCAGCGATCCAGAGCGGAGATCCTGTATCGGGGAGTTCGCCGCGTGATCGAAGGGGCGGCGTGGCTGAGCAAAGCGCAGCGATTGCCGGGCCGCGCACCGGGTGGCGTGGTGCGATGATCGTCAACAAATCGGGATGTTTTCGTCGGGCGAGGGCTGCGGCGCGTAGAATGATCTCGTCTTCGCCAGCATGCGTCGAGGCCGCCAGGAACACCGGTCGTGCGCCGAGCGTCTGCCGCAAACGGGCAAGTTCGGCCTCATCGACCGCCGGGGGGGGGGCATTCTGCTTGAGATCGCCATGGCAGACCACCTCGCGCACCCCGAGGGCACGAAAATGGCGCGCATCTTCTTCCCCGCGGGCAGCGACGAAATCGAGACGGCTGAACAGAGGTGGGGCGAAAGGCTTCAGGCGTTTCCAACGTTGCCAGGAGCGGGCAGAGAGGCGCCCATTGAGCACACCGACCGGAATGGCCCGACGCGTGCAGGCCAGAATGAGCCCTGGCCAGAGTTCACTATCGGTCAGGAGAAGCGCCGAGGGTCTCCAGTGATCGAGGAAACGGCGCGTCCACAGAGCAACGTCATACGGAATGAACTGATGAATGAGCCGGGCTGCAGCCAGACCGGCGCTTGCCTGATGGGCGGCCACGATCGCCGCTCCGCCGAGCGTGGCCGTGGTGATCAGGAAATGCCGTGCGGGGTGACGGGTGGCGAGCGCTCCAAGCAAGGGAAGGATGGACTGAACCTCCCCCACACTGGCGGCGTGCAGCCAGATCAGTTCGCCATTCGGTCGCTCCAGCGTGGTGCGGCCGCGACGCTCCGCCAGCCTTGCCGCGTTCTCCTTGCCGCGCCTCAGACGCCACAACATCATCCCGCGCAGGGCGGGCATCAGCGCAGCGCCCAGCCCCTGCCAAAGGCGGTCGCTGATCCCGGCGCGCCCGAGAGACAGCGCCGTTTCCGCGCGTCTCGTCAGGCGATCGAGCCGCTCTGTCACCGCCTCGGTTGTGATCGCCTCGGTACTGGGCTGCCCATACAGCAGATACCCCCTGCCAAAGGGGAGAGGCAGACGCAATCCGTCCCAGGTGGGTAGGCGCAGCGAGGTGCAGGCCGTGCCGACGGGCACGAAGGGTTTGCCGGTCAGGCGTATCAGTGTTTCGGTACCGCGCTGGGCGATCCGCGCAGGACCGCGTGGCCCGTCCGGGGTAAGCGCGAAGATCGCGCCATTGCGCAGGATCTCGCATGCCTGACGTAGAGCGCGACTCCCTCCCTTGTTCTTGCCCCCACGGTCGCTCGATCCCTCCACCCCGATGATCCCCCAGGGAGCAACGAGATCATTAATGAAACGACCATCGCGATTGCGGCTGATCATGACGGTGATCGTGAGTTGGGGATTGCTCTGATGTCCCCAGCGGCACATGGCGGGAAGCATCAGAAGCGTGGCATGCCAGGCCGCGACGATCGCGCCATCGGTCTTGCGTTCGGGCGATTGCGTCAGGACAGGCACGGCATCGGGGGCGCCGGTGATCGTCCAGCGCGTGGTGCGCAGCGCAAGGGCGAGATAACCGCGCGCCAGAATGAGAAGAGCCCGGCTTATCGTCCCGCTTGCAGTCATGCGGTTCATTCGGCGTCAGAAAGGAAAGCGCGCATACCGCGCCGGTAGCATGTCCGGTGCGGCAACGCAAAACCCGCCTCAGCGGCTCATGAGAACAGTCAGCTCGGCGTGCTCGAGAACATGCCTTGTTGCGCCGCCCAGGATCATCTGCCGCAGGCGCGAATGCGAATAGGCGCCCATACACAGCATATCCGCGCCAAAATCGGCGCAGGCGGCGAGGATACCTGCGCCCACATCGCGCTCGACCCCCTTGAAATTACGGATTTCGGCCTCGACGCCATGAAGGCGCAGATAATCCTGGACCGTGTCCGCTTCCGGCCCCCGCCGGTGGTAATCGACACTAGTAAGGATCTGGACACCCTCAGCCCGTTTGGCATAGGGCAGCGCACCACGCAGGGCGGAGGCGGCCTCGGCCGTGCCGTTCCAGGCAATGCACAGGCGCGTGCCCGACGTGACCGGAGGGCTCGGCGGTGCGATGACGAGCGGGCAGCCGCTATCGTACAGAACGGCGTGAAGCACTTCGGAGGCACGCGCATTATCGTTGGGGCCCAGATGCGGCATCAGGGTCAGATCCGAGAGCCTGGCGCGCCATGTGACGGCCTCGTGCTCCGAGCCTGTGAGGAACTCGAGCGATGCGCTGAGCTTCGAGTGGGCAAGCGGGTCGTTTTCCAGAAAACCCTGCTTGGGCTCGATGTCATTATCGCGGATGAATGCATCGAATTTCAGCCGCACCTGCAGCATGCGGCGATGCGCCTCGTGCTCGGCGGCCTCCATCATCTCGTTGATCATGGAGCTCGACAGGCCTTCACCGGTCAGGGCCGCCATCTCATTGGGATCATCACCGACCAGCACCGTGGAGAGATGAGCGTTAAAGGCGCGTGCATGCAGCAGGCCCACGCGGAGTACCGCATCGATATTACCCGCGCCGTTGAGGGGGACGAGAATGTTTCTGACGTCGTTGGCCATGGGAAATCTCTCTTTAAGGTACGGAGTGGCGGCTTGGTGAACGCCTCGCATGAGGAATAGATCGGCAAGACCGGGCTGGCCGCGGCGTGAGCGGCTCAGGGATAGAGGCGCGTTACCGCCCAGTCATTTTCCGTCCGTGTCCATGTGGCCCGGTCATGCATGCGGTAGGGGCGATCCTGCCAGAACTCGATCTGGCGCGGCACAAGCCGGAAGCCGGACCAGTTGGCAGGGCGCTCGGGTTCCTTCCCCTCGAAGCGGGCGGCGACATCCCTGATACGATGCTCGAACTCGGCGCGGTCGGCGAGGGGGCGCGACTGATCGGAGGCGATGGCGCCAATACGCGAATTGCGGCTGCGGCTCGCAAAATAGCGATCGGCTTCCTCAGCGCTTACGGGTTCGACCGGCCCCTCGATACGGATTTGGCGACGCAACGATTTCCAGTGGAAAAGGAGCGCGGCCTGGGGGTTGGCCAGGAGTTCTCTGCCCTTGCGGCTCTCGAGATTGGTATAGAACACAAAGCCACGCGCATCCGCGCCCTTGAGCAGGATCATGCGTACCGACGGCACGCCCTCTGGCGTGGCCGTTGCAAGTGCCATGGCGTTGGGGTCGTTCGGCTCATGGGCCTCAGCCTCTTTCATCCAGTCCGCGAATAGCGAAAAGGGGTCCGCATCGAGCGGAATGAGGGGGAGGCTGGTATCGTCTGCCATGACAGGGTCTCTCCTGCGTCTATTCGGTCCGTATTCGTTGCCCTTCCTAACGTGTCATCTCGAGACTTGTTTGCGCGGCGGGCATGTGCGACGAAGCGGAGCGTTATTATTTCTTTGTCTGACATTAACCGGGATCTGCCTCATGTCCACCGCTTCGTTCGATCTCCCCACCGGGACGCTGATGGCGGGCAAGCGCGGCCTTGTGATGGGCGTCGCCAATGACCGCTCCATTGCCTGGGCCATCGCCTCTGCCTGCGCCGCACAGGGGGCGGAACTTGCCTTTACCTATCAGGGTGAAGCGCTCGGCAAGCGCGTGAAGCCGTTGGCCGAGAGTGTGGGGGCCAGTCTCGTCATTCCATGCGACGTGAGCGATGACGCTGATATCGACCGCGCCTTTGACGAAATCGAAAAGGCCTGGGGCAAGATCGACTTCGTGGTGCACGCCATTGGCTGGGCCGACAAACAGTTCCTGCGGGGACGTTACGTCGATACCCCGCGCGATGCCTTTCTCAAGGCCATGGATATTTCCTGCTTCTCCTTTACAGCAGTCGCGCGCCGCGCTGCCGCGCTGATGACGGATGGTGGCTCGCTGCTGACCCTGTCCTATCTCGGCGCGGAGCGCGTCATGCCTCATTATAACGTGATGGGTGTGGCCAAGGCGGCGCTCGAGGCCTCGGTGCGTTATATGGCGGCTGATCTCGGCAAGGATAATATCCGCGTCAATGCCATTTCCGCTGGTCCGATCATGACGCTGGCGGCCAATGGTATCGGCGATTTTCGTTATATCCTGCGTTGGAACCAGCTCAATGCGCCCATGGAGCGCAACGTCTCGCTCAAGGATGTCGGTGGCTCGGGGCTGTACTTTCTGTCAGACCTATCCTCCGGCACGACGGGCGAAGTCCACCATGTCGATTGCGGCTACCATATCGTGGGCATGAAGAACCCGAACGCCCCCGATATCGCCGTGGCCTCATCAGAAGGCTGATATGTCGGATAACAGCTTTGGGACGCTCTTCCGGGTCACGACCTGGGGCGAGAGCCATGGTCCCGCCATCGGCTGCGTGATCGATGGCTGCCCACCGAATATTGTCTTGAGCGAAGCCGATATACAGCCCTGGCTGGACAGGCGACGCCCCGGGCAGTCGAAATTCACAACCCAGCGACAGGAAGCTGATCAGGTTCGTATCCTGTCAGGCGTTTTCGAAGGCCGGACGACCGGCACGCCGATCTCGCTCATGATCGAGAATACCGACCAGCGGTCGAAAGATTACTCCGATATCGCTACGCGCTACCGGCCCGGCCATGCGGATGTGACCTATGACCTCAAATACGGTCATCGCGATTATCGGGGCGGTGGGCGTTCCTCGGCGCGTGAAACTGCCTGCCGCGTTGCGGCTGGTGGGGTGGCGCGTCGCGTGATTGCGGAATTGCTGGGCGAGATGGCGTTGATCCGCGCAGCTCTCGTGCAGGTCGGTGGGCTGGAGGTGGACCGCACGCGCTGGGATTGGGAGGAAGTGACGCGTAACCCGCTATTCTGCCCCGATCCCGTGACGGCCATCGAATGGGAGGGGCTTCTCGCCAGCGTGCGCAAGGATGGCTCCTCAATCGGTGCCCTGGTCGAGGTGGTGGCAGAAAATTTCCCGGCGGGACTCGGGGCTCCGCTTTACGGGAAGCTGGATGCAGAGCTCGCCGCGGCCCTGATGGGGATCAATGGCGTCAAAGCCGTCGAGATCGGGGAAGGGTTTGGCGTCGCATCGCTCCGGGGCGAAGACAATGCTGACCCGATGCGTATGCGTGACGGCGCCCTGCATTTCGAACGTAATCGGGCAGGCGGTATCCTTGGGGGAATCTCGACCGGACAACCGATCGCCGCCCGTTTTGCCATCAAGCCGACCAGCTCCATTCTGGTGCCGGTACCCTCGGTCAATCGCGAGGGCGAAAACATCGAGGTGATCACGAAGGGGCGGCACGACCCCTGTATCGGCATTCGGGCAGTACCCGTCGCCGAGGCGATGATGGCCTGTCTGCTGGTCGATCATCTACTGCGTGATCAGGCCCAGAACAGCTGGCATCGCGCCCGTTGATAAGCGAACATGGCCGCCCGGGCAGGCGGCCATGGATCGGTGTCAGACAAGCGTTGCCGTCAGGCTGATGGCGGCCTTGAAAAGCTGCGAAACCGGGCAGCCATTCTTGGCCTTGGTGGCCAGTTCCTCGAACTTCGCCTGATCGGCGTCGGGTACGCTGCCCTTCAGATCGAGATGGATGGCCGAGATCTCGAACCCGCCTTCGGTCTTGTCGAGCGAGACCGTTGCCTTGGTCTCCAGAGAGGTCGCCGTGAGGCCAGCCTCACCCAGGATCATGGAGAGCGCCATGGTGAAGCAACCGGCATGGGCCGCGCCGATCAGTTCCTCGGGGTTCGTGCCGGGCTTGTCCTCGAATCGCGTATTGAAGCCATAGGGCTGGCTCGACAGCGCGCCACTCTGTGTCGAGATGGTGCCCTTGCCGTCCTTGAGGCCACCGCTCCACTGGGCACTGGCTGATTTCTTGATCGTCATGAAGGGATCTCCTGCGTTTCCGACGCCCGATCCGGGTCGGTTGCTCAGCCAACGCGGGGGAGGAGAAATTGTTCATCTCGCTCCCCTGTGTCATCGGGGCAACGCAGGGCAATCGACGTTAAATGAGCCGGTGGCGGGAACTCTAGGTTCTCCAAGGGCTTCTGGGCCTGTCAACACCATATGTAGTGCCCCCAGTGAAATTTAACCCGATATATTGCTTGTCTCGACCACGGGACTTGCGCCAAGAGGACACACGGAATGAGCGATACTGATCTCGATTTGATCTTGGGGAGATAGCCCGTGAGCCTGTTAGAAGACACGACCCGTGAGGCTGAGACCACTGCGGCCGATACCCTGCCAGAGCCCTGCGCCCGCGCACCCCAGGAAATTGAAGCCGAGCCGGACATGTTCGACGATGTCGTTCAGCTTGAAGGTCATCATCCCGTGCGCGTCAACCGCTCGCGTGATGCGCTTCTGACGGATTTCGGACGAGCGACGCTCGATAACCGCTACCTGCTGCCAGGGGAGCATTATCAGGATCTGTTCGGGCGCGTCGCTTCTTATTACGGCGCCGATGCCGCCCATGCTCAGCGCCTGTACGACTATATCTCCCAGCATTGGTTCATGCCGGCCACCCCCGTGCTCTCCAATGGTGGCACGACGCGTGGCTTGCCCATCTCCTGCTTCCTGAACGAGGCAGATGACAGCCTGCGCGGCATTGTCGATCTGTGGAACGAAAATGTCTGGCTGGCATCCAAGGGCGGCGGCATCGGATCCTATTGGGGCAATCTGCGCTCGATCGGTGAAAATGTCGGCAAGAACGGCAAGACTTCGGGCGTTATCCCCTTCATTCGCGTCATGGACAGCCTGACCCTTGCCATTTCGCAGGGCTCACTGCGCCGCGGGTCCGCCGCTGTGTATCTCCCGGTCTGGCATCCCGAGATCGAGGAATTCGTCGAGATGCGTCGTCCGACGGGCGGCGATCCGAACCGCAAGGCGCTGAACCTTCATCACGGCGTCTTGCTGACCGATGACTTCATGCGCGCAGTGGAGAAGGATGAGGAGTGGGGCCTGCGTTCGCCCAAGGATATGTCTGTCATTCGCAGCATACCGGCGCGCCAGCTCTGGATCCGTATCCTGACCGCCCGCATGGAGCAGGGCGAGCCCTACATCATCTACTCCGATCATGTGAACAAGGCGCGCCCCGAGCACCACAAGCTCGCCGGGCTCGAGGTCAAGACCTCGAATCTCTGCGCCGAGATCACCCTGCCGACAGGGCTCGATCATCACGGCAAGAACCGGACTGCCGTCTGCTGTCTGTCCTCGCTCAACCTCGAAACCTGGGAAGAGTGGAAGGACAACCCGCAATTCATCGAGGACGTGATGCTGTTCCTCGACCGGGTGCTTCAGGACTTCATCGATCGCGCGCCGGATGACATGGAACGCGCGCGCTATGCTGCCATGCGCGAACGTTCGGTCGGGCTTGGGGTCATGGGCTTCCACTCCTTCCTGCAGGCCCGCAACATCCCGTTCGAGAGCGTGATGGCGCGTGTGTGGAACAAGCGCATCTTCCAGCAGATCAAGACACAGGCCGACGCTGCGTCGAAGCATCTGGCCGAGCTGCTCGGGCCCTGCCCTGACGCTGCAGAATACGGCATCATGGAGCGCTTTTCGAACAAGATGGCGATCGCACCGACCGCTTCGATCTCGATCATTGCGGGCAATGCAAGCCCTGGCATCGAGCCGATTTCAGCCAATGTGTTCCTGCAGAAGACGCTCTCCGGCTCGTTTACGGTGCGTAATCGTCATCTGCTGCAGTTGCTCGAGCAGAAGGGGCAGAACACGGACGCGATCTGGTCCTCGATCACCCTCAACAAGGGCTCTGTCCAGCATCTGGACTTCCTCACCCAGGACGAAAAGGACGTTTACAAGACCGCCTTCGAGCTCGACCAGCGCTGGGTGATCGAGCATGCTGCCGATCGCGCGCCCTTCATCTGTCAGGCACAGTCGATCAACGTCTTCCTGCCTGCCGATATCCACAAGCGCGATCTGCACCAGATTCATTTCCTGGCGTGGAAGCGCGGTGTGAAGTCGCTCTATTACTGCCGCTCGCTCTCTATCCAGCGTGCCGATGCTGTCAGTGACATGGCGCTGAAGAACAACATCCTCGAAGATGAAGACTACAGCACGAATGCCGCCGAGGCCGCAAAGAAGCCCACCGCCACGACGAGCTACGAAGAGTGCCTGTCATGTCAGTAAGAGCGCCGTTTGCGCAGGCATTTCTGGTTTCGGGGCTTCTGCTCGGCTCGGTACCGGGATATGTCGTGCGCGCTGAGGCTCAAACAGAGACACCAACACAGGTCCAGGCTCCTGCCGCGACATTGCGCGGTACGGTGACGATAAAGGGACCGGTTGATTTGCCCCCCAATGCCCAGGTGAGCGTGGTTCTGGAGGATGTCAGCCTGGCTGACGCCCCCGCCATTCCGCTGAGCAAGACGGTTTTCTCGCCTGTCGGGGGTCAGACCTTTGGTTATGCGCTGGGTTATGACCCCTCGGCGCTGAAGTCAGGACACCGCTACGCCCTGCGTGCCGATATCAGAAATGGCGCCTCCTTGCTTTACATCAGCAAGGACGCAGTTCTTGGCCTTGGCGCGGTGCCCGAGCAGACAGCCCTCGTCGTCGAGGCCGTCGCATCGCCTCTCCCAAGTGCTTTGGTCGGCAGCTGGGCGATCGATCGGATCGGCTCGGATGTCGTCGATCCCTCGGCCCCGGCCTATCTCAGTTTTCGTGCCGATGGGTTTCTATCCGGCACGGGCGGATGCAATCGTCTCATGGGCCGGGTGACGGCAAGTGGCAGCGCGCTCAGTTTTGGCCCTATGGCTGGAACGCGAATGGCCTGTATCGGTAACCGCATGAGCCAGGAAGACGCTTTCTTCGCTGCCGCGCGCACGGTGGCGAGCTGGCAGATCGATCAGGGAATGCTGCTTCTGGCGGACGCCCAAGGTGAGATCGTGCTGACGCTCAGCCCCAACAAAAACAGCGACGCCTACAAGAATCTCCAGAATTCCAGAAGCAGGAAAAGCCGATGAGCGAAACTCAGGGTTCAGGCGTGTCACACGCCGAAGAACAGCATTTCGACCTCATGACCGCCAATCCGGTCTACAAGCCCTTTCGCTACCCATGGGCCTATGACGCGTGGCTGATTCAGCAGCGTGTGCACTGGCTGCCCGAAGAAGTGCCGCTGGCGGATGATGTAAAGGACTGGCATCGTACGCTCAGCGAGTCCGAGCGCCATCTGGTCACGCAGATCTTCCGCTTCTTCACCCAGGCGGATGTCGAGGTGAACTCGGCCTATATGAAGTATTACAGCCAGGTCTTCAAACCGACCGAGGTGCTGATGATGCTGTCATCCTTCTCGAATATCGAGACGATCCACATCGCCGCCTATTCGCATCTGCTTGACACCATTGGCATGCCCGAGACCGAGTACTCGGCATTCCTGAAATACAAGGAGATGAAGGACAAGTATGATTTCATGCAGTCCTTCAATATCGACAACAAGCGCGAGATCGCGAAGACCATGGCCGCCTTCGGCGCGTTCATGGAAGGGCTTCAGCTCTTCGCCTCTTTCGCAATCCTGTTGAACTTCCCGCGGTTCAACAAGCTCAAGGGCATGGGGCAGATTGTCTCCTGGTCCGTGCGTGACGAGACGCTTCACTGCCTGTCGATGATCCGGTTGTTCCGCACCTTCGTACGCGAAAACCGGGAGATCTGGACGGAAGACTTCCAGAAGGAGCTCGCCGACATCTGCGCGACCACGGTCGAGCACGAGGACGCCTTCATCGATCTGGCTTTCGAGATGGGCGACGTTGAGGGGCTGAGCGCCGATCAGGTAAAGCGCTATATCCGTTTCATCGCTGATCGTCGCATGACCCAGCTGGGCCTCGATCCGTTCTACGGCATCGAAGAGAACCCGCTGCCCTGGCTGGACGATATGCTCAATGCAGTCGAACACGCCAATTTCTTCGAGAACCGTTCGACAGAATATTCCCGCGCCTCGACCTCCGGTTCGTGGGAAGAAGCCTTCGAGGCGGATGTGTTCGCCTCGTGAAGATCGAGGACAGCCCAGACAGGGCTGTCCTTGCTGACATGGGGATCCGTGTCGCCGGTACTTGCCGGGGAAAACGCGATCGAACGAGAGGGGGCAGCCGTTTCTGTCGTTCCTTCTCCGTGCAGTTCGGCATTGCGAAAGATCCGGCTGACATTCTGGTTTCGCTGCGGTGCGATCACAGCCGGGTCGGGCATTTTTTGGACATCGCCCTCCGTGACTTTTATGAACCTCCCCCAATAGCCGCCGGGCCGTGATCGTTTTGCGACGCGAGCGACGGCGACCCTCAAGACGAGGTTCTCCTCCGTTACGACAATCGGAGCATAGACCAGATCTGCGGCTGTAGAGCGACGATAGAATGTCACTTCCGGCCCTGCCCTGACAAAGCTGCTGTCATCGTGATGTCCCGCAGCGAACAGGATCTGCCATTTGCCGGCCAGGACGCCAGAGAAGGTGAAGACGCATTCATCTTGCTGCGGCGCAGGTCAGATCGCTGCCACCGCCTTGCGGCCAATTCCCTCCTTCAGATCCCATTTCGAAGACAGGACGGCGATCCAGTCTCTGAACTAGCGGGCGTCAGGCATCAGCTGTGCCGCGTATGTCAACCGGTCGCACGGCTTTTCCGTTCCCTGACGATCAATGGATGACCCTGTGACGATCAAGGATGCCTTCCTTTTTCCGCGGGCCTGGGCGCTCGTCTCCGGGTTACAGGTTTCATGGAAGCTTGCGCAGCCACTGAGGCTAAGCACCAAGGCGCAGGTCGACGGGAATCTCCCAAGCTGACATTCTCCAGAGCTTTGCAGACTCCCTCCATCACTCGAGAGATGGGAAGCTCGGCGAAATCCCGGTCGAGGAGGAGCGGCCAGAGTCCTCCTATATCAGGGCGATACCGTCTCGCAGGATTGCGTCGCTCTCAGGCGTGTAACCGCCCTCCGCCCGATGGAGGGTCAGGCCGGGCATCAGGCGGAACACGCCTTTCCCCCCCCACACGCCACGCAGAAGGACGATCTTTGCCTGTCGTTCCTGTTTCGGCCAGAGGGGGCAAAGCACCAGGCTGCCGAAACCCGATTGACGCAGGGCCTCGCACGCTATGTCGATGACCGCTGCAGGAAGAGCGAGGGTAAGACTGCCTCCGGGCAGGATCCAGCGTGAGAGTGCCGAGATCCAGTCGATCCAGCCATTTTCCGGCATGGTCATCGCGAGCCTGCGTCGCGCATCTTCGGCACCCGTGTGATTGGCGGGATGCCAGGGCGGGTTGGCCATGGCATGATGAAACCGCCCATTGGCTCCGGGGGTGATCTGGCGCAGGGAGGCGGGGATATCAGGCAGACTGCCGGTGACGATGGTCACACGCTCCGCAAGATTATTCTCCTGCATGTTTTCCCGCGCGAGAGACGCCGTCGCGTGATCCGCTTCTAGGCCAACCCCCGTAATTCCGGAGCATCGCGTGGCAAGGCATAGCAGCCCTGCGCCGGCGCCGCATCCGGCCTCAAGGACGCTCTGACCTGGTTGGGCTGGTACGAAAGCCGCCATGAGTACAGGCTCGATGCCCGTGCGATACCCCTGGATGAATTGTCTGTAGCGAACACGCTTGTCGAGCAGATATCCCGCCATTGTCTCGTGAGATGTCACCCCGGCAGCGTCGGCTTTTAGGGTGGCCGGGTTGACCGGAACGGTCCCGCCGCTCATATGGTTTGGACTGTCAGAGGGCTGGTGATCCGGTCTGGCTGGGTCATGCATGTCAGTCGGTTTCTGCCTCGGTACGTTGTCGTGCCGGGATCTGCACCGACTCGTGCCTTATACTGCATCAGGGTCGTCAGTGGCCAAGTAGGAAGTGGAGAGTTGCCTTGGGTGGTGCCGACAGCCTGACCGATAAAAAGGCTCAGGAACAGAACAGCGTAGCCAGCCCGGTCAGCGGGGAACGCTCCGCCCTGAATGCGCTCTCCGATTTTCTTCGTGACGATATGGAAGCCTGCAATCGCGAGATCGTCGCGCGCATGCAGAGCCCGGTACCCCTCATTCCGCAGCTCGGGGCGCATCTCGTAGCGGCGGGTGGCAAGCGCCTGCGTCCACTCCTGACACTCGCTTCGGCGCGTCTTTGCGGCTACGAGCCGTCTCCCGAACGGCAGCGTCATGTCGGGCTCGCCGCCTGTGTGGAGTTCATCCATACCGCGACCCTGCTGCATGACGACGTGGTCGATGAGAGCACCTTGCGCCGTGGTCTGGCCTCGGCCAATGCCGTGTTCGGCAACAAGGCATCCGTTCTGGTGGGTGATTTCCTGTTCGCCCGTTCTTTCCAGCTCATGACTGCCGACGGCTCGCTCAAGGTCATGGCGATCCTGTCCGCTGCCTCTGCCACCATCGCTGAAGGCGAGGTGCTGCAGATGGCAACGCAGAATGATCTCTCGACCCCGATCGATAAGTATCTGGAGGTCATCCATGGCAAGACAGCGGCGCTCTTTGCAGCCGCTTGTCGGGTTGGGGCGGTCGTGGCGGAGCGCCCCGAGGCCGAGGAAGCGGCGCTTGAGGCTTATGGCACCAATCTAGGCATGGCTTTCCAGCTTGTGGACGATGCCCTTGACTATGCCGCAGACCAGCAGGTTCTGGGCAAGACCGTGGGTGATGACATGCGCGAAGGCAAGATCACGCTGCCGGTCCTTGCCGCCTTCAATGCAGGTGACGAGACCGAGCGTGGCTTCTGGCTGCGCGTGATCGAGACGGGCGATCAGACGGAGGAGGATCTGCCTCGCGCGCTTGCCCTGATCGAGAAGACAGGCGCTATCCAGACGACGCTCGACCGGGCTCGCGTCTATGCCGACGCAGCGATCGAGGCTTTGTCGATTTTCCCCGATAGTCCCATCCGTCAATTGATGATCGACGCGGCCTCTTACACGGTAAGCCGTGCCAATTAACGGCAAAGCCGGTCCCTCGAACGAGATAGTGTGGGCTTGAGGCTGCTCTGACACGCCCCAGGCGCGATCAGGGATAGTGTTTGTCGCGCCTTACAGTCGGACCGTATCGTCAGGCGTGAAGGGTATGCATGGCTCCGCCGAACTGCGGGGAAGCGCGTCGCCTCAGACGCTGGCGTGCTCCAAGATCGTGATCTGGCCATAGCCAAGCCGGGCGACGGCCTTCTCAAGCGCTTCTTGGGCAGGGGGGGGCCCCGTCAGGTAGAGTGTCTCCGCCGTCATGGCTTCCGCACAGGCGGGCGATCGTTGGTCCAGGATACGCCCGACCTGCTGCGCGACCGGAATGGCGGGATCCAGCCAATTGATATCCGGAGGACAGAGCCGCAGGAAGGCTTCGTTGAGAAACGTATAATGCGTGCAACCGAGCCCGATTGTATCGATACGATCGCCATTCGGGGCCTCGAAGAGATGGCGAAGTTCCTCGGCGACCAGTCGGTCATCGACGCTCTCGCCCAGATAGGCTTTTTCGGCGAGATCGGCGAGGGCGCGAGCACCGTGTACGATCATCTCGCAGTCAGCAGCATAAGTGTCGCGCAGACCGCGCAGATAGGGTCGTCGTGCCGTTCCTCTCGTGGAGAGCAGGCCGAATACCCGGGTCTGGCTCACTCGGGCCGCCCAGCGCACCGGCGGGACACAGCCAACAAACGGCACGTCGAAACGCGCGCGAAGCGCGTCGAGCGCGATGGTGCTGGCGGTATTGCAGGCGATCAGTACGACATCGGGCCGCAGTCGCGCGATCCGCTCTTCCATGAGGGAGAGAATGCGCGCGACGAGCACGGAGTCTTCCTGCTCGCCATAAGGAAAGAGCGCGTTATCGGCGAGATAGTCGATCCGGGTGCCGGGGGGCAGGGTGGTGCGCAAAGCTTGCACCACGCCGAGTCCACCTATGCCCGAATCAAATGCCAGAACGCGCCCCGGGGGCAGGGGCAAGTCAGCCCTCCGCCTTGGCCTTGAGGGCTGCGGCCTCCTCGGCACTGCCGACGCCACCATGGGCCTTGGACCAGCCGCAGGGATCTTCCAGGAAGCGACGGACCTCGTGAATATCGCTCTCCGAAAAGTAATTGGCCCCTGAACAGGCCTCGAGCACGTCCCACCAGGTGCAGAGCGAATGCAGGGATACATTCATGTCGGCCAGCGTTTTCTGCGCACCGGGGAAAACGCCATAGAAGAACACGACGAAGGTATGATCGACCAGCGCGCCCGCCGAACGCAGCGCATTGGCAAAACGGACCTTCGAAGCGCCATCCGTGGTCAGATCCTCAACCAGCAGCGTGCGCATGGCTTCCGGGACATCGCCCTCGATCTGGGCGTTGCGCCCAAAGCCCTTGGGCTTTTTACGCACATAGGCCATGGGCGCCATCATGCGATCCGCAATCCAGGCGGCGAACGGGATGCCGGCCGTCTCACCGCCGACTACGCAATCGATGCTCTCATACCCGATATGGCGGCCGATTTTCTCGACAGCGAGCTCGACAATCTTGGCGCGGGCACGCGGGAAGAAGATGATCTTGCGGCAATCGATGTAGACAGGGGACTTCCAGCCCGAGGTCAGTGTGTAGGGTTCGTCAGGCCGGAAATTGATGGCCTTGATTTCCAGCAGGATACGCGCCGTGGTCAGCGCGGCATCCCGGTCCCATTGTGTCTGACGAACCGCGCCACCATTGATCTCGTTGCTGAGAGCCATCTGTTATCACTCCATAATCTTTAGCGATGCAGGATTATCTGTCCTTTGCGAGAAAAGTAAGACAAATAAGAAGAGAAAATCCTCGCGCTTTCGTTCCATAGGCCGTGCTTGCATTTACCATCGGAAAAGATTTAGAATGCGCCAATTGAAAATAATTCTCAACTAGGATCAGTTTGCGTGACTGTCGATCTCAACCGCATTTCCCGAAAGTGCGAACGCGCCGTGATCACGGCGTACGAAGAATTGCGGGAAGTGGGCCAGCCTGACATCCAGGCTTTCACCGCATGCACGACCCTTTATCGTATCCACCATCCGGAGGCTTCATTGAACGAGGCACGCCGTCTTGTGTCGGAATGGATCGATCATCATATCGTTCGTCAGGACAAGGGCGCGACCCCAGGCTGCGATTGCTGAGATCGAGGGGCGAGCCTGAGGCCTGGCAGGGACAGGAATCGCGTTCTACCCATGATGGAACAAAAAAAAGCCGGGGGCATGTCCCTCGGCTTTTTTGTTTGCCCGCTTCAGGCCTAGGTTAGCTGCGGCGGCAAAGCGGTACGAAATCGCGACGTGTCTCGCCCACATAAAGCTGGCGCGGCCGGCCGATACGCTGCCCTGGCTCCTCGATCATCTCGCGCCACTGGCTGACCCAGCCTACCGTACGGGCGACGGCGAAGAGGACGGTGAACATCGACGTCGGAATCCCCATGGCCTTGAGAATGAGGCCCGAATAGAAATCGACATTCGGATAAAGGCGACGCTGGACGAAATAGGGGTCATTGACCGCGATACGCTCCAGCTCGGCCGCAAGGTCGAACATCGGGTCATGTTTCAGCCCGAGCTCGGAGACGACCTCATGATAGGTCTGCTCCATGATCTTCGCACGCGGGTCGAAATTCTTGTAGACGCGATGGCCAAAGCCCATCAGCCGGACGCCGCTCTCACGGTTCTTCACCTGAGCAATGAAGGCCGGAATGTTCTCCTTCGTGCCAATCTGCGCCAGCATTCCCAGCACGGCCTCATTGGCACCGCCATGAGCGGGGCCCCAGAGCGCTGCGATACCTGCCGCGATGCAGGCGAAGGGGTTCGAGCCTGTCGAACCGACCAGACGCACCGTAGAGGTCGAGGCATTCTGCTCATGATCGGCATGCAGGATCAGAATGCGATCGATCGCGCGCGCCAGGACCGGGTTCACCTTGTATTCGGCGTTCGGTCGCGCAAACAGCATCTTCAGGAAGTTTTCCGAGAATGTCAGGCTGTTATCAGGATATACGAAAGGTTCACCGACCGTATATTTGTACGCCCAGGCCGCAATGGTCGGCACCTTGGCAATCAGGCGGCGCGTGGAGAGGTCGCGGGAGGCCTCGTTGGAGATATCGACGGCGTCAGGGTAGAAGGCTGAGAGCGCCGCCACTGTACCGCAGAGAATGGCCATGGGATGGGCATCACGACGGAAGCCGTTGAAGAAGTTCCTGATCTGCTCATGAAGGAGTGCCTGCTCCTTCAGATCCTGCTGAAACCGGTCATACGCATCACGATTGGGCAGCTCGCCATAGGCCAGGAGATAAGCCGTTTCGACAAAGCTGGCCTCGGTGGCAAGCTGCTCGATAGGGTAACCGCGATGCAAAAGCACGCCCTCATCGCCATCGATGAAGGTGATGGCGCTTTGGCATGACGCCGTCTCCCCATAACCCGGATCAAATGAGAACATCTGGGTCTGGGCGGTGAGCTTGCGGATATCGACCACATCGGGGCCGAGTGTACCCTTGAGCAGGGGAAATTCGGCAGAGCGCTCGCCAATGCTGAGGGTCGCCGTTTCGGGAGTGGATCCGTTTGTGTCGTGATCAGCCATGGAAAAACGCCTTACGAAGTTAACTGCGATGGGGCAATCAACATATGGGTGAACTCCGTCCGAAATGGCGGGCCGCGAAAGCGCGCCATGAGGCCGTTTTCACCCGGGTGGAAGCACTGCGCCAAGCGTGGCGGTGTTGGGAGAGAGCCCGGCCCAGTCCGAAGCGACCGCGAACATGGCCGCCGTTGCAGGCTCGAAGCCTTTCATCAGCTCTCGAGCGATGGGCCCGTCAATCGCATCACTGGCGAGATGGCGGCAGATTTCGGCGATCACCGGGTTATGCCCGACGATGATCAGCGTGCGGACTGAACCCGGCGTCTCCCGGATGAGTTCGAGCATGCCGTAGAGATCGAGATCGTACAGGGCATCGAGCCCGAGCACTACGCGTGAGGAGGGCAGACAGGCCGCAATGCTGGCCGCTGTCTGGCTCGTCCGCGTGGCGGTGCTGTGCCATAGATGCGTACCGGCCAGAGCGATGTCGAGCGCTGCGATTGCGTGGGCGAGATGCTCCGCGTCAAGCTGGCCCCGTTCGGTGAGCGGCCTGTTGCGGTCGAGACCTCCCCACGCCTCGGGGGCAGCCTGGGCATGTCTGGCGAAAATGATGTGATGCGCCGTCATCTCCGTTTCCGTATCAGCGCGGGCTGCGCCCGGCGATTGAGTCATGATGACGGATCACCTCCCGGATGATGAAGGCAAGAAACTTTTCCGCGAAGTCAGGATCGAGCCGGGCGGAGACTGCAAGTTGGCGCAGGCGCTCGATCTGACGCGCCTCACGTGCAGGGTCGGCGGCAGGCAGACCGGAACGGGCCTTGAGCTCGCCCACGGCCTGGGTCTGGCGAAAGCGCTCCGCCAGCATATGGATCAGCGCCGCATCGATATTATCGATGCTCTGGCGATGCTGTTCGAGAAGCGCGCGTGTTTCCTGTTCAGACATCCAGATCAATCCAGGCAAGATGGCCGCCTTTTCCGGCGCCCAGGTCAGTGAAAATGGCGCGACCCCCGTTGCGTCCGTCCCTGATCCAGGGTCGGCCATCGGTCGAGCGGCGGTCATGGCCACAATAAACGACATGGCCCTCGGGGATATGATCGATCCATCGCAGCCGCCTCTCGGGGTAGCCATCAGGCTGCATGCGGCCGGTTGTCTCGCCAAAGAGCGCGCGCGACAACAGCGGTGTCATCGAGCCCAGGGCCGGAGGGGGAGCCTCGATCAGCATGTCGGTATGGAACCCGCCATGGACGAAGATCAACTCATCCTGCACGATCCAGGCGGGGGCCTGAGCGATGGCCTCATAGGCGCGCTCGCGCAATCCCGCCTGAACGGGTCCAGAAAGCTGATTCAGCGTCTCTTCCAGAGGCGGATCCCGCCGCAGCCTTCTGCCCTCTAGCGCCCGGCCGAGCTTTCGGTCGTGATTCCCGAGGATGAACAATCCACGTCCGTCATCGATGAGGTCCAGCATGAGCCTTAGCGTGCCAGCGCTATCGGGCCCATGATCGACAAGATCACCAAGCTGAATGATGAAACGATCGGTCGCCACAGCGTGTTCGAAAGCCGTCAGATCGCCATGAACGTCGCCCACCACGCGCAACCCGCGACCGGCGCTCAGTCGTGAAAGATCGGGTGGGGGAGGTGGGGAGAACGAAATCGGATCGGCCTTTCGGAGCTACTTCATGTCGAAACCGTCATTATGGGCAGGATCGGGAGAAAAACACAATAAAGACATGGTTATAACCCTTCTGCCTCAGGGAGCCACTGCCAGTGACCCATTCTCGGCAAAGCTGGCCGCCAGCGACAGATCGACGGACAGGACCTGACTGACACCGCGCTCCTGCATGGTCACGCCGAACAGTCGATCCATATGCGCCATGGTGAGTTGATGGTGGGTAACAACCAGAAAGCGCGTCTGGGCCTCTTCGGCCATATCCTTGAGCAGGCTGCACAGCCGTTCCACATTGGCATCATCGAGCGGAGCGTCGACCTCATCGAGAATGCAGAGGGGGGAAGGCTGGCATTTGAACGTAGCGAATATGAGCGAAAGTGCGGTGAGCGCCTGCTCGCCCCCTGAGAGCAGGGAAAGCGTCGAGAGTTTCTTGCCGGGAGGCTGGGCGAATATCTCAAGACCAGCCTCTAGCGGATCGTCACTGCCGACAAGGCCGAGATGGGCCTTGCCACCGTTGAACATGCGGCTGAACAGCGCCTGGAAATGGCGATCGACCTCGACGAATACCGCCTGTAGGCGCTCCCGCCCTTCCTTTTTCAAGGCGTTGATTGATCCGCGAAGGCGATTGATCGCTGATTCCAGCTCGTCGTGTTCGCGCGCCAGATGCTCTGACTGGCTATGGGCTTCGGCATATTCCTGCTCGGCCAGAAGATTGACGGGTCCGAGCGCCTCGCGTTCCTTCTGGTTGCGCGCCAGGCGACGCTTCAAGCTCGTCTCGCTCTGTTCGGTGAGCGGAAGGTCGAATGTCTCTTCCTGCGTATTGGCCCGGCCCTCGTCGAGTTTGGCGTACTGGGCGCGCGCCTGTTCGAGGCGCTCCTGCAGCCGTATTGCGTTTTCTCGAGCTGTCGCGCAGCGCTGCTCCTCATCACGCCGTGTACGGGAGAGAGCCTCGATGGCCGAATCGATTTCGGCCAGAGCCTCGGCGGCAGATGCAAAGTCGCTTTCCGCTCTCGACAGCGCTTCGGCCGTTTCTAGCGTGACGGTTTCGAGCCGCGAAGCCTCAGCGCTGGCACGGGCAATCTCCTTTTCTCCCTCGGCGACACGTTCGGCGAGGCGTTGCAGGTCCTCTTCCAGTGCCGCGATCGTGCTCAGCGTCTCGACGCGCCGCGAGATCGTCTGTTCCTTTTCCTGCAGCGCCTTTTCCAGCGCGGCTTTTGTTTCGCGTAGCGCCTCACGGCAGGTCAGGTCATTCTGACGGCTGGTGGCTTCCCGTTCCCGGCACTGGTCCAGCTCTCGTTCCCTGGGCGTCAGATCGGGCACCGGCGCGAGGGTTGTCTGATGAGCCCGCATCTCTGTCAGGTTTGAAACGAGGGCCTCATGCTGAGGAACCAGTGCGGAGAGACGGCTGGTCAGGCTCAGCTTCAGATCCCGCGCCGTCTGAAGGTCTCGGCTCGCCGCTCCGATGTCGCGTCCAAGCGTCTCTCCGGCGCCGCGTGCTGCGGTGAGCTCTTTCTCAACGAGGGTCAGCGTCGCGCGGTTTGACTGCAGCATCTCCTGGGTGATGCGCAGCGCGGTTTCATGATCCTGCGCCTCAAGCTGAGCGCAATGCGCGGCGATATCCTGCTGATCGCGCTTTTCCTGAGCGAGCACGCCCGTGAGCGTCGTGGCTTTTGCGGCGCGCGCCTCCTCCTGCAATCTGCAGCGGGTCGCGTGCTCTCGCGCCTCGGCATAGGCTGTATCCGCGTCGCGGAGGTTGCCTTGAGCTTGGGAAAGCAGGGATTTTTCCGTGTCTGCAGCGTGTTGTCTCTGCGCATGTTGCCCCTGCATGCTCGCTTCCGAGGGGAGTTCAGCCAGCGCCTCGCGGGCTGCGTCGGCACGACGCCCCATTTCCTCGCGCTGGATCATGGCCTCTTCGCGCCTCTGCTCAAGCTGCGCGAGTTGGCTGGTCACGCGGTCCGCTCGGGAGGAAAGGGCATCTTCCTCCCGCCGGAGCTTGGGGAGAAGCGCTTCGTCACGATGCAAGGCCTCCCGCAGCGCTTCAAGACGCGCGGCAATCGTCTGCTCGCGTGCTTCAAGCGTTGACGTCTGGGCCTGCAGGGGGGGAAGAGCCGTTTCAGAAGCCCGGATCTCCTCTTCCAGCGCGCGCAACCGAGCGACGGTCTCGACAGGTCCCAAGGCACGAGACGGAAGACTCCCCGTGTCGCAATACCCGTCCCAGCGCCACAACCCGCCATCACGACTGACAAGACATTGTCCGGGGAGGAGGGAAGGTTGAAGAACCTTGCCCATCGTCGGATCGTCTATCAGGGCGATTGCTGAGAAGCAGCGGGCAAGCGATTCAGGTGCGCGGATGAGCGCGCTGAGCGGCGTGGATCCAGGCGGTAACGGTTGAGAGGCCTGCTCAGGAAGGAGTAGCCAGGCACGGCTCTGTGTGGCGTCGAGTGACGCCTCGATCGTCTGATCCAGGGCTACGGCGAGGGCGCGCTCGAGCCCGGCCGGAATAACCAGCGCCTCGATCAGCGGATCAGGCAGGGAGGTTTCTTCCCTTGTCGCCCTGAGCGCCTCGTACTGCACCTTGAGGGCCATCACATGGGCCGTCGCCGTCTGGCTGGCCTTGTGCGCGCGTTCCCAGTCCTGGCGTACGCTATTGCGTTCCGTCGAAAGCGTCTCACGTTCGGCATTGAGCGTGACGAGACTTGCCTCAACGTCCTTACGCTGCTGGCGTGCCCCGGCCAGGAGTGCATCATCGGGCATCTCGGCAAGGAGGTGGTCGCGCTGGGCCGCGAAGCCTTGGATCTGAGCATCATGCCGGGCGCAGGCTTGATTGGCCTGGTCATGCTCCTTCGTGAGCAATTCCCGCTGGCGTGCAGCGCCGGCTATCTCGGCCTCGATGGCCGCCAGAGCCTGTTGGGCTTCTGCATGCGCCGCCTGATGCGCGTCCGCTTGCTGCCGCGCGGCGTCACGCGCCCCGCCCATGGTGATGGCGCGGGCGTCCTCTTGGGACAGGGCTTCGTCGCCAAGCCGCGCCTCATCAAGCGCAGCGAGTTCGGTCTCGTGAGCGGCGATCTGCACAAGGAGGGCCTTCTGACGCGTGTGCAGGGCCTCGAGCGAGAGGCGCGCCTGTTCGGCCTCTCGCCGGGCTTGCCCCGCCTTTTGCTCGGCATCGGCGAGAGAGAGGCGCGCATCCTGACACTGCCCGTTCAGTCCTTCGATGCGCGCGTCATGGTCCTGTCGGGTCCTGCGCTTCTCGTCCAATGCCTTTTGCAGCGCATGAAGAGCGGCCTCATCGGGCATCTGGGCGCGCACATTGGCGAGCGCCTCGGTCAGACGGGCTTCATCGCTTTCCAGCGCCAGGATACGCTGCGCGGTCGTCTCATGGTCCTTGGCGAGGGCCTGCGCGGCGAGCCGGTCGCGTGTCAGAGACGCGGTAAGAGAAGCGACCTGACTTTCGGCTTGTCGCAAGGCCAGTTCCGCCTGCTCTGCGGCTTTCTCCTGGACCGTCAGCGTATCGGGGAGGGTGCGAAGCATGATGTCGAGGCGATCCAGACTCTCCTTCAGCGCATCCTGGCGCGCCAGTGCCTCATCGAGACGCGCTTGTGCCAGACTCCGATCGGCACTGTTCTGGGCCTGACGCGTCATGGCCTGCTCGCAAGCAGCGCGCGATTGGGTCAGGGATTCCCGCGAGGTTTCAGCCGTCAGGCGCAGCTTGTCGCGGGCTTCACGTACAGATTCTACTGTCTCGCGTAACGCTTGGACGCGCGCTTTGTGGGCAATTGTGGCCTGCTCGGCCATGTCTGCGCCTTGACCAGCTTCATCGCGCTGGCGCTCGGCCTCTTGCAAAAGCCCTTCCGTGCGCTCGACCAGCAACGCCGCGCGCCTGTGCACAAGCCAGGAGAGCGCACTTTCGTCTTCGCGTATGGATTCTGACAGGCTGCGATAGGCGCGCGCCTGCGTCGATTGTGCATCGAGCTGTTCGAGGCGGCTTGTGATCTGCTGGCGCAGATCCTCGCTGCGCGCGATATTGCCCTCAGCCTGACGCAGTTTGAGTTCCGCATCATGACGCCGGGCATGGAGCCCGCTGATACCCGCAGCCTCTTCCAGCAGCGAGCGTCGCTCCTCCGGCTTAGCGCTGATGAGCGCGCTCACGCGGTTCTGGCTTACGATGGAGGAACTGCGCGCGCCGGAAGACAGATCGGCGAACATCGTGGTGATGTCGCGCGCGCGCAGGGCGCGACCATTGAGGCGGAAATCGCTGCCGGAGCCGCGCTCGGCCCGCCGGCAGATCTCGAGCCCATCCGTCTCGCTAAAGGGGGGCGGGGCCAGCCCTGTGGCCTCTTCAAGCCAGAGCGTAACCTCAGCGAGGGAACGGGCGGAGCGGGCGCTGGTGCCTGCAAAAATCAGATCGTCAAGTTCCCCGCCACGGAGGGCACGGGCGGAACTCTCTCCCATGGCCCAACGCAGGGCCTCGACCACGTTGGACTTGCCACATCCGTTCGGCCCGACAATGCCTGTCAGGCCGGGAAGGATATCAATCGTGGCAGGATCGGCAAAACTCTTGAAACCCGCTATCCGCAGGCGCGTGATCTTGGCTGACATACGCGAAAAGCGGGGTCCTCTGCTTAGCCACCAGCCTTCTTCACTTCGGCCTCGAAGGCCTCGAATGTCAGAAGTTCCTGGTTATAGGGCTGGTTGTTGAACATGAAGAACGGCGTGCCGCCAATATTGTACTTGGCCTGGTCCGAATCCTGCTGGGCGACCAGCGCCTGACGGAATGCATCATCTGCATCGATCTTGGCAAACTGATCGGCCGAGATTCCGGCAAGAGCCGCCATCTGCTGGATCTGCTTCTTGGGGTTCACGTCGCGCGCGAAGGCCCAGCGATCCTGGCTGGCAAGCATGGAGTTGACGAAGGGTACGTAGCGATCAACCGGCAGGGAGCGCGCCACCATGGCACCCAGCAGGGCGATCTGATCGAGCGGGAAGTCATGATAGACATAGAAGACCTTGCCGGTATCAATCAGCTTCGTCTTGACGTCCTGGAAGACGGTCATCTCGAAATGCGCGCAATGGGTGCATGTGAGCGAAAACCACTCATTGACCGTAACCGGCGCCTTGGGGTTGCCCAATGTGCGCGGAGTCAGCCGGCTATCCTCGGCGCGTGCCTTCGGGATGAGCGCGAGGGCTGGCAGGGCCGCCAGAAAACTACGCCGATATAGAGACATTGAAGAACACTCCCGGGTCATGATGTCAAAGTTTTGAAGACCGGAAGCCACGCGGCGTCAAGAGGCGGCCTGCCCGACAAGCGCGGACGGCCTCTTGATCGCCAGGAATCGCTAGTGCTTGTCATCCCCGCGATGGGACGTCTCCGCGTCGCTGCGAACCCAGTAGGCTGGTACACGCATTCTGAGGGCGCGTATGTGACGCGCATCGGCATCGGTCACGCGAAAGACGAGGCCGCTCTCATGAGTGAAGACCTCCCCACGGATCGGGACATGCCCCGCGAGGCGGAATACGAGACCGCCGACGGTTTCGATCTCGGCTTCACGCTCGGCTTCGGTCAGTAGTGGCCCCATGAAGCCTTCGAGTTCATCAACGGGCAGACGGGCATCGAGGTCGAAAGAGCCGTCGGCGCGCTCGGAAATCATGGCAGAGACGGGCTCGTCATGCTCGTCCGAGATGTCGCCAACGATTGTCTCCACAAGGTCTTCGATGGTCACCAGACCATCCACCCCGCCATATTCATCGATGACCAGGGCCAGATGGGTGCGCCTCTGACGCATCTGGAGCAGCAGATCGAGCACGGGAATCTGCGGGGCAACCAGTAAGGGCTGACGCAGCAAGGGCTCGATATCGAAGGCCTCCGAGGTGCCGATATAGGCGATGAGGTCCTTGACGTGGATCATGCCGATGACGTTGTCGAGATGCTCGCGGTAGACCGGTACACGCGAGTGATTCTCGCGACGCATAAAGGCCAGAGCCTCGTCGAGCGTGATATCGGCTGACATCGAGACGATATCGGCGCGCGGCACCATCACATCATCCGCTGTCTTTTCGCGCAGATGCAGCACGTTGGTGATCAGCGCGCGTTCCTGCCGGTCGAGTTCGGGGCGCGTACCGGTTTCCGGATGGGGGGCCGCGGCCTCTTCCACTAGGGCCGCAATCGAGAGGCGCAACCCCTGTTCACGCCCCTTGCGGTTGAAGATGCCGAATAGCCCTTTCGAGGGGCGCTGGCGGTGCTCGTCGCTCTCGCTCATGCGCCGCGCCCCCCGCCCAGACGCCAGGGATTGGGAATACCCAGACGCGCAAGGATGCGGGATTCGATCATCTCCATCAGACGGGCTTCGTCCGGGCGATGATGGTCGTGACCCGCCAGATGCAGCAGACCATGAACGACCAGATGCGCGAAATGGTGCGGGAATTTCTTGCCGCTGATCTGCGCCTCACGGCGGACCGTTTCATAGGCGAGCGCGATATCGCCGTCGCCGAATGTCCCGTTCTCTTCGAAAGTGAGGACGTTGGTCGGCTTGTTCTTGTCACGGAATGTCGCGTTGAGCGCCTTGATGGCGTGATCCCCCGCGAGAAGAAAGGCGGGGATGCGATCGCGATCCAGCCATGGCCAGCTTGCCTCAATGCATCGCGCAACGAGCGCTTCCAGATTGGGCACGCTGGCGCGCCAGCGGCGATCGGCCACGATCAGATCCAGACGTGAGCGAAGCGCCGCCCTCGTTATAGAGGACGGTTCTTCGGCGGATTGGGTCAAACTACTTCGAGGTTCCATTGTATTCCCGGCGCGACCTGCCTCGGGAGTAATCCCGTGCCGCAGCCACTCGTTGATCATAAGCGTCCACGATACGCGCCACGAGCGGGTGGCGGACGACATCGGCGGACTCAAAACGCGTAATACCAATTCCCGGCAGGCCTTCAAGGGTCTCTACCGCCTCACGCAGTCCGGATGCGACGCCCGAGGGCAGATCGATCTGGCTGAGATCGCCGGTGATGACCATGCGTGCCCCCTGTCCCATACGGGTCAGGAACATTTTCATCTGGGCCGGGGTGGTGTTCTGGGCTTCGTCGAGGATGACGAAGGCGTGGGCGAGGGTGCGCCCGCGCATGAAGGCAAGCGGCGCCACTTCGATCTCGCCATTGGCCATGCGTCGCGCGACCTGATCACCCGGCAGCATGTCATTGAGCGCATCGTAGAGAGGGCGCAGATAGGGGTCGATCTTCTCACGCAGATCGCCCGGCAGAAAGCCAAGGCGTTCACCTGCCTCAACAGCGGGACGCGAAAGAATGATCCGGTCCACCTGACCCGCCTGGAGCATGGCGACACCCTGCGCCACGGCAAGATAGGTTTTGCCAGTGCCAGCAGGTCCGATGCCGAAAGTCAGCTCGGTCTTGGCCAGCATCTGCATATAGGCTGCCTGACCGCGCGAGCGTGGCGCAATGGCGCCCCGCTTGGTCTTGATGGCGGGCAGATCGAGGAAAGGCGTCGTCCCCTCGGTATCATTGCGGGGGGTCTCGATGGCACGTGTCTGAGTTTCACGCTGTGTGCTGCGCGTTTCCGTGCCACGACCGGGGCGGGGCAGGGCCGAGAGGCGGATCACGCTGTCCACGACGGGGCCGTCGATCTTGCCGCCATGTTCGAGCTGATTGTACAGCGCGGTGATAGCGGCCTGAGCGCGCGCGACCGACGCGGCTTCACCCGTGATGGCAATCTTGTTGCCACGGCAGGTCAGGCGGACATCGAAACCCTGTTCGAGCCGAAGAAGATGGCGGTCATGATCACCCAGCAATTGCTGCAGGAGAATGTTATCTCCAAATCTCAGCGCCGAGGTGCGTTGGCCTTGTGCGTCAGGAGGGGTTTCAGGCGGGAGGTGCCGCCTGGAGTTACGGTCATTTGTCCCGTATTCGGGATGCGACTGGGGTGCCGTGGGGTGGCTCAAGCGCAGACTCTCTCCCGTAAGAGTGTACCGGCCAGCGAGTTGGTCAGTCGCTGGGTTATCACAACCGGCACTGTCTGGCCGATGAGCTCATCCGAGCCTTCGACATGAACCGGTTGCAGATAGGGTGAACGCCCGGTGATCTGGCCCGGTTTGCGCCCGCGTCCCGTGAAAAGCACGGGGAGGGTACGACCGACCATATCGGCGTTGAACGCGTCCTGCTGTTCGCGCAGCAGTGCTTGCAGGCGCTGCAGACGGACGTCCTTGACGGCTTCGTCCACCTGGAAAGGCTGACCCGCAGCGGGTGTGCCGGGACGGGGCGAATACTTGAACGAGAATGCCTGCGCGAAGCCGATATCGCGCACGAGCTGCATCGTCGCCTCGAAATCTTCTTCCGTCTCGCCGGGATGACCGACGATGAAATCCGAGGACAGCGCCAGATCGGGGCAGGCCTCACGCAGCCTTGCGATCAGGGCACGGTATTCATCGCCGGTATGGCCGCGGTTCATGGCCTTGAGGATTCGGTCGGAGCCCGACTGGACCGGCAGATGCAGGAAAGGCATCAAAGCCGGGTTATCGCGATGGGCGTCAATCAACGCTTGATCCATGTCCCGGGGATGCGAGGTCATGTATCGGATGCGTTCCAGCCCGGGCAGAGCCGCGAGCGCGGCGGCAAGTCGGGGCAGATCGGCTGTACCGCCATCGCCGTCATCGCCATGATAGGCATTCACGTTCTGGCCCAGAAGCGTAATTTCCCTCACGCCGCTCTCGACCATGCGGCGCGCCTCGCTCAGCACAGAGGGGAGGGAGCGACTGGTTTCGGCGCCACGCGTATAAGGCACGACACAGAACGAGCAGAACTTGTCGCAGCCTTCCTGAATGGTGAGAAACGCTGTGAGATTACCTTCTACCTGAGGCGCCGAGGCCTCTGGCAGGAAATCGAACTTCATCTCGACAGGGAAGTCCGTGTCGATCACAGCCCCGCCGGCGCGGGCAGCGCGGGCCACCATCTCGGGCAGGCGGTGATACGTTTGCGGGCCGAGAACGATATCCACATAGGGCGCTCGGGCGAGGATCTCCTCGCCTTCCGCCTGGGCCACGCAGCCTGCAACAGCGATGATCGAGCGATTGAGCCCGGCGGATTCGCGCTCTTCGCTGATCTTGCGCAGGCGCCCGAGCTCTGAAAAGACCTTTTCGGCTGCGCGCTCCCGGATATGGCATGTATTGAGAATGACCATTTCCGCCTGCTCAGGCGAAGTCACCGGCTTGTAGCCCAACGGCGCGAGAACGTCGGTCATACGCGCGCTGTCATAGACGTTCATCTGACAGCCCCAGGTGATGACATGCAGGCCGCGCGTATTGGCCATGTCTTTCTGGGAGGGGGCTTTGCTGCCTGTGATCGTCTCGACCGTCACGTGTCCTTACCTTTTGCCCGAGGGCGCTTGTCGGGGCTGCGAGAGGGGAAACCGCCTACTGCGAGGCAGGATGATTTCTGACGCGGCAGCCCGTTTTGAAAATGCTCTAGTGTCATTGTAGCCGAACGGCCCGGTAAATGCATGGCTAATATTCGACCCGTGCCGTGTCGACTTGAGGCAGAATGCCGTTGCGGCAAGGGCCCGCCGCCTATCAGTGATGCGCCGCCTCAGGATGGTCGGGGTTGTGATGCAACTGTGCAACGCCCTCCGCCACGATCTGCTGAACGGCCAGAGACAGCTCCTTGCGGCTCGGGAAATCAGCTGGATCGACCGGAGGATGGAGAATGGCTGTCGCGCCGAGCGAGCGCCATTGTGTGACCGACCAGATATGCGGAGCCAGATCCATGTCCCCATACCATGCGAGTGCTGTGCGACGTGCGCGACCGATGGGCAGGCCATCGAGCCGGTCATAGACGATCGACACGGGCTGAATCAGCACGGAAGGCGGGGCGGGCAGGGAGGTATCGACGCGGCTCGGCTTGGCAATAGCGAAGAAGGACGACATGAAGGGCAGCACATGGGTGCCATCCGTCGAGGTCCCTTCGGGGAAGAGGATGAGATTGTCGCCATTATTGAGGCGATCGGTCATGGCCTGCAGTTCCCGCCCCGTATTGTTGCGCTGTCGGCTGACGAAGATGGTCCGACCCAGACGTGCCAGCGTGCCGATGACGGGCCAGTCGGCGATCTGCTGCTTGGCGACGAAAACGGTAGGAAGCACCCCACCGGCAACGGCGATGTCCAGCCAGGAGGAATGATTGGCAACGAAAATGATCGGCCGTTCGCCGTTCCGAACGGCAGCGCTGTCACGGATCGTCCCCGCTGCCTCACCAACCACGCGTACCTGTAATCCGAGAATGCGGCAGATCGTTGCCCAGTAGAAACGGGCAAAACGGATTTTTGCAGCACCAGGGCGGCGCAGCAGAAGGCGCTGGGGTATGCTGGCGGCCAGCGTCCACAGGCAGGACAGGCTCATGCGCCGTATTGCACGCAGCCGACAAACAAGGCGGTGCCCCGGGGCTTGAACAAGCGGGGCGGTCCAGGATTCGGGGCCGGAAGCGTCACTGGCGGGACGGCGGCGCGTGATCGCGTCAGTCATTGCCCGATACCTAACGCGAAATCCACATGCTGGACAACCGCGTTACCGCGACGATTTCATGAAGATTGTTCCGAATCTGCCTTGTCGCAACATTCAGGTCACACCGCAGCTTTTCATGCCTGGCCGCCCGTGACATGATCCGGACACTCTTTTCATGCATCACGTGTCGGGATCGAAAAAACAGCGGGAGCCCCATTGCTGTCATTCAATCAAGCTTTTTCGCGGTCGTTTTTCCGATACGGCCGGTATTTGCAGAGTTCATTACCCCGCCATGCGCAGTACTTCCTCTCTGTTCTGACGCTTGGCGGCTCCTTTTCCTGTGCGGTCGCGGCCCAGGCCGCGCCATCTACGGGCGAGCCGGCTGCCGGGGTCGCATCCCCTGCTCAGGCCCCAGAAGGGGTAAGTCCGGCCGCATCGACTGCAGATGTCGCTCCCGGCAAGGGCGTTCAGAAAAAAGGCGGTAAAGGCAGGAAGTCGGATCACGATGATGGTTATGTCGTTGTCATCACACCGTCTTCCGATCCTGAACTTGACCCCATGGTGCAGGCTTCTTCCAGTCTGGTGACCCTGCAGAAGACCCATGCCGTTGATCCCTATGCGCTCGCAGGGCGAATAAGGGGGGACTATGAACGCGTGCAATCCGCGCTCGAAAGCCGGGGATTTTACGCGGGCAAGGTCGTGATTACGGTCCAGTTGCCCGGTGGTAAGACCATAGACGGTCAGAATCCTGCGTTGCCGGATCGTCTCGCTACCGTCCCGCATGGCGAAAAGCTGCGTATCACCATCAAGCCTGTCACCGGACCGCAATTCCATCTCGGGACCGTTACGCTTGTCAGAGGGCCGCTTCAGAATGAGGCCGCGCCGTCGGTTGCCTCCGGGACCAAGCCACCGTCAGGGGAAAAGCCGGGCGCAGCTGCGTCTTCCCCCGGTACGGTTGATAGCCCTGTGTCCCTCACCGCTGCGGAACTCAAGGCTTTTGGTCTTGCGAGTGGTCAGAAGGCGATCGCCGCCGATGTTCTCGCCGCTCAGTCCCGTTTGCAGAATTTCCTGCAGGAAGAGGGGCATGCCGAGGCCAATATAGGCACGCCCATCGCCTATCTGCAGCCCGCTACAAAGACACTCAATGTGGAAGTTGCGGTCGGTGTAGGGCCTGTGGTGGATATCGGCCCGATCAGCTTTGAGGGGCTCGGCCGGACACGCGAGAATTTCCTGCGGCGACGGCTGCTGATCCATGAGGGGCAGCTTTATCAACCGAGCAAGATCGAGGCTGCCCGTCAGGATCTTGCGGGTGTCGGTATCTTTTCTTCGGTAGGGGTTCATGATGCCCCGCCGCTGGTCGTACTGGCGCGCGGACGCGCAGGGACGGGCACCAGTCAGGCCATGCCCCTGCGTTTCACGGTTCAGGAGGGCAAGCGCCATACGGTTTCGGCGCAAATTGGCTATTCGACCGATCTTGGAGGCCGCGTGGGAGCGACCTGGACCCATCGTAATCTGCTGGGAGGGGCGGAGCAGCTCAAGTTGACAGCCCTTGTGACCGGTCTGGGCGGCTCCGCTCAACAGGGACTGGGTTATGACGTCTATGCCGACTTCCTCAAGCCTGACTTCATGCGGCGGAACCAGAATCTGAGCCTTCGTGTCGAGGGCATCAGGCAGCTTCTGTATTCCTATCATCAGACGGCAATCCTGATTCGTGGGGGGCTTATCCGCAAGCTGAACAAGTACTGGAGTGTTTCAGGTAGCCTTCTGGCAGAGCAGGAGAACATCAAGCAATTCGGTGTTTCGACGGATTATCTGATCATCCAGGCTCCGCTCGGCGCGACCTATGACAGTACCGAACTGTCCAATCCCATCGATCCGGCGACACATGGCATGCGGGCGAATGTAAACATCACCCCGTCTGAGTCTCTCGAGAACGGGAGCGCCTTCTTCACGATCATGAGTGCGGGCGCCTCGACCTATGTTGATCTGCATCGTATCGGGATCAGCGATCCGGGACGCTCCATCATCGCGATACGCGGTATCGTTGGATCCGTGCAGGGCGCCTCTACCTATCAGATTCCTCCCGATCAGCGTCTGTACGCGGGCGGCCCCGCCACGGTACGCGGCTTTCGCTATCAGGGCGTCGGTCCGCAGAACGGCAAATACGGTATCGGCGGCACGTCGCTCGATGCTGGGTCGGTCGAGTATCGCCAGCGCATTCTCAAGAGTTTCGGCGCGGCGGCTTTTGTCGATGCCGGTCAGGTCGGGATGGGTAGCCGTCCGTTCCAAGGTAAGCTGCGCGTCGGTTACGGCGCGGGCGTCCGCTACTATACGCCTATCGGTCCGGTACGGCTGGACGTGGCGCTGCCCGCAAACCGGCCACCCCATGGCGATAAATGGGAGCTCTATATCGGCCTCGGAGAAACATTCTGATGACGAAGCGCCCGCAAGAGACGCAAGCCAGCTCTGCTTCTCCCGCCCCTGCGAAGTCCTCCCGGCTGCGGCGCCTCCTGAAATGGGCGTTTGGTCTGCTAGTGGTCTTTCCCGTGACGCTGATTGTCCTTGCGGTAGCTTGTGTGCTGGTTTTTGCCAATATTCCGTATGGGCAACGCACCATTGAAAGGCAGACTGCCTCCGTGACCGGGGGCATGGTGAAGATCGACGGGCTCGGAGGGACGTTTCCCTATCGTCTTCATCTGGCCCATCTGAGTGTTCAGGATCATCTTGGCCCTTATCTCACGATTGACGGGCTCGATCTGCACTGGTCCCCGCTGGCACTGCTGCATAAAACGGTCCGCGCCTCCCTGCTTTCGGCGCAGCAGCTTCGCTTTATGCGTCTTCCTGAAGCCGATCCAGCCGCCCCGCAGCAGCCCCCGACGCCTTCGACACCGTCCACGCTCCACCTGCGTATCGCGCTTGGACAACTCGTTATCGACCGTGGAGAGATCGGCAAGTCCCTGATCGGGATGCCCATGTCCCTGGCGGTGAGAGGGCATATGACCCTGTCCGATCTCGCTCCGGTTATCGATGGTCTGCAGCCTGGGCATCTGCCTGTCACGGATCTGGGTCTCGATGTGACCCGGCTCGACCGGCAGGGCCATGTGGCGCTGACGCTTGCGACGCCCCCGGGTATCGCCAATCTGCATATTGGCGTTGAGGAGCAGGATGGGGGTCTGATAACGCAAATGGCCGGGCTCAAGATGCTCGACCCTCTGACGCTCACGCTCGATACGACCGGTCCCGTCGTGGCCAGCAAGCTTGCCATGCGCTTCAAGGCAGGGGTGGTGAAGGCTGACGTCCATGGGACCATCAATCTCCCGGTGCATCGGGGGACGCTCGGGATCTCGGCGTCGACCCCGGCTATGAGCCCGATGGCGGGGGTGGCCTGGCAAAATTTTGCCCTTTCCGCATCGCTCAGAGGCGATCTTCTGGCGCCCTCGGGGGAAGGTGCGCTCGATCTCGATTCCCTCTCAGCCGCCGGGGCGGGCCTTACCCATCTGGCGCTTCGCTTTACCGGTGATGAGGGGAAGGGACCACGAGCCGATCGTCTCGCACTGACCCTCAAGGCCGATGGCGTGCGGGTGCCGGGTGTGCCCAGCGCGCTTCTTGCCCAGGCCCCCATCGAGGCCTCATTATCAGCGCTCCCCAACGCGGAGGGACTACCGCTCACCCTTGCGCTGCGTCACCCGCTCTTTCAGCTCGATGCCTCGGCGAAGCTCAAGCCGAGTATCGCCGGGGTAGTCGATCTTGTGCTGCCAGATCTGAAGCCCCTAGCCGGGATCGGTCATGTGGAACTCGAAGGACACAACGTCGCTCATGCCGATTTTCTCTGGCAGGCGCACGGCGATTCCCGGCTGAAGCTCTCGGATACGCTTTCGCTCACTTCTGGTCTGCGTCAGGCCGTGGCGTTGGTTGGCAAGGACGCAAAGCTCACCCTCGATCTGCTGGCGTCTCCAGAGGATAAATCGGGCCGGACGATCCGCGTCAATGACCTGACTTTCGACGGACAGGCCCTGCATCTGCACGATCAAGGTGTTGCTGTGCTCGGGGCGCAGAGCAGGCTCGATCATGACATGCTGCTCGTTCTGCCCGATTTGCAGCGCGTTGCCCCGCAGATACGCGGCAATCTTGCTCTGAGCGCCCATGCCGAAGGCCCGATGCAGGATCTCGCTGCAAGGGTACACATGAAGGGTGCGGTCGGGGCGCATGACGTCAGTGAGGGACCTCTCGCGGTCGATCTGGCTGTGCTGCATCTTCCTCGTGCGCCGGAGGGCACGCTGCGCGCCGAGGGCAAGCTCGACGGGCGTCCGCTTTCGCTCGATTCGGCCTTTGCGCGCCATGAGGATGGCAGCGCGGAGCTGCTGCTCAATGCCCTCGACTGGGCCAGCCTAACCGGCAAGGGCCATCTAACACTCCCCTCTGGCGCGGCACTTCCCCTTGGCACTCTGGCAGTAACGGCTGGAAACCTGAACGATTTCAGCGCTCTCGTTGGTCAGAGGCTCGGCGGCCATCTTGCCCTCGATTTGCGGACCTCTGACCCTCAGCCAGACCAGCCTCCGATCGTGACGCTCTCGCTCAAGGGGGGCGCGCAGGCGCCACAGGCCCGTATCGGGGCGCTGGATCTGAGCGGAACCATACGGGATCCGATCAATCACCCCGATATGTCGGTTGGTCTGAACATCCAGGGTATCGATGCGCAAGGGATCACGGGGGCGGCAAAGCTGCGCGCGCAGGGCCCGCTCGAGGCGCTCGCCCTTTCCCTTAATGGTGCCTTCCAGAATGTCCTGTCGGCACCGGCTTCGATCGATACGGCGCTTCTGCTCGATCTCACCCACAAGGCCGTCAGACTGGATCGTCTCTCGGCATCGGTCAAAGGGGAAAGCTTGCGCTTGCAGGGGCAAAGCCGGGTCAGCTTTGGCGAGACCCTTTCGGTCGATCGGTTGCAACTTGCCATTGCACCGCCTGGCGTTGCACCCGCGACGCTGGATATCGCCGGAAGCCTCAAGCCGGACCTCAAACTGCGTCTGCGTGTCGCTCAGGTCACCCCAGCTCTCGCGAAGCCATTTATTTCAGGATTTGATGCGCAGGGTGTTCTGTCGCTTCAGGCTGATCTTGGCGGTCGTCTCGATAATCCCTCAGGGACGGCCTCGGTCGCATTGCGCGGGTTTCGTATGCGCTCAGGGGGAGGAGAATCCCTGCCCCCCCTTGATCTGCAGGCCAATACCACTCTGGCAGGGCAGACTGCCCAGCTCACGGCTCAGGCGAACGCCGGACCTCATCTCGCACTTCATGCTTCGGGCGTGGCACCGCTCTCAGCCTCTGGTACGCTCGGTCTCAAGCTGACCGGCGGAGTCGATCTGTCCATGCTGAATGCGATCATCGGCGCGCAGGGCATGGCTCTCTCGGGTAAATCGGCCATTGATCTCGCCGTCAGCGGGCCTGCTACGGCCCCCATGGCGAATGGTCGGATCACCCTGGAGAATATCAGCTTTGCCCATTACGGGCAGGGGGTCAGGCTAAGCGGGATCAACGGTGCGATCCTGGCCGCCAATGACACACTTACGCTCCAGAATATCCAGGCCCATGCGGGCAGAGGGTCCATCGCGCTCGCGGGCTCCATTGGCGCATTGCGCCCAGGTTTGCCGGTGGATCTGACAATCACAGCGCGCAAGGCGCAGCCTGTCACCAGCGATCTTCTGACTGCGGTGATCGACTCCGATCTCCATATTCATGGTCAGCTTTCCACACGGCTGGATGTCGGGGGCGAGGTGCGTCTGCCCTCGGTGATCGTCAACATCCCTAATTCAATGCCTGCATCCGTTCCTCAGCTTACGGTCATCCGTCCGGGGCAGAAGAAAGAGGTTTCAGGCTCTGCTTTACTGATAGGGCTGGATATCTCCGTGATTTCCCCAGGCGAGTTCTTCGTGCGAGGACACGGGCTCGACGCCGAGATGTCGGGGAAGCTCCATGTCGGCGGACTGAGCACGGCGCCCGATATCTCGGGCGGGTTCGATCTGCGGCGTGGCTTCTTCAACCTCGCTGGGGTGAACCTCAACTTTACCAAGGGACGTGTCGCTTTCGATGGATCCGGAGTCGATCACAAGCTCGATCCTTCACTCGATTTCAGGGCGGACCGCAATGTACAGGGGACGCTCGCCAGCCTCGTCGTCGGGGGATATGCCAGCGCCCCCAAGATCGACTTCACCTCCCAGCCATCGCTCCCCCGCGATCAGGTGCTGTCGATGCTGCTCTTTGGCAGTTCGACGGCCTCGCTCTCCCCCACCCAGCTTGCCAGCCTCGCTGCTGCGGTTGCTCAGCTCAGCGGTGCCTCAAGTTTTGACCCGCTCAACACGGTGAGGGGGTTTCTGGGGCTGGATCGTCTCGCTGTCGGGGGCGGCAGCGGCGTCAATAACGGCGGAGCCAGTCTCGAGGCGGGGAAATACGTCATGAAAGGCGTCTATGTAGGGGCCAAGCAGGCGACCAGCGGTTCAGGAACGCAGGCTCAGGTTCAGGTCGATCTCACCAAACGCCTCAAGCTGAACACCACGGTCGGCACAGGCGGTCAGGTTACCGGCTTCACCACCCCGGAGAATGATCCGGGATCGAGCATCGGGCTAAGCTACGGCTTCGACTACTGAGGATCACGTGTCTCCTTCGGGACGCAAGGGATCGCGACCGATCGAAAGGGGACTTCGCGCGGGCTCGCTGGTTTGTCCGGGAGGGATCCTGCCCAGGGTATCTTGCGCGGGGTACCTTGCCCGGGGAGTCCTGTCATCAGTAGGTGGCGAAGGACTTAGACCGAAGGGACGCAATCCGGGCGCTTCGGGATGGGCCTGTTCCCCGGTCTATCCCGCTGTCGGGATCGGTTCGGGGATATAAGACCAGTCTGCCTTGTCGCGTGTCTGCAGGATGATCTGGGCATTGGGCGCATCGGTAACGGCGATCCAGTGCCGCGCCTCCTCTATCGTGCGACCGAAATGCACATGCCGTGCCTCAAGCCAGGCATTGCGCTGCACCTCGTCAGTGGCGACGAACCAACTCTCATCGAGATAGTGCCGTACCGGCGCCCAGGGGCCGTCGCAAAGCAGGTAGTTTCCCTCGACTATGATCAGCTTGCGCTCGGGCAATACCGGGATAGCACCCGCGATGGGCTCTTCGATCTCACGCGCGAAAAGCGGGGCGTAGACGATTTCCTGCGCCTGGTTGCGGATGCGCTGGAGCAGGGAGACGAAGCCCGGCGCGTCGAACGTATCTGGAGCGCCTTTTCTGCCAGCACGATCGAGACGCTTCAGCTCGCAATTGGCGAGATGAAAGCCATCCATCGGCACCACGAGTGCCTGCTCGGGATAGTCCGTGGCAAGGCGCGCGGCGAGGGTTGATTTACCCCCGCCGGGCGCGCCGACGAGACCAAGAATGACGCGTCCGGGTCGTTGCAGCAGGCTGTCGATCCGGGCTCTTGCTGCGGCATAGGGCGAAGGGGTCATGAGCGTTTCCGTTTGGCTTCGTCGATAAGGCGGTCGCGCACGGAGGAGACGACGTCACTCCAGTCCCAGGCGCGCTGTTGCCGGTAGATGGTGAGGCTCGGGTACCATGGGCTGTCCTGCCGGTCCGTCAACCAACGCCAGCAGGGATTGACCCGGTCCATCAGGAGGACCGTTTTACCCATTGCCCCAGCGAGATGGACCATCGAGGTATCGACGGACACCACGACGTCGAGATTGTCGATCAGGGCCGCACTGTCATCCATGGTCTCGACATGTGGCATAAGGTCGGTGATGCCTGTGTCCAGCCCGTCACTGGGGCCGCCCCTGAGCCGACCTTCATCGAGTTGCCGCGCAGCATCGCCTTTCTGAAGGCTATAGAATGAGACATCGGCCAGGCCGAAAAGCGGACGAAGCGTCTCGAGCGCCATCGAGCGACGCTGATCGAGCATGAACGCCTCCGTCTGGTCGCGACGCGGCGCGCCTGACCAGACCAGACCGACGTGCAGGGATGGCTCCTTTCTCATGAGAGCCGAGAAGCGGGCTGACTTGTCCTTGTCGGCGGAAATGTAGGGGACAACCGCTCCGAACGGCGTTTCGCTGGCCGAAAAAACGCGGGGTAGGCTGATGAAAGGGCAGTGATAGTCATAGGGCGGCGTCTCACCGCCGAACTGCACCGCTTCCACACCCTCAACCCTGGCGCAAAGATCAGCCATGATGTCCGCCCCCCAGACGCGTATGCGCGCACCATGGCGTGCAAGCAGGGGGAGGTAGCGCAGATACATGAACGTATCGCCATACCCCTCCTCCTGCGTGACGAGCACATGCTTGCCATTCAGATCGAGGCCGGGGGTCAGGGTGGGGAGGAGGCGTGACAGAGGCAGACTGGTATGGCCTGGAAGCTGGAAACGCCACTCATGTTCCGCCCAGCCCTGTTGATAAAAACCTGCCTTGAGCAAGGCGATCGAATAATTGAGCCGCATCTGCGGATGATCGGGCCTCTGCATGATGGCGCGTCGATAGAGATTGAGCGCTGGAACCATGTCGCCCATCGCTGCGGTAAGATAGGCAATATTGGAAACCGAACTCGGATCGCCAGGATCGAGATCGTGCATTTTCTGCAAGACCTCTCGCGCCTCCGGAAAGCGGCCCGCCTGGGTGTAGGCGCTCGCCAGAACACCCATGGCGGGGAGATGGGCCGGACGACGTGAGAAGGCCTGTGTCAGCGCGTCGATCGCCTCGTCAAGACGGCCGATCTGGAGAAGCAGGCTTCCGCGTAGCTCAAGTAGACGGCAATCATAGGGGGCATGATCGGCGAGCGCCTCGACGAGGGCGAGGAGGTCCGCTCGTCGATCAGCCGCCTCAGCGTGAGGCATGAGCTGTCCCAACGGATGAAGACCGCCGGAAGAGGCCCTATCCAGAAACCGTGCTGCCTCCAGGCAGCGCATCGTGTCGCCTGAGCGGAACGCGGCGTGAAGTTCTTCGTAAGACGCTTGCTGGAGACTGGGCATGACTTAACTCGCCGGGGCGAGTTCCTGAACGACGCCCAATATGGCATCGAGCTGGTAGGGCTTGGTCATCACCCTGTCGAGCGCCGAGGTCTTGTCGACGGCCATGCCATGACCGGTGGTGTAGATAATCGGCAGCTCGGGACGCAATCTGCGACTCTCCTGCCCGAGCTCCGCGCCACTGCCATCGGGGAGCGATATGTCCATGATGAGCACGTCGAGCGGGCGGTCACTAAGGATGAGCGACCGCGCCGTGGCACAGTTATCGGCTTCCAGTACCGTGACGTCGCTCTCTTCCAGGAACTCGATCAGACAGGTCCGGATGAGAAAATCATCTTCGACGACGAGAACGGTAGGCGGGGTCGACATGGGGCGTAAATCTCGAATGATTCAGGACGACCAGTTCTGCTCGAAATCGGCATACAGGGTCAGGCCGCCATCGACGAACAGAGTCTGTCCGGTGATATAGCTCGATTCCTTCGAAGCGAGAAATGCTATCGCATCAGAGATCTCCCGACACTCACCCGGACGCTTCATCGGGATATGCTTCGCTGTCGCTTCGTATTTTTCGGGATCCTTGACCCAGGCATCGTTGATGGGGGTCACGATGGCACCGGGAGCGACCGCATTCACACGGATATCGAACCGGGCATATTCGAGCGCCAGGGTGCGGACAATATTCCCCACCGCGCCCTTGCTGGCGGAATAGCCGAGATAATGCGGCTTGGGGATCTGTTGATGCACTGAGCTATTGACGATGATGTTTCCCGGCAAATCCTTGTCGCGCCAGTATTTGAGCGCGGCGCGAGCGCACAGAACGACGCCCGTCACGTTGACGGCCATCACCATGTTGAAGTCTTTGAGGGAAATTTCGTCTGAAGGGCACTCGATTTGCATGCCCGCATTGCAGATCAACACGTCGAGGCCATCAAAGCCGTCGAGCGTCTCCTTCATCACGCGATCGACGTCTTCCTCAACCGACATGTCGCCGGCCACGATCAGATGCTCGCCGCTGACGGGTTTGGGGAGCTTGTCGAGAAGCGGCTGCAGCTTTTCTGCCTTGCGCCCGTTGATCGCGACCTGTGCGCCTTCGCTGGCGAAATGCATGGCGACATCCTCGCCGATACCCTGCGAAGCGCCTGTCACCAGGACCTTCTTATGGGCGAAACGCTTACTCGTCTGTTCCGTCACGCGGCGTGTTCCTTCTGCTGAGATACTGTCAGCCCCTTGGGGAAGACAGCCCGGATCGCAAACGAAACGCTGACGGCGGAGAAAGGATGCGTCGAAAGGGAAGAGGTTGGACGAGGGATCAGCATCCCTGGCCGGAGGTTGCTCCTGCGGCGGGCATCCTCCGGGTATTTCCCGGCGCCCGCAGGACGCCGGAGAAAGCCGGTCACGCCGCCTTCATGGTATCCGTCAGGGCCTGAAGCACGGCAGTCGGATCCTTGTTTTCCAGAACAGCGACTTCGCTCACAAAGCGCTCTTGGGCCGCTTCGAAGAGTTTGCGCTCGCTGAAGCTGCCATCGAGGCTGTCCACATTGCGGCGCAGGTCGCGAAGCACCTCAGCGATCTGAATCAAGTCGCCCGAGTTGATCTTTTCCTGATAGGCTACAGCGCGACGGGCCCACATACCCTTGCTGACGTGCGGCTTGCCCTTGATGATCGACATCGCCTTTTCGACGATATCGCGTGTCACGATCTTGCGCAGACCAGACTTGCGTGCCTTCGAAAGCGGGATACGCAGGGTCATCTGGTTGCCAGGGAAGGAGATCTGGATGATTTCCAGCTTCGTCCCGGCGATTTCATCGATACCGATGCGATCGACGCGGCCTACACCATGTGCGGCATAGACAATGGAATCCCCTTCCTGGAAGGGATCATCGTCTCCGGCATGAGTGTCGGCTTGAGTTGCGGTCAGCGCGGCGGCGCTACGCGCCATCGCGTCTGTCATGCCTCCCTTGGGAGGGGTTTTGAACGTGCTCATGCGACGAGCTTATATCAGAAATTCCACAGTATGTCTCGTGTCGCGATGAGACCCGGCGCAATACCGATGCCGGGTCGCATAACGGGCAGCTCAGGGTTGAACACCCCGGCTCGCTGCGATCGGCTTACCCACTTCGTCGCCAATGGGCTGCAGCAGATCGATCTCGATATTGCGCGACATGGTGAGCATGGGCAGAGCGTGCTTGCTCGGGACGAACGGTTCCTGCAGGTCACGTCCGCTCTTGTCCAGCGCCTGGAACAGGAAGCCCACGAGACTGGACCCAAGAGGGGTGATCCAGCCAAGCGACTGTACTGCTGAAAGTGGCAGGACAATGCAGAACACATGCACGACCAGAAGCGGCAGAACCGAATACTGGATGGGCAGGGGCGTGTTCTTGATGCGCTCCAGGCCACCCTGGGCATTGGCAAGATCGGACAGGATACGATCGACCGTGCCGTGCACCGCGCCGTCGATATTTTTAAGAGCGACTTCTTCCGCGACGCCGAGACCGATTTCGTAAAGCAGGGCGTTGGGCTTGTTGGCGCGGCTCATGACACGCGCATACATCTCGGGTGTGAGCAGACGCTTGGCTTCAGGCCCCTGTTCGAGATTCGAAAGGGCTGTACGCAGCAGATAGGGATAGGCCGCCATGGCGCGCGCCAGGTCCGGACGGCCGCCCAGCAGGGTCGCGGCCTCTCGGGCGAAGGATCGGCAGTTATTGGTGATCAGGCCCCAGAGCGAACGCCCTTCCCACCAGCGTGCATAGGCGGCATTGTTTCTGACTCCCAGAAACAGGGCGAGTGCCGAGCCCATCAGGGAGATGGGCAGGGCGGGCTGCTCCATCCATTCCTGATGATAGACCTGATAAAGGATAACGACGACGAAATCCCAAAGAGCAAGTATCCCGAGAGGGACGGCCGTTTCACGAAGCAGGATCCAAAGGCCGTAGTTCTTGTCAACGATCAAGGTATCTTGGTCCCTAGATTATTCATTGCGAGAGTCCGGGCATCATAGCCAAGAGTTTCGCGATAAAACTCGTTAAAACGCAGATGGTTATGTGACGTATCGTGAATAACCCAAATTCTGGAGAAGACTGATTATGGATGTCATCGCTGCCCTGGCGCTCGAAGCCGGTCGTCCGCTGGAAATCGATACGGTGCAACTGGAGGGTCCGCGCGCAGGCGAGGTCCTGGTCGAGATCAAGGCGACGGGCCTGTGTCATACCGACAAGTTCACGCTCTCCGGTGATGATCCCGAGGGGCTTTTCCCCGCAATTCTCGGCCATGAAGGGGCAGGTATCGTGCGCGAGGTCGGGGCGGGGGTAACTTCCCTCAAGCCGGGCGATCACGTGATCCCGCTCTACACGCCCGAATGTCGCTCCTGCCCGTCTTGTCTGTCGCGCAAGACCAATCTCTGCACCTCCATCCGCGGGACTCAGGGCAAGGGCCTGATGCCCGATGGCACGACACGGTTCTCCTATCGGGGCAGGCCGGTGCACCACTACATGGGCTGCTCGACCTTTGCGAATTTCACGGTTCTTCCCGAGATCGCTCTGGCTAAGGTCCGTGAAGACGCCCCTCTGGACAAGATCTGTTATATCGGCTGCGGGGTGACCACCGGGATCGGTGCCGTGCTGTTCACGGCAAAGGTCGAGGCGGACTCAACCGTGGTCGTGTTCGGCCTGGGCGGGATCGGGCTGAACGTGATCCAGGGCGCCAAGATGGTTGGTGCGCGTCAGATCGTGGGTGTGGACCTGAACCCGGAGCGCGGAAAGATCGCTCGTGAATTCGGCATGACCCATTTCGTCAATCCTGCCGATCTGGGACCAAATGGCGACCTGGTGGGGCATCTGGTCGAACTGACCGGAGGCGGCGCGGATTACACGTTCGAATGCGTTGGGAACGTCAAGCTGATGCGTCAGGCGCTGGAATGCGCGCATCGTGGCTGGGGCGTATCCTGCGTGATCGGTGTTGCCGGATCGGGGCAGGAGATTTCGACACGTCCGTTCCAGCTGGTGACCGGCCGACGCTGGATCGGTTCCGCCTTTGGCGGCGCACGCGGGCGCACTGACGTGCCTAAGATCGTGGATATGTATATGGAGGGGCGGATCAACATCGATTCCCTGATCACACAGCATCTCAAGCTGTCGGAGATCAATCATGGCTTCGATCTCATGAGCCAGGGCAAGTCGATCCGCTCGGTTGTGGAATTCGATGCATGATGCTGACGACAATCTCGAGCCAGGCATGTCATGGCGGGGTAGTCAGCGTTTTCTCCCATCCTTCAAGCACGCTGGGGCTGGAGGCACGTTTTTCCGTGTTCCAGCCCGCGGCTGCCCTGAGGGGGAAGAGCACGCCGGTTCTGTTCCTGCTCGCGGGGCTGACCTGCACGCATGAAACATTCCTCCAGAAATCGACGATCATCGCTCACGCGGCCGCTGAGAACCTGATGCTTGTCGCCCCCGATACCTCGCCGAGAGGCGCGGGCGTACCGGGCGAGGATGAGAGCTACGATCTGGGGAGTGCGGCCGGTTTCTATCTGGACGCCACAAACTCCCACTGGTCGGATCATTACCGTATGGGCAGCTATATCGCTTCCGAACTGCCTGACCTGATCCGCACAGCCCTTGGACAGACACAATCCCGCTTTGGAATCATGGGGCATTCGATGGGTGGCCATGGGGCACTGGTCCACGGATTGCGCGCACCTGATCTGTGGCACTCGGTCAGTGCGCTTGCACCGATTGTCCATCCTTCCGTTGTGCCCTGGGGGAAAAAGGCATTCGCTGCGTATCTGGGGGAAGATGCCGGACGCTGGGCCGAGTGGGATGCAGTCTCGCTTCTCGACTCCGGAAAGAGACACCCCCGGGAGATCCTGATCGATCAGGGGATGGCTGACCAGTTTCTGGCGGAGCAACTCCGCCCGGATCTGCTCGAGACCATGGCCGCACGCAAGGGCCAGCCCCTGAAATTGCGCTACCATGAGGGTTACGACCATTCTTACTGGTTCATCCAGACGGTGATTGCGGACCATGTGTCCCATCACGCCCGACTTCTCGGAGCCACCTCATGACGCGCTGGATTTTCGTTCTCGCCCTGCTCCTTGTCGCGGGGTGTACCGCTCGTAACCCCCATCCTGCAGCCTTGACGCCCACGGCCCATGGGGATTTCGCGCATAATACCCTCGCGCTGACCTGGCAGCCCGGTTTCTGCTCGACGGGGAGTGGCTGTACGGTGGATCAGCCTCGCAAGGCTCTCGTAGGGCTGCACGGACTCTGGGCCTCTGAACCGCATACCCTCGAGGCACAGGGCGTCCCTGTGGAGCGTTGGTGGCGCGAGGGATGTAGTCTGCTGGGACCGGATTCAGGGCCGCCCGCACTGGATAATGCCCTGAGCCAGACGCTCGCCGAGATTGTACCGCATACGGCGTCGTCGCTCATCGTGCATGAGTGGGTCAAACATGGCGCCTGCTTCGGCTACGACCCTCGGATCTTCTTCGCCAAGGCGAGTGCTCTTCAGGCCCGATTTGTCCGCTCACCCATGATGGCGTTTCTCGGGCAGCGCGCCGGTATGGTTGTCACGCATGAGGAAGTTCTTGCCTTCTTCCGCCAATCCACCGGTTCCGATCTGCCCCGTGCACTGCAACTGCGTTGCGAGACGGATCATGACAAACGCGTCGTGCTGACCCAGCTCTGGTTCACTCTGAATCCGGACAAGATGGGCGACTTCCCGTCATCACCATCCTATCTTTCTTCCCCGCACATGCAGGATAACTGTCCGGCCCAGTTCTGGCTCAGGCGCTGGTGAAAGGGGTGTGCTGTTTCGGGGCACGCATGGACACAGTCCATGCTCTGCCCTGCAACAGGGGCACCGCTTCACGACGAGGGTGACTGGCGGCTGTCTGCCAGACGTTCAGTGAATCCATGGAGGCGGAGTTATTCCTATGGCGCCCGTCAGCGAGGTTCAGGTGCCCATCAGATGCAGCACGAGTTCCCGGCTGTGGGAGGCGCGTCTGTGCTCGAAGAGATAGATGCCCTGCCAGGTGCCGAGAACCGGCCTGCCGGACATCACGGGAATGGTCAGCTGCACATTGGTGAGCACGGTGCGGATATGGGCAGGCATGTCATCCGAGCCCTCATAATCATGCTGATAGATGCGTGATTCAGGGACGAGATCCTCGAAATAGCTGTTGATGTCCTGCTGTACCGTGGGGTCAGCATTTTCCTGCACGATAAGCGAGACCGAGGTATGACGGCACCAGAGCGTCAACAGACCTTCCTCGATCCCGCTACTGGCAACCCAATCCAGGATAGGCGCCGTGATCATCGTCAGGCCCTTGCCACGCGTACGGACTGAAAGACGGTGAAAGACCTGTCGCATGATGCCTCCTGTAAGATGAACGCCGGGGGTGAAGGACTTCGCCCTGGAAACTAGCGCAGATACCCGACCAGACGTTCCGCCTCGGTGACAATTGGCTCAGCAATGGCGCTGGCGCGGGAGGCACCCTGGCGCAAAATCTGCTCCAGATGGGAGCGATCTTCCAACAGGCGACGTGTTTCATTTGCGACCGGCGCGAGCTTCTCGACGAGTAGTTCCGCGAGAGCCGACTTGAACGGTCCAAAGCCCTGGCCACCGAAGCGGCCGAGCACATCGTCCACGCTCTGATCGGCCATGGCGGCGTAGATGGTGACGAGGTTGCGCGCCTCTGCCCGTCCTTCGAGCCCGCCGCTCTCCGAGGGGAGTGCCTCGGTATCGGACTTCGCCTTGCGGATTTTGAGCGCGATATCATCGGCCGTGTCGGTCAGTTCGATGCGCGACTGGGCCGAGGGATCCGATTTGGACATTTTCTTCGTGCCGTCACGCAGGCTCATGACACGCGCGGCCGAGGGAGGAATGAGGGCTTCGATGGCGGGGAAGAAGTCCACGCCGTAATCATGGTTGAATTTCGCCGCGATATCATTGGCGATCTCGAGGTGCTGCTTCTGATCTTCCCCCACCGGCACGCGTGTTGCATGGAAGGTATGGATATCGGCGGCCATCAGGGCAGGATAGACGAACAGACCAGCAGAATGCTGTTCCCGGTCCTTGCCCGCTTTTTCCTTGAACTGGGTCATACGGTTGAGCCAGCCCAGCCGCACCACACAGTTGAAAATCCAGCCGAGGCGCGCATGCGCGCTTACGGCCGACTGGTTGTAGAGAACATGTTTTTCAGGGTCGATGCCCGAGGCGATCAGGCAGGCGGCCTGTGCCAGATTATCGCGGCGCAACTGCTCGGGCTCGCGGAAAACGGTCAGGGCGTGCATGTCGACCAGGCAGAACACACAGTCATGGTCGTCCTGCAGACGCACCCAGTTACGGATCGCACCGAGATAATTGCCAAGCTGGGGGACGCCGGTCGGCTGAATGCCGGAGAAAACACGTTGCATGGCCGTTCTTGTCGAATGCGCTCCCGCGGCGGTCAAGGGGAAAGATTGCCCTCCCGACGCAAATCCCTGTAAGGGCAGCCCTTCAGGCCTGGGGCCGGGTTCTGTTCCCGGGAGGATCCGGGTGATTGGCGAAGGGGGGACAAGGCGGGTGCGGGGTATTCTGACTGTTTTTGCGGGGCCGATGTTCGCCGGAAAATCGGCGCATCTGCTGAGCGACTACCCCGAGGATGCGGCGACGCTCTGTCTGGCACCCGCCTTCGACACGCGCTCCGGGGCACAGATCAAGAGCCGTGTCGGGCTCTCTCGTGCGGCGCGCTCCGTTTCTTCCTGGCCCGAGGATTTCGCCGCGTATCGCCATATCCTGCTCGATGAGGGACATTTCATGATCGCCCCGCATTATGAGGGCGACGTTGTGCGCGATATTGAACGTGCTCTCGATAAGGGGGTCAACGTGACTGTGGCGGGGCTCGATACCGATTACAGGCGTGAGGCCTTTGTGGTCATGGATCGCCTGCGCGCATTGGCCGATCATTATGTGTCACTGACCGCACGTTGCCATCACTGCGGTGCGCCCGCCTCCTGGACCGCGAAGAAACACCCGACAGGGCACCTGCTCGAGACGGGCGATGAGGATCTGTATGAGGCGCGCTGCAATGCGCATTGGCAGAGCCCTGACTGAATAACGGGCATGGCCCTATCCACGTTCCGCGACCTGAGGAAGCAATTGAAGCAGGGTTTCCTCGCGCGGGAGACATCCTGCGGCGACCTGCAGAGGAGGCCCCCGCAAGCCACTGACCGAACATGCAGCACGTGCTTGAGTAAACGTCCTGGGGGGCGTTCCGTCAGAAAACTCAGCGCGCTTAATGGCGGGTTGTCAGGGAGATTATGGTCGTGTCCTGAGGAGCGTATCCTCAAACCCGTATCATGAGAGACGTGCTTTGGGGAGGCGTGGATGCGGGAGGCAGGTAAGGAGCGCGAGAGTAGAGCGCGGGTCTGGTTTGAGGAGCCGGAAGGGATGCCCTGCGCGATCAGGGAATCTGCCCTTTGGCCGCCAGTCCCTCGCGCAGATCATGGACGCGATTCGAGCCGATCTCGGTCTCACGCGCTCTCGCAAAAATCTCGGGCCCGATATGAGGGGCGGGTTTTGTCGCCCCGCGCTCGATCAGCCAGTTCAGGATGAGCGAAAGCTGCTCGTCACTCAGTCGACGAAAGCTTGGCATGGAAAAATTATAGCGACTGCCATTCGCCCTGATCGGGCCGTCGAGCCCGTTGAGCATGACACGGGCAAGATAGTCGCGCCCTGCCGGGGTCTTGGCGATCAGGTCTAGGCGACCCACCAGAGGTGGAACCTCGCCCGGCAATCCGTTGCCACCATGATGGCAGATACCGCAATTGGGGCCATATAGCTTTTGTCCCGCACTCTTCTTGCCGCACCCGCTCAATGCGAGGCTGGCAAGAAGAGCGAGGACCAGAGCAGGGCGCGACAAGATTACTGCTCCTGACCGCCCAGGCCGAGAAGCTGGATCTTGAACACAAGCGGGCTGTTGGGCGGAATGATGCCCATAGAGCGCTTGCCGTAGCCCAGTTCGGGCGGAACGTAGAGCATCCAGGTATCTCCCACATGCATCATCGGCAGGGCTTCCATCCAGCCCTTGACGAGGCCGTCCAGCGTCATTTGCATATAGGCGCCATTACCATGTTGCTCGGAGCTGTCGAAGATACCCCCATCGGGCAGGCGGCCTTCATAGATGAGCATCATCTGGCGGCCCTTGGAGGGCTGCTCACCATCCTTGGGGCCCGATTTGAGCACCTTGTAAGCCAGACCATCCGGCAAGGTCTTCACGCCGGGTTCGGCGCGGACCTTGGCCATGAACTGCTCCGGAGTCAGTTCCGGCTCTTCTTTCGGGCCGCCGCAGGCGGCCAGGGCAAGGAAAGACGCCCCGGCGACGAGGGTCTTGATAGAGCGGGATAGACGCATGATGGACCTCTTGACGCTTGCGATCAGGGCTTGCCGCCGGTGCGGCCAATCTGGCCACCCAGACGCAGGCGAAGCGCGTTGAGCTTGATGAAGCCCTGAGCGTCGATCTGGTTATAGGCGCCCTCATCGTCCTCGAAGGTGACGACACGGGTATCGTAGAGGCTGTTCGGGCTTTCACGACCGACGCAGATCACATTGCCCTTGTAGAGCTTCAGGCGAACACGTCCCGTGACCGATTTCTGGCTGGTGTCGATCAGAGCCTGCAGCATGTGACGCTCGGGCGAGAACCAGAAGCCGTTATAGATGATCTCCGCATAGCGCGGCATCAGGCTGTCCTTGAGATGCATGGCCTCGCGGTCGAGCGTAATGGATTCGATGCTACGATGCGCCGTGAGCAGAATCGTGCCGCCCGGCGTCTCGTAGATGCCGCGTGACTTCATGCCGACAAAGCGGTTCTCGACGAGATCGAGACGGCCGATACCATTGTCGTGGCCCAGCTTGTTCAGTCGCGTCAGCAATTCTGCGGGGGAAAGAGTCACCCCGTTCAGCGCGACCGGGTCACCCTCGAAGAAATCGATCGCGATTTCGGTGGCGACATCCGGGGCGTTCTCCGGGGAGATGGTGCGCTGGAAGACGATCTCATCGGGAGCCACTGCGGGATCTTCGAGGATCTTGCCCTCGGAAGAGGAGTGCAGAAGATTGGCATCGACGGAGAATGGTGCCTCGCCGCGCTTGTCCTTGGTCACCGGGATCTGGTTTTCCTCGGCGAAGGCCAGCAGCTTGGTGCGCGACGTCAGGTTCCATTCACGCCACGGTGCGATGACCTTGATGTCGGGCTGGAGCGCGTAATAACCGAGCTCGAAACGCACCTGGTCATTGCCCTTGCCGGTCGCGCCATGGGCCACGGCGTCAGCACCGACCATCTTGGCGATCTCGATCTGACGCTGGGCGATGAGCGGGCGCGCGATCGATGTGCCCAGCAGGTACTGGCCTTCATACAGCGCGTTGGCACGGAACATCGGGAAGACGAAATCCTTCACGAAGGTCTCGCGCAGATCCTCGACGAAGATATCCTTCACACCGAACATCTCGGCCTTGCGACGGGCCGGTTCCAGCTCTTCGCCCTGGCCGAGATCGGCGGTGAAGGTCACGACCTCGCAGCCATATTCCTTTTGCAGCCAGCGCAGAATGACGGAAGTATCCAGCCCGCCCGAGTAGGCGAGAACAACTTTTTTAACGTCCCGGGCGGTCATGAGGCCAGGCTTCCCTCTGATAGAATGACGAATACGGCGCCATTCTTATCACCCGTCAGACAATCAGGCCAGACTCTGCCGCCAAGCGCCCGTTTCTTATTCAACTTCTGCCGTCGTGTTGCGGCGCAGGCGCTCGCTCTCGGTCTTCAGCTGCCCGCATGCTGCCAGAATATCGCGACCGCGCGGCATGCGAATGGGCGAGGCAAACCCGGCATCCATGACAATGGCAGCGAATTTCTGCAGTTGCTCGCGTGTGGAGGGTTTGAACTCCGAACCGGGCCAGGGGTTGAACGGGATCAGATTGACCTTTGCAGGAAGGCCCTTGATTAGACGCACCAGTTCGCGCGCATCGGCCTCGCTGTCGTTGATACCGCGCAGCATGATGTACTCGAACGTGATACGGCGCGAGTTCGAGGCTGCCGGGTAGCGACGACACGCCGCCATCAGCTCCTCGATCGGGTATTTGCGGTTGAGCGGCACAATCTTGTCGCGCAGATCATTGGTCACAGCATGAAGAGAGATGGCGAGATTGACTGCCAGTTCCTCGCCGCAGCGATCCATCATTGGAACGACGCCGGACGTGGACAGCGTGATGCGACGGCGCGAAAGCGCGATCCCCTCGCCATCCATGACAATACGCATGGCCTTGGCCACGTTGTCGTAATTATAGAGCGGCTCGCCCATGCCCATCAGCACGATTGTCGAGAGCAGACGGGGCGTCTCCCCTCTCGGGCTCGGCCATTCGCCGTAGGAATCGCGCGCCGCCATGAATTGGGACACAATCTCTGCTGCGCCGAGATTGCGGACCAGCTTCTGGGTGCCGGTATGGCAGAAGGTGCAGGACAGGGTGCAGCCAACCTGCGACGAAATACAGACCGCGCCCCGATCTTCCCGGCGATCGGGGATATAGACCGTTTCGGCTTCTTGCCCGTCTCGAAAGCGGAACAGGAATTTGCGCGTATCGTCGTTCGATGTCTGTTCGAGGCTTGTTGCGGGACGACCAACCACATAACGCTCGGCCAGCCTGGCCTGGAGCGGCTTGGCGATACTGCTCATGCGCGAAAAATCGGTTGCGCCCTGATGATAGATCCAGTGCCAGAGCTGCTTCGCGCGGAAAGGCTTCTCACCGAATTCGGCCATCTCGGCCACCAGCTCCTCACGCGACAGGCCCACAAGGTCACGCCGTCCATCGGGTAGCACCGCTGGCGGTGGGGCGAAGAGAGCGGATTTGGCCAGGATGCGCGCGCGCTCCTGCTCATTCAGGTCGAGTGGGGTCGAGATGTCGGACATGCGCGTGCTCTATCACGAAGGGGCCCCGGGAGCGCAAGCAAAACCACCATAGTGCGGAGGAAGGGTACCGGAAGTTCAGAGAGCTTCCCCCGGGCGTGCCATCCGAGATCTGGATTGACGCGATCTGCCCCCCGCAACGCTGTTACTGGCGTTGCGCGGCGATCAGGAACTCGCGGTTGCCTTCAGGGCCGGTGATCGGACTGGGATCGACGCCGAGAACGTCCCAGCCGTCGAGATCGTCCCACCATGCTCGGATGCCGGCGCAGACGCGCTCATGAACCGCCGTATCGCGGACCACGCCCTTTGCCCCGATCTCGGACCTTCCGGCTTCGAATTGCGGCTTGATCAGCGCAACCGCCCAGCCGCCGGGCTGGCAAAGCGCAAGGGCAGGGGGCAGCACCGTGCGAAGCCCGATGAAACTGGCGTCACAAACGACAATCGAGATCGGGTCGGGAATGATCGTGGCGTCGAGCGTGCGGGCATTGGTCTTTTCCATGACCACCACGCGTGGATCGGAGCGCAGCTTCCAGGCAATCTGCCCATGGCCGACATCGACCGCATAGACTTTTTCAGCACCGTTCGTGAGAAGGACATCGGTAAACCCTCCCGTGGAGGCACCGACATCGACGGCGATCCGCCCCTTGGGGTCCAGCCCGAAATGGCTGAGTGCGTGATCGAGCTTGAGCCCGCCGCGCGACACCCAGGGATGATCCTGTCCACGCAGATTGAGCGCGGCATCTTCGGCGAGCATATCCCCCGCCTTGGCAATGCGGCGGTCCTTGCTGAAGACAAGTCCCGCCATGATCAGGGCCTGTGCCCGGGCGCGGCTCTCGACGAGGCCGCGCTCGACCAGCAGGACGTCAGCCCGCTTCTTGGCCATCAGGCCGTCTGCTGGGCGTTCTGGACACCGAGGGCGGAGAGGGCGGTAGTGACGATCTGCGGTGCGTTCAGCCCTGCCTCGTCGTACTGCACTTCCGGCAGGTTGTGGTCGATATAGGTGTCGGGCAGCGCCATGGGGCGGAACTTCACCTGATCCAGCAGTGCTGTCTCGGCCAGATGACGCACCACAAGGCTGCTGAAGCCGCCAGCAGCGCCCTCTTCGATGGTGATCAGCACCTCATGCTCGCGAGCCAGACGCTCGACTAAGGCAGTGTCGATCGGCTTGGCGAAGCGGGCATCGGCCACCGTCACGGCAATGCCCTGGGCGGCGAGATGATCGGCAGCCTTGAGCGATTCGGTCAGACGCGTGCCGAGGGAGAGGATGGCCACACCCGACTTGCTACCCGGCTGACGCGTTGCCTCTCGCACGATCCGGCCGCGCCCGATCTCGAGCACCTCACCCTTCTCCGGCAGGTCCAGACCCGTACCGCCCCCGCGCGGGTAACGGAAGGCGATCGGGCCGGCATCATAGACGCAAGCCGTTGCCGTCATATGGGTGAGTTCGACCTCGTCGCTCGGCGCCATGACGACCATGTTCGGCAGGCAGCACAGATAGTTCAGATCGAATGACCCTGCATGGGTGGCACCGTCGGCGCCCACCAGACCGGCGCGGTCGATCGCGAAGCGGACCGGCAGATTCTGCAGGTCGACATCATGCACCACCTGATCATAGGCGCGCTGCAGGAAGGTCGAGTAGATGGCGCAGAACGGGCGCAGCCCTTCCGATGCCATGCCGGCGGCAAACGTCACCGCGTGCTGCTCGGCGATGCCGACGTCGAAAAAGCGCTCGGGATGCTTCTGGGCGAACTTGTCCAGACCCGTGCCCGAAGGCATGGCAGCCGTGATGGCCGTGATGCGCTCATCCATCTCGGCGTGGCGCAGCAATTCGCGTGCCATGACGGAGGTATAGCTCGGCGGCCCGGCGGGCGCCTTTTTCTGTTCACCGGTCACCACGTTGAATTTGCTGACCGCATGATATTTGTCGCCGGCGGATTCAGCAGGCTTATAGCCGCGTCCCTTCTCGGTGATCACATGAAGAAGCACCGGGCCTTCATCGCTGTCACGGAGATTGCGCAGGATCGGCACGAGCTGGTTCAGATCATGCCCATCGACAGGGCCGACATAATAGAAGCCGAGTTCCTCGAACAGCGTTCCGCCCGTGATCAGGCCGCGCGTCAGTTCGTCCGCGCGCTTTGCGGTACGCTCCAGCCCGGCAGGCAGGCGCTTGGCCAGCTTGCCTGCGAGGTCGCGCAGGCTCAGGAACTGGCGCGAGGTCATGAGGCGCGACAGGTAGTTCGACATCGAGCCTACCGGCGGCGCGATGGACATTTCATTGTCGTTCAGAATGACGATCAGGCGCTTGGCGCCCGGACCCGCGACCGCCGCATTGTTCATGGCCTCATAGGCCATGCCTGCCGAAATCGAGCCGTCTCCGATCACCGCAATGACATTGCGCTCCTCGTAAGAGGGGTCGTCGGTTGCGCGCAGGTGATGCGCCACCGCCATGCCCAGACCTGCCGAAATCGAGGTCGAGGAATGTGCCGCTCCGAACGGGTCGTATTCGCTCTCGGCACGGCGGGTGAAGCCGGACAGACCCTCAGGCTGGCGCAGGGTGCGGATGCGATCGCGCCGTCCGGTCAGGATCTTGTGGGGATAAGCCTGGTGGCCAACATCCCAGATGATACGGTCATCAGGCGTATTGAAGACTGCATGCATCGCAACGGTCAGTTCGACCACGCCGAGCGAGGCGCCAAGATGCCCGCCCGTGGTGGAGACGGCGTCAACCGTCTCGGAGCGCAGTTCCTCAGCGAGATGCTTGAGCTGATCAGTCGAGAAGTTTCTCAGATCGGCCGGAACGACCACGCGGTCGAGATGGGGGAAACGGCCCATGGTCGGGATCGACGAGGTGTTGGTCGGTTTGGTGGTGTCGCTCATTCTCTTAATTCCTGCGCTCGACGATGTAATGGGCCAGGGCTCTGAGCGCGGCTGCTTCGGTCCCGAAAAAAGACAGGGCCTGTGTGGCCTGCTCGGAGAGGCGCGCGGCTTCCGCACGTGCACCCTCGATACCCAGCAGGGAGACATAGGTGGATTTGCCGGAGGCTTCATCCTTGCCGGCGGTCTTGCCGAGTTCCTCGGCGCTTGCGGTCGTGTCAAGTACGTCATCGGCCACCTGAAAGGCTGTGCCGATATCACGCCCATACGCAATGATGGCGTCGCGCTGCACGCGTGTCGCGCCACCCAGAATGGCACCGGCCTCAGCCGCGTAGCGGATAAGCGCACCTGTCTTCATGGCATGGAGGCGCCGTACCTGATCGAGGGGAAGTGCCTTGCCTTCGCCTCGGATATCGACCACCTGACCGCCCACCATGCCTGCCGCACCCGAAGCCTGAGCCAGCGCCATGACGAGCGCGATACGGACGGCAGGATCAGAATGCGTGGCATGATCGGCCAGGATCTCGAAGGCGGAAGTCTGCAAGGCATCGCCCGCGAGGATCGCAATGGCCTCATCGAACTGCTTGTGCGTCGAGGGCTGGCCGCGACGCAGATCGTCGTCATCCATTGCCGGCAGATCATCATGGACGAGACTATAGGCGTGCAGCATCTCGACTGAGGCCGCAACGCGCAGAGCGCCTTCCGGCTCGGCACCGAAAATGCTGGCGATCTCTGTTACAAGATAGCCGCGTAGGCGCTTGCCGCCGCCGAGAGCGGCGTAGCGCATCGCGTCGATCAAGACCGATTCGTCACCTTCGACCATGGGGAGGAGGCGATCGATCGTGGCTTCGATGGCGCGGGCTGCAGTGCCGAGCGAGGCGGCCAGGGCCTCGGGCGTTGCAGTCTGGGTGGGAGAGGTGATCGTCATGGGGCTTTTCCGCCAGAAGGCTCGTCGAACTCGGGGAGGGGGACCGCCTGCGTTGTGCCGTCACGCTGGGTGATCGCTCGCACACGCATCTCCGCTTCCGAGAGTTTGGTTTCACAATGGCGGCGCAGGGCGGCCCCTCGCTCATAGGCGCTGATCGCATCTTCAAGTTTCATCTGTCCGCTCTCCAGACCGCGAACGATCCTGTCGAGCTCCGACAGGGCATCCTCGAAAGAGAGCTGTGAAAGCTGTGCGTCCATGCCTGAAATGCCGTCCCGCTCCGCTGTTTCGGAAAATCGCCGTTATGAGAAACGGCTCGATGGGAAGGAGGGATAGCGTGTCGCACTCCATTCTCCAAGCCCAAGGAAGTAATGACTATGATTATTCCGTAACAGGGGAAGACACAGCTGTGTCCAATTTGCGACGGATGACGAAGGAAAGCGTCTCCCCGTCTTCAGAGAATGCAACTAACGCGTGTCCCGTCTCACGGCAGAAAGCCTGGAAATCCGCCACGCTGGCGCGATCCGTCGCTAGTACGCGTAGCCTGGCACCCCCGGAGAGCGCTTTGAGCGCGCGATGCGCCTTGAGCACAGGCAGGGGGCAGGCAAGCCCGCGCAGGTCGAGCAGCGTTTCTGTGGGGGAGACCGTCATATTCGGGACTATGCGCGCAGCTTGATGTGTGTTTCAAGATCGGGCGCTGTTTTGCCAATAGATCTTTACTCCGATCCTATTCCTCCGCAACATGCGCGCCAGTTTTCAGAAGCAACATCAGTAAGGCATGAGATGGCTGATTATCGCCTCGGCATCGATTTCGGTGGGACGAAGATCGAAATCGCAGTTCTCGATCGCGCGGGCGATCTGCAATTGCGTGAACGCGTCCCCAATCCGGGAATTTATGAAGACGCAGTGATCGCCGTGCGCGACCTGGTCGCCAGCGTGGACCAGCGCCTTGGAAGCGTCTCGTCCCATCTGGCCAAGCCGGGTCAGCTCAGCTCGACGCTGGGGATCGGCATTCCGGGCTCCATCTCGCCCGAAACCGGCCTGATCAAGAATGCGAATGCCACGTGGCTTAATAACCAGCCCTTCGGTATCGATCTGGATCGGGCACTCAACCGCTCGGTGCGCGTCGAGAACGATGCGAATTGCTTCGCGCTCTCCGAAGCCGCTGACGGCGCAGGGGCGGGTAATCGCACGGTCTTTGGTATCATCATCGGAACCGGAATGGGCGCCGGTATCGTTGTTGACGGAAAGGTGATCGGCGGTCGTCACAGCATCGCTGGCGAATGGGGCCACACGCCGCTCCCCTGGGTGCGCATGGAAGAGTTCCCGCTGCCAAAGTGTTTTTGCGGCAATGAAGGCTGCCTTGAGCGCTATCTTTGCGGGCCCGAGCTCGCCAAAGACTGGAAAGGTGTCGGGCATCATAACACGGCCGGCATCGAAGAGGCTGCGGCTGCCGGAGACATCGCGGCAATCGGCGCGCTCGATCGCTACATGGATCGCTTTTCGCGCGCCTGCGCCCTGACGATCAACTTCCTCGATCCGGATATCATCGTGCTGGGTGGAGGCGTCTCGAATCTCGACAGCATTTACGAGCGTGTGCCGCCTTTGCTGGCGCGTCACGTGATCACGCCGACCTGCACCACCCCCATCGTCCGAAACAAACATGGCGACAGCTCAGGCGTACGCGGCGCCGCCTGGCTGTGGGACGTGGCGGAGTAATTACTCCTCTGAGCTGGAGCCGGGATTCAGGCGTTCGGGCCTGAACCCGGTTGCCACCACGTAGAGCTCGCTCGATTCCTTTCGGGATGCAGGCGGCTTGAGGTGGCGAACATGAGAGAATGCGAGCTTCATGGGTTCGAGCATCTGCCGCTCGGAGCCCCCTTGGAAGACCTTCGCCACAAAACCTCCGCCGACCGCCAGCACCTGCATCGCGAAATCGAGCGCGCCTTCAGCGAGGCCCATGATGCGCAGATGATCGGTTGGCGCATGGCCCGTCGTGTTCGGTGCCATATCCGACAGAACTAGGTCGGCCGGGCCACCCAGAAGGTCGATCAGCCGCGCGGGCATGTCAGGATCGGTGAAATCACCTTCAATGATCGTGGCGTCGCTGACGGGATCCACCGGAAGCAGGTCGACGCCCACCACCGCACTGGCGCCACGCTTCACCGCAACCTGCGTCCATCCTCCGGGGGCAGCACCCAGATCGATGATCTTCATGCCTGGCTTGATCAGCTTCAGTCGGTCGTCAATCTCGATCAGCTTGAAGGCGGCCCGTGAACGCCAGCCCTGCTTGCGGGCGGCCGCCACATAGGGGTCATTCAACTGGCGGTTCAGCCAACGCTGCTGCGCAGTCGAGCGCCCCCGCGCAGTGCGCAGGGTGATGGTCTTGTTCCGCGCCGTCTGGACCGAACTGCCGTCCAGGGCGCTGTCCGTTTCGCCGGGAGCGGCAGAACTCTTGAGCGCTTTGCCTGGGATACGTCGTTCAGTCGGCTTGCCCGGCTTGCGGCCGCGCTTGTCACTATCTCTGGTCATGCGCGACCCATAAAGGAAGACGAGGCATTATGGCCACGATATTCGCGTCCACCGAGCGCGTTCACGCCGTGACGCGCCTGTCCGTGCGGAATGACCCGACTGCTACGCGCTTGGGTTGCCATGCGTGCGACCATACCGTCACGCAACCCGCGATCGGCAACGATGATCTCCTGCATCGGCCAGACTCTGTGAATCGCCTCGAATATCGCACAGCCCGGCAGCATGAAGTGCTGCCTGTCGGCTGAGAGGGAAGAAGGTGCCGCCTCCGCACCGCATAACGTGGCCTTCACGACGGTGATCGCATCGTGGGCAGCACGATCGGTCAGGGTGAAGCCATCCACCGCCATGCGGCTGTATCGCGGCAGATCCTGAGCCATGCTCGCCAGGGTCGTGACTGTGCCGCTGGTGCCCAGCATTTGCACGGCACCCGCCTGCATTTCGCGACCGATCTGGTGAATCGTCTCGAACTGCCGGAGAGGTTCCTGCACGGCCTTGATCATGGCCTCATAAAGCGCTGCCTGACTAACGGCATCAATGGACCCGCGCGCGTGGCCAAATTGTTCCGACAGGGTGACAACGCCATAGGGCAAGCTGACGAGACTGATCAACTCATGCCCGCGTGTCACCGGATCGAGGCGCAACCAGGCGATCTCGGTTGACCCGCCGCCAATGTCGAAAACAATGGCTCTCTGCCCGGCGGCGCGGTTGCGATGCAGGAGTCCCCGGCACCCTTCCACCGCCAGCTCGACCTCCTCACGAGGGGAGATGATCTCCAGAGACAGCCCCGTTTCTTCAAAGACACGCGACAGGAAGCGGTCGCGATTAAGGGCGCGCCTGCACGCTTCGGTCGCGACGGCCCTGACCTGTAAATCGGCCAGTCCCTTCATGCGCGCGGCATACCCTTCAAGTGTCCGCACCGCCCGGTCCATGGCCCGGGAGCTCAACTCCCCCGTTTCAACCAGCCCTTCACCCAGGCACACCATCCTGTTTTGTCGATCCAGAATCTGCACGCCGTGATGCGTCCTGCGCGCGATCATCATGCGGCAATTATTCGTTCCGAGATCGAGAGCGGCGAAATGCCGCGGGAGAGCGCCATTTGGCATGTGAGACGATAGCGCCTCGCTACGGCTGTAGCCCATGATCGTCCTCCCTCTTCCCTGGCCGCATGAGTGAATCTTGCGTCAAAAACAATGTGATAGCGCGCTCAGGTCGCAGCAAGCACTTTATACGTGCGGGATGAGCGATTTATGAAAAAAAATGCCGAAAGGGGGGTTGCGGCCCGTGGGGGCGGGTGCTATCTCACCGCCACCGCAAGGCAAACAGCTTCTGCACAGATGCTGGGGGATAGTTTAGCGGTAGAACTACCGGCTCTGACCCGGTCAGCCCTGGTTCGAATCCAGGTCCCCCAGCCAAAAATTCTCATAGTCCAAAATAAGAGCTGCCAGTTTCGTCCAGGAACCTCGACGTTATTTCTTGCTGCCTCTGCTTCCAAACTGATGGGGTGTGTTCCCTCCGTCCCATGGCGGGCTTTCGCTCGGGGCAGGCGTGGTTTCGCGTGCCTCGGGCGGTTTGCTACGTTTGGGCAGGATCTTCATGATCGCCCAGAACCCGATAGCTGCGCAAAGGCCGAACACAAGAGGCGCGCTCAGATACTGCATCTACTTCCCTTTCCGGCGCGAGAAGAGGGACTTGAGCCGAGCCCACAGGAGGGCAAGGAAAGCGATGACGGCAACGATCGCCTTCGAACTCAGAAGTGCAGAGCCGATTTTGACGATAAGAGCCAAGGCGCCCCCTGCCAGTCCCGTTTTCACGGCAAGAGCAGCGGCACCACCTCCCATCAGACCCATGAGCCCATACCGGGCAAGTTTGTCGCCTGTCTCAAAATCGCTGTAGCGATTGCCGGGCAGGGGATGAAGAAAGGTCAGGGCGGTGTCGAAGGCCTTCATGTCCTGATCATAGGTCGCAACATCGCCGACCATGAGGACACGATAATAGCCTGTGCGGGTGAGGACGCGCGTATGCAGGTTGGAGATGAGGTCGTCCGTATGCGTCTTGTATCTGTAGGCCCATTCGAGCCGATGGGTCTGCGGATCGTAGCGCGGCGTTGTTTGCCAGCCGACGAGGTCAAGCGCGGGAAGATGCCGCGCTTTTCGGACTTCGTTGTCCTCAAGCGAATATTTGCTCATCATCGCAAGGAGTTTGTCCGCGTCGATCGTATCCGTGTCATCCACATGACCCGCGTCGCGATACGAAAACTCCATGAACCAATCCTGCCCTGCGTCCTCCGGTTGCAAGATGTAGGCGCGATCGTCAGACGCGGTCGTCGGGTTACCCATGAGTGCGAGGAGCTTTTTCCCGTCTGGCGGCACGAGCAACTCGAAACCTGCAGGGATACGCATATCGGAGCCTCCTTCGATACGCGTGATTGCCGGGCCGTGGATCCAGGGAAGGCGCGTTGGCTGGGGCGGTGCGGGAGCCTCGTGCGCAGGCACCTGCTGGTTCGCAGCATACACGGGTTGGGATGCTAAAGCGCCGAACGCGATTAAAAGCCGAAAGTGTCGAGTTGATCGCATAATAGAAGACTTCAAAAACAAATACTGACGAGACGAAAGTAGAGAACGTATTTGAGTCTATCAATATGATGGCACCGTTCTCACGGTAAAGACTGTGTGTGTGGCTTGAGAATACGGGGCTTCATCTGGCTGCGAGGGTGCTCGGGTGCGTCGAATCGCGCGGAGTAAGCCGCTGTATGAGGAGGAAGGTCCATTGGGTTGACGCCCATGCAGAAAATGACCGTTTGGATAGTTTTGTTACATATGTTTCTGAAAAGAAACGACTTATTGGAATCGTATCGTCATGAAAGTTTCATCGTGATTGTTTCGCCCTCGTGTTAATGGCTATCGTGAATTCGTTAAGCCTAGTTAACGATCAGCCGATGAACTTCAGGAACGATAATGAGTGTGAGAGCCCGCTTTTTTCTTTGTGCGACTTCCGTCCTCGCGTTGCAGGTCTCCGCGGCTTCGGCACAGGTGAGCCTGTCCTCCAGCGCGGGTAGCTCCCGGAAAGCGACCGCTCCCAAAACAGTTGCGAAGGCTGATGACGGCCCGTCCATGATGGGCTCGACCGCACCGACAGACGCTGCCAAAAGCGAGACGGTGCAGGTGCGCGCAAGCCGCCACACGGCTGCTGGCGGCGGTCTCATGGTTCATGAGGATGCTGCCAAGTCGCGCTCCACCGTGACACAGGAATTCATCGCCAAGCAGACGCCGGGCCTGAATCCGATGCAGCTCATTGCCATGCTTCCCGGCGTGAACACCACCTCGGTAGACCCGCTCGGTCTGAATGGCGGCAATCTTACCCTGCGCGGCCTCAATGCGAGTCAGATCGGATTCACGCTCGAAGGATTTCCGATTAACGATATCGGTAATTACGCGGTCTATCCGCAGGAGATTGTCGACTCAGAAAATCTGAGAACAATCAATGTCGAACAGGGTTCGGCGGATCTCGATAGCCCCCATATCAGTGCCTCGGGCGGCGCGGTGAATATGTACCTGCTCGACCCGACCGAGAAATTCAGCGGTCACCTCGATGGCACTTATGGCAGCTATAACGCGCGCCGTATTTTCGGGCGTGTCGACACGGGTCGCATTGGTAATACCCATCTCAAGGGCTATATTTCGTTCTCTGCGGCGCATGAAGATTCGTGGCGTGGTCCAGGCGCGCAGAAAAAACTCCATGGCGAGACAAAATGGGTCAATGAGTGGGGACAGGGCAATCGCATCTCGCTCGCGATCGTCGGCAACCAGAGTGACAGCACCCTGTTTCCATCAATGAGCCTGGCGAACTGGCAGAAATATGGAACCACCTACACATATGACTCGAAGTGGAACCCTAAATCACCCAGTGGCAATTATTACAAGCTGCACCAGAATCCCTTTACCAACATCTATGCCAGCGCTCCGTCGACATTCACCCTGACAGACAATCTGACGCTGACCGAAACACCGTATTTCTGGTATGGTAATGGTAATGGTGGGGGTGCCTATAATGAGAGCCTGACCAGCCAGCAATATGGTTCGCAGTCTCTCAGTGGCTCGCTCGGTCCTTATAATCCGTCCAATACAAAGAGCCTTCTCCTCTATAACCCGTCGAACACCCAGACCTACCGCCCGGGTGCCGTGACGAAACTCGCGCTCCATACTGGCGCAAACCGCCTGATGGTTGGGTACTGGTTCGAGTATTCCAAGCAGATCCAGACCGCACCATATAGCCTGGTCGACCCTGCGACGGGTGCACCTCTCGACGAATATGGTGGTGGTCCCAACCTCGTTTTGTCCAACGGCGTCACGGCGCAATATCGTGATACGTTGACCCAGACGCGCATCCACACGCTCTTCATCGATGACTCCCTGTCCCTTCTGAATAACCGTCTGACGATTGAAGGGGGGCTCAAATATGCGATGATTACGCGTCAGGGGCAGAACTACCTGCCGAACACCTCTACCGGGCCCTATATCAACGGCAGCTGGAATGAGCCGCTTCCTGCCGCCTCGATCCGTTACAAGCTGAACAACCAGTTCCAGCTCTTTGCCTCAGGCACGACCAATTTCCGTATCCCGATGAACACGTCGCTTTATGATGCGGGCACGTACACGAAGGGTGCTGGTTACAGTACCAAGGCAAACCCGAATCAGAAGCCGGAAATCTCGATTTCCGAAGAGGCGGGCATTCGTTATCAGGGTTCGCTTTTCAACAGCACCCTGACCTACTTCCATTACAACTTCACGAACCGACTTTATACGCAGACGGTCGTTCTGCCGAACGGCTCCTATTACTCGCAGAGCATCAATGGCGGGGGGGCACATGCTGACGGCGTCGATTTCGAAATCGGCACACGCCCCATTCTCTATCACCTACGTCCCTATATCTCGGCTGAGTACATCAACGCGCGCACCGATAGTAATGTCGCGGCTGGCAGTAACGGGGATTACGTCTTCAGCAAGGGCAAATTCGCCCCCCAGACACCCAAGCAACAGGTTGCCTTCAATCTCGACTACGACGACGGGCACCTCTTCAGCGGGTTTGCGCTCAAATATGTAGGCAAACAGTACTCGACCTTCAATAATGACACCTCGATACCGAGCTATGTGACGATGAACGTCCATGCAGGCTATCGCTTCCATAATTTCGGGTTCATGAAGAATCCGGTCCTGCAGCTTAATCTGCAGAACATCACCAATAATCACTACCTCGGCTTCGTGAATGGCACGGCAGCCAATGGCAAGGCGACGACGGGTGTGTTCGGCAGCAAGCTCTCTGCAGGGAGCACAACTTACTATGTTGCGTCGCCCTTCTTCGTGGGTGGTACGGCGAGCGTCGATTTCTGATCTCGGACTCCGCCTCGGGAAGTGGGGGAGGGGGCTTTGGCCCCCTTTTCCCGTTCCTTATTCCGGCGTTCGCCTTCGATCTTCCGGTCAGTTTTTTCGAAGGGTTATGTCATTTTTTTGAAGAATGGTGTTGACGGTGGTGTGTGTGGGGTCTAAAAGCCCGTTCACCGCAGCGGACGATGCTGGGGTGGCTGCCTGAAAGACTGAGTAAGATCAGTAGTTTAGGTAGGGTTCTTTGAAAATTGAATAGGAATGGAAGGGATATGTTGGCGGCGCTTTGGTGTTGTCTGAACCAGTGGTTCTGATGATGAGAGTGCTGACTGATTTATTCTTTTTTTGG